>JBIKWJ010000007.1:0-34950 GCA_044356325.1 Minisyncoccia bacterium | reverse complement strand
GAGCAATATATACCGCATCAAAAAATAATGATGGAAGAATAAATATAAATATGGCAGAGACATTGCCATCATTTAGAACTTGTCCAACAGGCTATATCCGAGTACCTGGAAATAGTCTTTATCAAACAAAAGACTTTTGTGTAATGAAATATGAAGCAAAGGCAGGCTCAGCAACAGTAGCAGCTACCACCCAAGCAGTAGGAACACCACTAGTAAATATAAATCAAAGCGATGCCAACCAAGCATGTACTAATAATGGAGCGGGTTACGGATTAATAACCAATGCCGAATGGATGACCGTAGCAAGGAATATAGAGGCGCAGAACAGTAATTGGTATAATCCAACACCAACTCCAGTAAACCAAGTAGGAAGTGGAGGCTTAAATAGAGGACATACTAATACTGGTCCAGGGAGTGCATTAGCAGCAAGCACAAATGATCTAGAAGGATGTGTTGGATATACAGATGGAAGAACTTGTACCAATCAATGGCATGTAAATAGGAGAACCCATACATTAAGCAATGGAGAGATAATCTGGGACTTATCTGGAAATCAATGGGAATGGACAAATGATACCATAATGGGAGTAAATAAACCAACAGGAGGTTTTCAATTTACAGCTATGACAGGATATGGAACATTAAGCTATGATTTAACCAGACCAAGTAATACCTGGAATTTTACACAGAATATGGGGGTATACTCTGTAGGAAGCACTACAGGAGGACCTTTTGCTTTCCTCCGCAGTGGTTCTTTTGTTGATACCTCTGCAGGGGTCTTTACTCTGCTTCTGGATGGTACTCCTTCCCTTACGGACAATAGTGTTGGCTTCCGCTGTGTGGTGCGGTGAGGGGGCAACTCATCCAATCCTCCACAGTTAGGATGAAGTTTGGTTTTACCTACCTTAGGCAGGCATCCGTATAACTGTGGATAGGACTTGGATGAGCCGGGCGGGGATAAAGTTTATATTCCTAGCGGAGGGTTTATCCCTCCATTGTGTTTTGTATTCGTAGGGGCGACCTTTCAGTCGCCTGTGCCCTTAAAATTCCCCTCTTGAGGGGTGGCAGGCTTGCCTGACGGGGTGGAATAAAATACAAACGTAAACCCTATCCACCTCCGGCCTGACGGCCACCTCCTCCGAAGGAGGACAATAAAACTGTCCCTGCCTACCGCAGGCAGGCCTCGCCGGCGAGGGAGGACCGCGTAGCGGTGGGTGTGGACTGAGCTGATTCCCCTCAAGAGGGGAATTTAAATACAAACACAGGTGACTGAGAGGTCGCCCCCTCCTAATATCTCTTGTACAAGAAATAATAGGAGGGACAAAAGCCCTACGAAAAACCATGTCGGTGAGGTCACCGACTCTACGAAATAATGGAGGGATACTCCGCTATGAAAAAACTATATCCCACTGAATCCGTTTATCTCAGAATTGCAATATATAAAAGTATTGCCCATAATCCAAACCAAGCGGCAAGAGTGATAGCCCAAGCATTAAATGATTTGATAGGAAATTGGATAAATCCCTGTTTTCGATTTAGGACAACTAAAATAAGAGAAGCAAAAGTTGCAGAAATACAAGATAATATACACCATGGGCAAATAGCTCCAATTTGAAAAAAGGCAAGATAAGTCCAAATATAGGATATAATGACAGCAGGAAATGTTAATGACATTGCAATCAGCATAAAAGGCTTGGATAATTGTTTATGAGTCAATAAATATAATACCGTAAGCCAAGCCATAGGCCAGCCAATCATACCTAACCAGGAATTTGGGAAGCCAAACATCGTAGCATATTGACTGCCCATTACTTTGCCACAATCAATCCAAGCATTAATACTACATCCTGGTGTATAAAGTGGGTTTTTGAGGATGAGATATTTTTCAAAACTAATAATAAAAGCAGCTCCAAATCCGGTAATAGAGAAAAATAATAATAAAATACTATGAGGGAAATATAAGATTTTTTTAAACATAATAAGGTAATATATATAATCAAATATAGTATATCATACTGATTGTTAGGTTACAAAAGAGAGTAAATCAATCTAAAATAGAAGAGGTTTTTATTAAATATATTTTTAACGCACTAATATCTTGACAAGAGTCTTGAAATCTAGTATTATAGACATACGTCTGATTAAAAAGACAGAACATTCACAATTCAATCAACTTACAACCAAAAATTGTAAGGTTCAATAACTATTCCTTTATAGTAAACAAGAAAAAAGTAGATGTTTTTTAGGAACAATCTGACGTTTTCAATGAGAGTTTGATCCTAGCTCAGGATGAACGCTGGCGGCGTGGATAAGGCATGCAAGTCGAACGGATATACTTTAGTGCTTGCACTCAAATATATTAGTGGCGAACGAGTCAGTATAACCTTGGTAACTTACCCCAAAGTCTTGGATAACCTGCGGAAACGCAAGCTAATACAAGATGGTCAGTATATTCGTAAGAGTATATTGTAAAGCTTCGGTGCTTTGGGAAAGGCCTTGGACGTATCAGCTTGTTGGTGAGGTAATGGCTCACCAAGGCTATGACGCGTAGGGGACCTGAGAGGGTGACCCCCGACGATGGAACTGAGACACGGTCCATACTCCTACGGGAGGCAGCAGCCGAGAATCTTCCGCAATGCGCATATTTGCGTGACGGAGCGACGCCGCGTGAAGGATGAAGCCCTGTGGGGTGTAAACTTCTGTCGAATGGGAGCAATTTAAGAGAGAGTACCATTCTAATAGAGGCTGCTAACTTCGTGCCAGCAGCAGCGGTAATACGAAGGCCTCAAGCGTTATCCGGATTTATTGGGCGTAAAGCGTCTGCAGGTTGAATAAAAGGTCTTTACTTAAATTCTCGGGCTCAACCCGAGGTCTGGTATTGAAACCATTATTCTAGAGCATGTTAGAGGTAAGCGGAACTCATGGTGTAGCAGTGAAATGCGTTGATATCATGGGGAACACCAAAGGCGAAGGCAGCTTACTGGGACATTGCTGACACTCAGAGACGAAAGTGTAGGTATCGAAGCGGATTAGATACCCGCGTAGTCTACACCCTAAACGATGAACACTAGACATTTCGAGTATCGACCCTCGGAGTGTCGAAGCTAACGCGTTAAGTGTTCCGCCTGGGAAGTACGATCGCAAGGTTAAAACTCAAAGGAATAGACGGGAGCTCGCACAAGCGGTGGAGCATGTGGTTTAATTCGATATTAAGCGGGGAACCTTACCAAGGCTAGAAATCTAACTGTGGGTCTCTAGAAACAGAGACTGTCTTTAAAGATCGTTAGACAGGTGATGCACGGTTGTCGTCAGCTCGTGCTGTGAAGTGTTCCGTTAAGTCGGGAAACGAGCGCAACCCTCAGACTCAGTTACAAGTGTCTGTGTCGACTGCCTGGGTTAACCAGGAGGAAGGAGAGGACGACGTCAAATCAGCGTGTTCCTCGACGCCTTGGGCTACACACGTGCTACAATGGGAAGGACAATGAGTTGCGACACTGTAAAGTGAAGCTAATCTCCTAAACCTTTCCTCAGTTCGGATAAAGGGCTGAAACTCGCCCTTTTGAAGCTGGAATCGCTAGTAATCGCAGATCAGCCTCGCTGCGGTGAATACGTTCTCGAGCTTTGTACTCACCGCCCGTCAAGTCAGGGGAGTCGGTAATACCCGAAGCATGTCCATTTAGGGCATACCACGGTAGGATCGATAACAAGGACTAAGTCGTAACAAGGCATCCGTAGCGGAAGCTGTGGATGGATCACCTCCTTTCTAAGGATATGCCTGTTGAAGTAATTCAACAAGGAATGGTCGGTCAAGATGTAAATCTTGATAACTTTTACACCAACAAATCCTTATCTTTTGAGATAAGGTGCGTCAGATTGTTACTAAAAGACATGTACTTGAATAATTATTGAATAGATTGACTCGTGTATAATGAAACAGATTTCTCTTATTAGGGGGGTCTGTTTTATTTTATATAAGAATGGTGTATAATACTTCTATTATGGTAAGAAAATTAAAGACATTATTTCCCGCATCTACCCTTGTATATGCTACGAGCTCATTAGTGATATTGAGTCTCTTATCCCGTATTTTAGGGTTGATCAGGGATAGATTATTGACCAGTACTTTTCAAACATCAATTTTAGATGCGTACTTTTCGGCCTTCCGTATTCCAGATTTTTTATATAATATTTTGATTTTAGGTACATTATCTAGTGCCTTTATTCCTCTTTTTAGTAAATTAATTAATCGTAAAGACAGATCAGAAGAAGCTCAAGCATTAATAAATGATGTCATATTAATAATTGGACTTCTCATGGGGTTATTGTCTTTCTCAATGATAGTTTTTGCTCCCTATTTAGTGAAAATTGTAGCTATTTCATATGAGGGACAAAAGTTTAGTGATACAGTTACTTTAACTCGTATTATGGCAATATCCCCCTTAATATTTAGTATATCCAGTATTTTATCCAGTGTATTAAATGCTTATAAAAAATTTATTATCGTAGCTTTTGGACCATTATTATATAATATTGGAATTATTATTGGTATTGTATATTTGTATCCTATTTGGGGAATAGCGGGACTTGGATATGGAGTTATTTTGGGAGCAATATTACATCTTTTAATACAAATTCCAAGTATCTTGAAGCTCAATATTCGATTGCAAATAAGTACTAATATTCATATCAAAAACTTAAAGAGATTATGGAAATTATATTGGCCAAGATTATTGGTAATTGATACGGCTATGATTAGCCTTTTTATTGGAACTATTATAGCCTCTACTAAGCCGGATGCGGTTACTTACTTTACTTTGGCTTTTAATCTTAATACATTACCTCTTGGAATTATTGCTTTATCTTTTGCAACAGCTATATTTCCATTTTTAACTGAGGCCTATGCAAAAGAGGATGAAAAATCTTTTAGAGATTATGTCATAGGAGGTATTGCAAAGAATTTATTAGTATTAATTCCTATTATGATGCTTATGCTCAATTTTAGGTCTCAATTAGTACGTATAGTATATGGAGGGGGGGTATTTGATTGGGAGGCCACGCGTATTACTTTTGATACATTCACTATATTAGCTGTATCTATACCATTTCAAGGGCTTATCCCATTATTTAGTAGAGCATTATTTGCTCGTCATGACACCAAAACTCCAACCATAGTAGGTATTATTAGTATGATATTGAATATATTCTTAGCTTTGATCTTGAGTCATTATTGGGGTGTTCAAGGAGTGGCGGCAGCTTTTTCTATTACGATTATTGCAACTTGTTTGATGTATGGAGCTATTATATTTAAAACTATTAATCATGGGAGTATTATACGAACTATTCGGTATAGTATGCAAATTGGTATTTGGTCATTTGGTATGGTAATTATTGCTTATGGGTTAAAGCATTTAATTGGAAATATATGGGGTACAGATACCACATTAGCCTTGATTTTACAGGTAATCGGAGCCTCTATTCCAGCCCTTGCAATCTATGCTTTTATAACGTGGAAGCTGGGACTTACAAAAGTGTTATTACAGGAAAAAGAATAATAATATATTTGACAAAAAGACTATTATATACTATAACAAGTATACTTTTTGCTCCTTACTATGACCTCTTCTACTCAGAAAAAGCAAAGAATTAGGTTGATCTATAGTGCTTTTTCCTCTTGCCATTGGATCTGCGGTAGGACTATTCTTTAACCCACTTTTCTTTGCTCCATTGGCTTATTGTCTTAAATGGTTTGTTCGGCTTACTTCTAGCCCTACCTGTCTTATTTGATAAAAGGTGGAGTAATCATCAATAACCGAGCATCGTAATAGGCACTCAGTTTTTTATTACTTGTAAAACACATTAAAGTCAGCTATAATAAAGGATATATGCAATATATTCGTAACTTTAGTATTATCGCCCATATTGATCACGGCAAATCTACTTTGTCTGATCGTATTTTAGAATTAACTCATACCGTTGAAAAGCGTAATATGAAGGCTCAGCTACTTGATTCTATGGAATTAGAGCGAGAGCGTGGTATTACTATTAAAATGCAACCAGTTCGGGTTAAATATACCCATCAAGGTCAAGAATATATTCTGAACTTGATTGATACTCCAGGTCATGTAGATTTTTCTTATGAGGTTTCACGCAGTCTTGCGGCAGTTGAGGGGGCGATTTTATTGGTGGACGCCACTCAGGGTATACAAGCTCAAACTATTGCCAATGTATATTTAGCTATAGATCAAGATTTAGTAATTATTCCTGTTGTAAATAAAGTAGATTTGCCACATGCTCGAGTAGCTGAAGTAAAACAGGAAATATGTGAATTATTGGGAGTAGAGGAATCTGAAATTTTAGAAATATCAGGTAAAACAGGACAGGGAGTACTTGAATTATTAGATAGAGTTATTGCTGAAATCCCATCCCCAAAAACTAATTCATCTAATCCCAATGACTTTAGAGCTTTAATTTTTGATTCAGCATTTGACTCTTATAAAGGAGTAATTGCTCATATTCGAGTAGTAGATGGCGAAATACATACTGCCGATGCAATCAAAATGCTCGCAAAAAAACAAGAGGCGCAGGCTCTTGAAATTGGAGTATTTACCCCACAAATGACAAAATTAGATATATTATCTGCTGGAAGTATTGGTTATATTGCAACGGGACTTAAAAATGTAGAAAATGTAAGAGTAGGGGATACTATTGTAAAATTCCCTGAAGGGCAAGAATTACAACCTTTGGCTGAATATTTGGAACCAGTGCCTGTGGTCTATGCCAGTATTTTTGTAGAAAGTACGGAAGAATATCCCATATTGCGGGATGCTCTGAATAAATTACAATTATCGGACTCTTCTCTTGTATTCGAACCTGAATCCAAAGAAGCTCTTGGGAAAGGATTTCGGTGTGGATTTTTGGGTATGCTTCATCTTGATATTATTACGGAGCGTCTCCGCCGAGAATATGAATTAGAGCTTATTATTAGCACTCCATCTGTCGCTTATATTGTGGAGCAAACCAATGGGGATATTTATACGATTTATTCTGCTTCAGATTTTCCAGATAATACCAAATTAGCTCGTATATTGGAGCCTTTTGTGAGGCTTGAAATTATGACTCCCAAAGAATATATTGGGGCAGTAATGGATTTATTACAAAAACGACGTGGACAATTTATTAATACTCGCTATATTGGAGAAGATAGGGCGATTATAGAATATCAAATCCCCTTAGCTAAGGTTATTGTAGACTTTTATGATGTATTGAAAAGCATTACTTCAGGATATGCTTCAGTTAATTATTATCCTCTTGATCCTCAAGAAGCTCAAGTAGTTAAATTAGATATTATGGTAGCAGGAGAATCTCAAGAGGCTCTATCTCATATTGTTTATAAAGATGAGGCTCATGATGAGGGTAAACGTATTGTTCATAGATTAAAAGAATCCCTTCCCCGACAACAATATTCAGTTGCATTACAAGCCTCAATTGGAGGTACTATTGTTGCCCGCGAAACATTATCAGCTTTTCGTAAAGATGTTATTGCAAAATTATATGGAGGAGATAGAACTCGTAAAGATAAATTACTCAAAAAACAAAAAGAAGGAAAAAAACGTATGCGTGATACAGCTCGTATTCATATTCCAAAAGAAGTGTATCTAGAGGTTTTGAAGCGTTAAATAGGGGGTATTGTATTATTTGTAGGGAAGGTATATAATAATATAGAAACAATAGTTAATAATATATATATGACAACCCCAATTTTGATACTTATCGCAATTGTAGTTATTATCCTTTTTTATGGTATTTCCCTTTATAATACCTTTGTTTCTTTAAGACAGAAAGTTGCTGAGGCTTGGGCAGATATTGATGTGCAATTAAAGCGTCGTTATGATCTTATTCCTAATTTAGTAGAAACAGTAAAGGGTTATTCTTCTCATGAATCTGGAGTATTCGAAGAAGTTACTAAAGCTCGCGCACAAGCCATACAGGCCACGGGTCTAGAGCAAAAAGCAGAAGCTGAAAATGTATTGTCAGGTACATTAAAAAGTCTCTTTGCAGTATCTGAGGCTTATCCAGATTTGAAGGCAAATCAAAACTTTTTAGAATTACAGAGAGAGCTCAGTGATACAGAGAATAAAATTCAGGCTGCCCGAAGATTTTATAATAGTATTGTATTATCTCTTAATACTAAGGTAGAAAGTTTTCCTGATAGCTTTATTGCGTCTTCTTTTGGATTCAAAAAGAAAGAATATTTTGAAATTGCTGAAGCTGAAAAAGAAGTAGTAAAAGTTTCATTCTAAGTAATAATACAGAGTTTATATGACCTTATACGATCATAAAGATCAGAATATCCGAAAAACCTGGGTATTAATGACAGTATTTATTGCAGTTGTTGTTGGGATAGCTTGGGTATTTAGTTATACTTTAGATAGCCCAGGTATTTTTGTATGGGCCTTGATTGGGAGCTTATTTATGAATGTGATATCTTATTGGTATTCTGATAGCATTGTGCTTTCAATATCCAATGCACAGCCTATAGATACTAATAATCCAGAAGGAAAACGTATATATCGCCTTTTAGAAAATTTAGCTATTACTGCTGGATTACCGACACCTAAATTATATATTATTAATGATACCGCTATGAATGCTTTTGCAACAGGGCGTAATCCGGAGCATTCGGCTATTGCACTCACTACTGGTATTATATCAAGATTAGATCAATCTGAATTAGAGGGAGTTATTGCGCATGAATTATCTCATATTGGGAATCGTGATACCTTAATTCAAACTATATCTGTAGTATTAGTAGGATTAGTAGCCTTACTTGCTGATTGGTTTTTACGCATTAGTTTTTGGAGAGGTGCTGGGGGAAGAAGTGATAATAATGATAATGGACAATTAGGGATTATACTGGGTATAGTAGCCATTGTACTCGCAATCTTAGCACCTATTTTTGTGCAATTATTGCATTTAGCAATTTCTCGTAAAAGAGAGTATTTAGCAGATGCTAGTGGGGCTTTACTTACTCGATACCCCGAGGGGCTTGCGAGTGCCTTAGATAAAATAAGTAATGATACTGAGCCTTTAGAGGTTGCTAATAGAGCTACAGCTCATTTATTTATTTCAAACCCATTAAAAGATGGTGGGGCAAAGGATTTGTTCTCCACACATCCTCCCATTAATAAGCGTATAGCAGCCCTGCGTGGAATGGACATAGATACAGTATAATAATAAACTTTATGGATAAAATATTTAAAAGGACAAAAATCGTTAGTACTCTTAGCCCTCGTGTAGCCACAGAGGAGTCTTTAACCGAATTTATTAAAGCGGGAGCGAATGTATTTCGGCTGAACTTTTCTCATGGGAGCTATGAGGAATATACACAAATGATTCAAACCATTAAAAAAGTACGTGCAGATTTATCTCTTCCGATAGCTATATTGCAGGATTTACAGGGTCCAAGAGTAAGAGTGGGAGCTCTTAGTAATCCATTAGATATTGTAGTGGGAGACACTATATATATTACCAATGATACGAATATATATCATTTTGAAGAAGGAGTTAAAGTATTACCAATTGATCATAATTTAAGTTCTATTTTAAAACCAGGTGAAACGGTATTAATAGAAGATGGGTTAATTGAACTATTAGTATTGGAAGCGCTTCCTGACCAACAATATACTATTGCTGAGGCAAAAACAAATTCTCAGATTAAAGGAAGAAAAGGAGTTAATTTTCCTGGTAGTTCCGTTAATTTCCCTGTTATTACCGAAAAGGATAAAGCTGATTTGAGCTTTGGTTTACAACAAGGAGTTGATTTTATTGCGATGTCTTTTGTTCGCTCAGCCGAAGATATTAAAGAATTAAGAAGATTAATTGAATCAGATCCCAATAAAACTAATAATCCTCTTATTATTGCAAAAATTGAAAAACCTGATGCAGTAGATCAAATTGACTCTATTATGGATGAAGTTGATGGTATTATGGTGGCAAGAGGAGATTTAGGTATTGAGGTTCAAGCTGAAAGAGTCCCTATTATTCAAAAACATATTATTGAACTTGCTCTACTTAAAGGAAAACGTGTAATTGTTGCAACTCAAATGTTAGATTCTATGATTCGCAACCCTCGCCCAACTCGAGCCGAAGTTTCGGATGTTGCTAATGCGGTTATTGATCATACCGATGCGGTGATGTTGTCTGGTGAGACTTCAGGAGGAGCATATCCTCTAGAGGCTGTATTAATGATGCAGAGAATTATTACTGCAACAGAAGAATCATCATATGATAATTTTTTGGATGAATATATTGCAGGTGATGATTATAAAAATATTTATCGAGAATTTGCTTATGGTGCTCAGCATTTAGCAAGGGCTAGTGAAGTAGATGGAATTATTATTATTGATAAAGAAGGAAAAGGTGTTGCTGAATATATGTCTCAATTTAGAGCGGAAATTCCTGTATTTGTGATTACAGAAAATCAAGAATACTTTTATCATACTGCTTTAACTTGGGGGGTAATAGGATTGTTACAAAAAGATAATAATCCTTATCAGCTAATTCAGAATATTCGCCAAGATCACTTTGATATTAATGTTGATGGGCATTACTTTGTAGTAGTGGATATTAGTGAGGTCGGAAGAGAGTCTATACAGATGTTTTTTGTATAAATTTTGACAAGACAGCAAATATAAGGTAATATTAGAATTACTATTGAAGAATGTTATGATAGCACCAATACAATATATTAAAGAGTCCCAAGTTGAGATCAAAAAAGTTACTTGGCCAACTCGAGAAAAAGCATTTCAATATACTAGTATTGTTGCTATTATCTCTATTGTTTCTATGATTGTATTAGGTGGATTAGATATATTCTTCAACTTTATTCTCAAAACATTTATTCTCTAATTTAGACTTTCTATATGGCAAAGCAACATCCTATTAGTACGGAAAAAAATTGGTATGTTATTCATAGTGTATCAGGACTAGAAGATAATGTGGCACAAAATTTAAAGAAAAGAATAGAATCTCTTTCTATGGAAGAATATATCTTTGATGTTGTCGTTCCTAAAGAAAAGAAAATTAAAATTAAGAATGGAAAAAGAGTTACAGTAGAAGAGAGAATTTTTCCTGGATATGTGTTTGTAGAAATGATTGTAACAGATAACTCTTGGTATGTGGTACGAAATACTCCCAATGTAACTGGATTTATTGGAGCTGGAACAACCCCAATCCCTGTATCTCCTGATGAAATGCATTTTATTGAAAAGAAAGTAACTAAAGAAGAGCCTAAATACACCCTTAATATTGATATTGATGATTTGGTCAAAATTACTGATGGACCATTTAAAGATTTTGAAGGAAAAGTATCAGAAGTTGATGAATCAAAAGGAAAATTGAAGGTATTAGTAAATATGTTTGGAAGAAATACACCTGTAGAACTTGATTCACTACAAATTAGAAAAGTGTAATACTCAATTTGAGTACATGAAACATTTTACAAAAACAGTAGAAGATTTTATTTGTAAAAACTGCGGATTATCTGTATACGGTGATGGGTATACCAATCATTGTCCAAAATGTTTATATTCTCTTCATGTAGATAATTATCCAGGAGATAGGCAAGAGCATTGCCAGGGCTTAATGAAGCCAATAGATATAATATCTAAAGGAGGATATCCCGTGGATATTATTCATGAATGTCAAATATGTCATACTATTAAGTATAATAAAGTCAATGATAATGACTCCACTGATACTATTATTGAAGTAATGAAAGAAAAAGTAAAAAAAGAAATGATGAGATAATATCACATACATTATCTATATGTGATATACTAAAATAAATGGTTAAAATTAATATATGGAATCTATAAATCAGTTCTTATCAATAGGATTATTGGTATTGAGCGGAATGATTAATTTTATCATAGGAGTATTTATTTATTTTTTTACCTATAAATTATCCCATGGTAAATATGTCTCATCTAAATATTTTGCTCATCTTTGTTTTGGAATATTTACTTGGGCTTTATGGTTGGGGCTGAGTACTTTATATTTTTATCCTATGGGAAATATATGGGGCATATATATTGCTAATATTGCTATTTATATTACCATTATTAGCATTTTGCAGATATTAGTTTTTTTTGGACTATCTTTTCATAATACTCAACGCACATTTCATCAATATCAATTTTTATACTATCCTTATATTCTGGTTGCAATAGTAATTCTTATTCCACAAGTTGGTATATTTCAGCTAGATGTCAATCACCCTATTGCGTATCAATCATTAGCATATTATATATTTATTCTCTATGTTGTAAGTTACAGTATTATATACATTTCTTTATTAGTATATCGCTATACAAGAGTTGAGGGTGATCTTGCAAAGAGACATATACAAATTATATTGATAGGAACAATATTTAGTTTATTATCAGCATTTATAACAAATATAATCCTCCCTGCGCTATTTGATAATACCAATTTTATTTATTATGGGCCAATTGCAACCTTGATATTAGCTAGTTTAGTATTATTCGCCATTATCCGATACCGATTGTTTCGGATGCAACTTCCTATTGCAGGTCTGATGACAACATTAGTTGTTACTATTATATTATTAATTATACGATTTATTGTTATTGATAGTAATTTATCACAAGGATTACAGTCAACTATGCTCGTAGTATTTATGTTCACCTGTCTATATACATTTTTAACGAGAGAGGCTTATGTAGGGGCTCAAAAACAAATTATTCTTGATAATAAAAAACAGGAATTAGAAATTGCATTGAATGCCAAGAATGATTTTCTCAAGAATGCTTCTCATCAACTAAGAACCCCATTAACGGTTATACAGGGTTATTTATCTATGATTACAGGTAAAGAATATCCCAAATATGAATTAAACCAAGCAGCATTAGAGGATTTACAAAAAACTTATATTAGTGCAAAAAATTTAAATGAAATTATTAATGATGTATTAGCTGCTAATGATGTTAATGCAGGTCGCTTTGGTATTAATATCAAAGATAGCATTGATCTAAAAGAATTGATTGAAACTATTATTGAGGAGAAATGTGAATTATTGAATAGTAAATCCACAAAAGTAGTATTTAAACGCAAAGGATTGGTAACACAAGCTTTTGTAGATAAAGGAAAGTTAAAGGAAGCTCTTAATAATATAATTGATAATGCAGTGTTTTATGGAGGGGGAAAAATCACTATTACTCTTGATGCTAAGGGAAAAGAATTTTTTATTATATCAATTAAGGATAATGGGGTAGGTATTACTAAAGAAGATGCCAAGAAAATTTGGAAGAAATTTGAAAGAGGAAAAAAATCATCTCTTATTAATCCAAATGGATCTGGATTAGGTCTTTATTTGGCAAAGCAAATTATGCTTAAACATGGTGGGGATATCGAGGCTCATTCAAATGGACGAGACAAAGGTAGTATATTTATATTTACTCTTCCAAAAGAAACCTTAACGCATGCCCCAGCAGAATCATTTGGTATTAATATACCTAAAACCACATAAAGGTAGTATTTTTAGGATTTATATGGTATAATTAAGCCGTTTAAAAGTTATATTATGTCGAAAAAATTATATATTACGACCAATGCAATTGGATTTAAGCATGGCTTAAAACAAGTTCTTCAAGATATATCAGTAACTATTCATCAAGGAGATAAAGTTGCTTTAGTAGGGGATAATGGAACAGGTAAAACTACTTTATTAAAGATTATTGCCAATCTTATTAAGCCAACTCGGGGTATAGTGGAAGAATTAGACTCTGTATGGTATTTACCTCAATTAGATTTGGAAATATTTCAGTCAAATACACCTATTTCAGAATACATTTCACAATTCATAGAGGATTGGTGGGAGGTTATTGATCTCATTGAGCATATATTTGATTTTAGTATTGATTCTAGTCGAGAACTTAATACCTTGAGTGGAGGAGAAATTGTCAAGTTACATTTAGGTATTATTTTTTATATTAAACCAAAAGTATTATTATTAGACGAGCCTACTAATCATTTAGATATACAGGCGCAAGAATGGTTGATAAAAGCTATACAGGAATATCCATATAGCGTATTAATCGCATCTCATGACACCTCTTTTGCTGATAGAGTAGTAAATAGAGTGTGGGAATTAGAAGATGGTAATATAAGGGAATTTGGAGGGAATGTATCATTTTATCGAGAGCAAAAACGTTTAGAAAGTGAAGCTCGATTAAGACGGTATGAAGTTGCCTTAAAGGATAAAAAACGTTTAGATAAGTCAGTTGCATTAGAGGGAAAAAGACAAGAGCAAAATATACAAGTTGGGATTAAAAGTCGGCAGGATAGAAGTGTATCTCGAATGGATAGGGGCTATCTTAAAAGCAAGGCTCAAATGAGAGCAGGACAAAAAAAATTGATGTATGATTCTCGCCTAGAGGATAATAAAGAAATTCTTCATGAATTAGAACCACAAATAAAGCGAGATGTAAGATATTATGTTCCTCATCAGACAATACAAAATCAAGAAATTATCCTAAATATTCGAGAGGGTCTTGTAAAGGTTGTTGAAACTCCACTTATTCGAGATATCCGATTCCAAGTCTCTAGTGGAGACAGAATTGCTTTGATTGGAGGGAATGGCACAGGTAAAAGTCAATTTTTTCATATGCTTATGAAAAGACAATTATCTTCTGGTATATTTGAAATTAAAGATAAGACCAATATTGTTTATATGGATCAAACCTATGCAATTGTTAATCCCCATAAGACAATATTAGAAAATATGAGAGATTATAATCCCAAAGCTTCTATGATGACAATTCGTCAAAAATTAAGAGAGTTTTTGTTTTGGGATGATTATCAAGTTAATCAATATGCAGACAACCTATCTGGGGGACAAGTAGCTAGGCTCGCTTTTGCAATGATTAGTTTACAACAAGTAGATATCTTGTTATTAGATGAACCTACAAATAATCTTGATATCTCAACACAGGAGGCAATTATACAGGGATTATTAGCCTATAAAGGAGCTTTAATTGTTATATCTCATTCACTTGACTTTTTGAATCGAGTAGGAATTCAAGATATATACTGTATTGCAAATAAGCAATATATTAAGCATCCTTATCGTATTGAAGATGAAAGATTTCATAGTAAATTATTAGAAATAATTGGGAATGGAATTGTTCCTTAAATTGTGATAATATAAATACATACAATCCAATATAAATAAAAATGATTTATAGTATTTTATCGTTAGGTGTAATTGCAATTCTTAGTATTGCTTGGGCTTTAGTATATAGAAAAAATCATACTATTGTATCAAAATGGCTACTTTTTCCTTTAACGGGAGGTATTATATGGACATTTGGTTGGTTGGGAATACATATTATTTTTTCTAAGCCAGATTTTTTTTCAAAGTCTCTATATGTAATCTTCCAACAAATTATGTTCTCAGGACTTATTGCTGTGCCATTAGGTCTTATTATAACAGCATTGTATTATCCATTTAGTAAAACAAATACTGTATATAAGAATAGAATTTCTTGGGCTATTAGTATTTTGTATATACTATTTTTGATTCCTATTTACACCTCATTTCATTTATTTCAAAATATCAGCATATATAACAATGGTGTTGTCTTAGAATATGGACCTTTATTCCAATATTATCAAATAGGATTAGGGATAGCCTTATTTATGAGTATTATAGCCACTATAAATAGATTAAAACATATTCAAAAAAAGAAAGATAAAATAGTGTCTCTGTATTTTATAATAGGCTATCTCATTACTACTATAGGTTATATTGCTAGTTCCTTATTTATTTTTATTCAAGGGAATAGTGCTTTTATAAAATATAGCCCACTTCTATTATTAGTTTGGGTTGGATTTATTGTAATAGGAGCTATTCAATATAAGTTAGTTGACTCAAAAATATTTATATCTCAAATTATTATTATATGGGCAGTGATTATTATTGCGGTTATCACATTTAGTAATACATCACCAGTTACTCTTATTATTGATATATTATTTTTAATTGTATTTAGTATATTGGGTATTATTCTTATTCAAAATTTACAAGAATCATCATATACTAAAAAAAATCTAGATCGCGATAATCGTAAATTACAAAAATTTATTAATGTAAAAGATAATTTTTTGAGAATGACGACACATCAACTACGTACCCCAGTAATTATATTAGAAGAATATACGAGTGCTCTGATCGCAAAAATGTCTAAAAGTAAATCTCGAGAATTAGACTATTTACATAAAATTCTTATTAATAATTATCGGTTAAAAGAAGTGATGGAAGACTTAAGTCTAACTTATGTTATACAAGCTAATAAATTTGAATTAAATCATATTGTCCCAGTAGATATTGCTCTTATCATAGAGCATATAATTGAAGACACTCAAACATCTCAAAAACATCTAGATATCATAATACGATTAGACAAGGCAAATAGAAATTATATTATTAATGGGGAATCTCACTATTTAGAATTAGCTTTTAAAAAAGTGATACATAATGCCTATATATTTGCTAATAAAGAAGTTATAATAAAATTGCGTACTAATAAAGATCAAATCCTTTGTTCTATTATAGATGATGGAATTGGTATTAATAAAAATGATTTGAGACAATTATTTTTACCTTTTATACGAGGGACTAATGCACCTATATTAAATCCAGATGGATCTGGTTTAGGTGTTTATTTAGTGAAGCATATTGTTAATAGTCATAGGGGTAAATTTACTTTAAAAAGTGAAGGTCAGAATTTGGGTACCCAAGCTACTATTATTCTTCCTAAAAACTAATTATGAATACAGACTCACAATATATCATAGAGGTATTATTAGGTTCAACCGGAGGATTATTGAGTATATCCTTAGGGATATTTTGTAGTGTGGTGTATAAAAATGCAGTTCAAAAATATACTACAAAGCATCGATATGTAGGCTGGTTTGGAGTGGTATTGATTGTAACAGGAATCTGGGCCTTATGCGAAGTATGGAATGAGCAGCAATTTTTTGGAGGATATGAGTTAGCTCTTACATATGGAGTTGGAACAACCTTGCCTCTTATTTTTTATATTTTTGTTAAATCATTAGATAATACTTTACAATGGAATTGGAAACTGTTCCTTTTTATCTTTGTACAGACAGGTGTTATTTTATATGTAATTCATCCACAATATGGAATTGTAAATTATGAGTATACAATTCCCGAATTGCGATTAGGATCATTTCCACACCTTATCTTTGTAATATATATGCTATCAGGGAGCTTTTTTGGACTATCATATTTATTAAAAATTGTATATGCAAAAACCATTTCTTATGCTTTGAGTATGTTTGTTGCTATAATGGTCCCATTTAGTATTGTAGCCACGGCTAATATTTTAATTCCCTTTATATTTCTTGATAATTCATTTCATCGTATTGGTCCACTGGGATTAGTATTAATGGCAATTTATATCACTTATATTATTATTAAACAAGAGGCTTTAAAAATACCTGTTATTTTATTTCAACTATATGCTCTAGGAACTATTTTAGTTACGGCTATTGCGGTGCAAATAGGATTAATATTGTTTGGAATTACAAGTATTTTTCAACCAGAAAGAATTATTTTAATTGTGATATTGGGAGTTATTGTGGGTGTATTAATGAAACAAACATTGAGGGGCTTAGAAGAGGCCAACTTAGTGCAGAAGGTTCATAAAGAATTAGAATCTTCTATTAAGGCTAAAAATCAATTTATTCAAATATCTTCCCATCAATTGAGAACGCCTATAACTGCTATTAAAGGATATTTATCTTTATTAAAAGAAAATCATCTTAATAAAGATGATGCTCTGGGGCATTATATTATACAAATGAATGTAATTGTACAAAATATGTCGACGGTTATTGAGGGGGCTTTGAATATAAATTCTCTTAACTCAGGGGATTTTAGTGTGAGATTGGATGATGTCTTTGATATAAAACAACAGTTAAATGAAATTATGGAGAATAAATCATTTTTAATGAATAAATTAAATATTAGATATACTTATACGATCAAGGGAGAAGATTTTATCATAAAGGGAGATAGGATTAAAATACGAGAGATTTTGAATAATGGAATTGATAATGCCTTGCAATATGGAAAAAATCATATTCATATTCAACTTATTGGAAATAAAAAAGAAATACAAATTAAAATACAAGATAATGGTATTGGTATTACTACAGCAGAGCAAAAAATTATTTTCAAGCCATATAAAAGAGGTGAATATGCTAAGCAAATACGGCAGGATGGAACAGGGCTTGGCTTATATCTTATGAAGTTAATTATAGAGGCTCATAAAGGAACTGTTGGTATAAAAAGTGAAGGAAGAGATAAGGGAAGTGTCTTGATAATAACTATTCCAAGAATTTATCAAGATAATAAAAAGAGGAGTAAAGAGAGATAATTAAGTTTTACTCTTGACTAAATTCCAAATATAGTTTAGAATAGTTCAGAGTGTGTTTAACTCGACAGTGTTTTTATTCAGTTGAACAATAATAATTAAAGTATACTTCTATGGCAACCGAAAAGTATGAGCGAAATAAGCCCCATGTTAATGTAGGAACTATTGGTCACGTTGATCATGGTAAAACAACTTTAACTGCAGCTATCCTTAATGTACTTAGTTTAAGAGGAAATGTAGTTACTAAAAAAGCAATTGATGAAATTGATGGAGCTCCTGAAGAAAAAGCTCGAGGGATTACTATTGCTACCGCCCATGTTGAATATGAGTCTGATACTCGTCATTATGCACATATTGATTGTCCAGGCCATGCTGACTATATCAAGAATATGATTACTGGTGCGGCTCAAATGGATGGTGCTATTCTTGTAGTATCTGCTGCAGATGGACCTATGCCTCAAACTCGAGAGCATATTCTTCTTGCAAATCAAATTGGAGTACCTCAAATTGTAGTATTCTTAAATAAAGTTGATCAAGTTGATGATGAGGAATTAATTGAACTTGTAGAAGTAGAGGTGCGAGAATTATTAAGTAAATATAGCTTTGATGGAGATAGTGCTCGAATTGTTCGAGGATCTGCTCTTAAGGCTTTGGAGACAACTGATGTTAATTCAGATGCAGCTAAGCCAATTCTAGAACTTATTGATGCTCTTGATGAGGCTATTCCAGAACCAAAACGAGAAATTGATTTAGATTTCTTGATGCCAGTTGAAGATATTTTCTCAATTGAAGGAAGAGGAACCGTTGTAACTGGAAGAATTGAAAAAGGAATTATTAGAGTGAACTCAGAAGTAGAGATTGTTGGGCTTCGAGATACTCAAAAAACTGTTGTTACTGGAGTTGAGATGTTCAAAAAACTTCTTGATCAAGGTCAGGCTGGAGATAATGTAGGACTTCTTCTTCGAGGAGTTAAAAAAGAAGATGTTGAAAGAGGTCAAGTACTTGCAAAAGTTGGATCTATTACTCCTCATACTGAATTCGAAGCTGAGGTATATGTTCTAACAAAAGAAGAAGGAGGTCGTCATACTCCATTTGTATCCGGATATAAACCACAATTCTATATTCGAACAACTGATGTAACAGGAGAAATCACTCTTCCTGAAGGATCAGAATTAGTTATGCCAGGAGATACTGTTACAGTAAAAGTTGCTCTTGTGGCTCCTATTGCACTTACTGATAACCAAAGATTTGCAATTCGAGAAGGTGGGCATACTGTTGGAGCTGGAGTTGTTACTAAAGTTATCAAATAACGCTTTACGAAGAAAAAGTATGTCAACTAAAAAAGAAGAGTATAAATCACGAATACGGATTAAGATCAAAGCTTATGATTATAAGTTAGCTGATCAATCATCTGTACAGATTATTAATACTGCTATGAAATTTGGAGCAAATGCTGTGGGACCTATTCCACTTCCTACTTCAATTAAGAAGTATACAGTATTAAAATCAACATTCGTGCATAAGGACTCTCGAGACCAATTTGAGATGAGAGTTCATAAGAGGCTTATTGATATCGCAGAACCAAATTCTAAGGTAATTGATGCTCTTATGAATCTTAATCTCCCAGTTGGAGTAGATATTTCTATCAAGTATCTCAATTAGTAATCAAGGTAATAGTGTTAGTATGAAATTTTCGTTTGCTCAAAAGATTGGAATGACTCAAGTGTTTGAAGAGGGTAAAGTAATACCTGTCACTAAAGTTCAATTGTATCCCGATGTAAAGGTACAAGCTCTTATTGCTGAAGATAAAACAGGATATAATGCTGTACAATTTGGTGCAAAATATTCGAAAAAAGTAAAAGATACTGAATTACCACGATTATTAAAAGAAATTCGTGTAAATAAATTCCCAGAATTAGAAGTGGGTGCTGTATTAGATATCGCTCAATATGAGGTAGGGAATATATTAGAAGTAAAAGGAGTTTCCAAAGGAAAAGGATTTGCTGGAGTAGTAAAACGACATGGATTTGCAGGAGCAAATGCTACTCATGGAACTAAGCATACTGAGCGATCAGGAGGATCTATTGGGTCTGGATATCCAGAACATGTTTTGAAAGGACGTAAAATGCCTGGACGAGATGGATTTAAAACTCAAACATTAAAAAATGTAAAGGTTGTAGGAATAGATATTGAAAATAATCAATTATTATTAAAGGGAGCAATTCCCGGTCCTAATAAGGGATTATTACAAATTGTTGGTTAGATAAGTTATATGAAGATTCAGGTAATTACAACAAAAGGAGTAAAGAAGGAGCAATATGAATTGCCAAGTGAGATATTTGAAGTAGCTCCAAATGAGAGCTTAATTCATCAAGTATATCGATATTTGGTTTTAAATAAGCTTTATCCTGTAGCTCATACTAAAGATCGCTCTGAAGTACGTGGAGGAGGTAAAAAACCTTGGAAGCAAAAAGGAACTGGTAGAGCTCGACATGGATCAACTCGTTCTCCAATTTGGCGAACAGGAGGTATTACTTTTGGACCTACAAGTGCTAAAAACTTTGCAGTATCTATTAATAAAAAAATGAAGCGTAAAGCTTTATTTATGACACTTTCATCGAGAGTAGCTGCTGATAAATTTGTACTAGTAGATGATTTTGCATTATCAGCAATTAAAACTAAGGAAGCAGTATCAATTTTAAATCATCTTAAACTTGAAGATAAGAAAACCTTAGTAATTGTGCCTCGAGAAGATAAATATTCTGAGAAGTCATTTGCAAATATTCCAAAAGTTTCATTAATATATGCTGACTCATTAAATATTGAAGATATATTAAAAAGTGACACTATTTTAACTTCAGTATCTTCAGTGGAGGCTATTAAAGATATCTATAAGAATTACGTTTAAGGGTATGGCAAAGAAAGAATCTACAATTGAAGCACTACAAGAGTTACAACATAATACCCACTCCTATCAGGTATTAGTAAAGCCTGTTATTAGTGAAAAAACCTATTCTTTATTTCAGAATAGACAGTATTCATTTGAAGTAAATAGTAATACTAATAAACAAGAGATTGCAAAAGCAGTAGAATTATTGTATAATGTCAAGGTTTCACAAGTTCGTGTAATAAAAGTAAAGCCACGAAATGTATTTGTACGTGGAAAGAAAGGAAAGACAACAGGATATAAAAAAGCCATTGTCTCATTGAAAGAAGGATATAGTATCAGTATTTAGATATGATTAAGCATCGAAAACCCACCACACCAGGAAGAAGAAAAAGCTCAGTTGTTGATTACAGAGAAGCTTTGACAAAGACAACTCCAGAAAAGTCTCTATTAGTACCTATTCGTTCAATGTCAGGACGTAACTCACGAGGAGTGATTACTGTTCGACATAAAGGAGGACGAAATAAAAGAATGTATCGACTAGTTGACTTTAAGCAAAAGCGTTTTGATATTGAAGCAATTGTACAATCAATTGAATATGATCCAAATCGATCTGCCTTTATTGCTCTTGTTACCTATACTGATGGAATTAAATCATATATTTTAGCTCCAGGTAAATTAACAGTAGGACAAAGACTATTGTTCAGTAAACAAGCTCCTTTAATACCTGGTAATCGACTAACATTAGAATTTATTCCTGTGGGAACAGAAATTTATAATTTAGAACTATTCCCAGGGAAGGGTGGACAAATTATCCGATCAGCTGGAAGTGCAGGACAAGTACTTGCTGTTGAGGATACCTATGCTTTAGTAAAGCTTCCTTCAGGAGAAGTAAGAAAAGTACATAAAACAGTATATGCAAGTATTGGGAGAGTAAGTAATGAATCTCATATGCTTGAGAATATTGGAAAAGCTGGACGAAATCGATGGCGTGGAGTAAGACCAGCAGTTCGAGGAAGTGCTATGAATCCAGTAGATCATCCACATGGAGGAGGAGAAGGACGACAACCAATTGGACTTAAATCACCAAAAACTCCTTGGGGTAAAATTGCTCTTGGTAAAAAGACTCGTAAGAAGAATAAACCAAGCAATAAGTTTATTATAAGTAGAAGGAAATAAGTATAGGTATATGTCTAGAAGTCTTAAAAAAGGTCCCTACATTGATGAAAAATTAATTACCAAGGTTTTAGCATTAAAACCAGGAGATACTACTATCATCAAAACATGGGCACGTCATAGTACAGTTAGCCCAGAAATGGTAGGATTTACCTTTGGTGTACATAATGGAAAAACTCATATCCCAGTATATATCAAAGAAGATATGGTGGGACATAAGTTAGGGGAATTCTCAGCAACTCGTAAATTTATTGGACATAGTGGTAAGAAGACTAAATAAGTACTCGTATGGAATGGAATGCAACACTTAAAAATCTAAGAATTAGTCCGAGAAAAACTCGGTTGGTTGTTGATGCTGTGCGAGGGAAATCTGTAAAAGATGCACTTGCTATACTTGATACTTTGAATCAAAAATCAAGTATTCCCGTAAAAAAGCTTATACAATCAGCAGTAGCTAATGCTAAAAAACAAGATTCAGTATTAGAAGCACAATTACAAGTATCATCAATTTTTGTAGATGCAGGATTAACCTTGAAGCGTTTTCGTCCTAGAGCTTTTGGAAGAGCTTATACTATTCGAAAAAGAAGCTCACATATTACCTTGACTCTAAAAGAACTTGATATTGTAAAGAAGAGAAAAGCTACTACTGAAACTAAAGAAACTTCAGAAAAGTCAGCTGTAAAAGAGGCTATAACAACAACTGCTAAGCCAAAAACAGCTAAAGCTAAGACAACTACTGTCAAAAATCCAGCTAAGAAGGCAGTTACCAAGAAAGCTCTCAAGGATAGCGATAAATAATTAGATATATGGGAAATAAGGTTAATGCAAATGTATATAGACTAGGAGTAACAAAGGGATGGACATCTCGATGGTTTGGTACTGCTAAAAATTTACCAAAAGATTTACAAGAAGATGCCAAAATTCGTGCATTTATTACAAAAAGTCTTCCAAAATCAGGTATTAGTACTATCGATATTGAAAGAACTCCCCGATTAATTAATATTATTATTCATACCTCTCGAGCTGGAATGATTATTGGAAAAGGAGGGGCTGGAATTGAATCATTGAAGAAAACTATTAAAAGACTTATTGGAACTCAAATCGATTTACGGCTTACTGTTGAGGAAATTAAGAATCCAAATGAAAATGCTGCGATTATTGGGGAGAATATTGCTGAGCAGTTAGAAAAAAGAATTCCATTCCGACGTATATTAAAGCAAACTATAGAAAATGTATTTCAAAGTCAAAATGTAAAAGGAGTAAAAATATTATTGAGCGGACGATTAGATGGAGCAGAAATGTCTCGAACAGAATATTTGACTAAAGGAAAAATTCCTTTGGCTACTCTTCGAGCAAACATTGATTTTGCTAAAAAAACTGCCTATACCAAATATGGAACAACTGGTATTAAGGTTTGGGTATATAAGGGAGATGTATTAGAAGAGCAAAAGTAATAAGTTAAGAATTCTATTATGTTATTAGCACCACGAAAGACGAAGCATCGAAAAGTTCATAAGGGAAAACCTTCTGATAAGTTAAATGCAGCTGCAAGAGGAATAGAGTTATCATTTGGTTCTTATGGTCTTCGAGCTACTGAAGCAAAATGGATTACTGCTCGTCAAATTGAATCTGCACGTCGAGCTATTAGTCGATATACTGCTAGAGGGGGTAAGGTTTGGATTCGTGTATTTCCTCATAAGCCTATTACTACCAAAAGTGCTGAAGTAGGTATGGGAAAAGGAAAAGGAGCTGTTGATCACTATGTAGTAAATCTAAAAGCAGGTAAGATTTTATTTGAAATTGATGGTGTGACCAGAGAGATTGCTGAAGAAGCTCTAAAAAGAGCTGGAGCTAAGCTCCCAGTAAAAACAAAATTTATTAGTAAAGAGCAATAAGGGCTTGACTAATCGCAAAAAATTCGATATACTATAGCCTATGACTGGCGCTTTAAGAACAGAGTTATTATGAGTAAAGAAGGATACAATACTAAGTCACAAGGAGAATTGCAAAATATTCTTGTTGAGAAGCAATTAGAACTTAGCAAATTAATATTTGTTAAGGGAGATCCTTCCCAAAAATCAGATGGTTCAGCTATAAAAGCATTGAGAAGAGATATTGCTCGAATTCAAACAGTATTGACCAAATTATCTTAAATTTATATATGTCAGAATCTACTACTCCTACATCTAAGATAAAAACTCGAACCCTAAAAGGGAAAGTAGTTTCTACTGCTATGGAAAAAACCGTAGTTGTAGCTGTTAATCGTACAAAGGCAGATCCTTTGTATAAAAAGCGATATACCATAACTAAGCGATATATGGCACATAATGAAAACCCAGAAATTAAGCTGGGAGATGAGGTTGTAATTGAAGAGTCTCGACCATTATCTCGACATAAGCGATGGGTAGTAATACAATAATATGATTCAGAAAGAGAGTAAATTAAAGGTAGCTGATAATTCAGGAGCAAAAATCATTGAGTGTTTCAATGTTCTTGGTGGGACTCGTAAAAGATATGCCCAATTAGGAGACATTATTGTAGCTTCTGTAAAAAGTGCAGAACCCCGAGCTACTGTAAAAAAAGGAGATGTAGTAAAAGCTGTAGTTGTACGTCAGCGAAAAGAATATCGCCGAGCTGATGGATCATATATTAGATTTGATGAAAATGCAGCAGTTATTATCAACACCAATAGAGAGCCTGTTGGAACTCGTGTATTCGGACCAATTGCTCGTGAAATTCGAGAAGCAGGATATATGAAAATTGTATCATTAGCACCAGAAGTACTGTAATAAGCCAAGTATATGAAGATTCGAAAAAATGACACAGTTGAAGTTCTCTCCGGAAAGGATAAAGGAAAGAGAGGAAAAATTATTGAGGTAATACCATCTCGAAACCGTGTTCGTGTTGAAGGAGTAATGCTCGTAAAAAAGCATCAAAAACCTCGTAAAGAAGGAGAGGTAGGTTCAATTATTCAAAAGCCATCAACTATACATGTTTCTAATGTTGCTTTTGTAGATACTGAAACTGCTACTCGAACTAAAGTATCTTATAAATTTGTAGGAGATAAAAAAGTACGATATAGTCATAAATTGAATAAGGAATTATAGTATGTCAAGTTTGAAAACTCGTTATCAAGAATCACTTTGCCCAGAACTTATGAAAGAGTTTGGGATTAAAAATACCTTTGCAGCTCCTCGTATTGAGAAGATTACCCTTAATGTAGGAACTGGAAAAAATTTTCGTGATGTACAAAAATTTGAAAAAGTAAAGTCAATTTTGACCACTATTTCTGCTCAACAACCTATTTCAGTAGCTGCAAAAAGTTCTATTGCTCAATTCAAAACAAGGCAGGGAATGACAATTGCTCTTAAGGTTACCCTCCGAGGAGAAAGAATGTATGATTTTCTTGATAGATTAATCTCAATTGCTCTTCCTCGAACTCGAGATTTTCAAGGAATTGAATCAACCAAAATTGATGAGAAAGGAAATGTAAATTTTGGAATCAAAGAGCAAATTATTTTCCCAGAATTATCCAATGAAGAGCTTGGTATTAATTTTGGTATGCAAATCAATATTACTGTATTGAATTCCAATAAGGAAAAAAGTCTTCATTTATTAAAATCAATGGGATTCCCATTTAAGCAATAAGAGTAGAAATATGGCAACAGAAGCACATATCGCAAAGTCCAAGAAAAAGCAGAAGTTTATCACTCGTGGTGTTAATCGATGTTTCAAGTGTGGAAGACATAGAGGATATATCCGGGACTTTGGATTATGCCGAATTTGTTTCAGAGAACTTGCTTCACAAGGATTAATCCCAGGGATTAAAAAATCTAGTTGGTAATTATAAGAGATATATGAATATGACTGACCCAATTGCAGACATGCTAACCAGAATCCGTAATGCACAAGCGGTAAATAAGAGAGAGGTATCAATCCCTTACTCTAACCTTAAGTTTGAAATTGCAAAATTGTTAAAGACTAAGAAATTTGTAACAGGTGTTACTAAAGTTGATCAAGAAAAAGGATTCCCTCTTTTAGTCATTGATCTTAAAAAAGATGGGATTAAAGGAATTGATAGAGTAAGTAAGCCAGGGCGCCGAATTTATCTTGGAGCTCAAGAACTTCCAACGCAATTTAAATATGGAAAAGGAACAGTAGTTTTATCTACTTCAAAAGGAATTATAGATGCAAATACCGCAAAGAGAGAGAATTTGGGAGGAGAAGTTATTTGTCAAATTTGGTAATTAAGTAAGTATACGATTATGTCAAGAGTAGGAAAAAAGTCAATTCAAATTCCACAGGGAGTATCCATAGTATTACAAGATGGTGTATTGACTGTTACTGGTCCAAAAGGAGTATTATCTCAAGATGTAAAGCATCCAGTAAGATTTGAAATAGGGGAAACAGAAGTTTTTGTAACACCACAAGAGCAGATTAAGAATATCAGTGCTTTTTGGGGACTCTATCGAGCATTACTTCAGAATATGATTACAGGAGTAACAGATGGATTTACCAAGAAGCTTCGTATTGAAGGTGTTGGGTATCGTGTAGCATTGCAAGGACAAACTTTAGTGTTAAATCTTGGATATTCTCATCCAATTGAGGTAAAAGCTCCAGAAGGAATTGCTTTTGAAGTAGATAAAAACATTATTTTAGTAAAAGGAATAGATAAAACTCTCGTTGGACAGGTGTCAGCTGATATTCGAGCAACTCGACCACCAGAACCTTATAAAGGAAAGGGTGTTCGATATGATGATGAGTTTGTTCGAATGAAAGTAGGTAAGAAAACATCTTCCTAAAGACTTGAAATAATAAAATAAGTGTGATAAAATAAGGATTATAATGCATATAGTATGAAGGCAATTTTGGACAAACAGCGACGATTAGCAAGAAGAAAAGTAAGAGTGAGAGGAAAAATCTCAGGCACTTCTACTATTCCTCGATTAGCAGTATCCAAAAGTAATACCAGTATTTATGTTCAACTTATTGATGATATTAAGGGGGTGACTTTACTCGGATTACATAGCAAGTCATTGAGCAAAGGAAAAAGTGCTACTATTACTGATGCAGAAAAATTAGGAGAGGCATTAGCAGTAGCTGCATTAGAAAAGAATATTTATCGAGCGGTATTTGATAGAAGAGGGCGAAAATATACCGGAAAAATTTCAGCTTTTGCAGAGGGAGCTCGTAAATCAGGATTAAGAATTTAATATGGCAAAGCAGCAACAACAATCAAGACAGCCAGAAAAGCGAGAATATGATCACAAAGTACTGGATATAGCCAGGGTAGCTCGTGTTATGGCGGGAGGACGACGATTTTCTTTTCGAGCAACTGTTGTAATTGGAGATCGAAAAGGAAAAGTTGGAGTTGGAATTGGAAAAGGAGCTGACACTGCAATTGCAATTGATAAAGCTATCAATGCTGCTAAGAAAAAAATGGTACAAATTGATGTAAGTACTGGAACTATTCCGGTTGACGCCACTGCAAAATTTGGTAGTGCTCAAATTATTCTAAAACCTGCTAAAGAAGGAAAAGGAATTGTAGCTGGTGGAGCAGTACGAACTGTAGTAGATTATGCTGGAATTAAAAATATTACTGCTAAGATGCTCGGAGGGAAAAATAAACTTAATAATGCTCAAGCAACAGTAAAAGCTTTGTTAATGACTCAATAATATGCATATTCATACATTATCACCACATCCATCTCAAAAAACTCGTAAAAGAATAGGACGCGGAGGAAAGCGAGGTACTTATAGTGGAAAAGGACAAAAGGGACAAAAAGCTCGGTCAGGAGCTAAAATTTCTCCATTATTTACTGGAGGTAGTGCTGCTTTAGCTGGGCAAGGAAGTCGTGTTATTCATAAAAGAAGAGGACAATCTCCAGTACAAGGAGCTCATAGAATTGGTAATATAAAGGGTAAAACAACTTATAGCATTGTGAATATTTATTCAATTGCAGCCGTATTTGAAAATGGAGCTGTGATTAATCGTGAAAGTTTATTACAAGCTAAATTAATTCGTAGTAGTGCTACTGACATTAAAGTATTAGCCAAGAATACTGGTGAGACTATTGATAAGAAATTTGTATTTGAAAATATTGCTGTATCTAAGACAATACAAGATACATATAGTGCATAAGTTTGATATTGCGTAGAGAGCTTTTGTGACATAATAGATAAATTAAGATATAGATATGAAAAGATGGCTCTATATACCTCGAATTCCAGAACTTAGAAATAAACTTCTTTTAGTTCTAGGTATATTAATAATATATCGATTTATCGCATCTATTCCTATTCCAGGAGTAGATATTGTTCGTATACAAGATTTTGCAAAATCAAATCAACTTTTGGGATTTTTGGATATATTTTCAGGAGGTGGTTTTTCTAATTTTTCTTTGGTAGCATTAGGAGTAGGACCATATATTACAGCCTCTATTATTATGCAATTATTCACTATGGTAATCCCATCATTGAATCGTTTATATAAAGAAGAAGGAGAGCAGGGAAGACAAATATTTAATCAGTATACAAGAATGCTGACTGTACCCCTTGCTATTATACAAGCAATGTCTACCTTAACTTTATTAAAAAGTCAAAATATTATCCAGGATATTACGAGCCTACAAGTCATTACTATTATTGCTTTGATGACAGCAGGAACTATTGCACTTATGTGGCTCGGAGAAATCATTACCAATCAAAATGTAGGAAATGGGATATCCCTTATTATTTTTGCAGGTATTATTGCTGGGCTCCCAACAACATTCAGTCAATTTTTCTTAAATTTTAATAGAGGACAAGTCCCATTGTATCTGGTATATATTGCTCTTACATTACTTGTTATTTATGCAATTATTTTTATTACAGAAGGACAGCGTAATATCCCTATATCATATAGCAAAAAATCGAGGGGAGCACTCGTTAATACGCAAGTTGATACCTATTTACCAATGAAAGTCAATCAAGCTGGAGTTATGCCGATTATTTTTGCAGTATCTTTGGTATTATTCCCTCAAGTATTAGCTAATTTATTATCACAGACTAATATCCCTTGGGTAGTCTCAGGAGCTAATGCAGTCAACTCCTTTTTGTCTAATCAAGTAGCTTATGCAAGTCTTTATTTCATTTTTGTATTAGTATTCACCTATGTATATACAGCAATTGTATTTGAGCCAAAAGCAGTCGCTGATAACTTACAAAAACAAGGAGGCTTTGTAACAGGCATTCGTCCAGGAGAAAAAACAGCACAATATTTACAATATGTATCAAGCCGTATTGTAATTTTTGGAGCTATATTCTTAGGACTTATTGCGGTATTACCATTTATTATGACAGGATTCACAGGAAATCAATCGCTTGCTATTGGAGGAACTAGTCTCTTGATTGTAGTATCTGTTATTCTTGAGACAATGAAGCAAATTGACTCACAAATTATTGTGAGAGATTATGATAGTCTATAAGTATAAATAGTTTTTAGACTTCTCTTAAATAACATCTTGTCTGCGGAAATAGAGATAAAGGCTCAAAGAAATTGTAAGAGCAGTTGCAAATGCAATATAAAACGCAATATCATTATTTAGAAAATCCATTTTAGCATTAATACCTAATAACCCAATAAATAGAGTTGAAGGTGCGAGTGTAGTAGAGAATGTAGTTAATGTCTTAATATTTTTATTCAATTTATGAGATAATAGCGTTTGATTGGTTTGATCAAACGCTTCAATGGCTTCTTTTAGATTTTCAGTAATATTCCAAATATGAATATTAGATGAGAAAATATCCGTAATACTTTTTTGTCTAATAGGGTTATTAGGGAAATATTGAGGAATGAGTTTGAATGATGAATCAATCACAGATTTATGAAGTCTTATGGTTTTTCTAAAATCAAGAACATCTCTTTTTACAATAGATATTTCAGATATCATATTTTTCTCATTTCCTCTAAAAATTTCCTCTTCAATAAAGTCTATTTTCTCCGCAATACGATTAAGGGGTGTCATACATGCATTTAGCATAATATCAATAAGATATACATATAATTCAACAGGACTGTCAAAACGAGAGGTTTTGCCCTCTATATGAGTTATTAAATCAGTAAGAAAATGCAACTCTACTTTATGCGAAGTAACAAAATATCCTTGGCTAAGAATACAGTCAATTTCAACTGCATTATTTTTACGCAACTGTTTATCATAAAGTGGGTAATGGAGTACAACTGCCATATAATCAGGAAATTCTTCCAATCTCTGAAGATGAATAGGGGATTGTAATATTTTTTCAGTAGAATTCTTGAGATTGATAATTGCATCTAAATTCTCAATATCACTAGGGATATCTGGATTAATATCTATCCAGACGAAATTTGAAAATTGAATTTTTTTCATATATATATTAAACTATACCTAGTATTAGTCTATCAAGTATATTGAAAAAGTCAATCTTTATATGTTCAAAACCCAATATCATCAGATAAGCCCGATAAGAGTAGATAAGTTTTTGGCAACTTTTCTTACCGATGTCTCAAGAGAATATGTACAGGATTTAATTCATAATCAATTAGTATTAAAGAATGGTATTATTGTAAAAAAACCAAAAGAATTAGTATCAAGGGGAGATATTATAGAAGTTAATACTACACAGTTAAAAAAACAAAATTTTACATCAATCTCTCAAGAAGAAAAGACTAATTTATATAATAAAGTAAAAATTATATTTGAACATAAAGATTTTTTAGTTATAGATAAACCAGCTGGGTTATTAGTGCATAAGACGAATAATCCAGAATCATATTCTCTTGCTGATATTATATTAAAGCAATATCCTGAAATACGAGGAGTGCGAGACAAATATCAATCCAAAGAAGCTGAACTACAGGAACGAGACGGTATAGTGCATCGTATAGATAAGGATACCAGTGGAATTATAGTTATAGCACGGAATCAAAAATCTTTTGAAATATTAAAACAACTATTTCAGGATAGAGAAGTATATAAAGAATATATATGTCTCGTGAGAGGTCATTTACGAGAGCCTCATGGTAATATTATATATCCAATTATCAGGTCCAAATTAGATCACACCAAGCGGGTAGCAGTAGTTAATATAAAACAATCTGGCATAAAGGAGAGAACAGCTCACACTGAATATTGGGTAGATCAGGAATATTCTCAGGCAAGTTTATTGAGAGTAGTAATACATACAGGAAGAACCCATCAAATTCGCGTGCATATGAAAGCAATAGGACATCCCATTATAGGGGATATATTATATGGAGGTAAACTTGAAGCTCAGCATACACATTCCCTCTCACGACAATTCCTCCATGCCCATAAGATATCATTTACCTATAAAGGAGAGGAGTATAGTTTTATCTCAGACTTGCCTTTAGACTTACAAGATACACTCTCAAATCTCAGATGATTAACACTTATCCACAATATATAAATAGAGTGGGGGATATGATATACTAATAGTATTATAGAAAATACATAATCCCTATGAAAGAAATAATACAAAAAGGAATATATATAATATTTGGATTAAGCTTATTATTGCCCCATGTAGGAGTAATAGCATGGGATATAAGAGTAGTGTCAGGAGAGGAGTTAACTGCTGAGGATATAGAGCAGATAAATAAATCACAAAACAATCCCTTAGCGAAACCAACGCTATTATCAGAACAACCATCTACAGCAGAAGAGCTTCAGAAACGGATAGAAGAGCAAAAAAACACTTCAACAGAAGCAGTAAAATATCAAAGTAGACTCAATAAAGACGGATTAAAAAATGCTACATTAGGAGATTGTTTTGATGTATATAAATTTAATAATATACATTTAAGCGTAGGATTAGATAAAAGTGAATATGAACCTGCAGGGTTTATACAGTTCAAAGGAGAAATAAAAAATAAAAATAATTATCCAATACCAAATGCTAAGATAAAAGGTAAAATAGTAAAGATAGAACAGGATGGAAATAAAAGAATAGTCAAAACAGTAGATGAGATAGTATTAAAAGATAATATAAATTTAGCAAGTCAAGGCAGTCAAGATATAAATAAGATATATAATATACCTATCAAGGCAGCAAAAGGAGAATATGAGATATTATTAAGCGTAGTACAAAATGATGTTATAAGTATAGCTGGGTTAACTTTTACCGATGATGTATATGCATTTAACCCAAGTTTTAAGATAACAGGGAATAATGAAGAAGAAATAGTAATAAAGCAAAAAGATATAACACTTAATGATGAGCCATATAATAACTTAAGGTTTAATCCAATATATAAAGAAATAAAGCCAGTAACGATAAAGTTACCAATACAAAATAATAGTAATCAAGATAAAGAAGTCGAGATACAATATGAGGTATATAGCTGGAGTGATGATTTAGGAAAACCAAAGAAGAAATTAGTACAACAACAGGCAATAGTAAAGAAAGGAACAAGTATAGCAAACTATACAATAGAAAATATACAGGAAGCAGTATATTATATAAAAATAAAAGTAAAAGATACAAAGACAGGAGAAACTATGATGTGGTCAAATACCGCTAATATACGGTTTAGTAATGAAAAAATAAATGAGCCAAGAATAGCAGCAGTATTAATGAATACTAATCCATATTCTCCAGAGCAGGATATACAATTAGTAAGTTGTATACATAATACCAATGAGTCAGGGGTAGATACCATATTAGAGAATACGGTCAAAGATGAGAAAGGGAGAATAATAGCAAGTAGTGAGTATAGAGGACAAGTAACGGGACAAGTAGATGGAATATATACAAAATTACCAAAAGACAAGAGATACAATACCTTATTAGTAAGTAGTATCATAAAAGACAAAGATGGAAATATACTAAATAGTATAGAATTAAAATATGATTGTCAGGAATTAGATCCAAGTAAATGTATAGCAGAGAAAAATACTATATGGCCCATAATAATAGGTATAATATCAATAATATTGATAGCAGTATTAGCTATAATAGGATATAGGGGATATAGATTTAAGAAGACTAAACTTTAAAAATATGAAAATACAAATAAATAAAATATTAAGTAATAGAATATACAATATAACTTTACTTATAATTACGCTTTCTATAATTTCAATTCCTCATTTGGTAGTAGCTGATGGAAAAAGAAAAGGCGATACAGTCGTTAATAGTCTTGGTTGTGTAAGGACATGTCTAAGAGATAATCAGCGCTCTTTACGCTCAGATAGAGGTGGATATTGGGGATGTTTAGACTGGTCTGATAATGTCTGTCCAACACCAGCCCCGGCTCCAGCACCAGCCCCGGCTCCAGCACCAGCACCGGCTCCAACACCACCACCAGCTCCAGTTCCAAATCAAGCCCCAACAGTAAGTTATACATATACATCAGATATAGGTAATAACACAGCAAGAGCAAATTGGAGCTATAGTGATCCAGAAGGAGATGCACAAGAAACTTATGCAGTACAGGTGTCAAAAGATTCAGGATTTGGGAATATAGTATTTAGCCAATCACTATCAGGAAATGCTGCCAATATGGCAGTAAATAGTTTAAGTTCCAGTACAACATATTATCCAAGAGTAGCCGTAAAAGATGCAAAAGGTGCATGGAGTGGTTGGAGCTATGGATCATCATTTACGACACCAAATCAAGCTCCAACAGTATCATATACCAGTACAACAGATATAAGCTATAATACTGCGAAAGCAAATTGGAGCTATAGTGATCCAGAAGGAGATGCACAAGCAACTTATGCAGTACAGGTGGCGACAGATTTAGGATTTGGAAATATAGTATTTAGTCAATCATTATCAGGAAGTACTACCAATATGGCCGTAAATAGTTTAATACCAGGTACAACATATTATCCAAGAGTAGCTGTACAAGATGCAAGAGGTGCATGGAGTACTTGGGTAAATGGGGCATCATTTAGAACCGTAGCAAATAATCCACCGAATTTAGATCAATTAAGTTGTAATGGAGTATCAACAGGATATACATCAGGGAAGGTAAATTGGGATTATATGGGAACAGATGAACCAGGAGATATATTAGTATTCAGATTAAGATATAAAAAGACAACAGAGTCAGTATGGACAACGGTAAATCTTCCAACGAATCGAGCAGGAGCTCAAGATATAGCTAACTTAATCTCAGGCTATGGATATAATATAGAGGTAAGTTTGAACGATAATAGGAATGCACATTTAGGAGATAGATGGAAAGGATGTGGAATATTTACGACCACAGAATATCCTGAACCTAGCGTAGATTTCAATTTAAGGAGTGGAAGTACAACAGTAGCAAAAGGAGGGACTTTAACAATAAAGACAGGAGATCTAATTGGTACAAATTGGAAAATAACCAATACAGACGGTTTGAATAGTTGTGCA
>JBIKWJ010000012.1:0-10447 GCA_044356325.1 Minisyncoccia bacterium | reverse complement strand
ATTAATAACCAATGCCGAATGGATGACCGTAGCAAGGAATATAGAGGCGCAGAACAGTAATTGGTATAATCCAACACCAACTCCAGTAAACCAAGTAGGAAGTGGAGGCTTAAATAGAGGACATACTGATACTGGTCCAGGGGGTGCATTAGCAGCAAGCATAAATGATCTAGAAGGATGTGTTGGATATACAGATGGAAGAACTTGTACCAATCAATGGCATGTAAATAGGAGAACTCATACATTAAGCAATGGAGAGATAATCTGGGACTTATCTGGAAATGTATGGGAATGGACAAATGATACCATAATGGGAGTAAATAAACCAACAGGAGGTTCTGAATTTACAGCTATGACAGGATATGGAACATTAAGCTATGATTTAACCAGACCAAGTAATACCTGGAATAGTACACAGAATATGGGGGTATACTCTGTAGGAAGCACTACAGGAGGACCTTTTGCTTTCCTCCGCGGTGGTTCTCGGGTTTCTACCACTGATGCGGGAGTCTTTACTCTGAGTCCGGGTAGTGATCCATCCAATACGGGCGTTACTATTGGCTTCCGCTGTGTGATACGATAATTCTTTTATTATCTATATCCCCTATACAAATTTTCGTTATATATACAATCTATTGTCTAATAGGTGGAAATAGGATATAATAGACAACATATGAGTATAATAATACGAGAGTGAAAGTAATGAGTTTCCATATATTAGAGGATATATCCAATGGCATTACTGATGTATTTTTATCCCATAGTACCTTAACCGATATTGATCCAATGATTTGGCAAGATGAATATTTTGCTTGGGAAGATAATACTGAACTCAGTCTTGATACTGCAAAAGAAAAAATATTCTCAATTCTTCATAATCCTATTTTATTAAATAAATATTGTGATTCTCCAGAAATGTTATATGTTGTATCAAAAAATCAATTAGAAATTACAGATTATTATGATCTTGTCCAACGATATATTACAGAATTTTGTGAATTTATAGATCAAGATTATGCAATATATTTTAAAGTTAATTCATAAGTAAATTATATGAAAAAAAGGAAATTACCAGCAACACCTCTTATTGCATTAAAGAATAAAGTTCTTTTTCCTTATGAAGTGGTATCTTTGATTTTTGAGAGAGAGCAATCATTATTCTCTCTAAATAATGCAATGGATGAGAATATTGATCCTATTTTTGTGTTCCAAAAAGCTGATGATCATACTATTGATCCTGCTAATTTACACTCAGTAGGTACAATAGGAAAAATTATTCGTATTTGGAGAATGCCAGAAGGTCCTACAGGAGTATTGGTGGAAGGCTTAGAGCCTATTCAAATTAATAAAGTCCATGAAACTTCTACAGGATTATGGGCTGAATATACTCCTTTAAAACAACAGAATTATGAGGCTGATATAGAAACTGAAGCCTTAGTGCGTAATATTACCAATGTATTCAAGGATATTGTGAATATGGGGGTATCTATTCCTCTTGCGGTAATGAATGAAATTGTCAATGATTCTGTAGATCCTACAACATTGTCTTATCTGATAACTTCTATTCTCTCTATTAAGAATAGTGATAAGCAGGCTTTGCTTGAAAACACGAATCTCATTGAACGATTAAAGCATATTAATATTTATATTACCAAAGAGCGAGAAATTCTAGAAGTCGGTCAAAAGGTACAAAAAGAAACGCAAAAACAAGTGGGGCGTTTTGCCAAAGAGGCAATGCTTCGTGAACAAATGAAAGCTATTGAAAAAGAGTTGGGTGTAAGTGGAGAGCAAAGTGAATTTTCTGACTTAAAGAAAAAGATAAAGCTTGCTAAAATGCCATCCAAGGTAGCAAAAAAGGCAATGAATGAATTATCTCGATTAGAGAAAATGCCACCTTTTTCCCCTGAAAGTTCTTATATTCAAAATTATCTCGAAGTATTAGTGAGTATTCCATGGCATAAAAAAGCTCGGATTAAAAGAAACTTATTAGAGGCTCAAGCAATACTTGATCAAGATCATTATGGCTTGGATGATACCAAGGAGCGTATTACAGAATATTTAGCAGTAGAGCAGTTAACCAAAAAACCACAAGGTACTATATTATGTTTTTATGGACCTCCTGGAACAGGAAAAACCTCTATTGGTGAGTCTATTGCAAGAGCAACAGGGCGTGAATTTGTAAAAGTATCACTGGGAGGTGTTCGGGATGAAACAGAAATTCGAGGACATCGTCGAACCTATGTTGGGGCTATGCCAGGAAGAATTATTCAGGGGCTTCGAAATATCAAGACAACTAATCCAGTATTTATGCTGGATGAAATTGATAAATTAGGTTCAGATTTTAGAGGAGACCCTTCCGCTGCTTTACTCGAAGTATTAGACCCTGCTCAAAATAGTGAATTTGTTGATCATTATATTGATACCGAATATGATTTGTCAGATATTATTTTTATTACAACAGCAAATGATTTAGGAGCAATTCCCGAACCATTATTTGATCGTATGGAAATTATTGAATTTAGTGGATATACTGATGATGAGAAATTAAATATTGCAAAACAATATCTTATTCCTCGTGTTCTCAAAAAAAGTGGACTTACGGAAAAACAACTACAATTTGCTGATGAGGCTATTACAACTATCATTAACCGATATACCTTTGAAGCAGGACTTCGAAGTTTTGAGCGTGAACTTGCGAAGATTACCCGTAAAGTTGCAAAAGAATTTCTCTTAAAAGGAGATAAAAAATTCCATATTACCATTAAACCAGATATGTTAGAAACATATCTTAAGGGAGAAAAATATGAAGAAAGTCGTATTAATTCTGAAGATGAAATAGGGGTGTCCACAGGGCTTGGTTGGCATCCATATGGAGGAGATATTTTATTTATAGAGACTAATATCTTTAAAGGGGAGGCACAGTTACAGGTGACGGGGAATGCCAGCAAGGTAATGCAAGAGTCAGCGCAAGCAGCTTTCTCATATCTAAAGGCCAATACTGCTAAATATGATATTGATGAGAAATTATTAAAGAATTATACCGTGCATGTACATTTGCCGTCTGGAGCTGTACAAAAAGATGGTCCTTCTGCAGGACTTGCTATTGCAACATCAATTCTCTCAGCACTCACTAAAAAAGAAGTGAAGCGTACCGTTGCTATGACAGGAGAAATTAATATTCGAGGAAAAGCCTTGAAAATTGGTGGACTTAAGAATAAAGTACTTGGAGCACATAGAGCTGGTATTAAGACTATTATTATTCCAAAATCTAATAAAGCTGATGTAGAAGAAATTCCAAAAAGTGTAAGAGAGGAAATAGAATTTGTATTAGTAGATGGATTTGAAGATGTATTCAAGGTAGTATTTTAATAATCTTAATGATATACTAAGAATAATAAGATAAGAAATAGAAATAGGGTATGAGTGATATTAATCTCGATAAATCAAATTTAAGACAGGTAATTCTTGATTCTATCAATCAGGTGAATTATGATTATACTATAGAGAATTCAGAAAGTATTCCTAAGAAATTTGATAATATTATTATCAATGGTATGGGAGGTTCTGCCTTACCCGCTGAATTATTATCAGAGACACTATTTCAATTTGTAGAAGATGAGACTCAATATCCTATTTTTATACATAGAGGGTATGGATTATCTCGTCATATCGAAGAGACATCTCTTATATTAGCTATTAGTTATTCAGGAAATACCGAGGAGACATTGTCAGCCTATAATGCCGCAATAGAAAAGGGATATACGGTGATTGCTTTGGCAGCTGGAGGAGCTCTTATATCTCGAGCTCAGGAACTCGACAAACCTTATATTATTATTCCAAATCCTGATCCTCAGTTTCAACCAAGATATGCTACGCTTTATCTTTTGAAAGCAATTATTGAAGTACTTATTCAATATGGTATTACAACAGCTGATATAAGGCAAAAATGTATTGAATATGTACAGTCTATTAACCCTCAAGTATTTGAGGAGCAGGGAAAAGCTTTGGCTGACACAATAAAAGGAAAAACCCCAGTTATTTATGCTACTCAAGAATATAAATTAGTAGCACATCTTTGGAAAATTAAAATTAATGAGAATGCAAAAACTCCTGCTTTTTGGAATTATATACCAGAACTTAATCATAATGAAATGGTAGGGTTTACGAATCCGCAGGCAAATTTTCAATTTGTATTTATTCATAATGAAGTTGAAAAGTCGCGCAATATTTTGAGATTTCAAAAATTACAACAATTATTCGAATCCAGAGACCTTGCTATACAAGATATTATTGTACCTGATTTTGGGAATCATCTTGCTAATTTAGTTGCTATGACATTAATAGGGGATTGGACGGCATATTATTTGGCATTGGCTTATGGTATTGATCCTACTCCAGTTGATATGGTAGAAGATTTTAAAGTATTAATACAATAATATGGATTATAATGTGAAAACAATTGCAAATCTTGCTCATATTAATCTTTCAGATGAAAGAGATGCTATGTTACAACAAGATTTTGGAAATATTCTAGAATATGTGAACACCTTATCTGATTTGAATCTTGAATCTCAGACAATTCCGGAGTATCATACTCAAACTTTAAGACAAGATATCTGTTTTGCTGATAATCCTCGATTTAGTGATAATGTAAAGCAAAATATTATTGCTGAAATGCCACTTGCAGAAGGAGGATATTTAGTAGTAAAATCAGTATTGAAGAAATAATATGACAATATCAATAGAAGAATTACATAAATCATATAAAGACTCTAAAACTACAGCGACTGAGACTGTAAAAGAGATTATAGCAACCATTGATGCAGAGGATAAGACTATTAATGCCTATACAGAAGTATTTACTGATGAGGCTTTAAAACAAGCTGAATTACTTGATGCTAAATTAGCTAAGGGAGAGTCAATTGGATTATTAGAAGGAATACCTATTTCGGTTAAAGATGCGATTTTGATTGAAGGACATAAAGCCACGGCCTCTTCTCGCATATTAGAAGATTATACAGCCACTTATGATGCTACAGTCATTCAAAAGCTTAAAAAGGAAGGAGTTATTTTTATTGGAAAAACAAATTTAGATGAATTTGCCATGGGTGCCTCCACTGAAAATTCAGCTTTTGGTCCTACCCGTAATCCCGTTGATACTAATAGAGTTCCTGGAGGTTCCTCTGGAGGTTCTGCTGCGAGTGTAGCCGCTAATATGGCTATGATTTCAATCGGTTCTGATACAGGTGGGTCTATCAGGCAACCTGCATCACTTACAGGAACTGTAGGCTTAAAACCAACATATGGGCGTGTATCAAGATTTGGCTTAATTGCGATGGCGTCTTCACTAGATCAAATTGGCCCATTTGCTCATAATGTTATGGATACCGCCCATATATTAAATATTATTGAGGGTAAAGATAGTATGGATGCTACTTCAGCTGAATTAGCTGCCAATCAACTATTGGATATTGAATCTATCAGAAAAGCAGATGTAAAAGGATTGAAAGTCGGTATCCCAAAAGAATACTTTATTAACGGCATAGATACGGAAGTGAAGTCAGCAATTGATGAGATCATTGAGGAATATAAAAAACTAGGAGTTGAATTTGTAGAAGTGAGTTTGCCACACACTCAATATGCAGTTCCAACATATTATATTATTATGCCTGCTGAAGTGAGTACTAATCTTGCTCGTTTTGATGGAATACGTTATGGATTATCTGAATTAGAACAATCTCAAGATTTACAAGAGGTATATAAAGCGAGTCGAGCTAAAGGGTTTGGTAATGAACCATTGAGGCGTATTATGCTTGGAACTTATGTATTATCAAGTGGATATTATGAATCATATTATGGAAAGGCAAAACAAGTGCAGTCTATGATAAGACAAGATTTCACTAATGTATTCAAGCAAGTTGATGCTATTATTACCCCGACTTCTCCCCATACTGCTTTTGCAATTGGAGAAAAAGTAAATAATCCAGTCTCAATGTATTTGGAAGATATATTTACTGTTGCGACCAATTTAGCAGGAATACCAGGAATATCAGTACCAACTTTATCTAATGCAGGATTACCAATAGGATTTCAGTTAATGACAAATCATTTTCAGGAACAAACATTATTAACCTTAGCGAATGCTATAGATACTATAAGATATGCTAGAAACAATAATTAATACTCTTTATCTCGGGATTAAAATTATAGCAGGAGTTGCCTCTTGGATAATGTTTGTATTTATTATTTATTTTGCAGTTAAAACAGAATTTTGGCAAAAGAAAATTTATAATATATTTATTGGGTATAGAAAATTACCAAAAGCTGGTGATATAAGTCAAGGCTTTACGGTTAATAAAGAGTGGGAATCTATCATTAAGAGGCTCGCGACCAAAGATGAAGCGAATTATAAATTAGCGGTAATAGAGGCAGATAAATTACTTGATACTGTGCTGAAGAAGTTAACTATTCCAGGGACGACGATGGGAGAGCGATTAAAAGCAATACCAGTCTCACAATTACCAAGTATTGATAATGTATGGCAAGCTCATAGACTTCGCAATCACCTCGTGCATACTACAGAATTTGTTTTAACTGAGATCAAGGCGAAACAAGCTATTGATATGTATAAACAGGCTTTTGATGAATTAAAAGTTCTTTAATATGATATCTATCCTGCAAAAAGGAGATACTACATATATTGATAAATGGGGGATTGATTATATTATTGGTATTGATGAGGCAGGAAGGGGGCCATTAGCGGGGCCAGTTATTGCCTCCGCTATTGCTTTAACACCTGACCTATTATCTCAAGACATTTGGTATCAAGACCCCTTACAATATATTCAAGATTCAAAAAAAGTAACAGCCAAAAGGAGGCAGGCAATATATAATGCAATACAGGGAAAATATCATATTGGTACTGGTATTATATCTGCACAAATTATTGATAAAATTAATATATTAGAAGCCACTAAATTAGCTTGGCTACAGGCTCTTGACGAATGTCTATTGCAATTACCGCTAGATGCTCATATTGGTATTTTGATTGATGGTAATATTGCACCAGTGGGAATAGAATATCCACATATGCCAATCATTAAAGGAGATAATAAGCATCTCAGCATTGCCCTCGCTTCTATTTGTGCAAAAGTTACTCGGGATAATATTATGCAAGAATATCATAATCAATATCCCCAATATGGTTTTGATCAACATAAAGGTTATGGTACAGCCCATCACATTCAAGCAATTAAAGAACATACATTATCGGATATACATCGAGTAAGTTTTTGTAAGTCTATAATCTAACATATATATTAGGATATATATGTTTTTAAAATGTTATTATTTTCTAATAATGGTTTGAGGGATACTTCTTCAGTTAATATATCATCTTGAGCATATCCGAAAGGATTGTCTAAATCTTTAATAAAAAATATCATATAAATCAGTATTAAACTTACAAATGCATTAAAAAAAACACCTTCATAAATGATATCAAAACGAATAAATAGCATAGTAATAATAAGTATAAAGCTAATTGTTTCTACGATAGCATATCCTGTCCCTAAAAAAGATGTTTCTCTAATTGTATCGACACGATTGATATATTTACGTAATATGTTCTGCTCTTGTTTTAATCGAGACAAAAAAGGAGCGGGTATATGAGATTGAAATAATTCAAAATAGATATTGAGATCTTTTAATTGAGAAATGACATATAAGGTGGTAGTTTTCTGATGAAACCAATCAATATAAGTTTTATTTAATTTTTGTATATGCTTGATATAATCCTTTCCTTGCTCGGCATATTCCCCTTTTAATAGAATCATTCCCTCATCAGCCAATGAAATTATGGAGGAAGCTATATCAGCAGGAATTTTCTCACTTTCTTTATAATCTGCTAATACCCCAGAAATCAAAAAACTAATTAAAAAAATATTAGCTGATATAATAGCGGTAAAAAAGGGGCTGAATTGTAAAAACTCATATCCTAATATATAAATAATATACTTAAGTATAATAATGATAAAGATAAAGGGTAATGTTTTTAATAATAAACTCCATCTTCGGGGTAAGGGTATTTTTTGAAGCATATTATATATTTAATCTTATTATAAAAGTATTATATCATATCATTACTAATGAGTAGAGGCGGCTCTTGAAAGCCTATCCATAATAGCAACACCTATTCCAATTGGTTGAAAGCTCTCAGCAATAATAATATCGATATTTTGAGAATCAAAAAAATGCAATCCATCATACAAATGAGCGGATATATCAGCATAATCATTTTGGCTACCAAGATTAAATCCAATAATATTAGGGGGAAGCTGTTTATAAATCTCAGAAGATACAAGTGCCCCAATACGATATCCGTCTTTGATATAATCCTGAATTATAGATATAATATTTTTCTCAAAGGGGATTAGTTTTATAGGGGCATTAGGAGCATAATGTTTATATTTCATCCCAGGAGATTGTGCGGTAGATGTGTTTTTTTCAGCAATATATATCGGTACTTTTAAGATATTTTGTATATCAGCTTGAGATATGGCACCTTGCCTTAATATAGTTGGTTTATCAATAGTAGTAATAACAGTGGACTCTAATCCAATAGTACTAAAATCACCCTCAATAATAAATACATTTTTACCAAAATAATCAATAATATGATTGTGATGAGTTGAGCTTGGTTTTCCTGATGGATTGACTGATGGGGCAGTAATAGGAGTATTGCATTCAGATATAAAATATTGAGCAATGGGATGATCGGGAAATCGTATCACAACAGTATCTAGTCCAGCCGTTACAATATCAGGTACAAATTCAGATTTAGGAAATACAATCCCCAGAGGCCCAGGCCAAAAAGCATCAATCAGCTTTTGATTTTCTGGAGAAATATAAGGAGTAAGTTGCTTGAGCATTTCAAGTGAACTAATATGTACAATGAGAGGGTTATCCGCAGGACGATTCTTGGTATCAAATATTTTTTGTATTGCTTTCTCATCGAATACATTAGCACCAAGTCCATAAACAGTTTCAGTAGGAAAAGCTATAATCCCCCCATTTTTAATAATGGATACGGCTTGCTGTACTTGTGACTTTAGGATATGATTCATATAGAGATATAATATGTTGCAATAGTATACAATAGATTATAATCAATATCAATTCTAAAATAAGATATGAATATTAATGCTTTGAGTTTACATTGTTTTAATACCTTTTCTCAGATTGGCCCAAAGGCTTTATCTGCTATTCAAAAAATAGGTGCAGAAAAATTATGGAGGGAAGGTATATTAGAAGATTTTAAGAAAATTTTTTCCCCAAGAGCAAAATTTGATTGGTATACTGAGTTTGAATCATTAGATAAAGATGCTTTTCTCATACAAGAAGAAAAATATTTACAATCAGAAGGAATATATGTAATTACTTTTGGAGATATTGATTATCCCGAGAGATTAGCTCAAATCGCCGTCCCCCCAATAGTATTATATGTAAAGGGAGATATTACAGGTATAGATAATGCTCTTGCTATTGTAGGTACTCGCAAATATACCAATTATGGAGCTCATATCGCAGAGAAAATGAGTAAAGAATTATCGGAGCTGGGACTCCCAATTATTAGTGGACTTGCCCTTGGTATTGATAGTATTGCCCATAGGGGCTGTCTTGATGGTAAAAGTAAAACAATAGCAGTATTGGGAGGAGGTATATCCTCTAGGGCTCTTTATCCACAATCAAATCAGAGACTTGCTCAAGCTATTATTGCTGGGGGAGGAGCTTTGGTGAGTGAATTTCCTCCTTTGAGTAAACCAAGGCGTGAGAATTTTATATTACGCAATCGTATTGTGAGTGGACTCGCTCGTGGGATATTAGTAATAGAAGCTCCGATTAAAAGTGGTACTATGACAACGGTGCAATATGCTCTTGAACAAAATAGAGATGTTTTTGCTATTCCTGGTAATATTGATGTGAAAAATAGCGAAGGAACAAATACCCTGATTAAGCAGGGAGCTTATTTGGTAACTGAAACTCAGGATATTTTGAATATATTTGATATTGAGGCAATTATACCGAGCTTTGCATTATCTGAATTTAGCTCAGAACAGCAATCAATAATACAGTATTTGATACAAGAGCCAATGGCGATAGAAGTGTTATCTGAAAAAACTTCACAAGAAATTATGGATTTGATGGCAATATTATCCATTATGGAATTATCAGGAATTATTCGTCAGGGAGAACAAGGAGAATATACTTTGATTATGAATATAGAATAATTATACCAAATAGTTACCCCCTACACAAAACGGGGGGATATGATATAGTAGAGAGAGGAAAAGATAATAAAAACATATGCAAAGAGCTAAAAGAGTAAAGAAAGGCTTCACCCTACTCGAGATATTATTAGTAATAGCAGCAATAGGAATATTAGCAG
>JBIKWJ010000011.1:0-10857 GCA_044356325.1 Minisyncoccia bacterium | reverse complement strand
AGGATGCAAGAGTTCCAAAATCAGTAAATGCAAATATTACATTAGTGATACAAAGCTATCCGTTAATAAGTTGTAGAATAGTGAATAATAAAGTAGTAAGTACAGAGAGCCCAATAGCCCAAGTAGAAGGAAAAATAGAAAATGCAAATTCACCATATACCTGGAAAATAAAGAGATTTGCAGGAGAAAATTATGGCAGCCCAATAACGGGTACTAGTACAACACAAAATTTCACTCTAGATTATAACGGAGTGGGACTTGGGAAATATAAGCCAGTAATACAAGCAAATGGATTAGGATCAAGAATATCAGAGAAGGAATGTGGTGAAATAAGTAATTTTGCTAATAGATCTATTCGAGAGGTCGCTAAATAGGTTGACAAGAATAAGGAATATCAGTATACTGGTAATATATGAATGATAGTAAGATAGATCTGCTTTGAGATGAAGAGTAGATCTATTTTATTTCATAGGGCAAGATAATAAGATAAGAATAGTAGTATGTTAGATGCAAAACAATTTGCCTTTGCCATTACCCAAATTGCAGAGGAAAAAAATATTCCAGAAGAGAAAATTATTGAGGTAATAGAAACAGCTATTGCTGCTGCCTATAAAAAAGATTATGGGGAAAAAAGTCAAATCATTAAATCTATACTAAATAAAGATTCTGGTGTTTTTTCAATTTTCCAATATAAGACGGTGGTAAATGCTGATGAAGAGGGATATATTATTCTCAAAGATGATCAGACTGCTGAAGAATTAGGACAAGAACAAGAAGAAAGTGAAGATGGTATTCGAAAAATTCGATTTAATCCAGATAGACATATTTCTCTTGCTGATGCACAGACAATTCAACCTGACATCAAAGAAGGTGAGGAAATTGTAGAAGAATTAGAGCCAAAAGAAGAGTTTGGACGCATTGCAGCTCAAACAGCAAAACAAGTTTTAATGCAAAAAATTCGAGAAATTGAGCGAGCTACCGCTTTTGAAGTATATAAAGATAGAGTAGGAGAAATCATTGTTGGAACTGTTCAGAGAATGGACCGTGGTATTGTATTTGTTGATCTTGGAAAAGGTGTTGGGTTATTATTCCCGTCAGAGCAAGTATATGCAGATAATTATCGTATTGGAAGTAGATATAAGTTCTTAATTCAAAATGTTGAGACTACTGATCGTGATCCTAATATTGTATTATCTCGCCGAAGTACAGATTTTGTGAAAACATTATTTGCTCTAGAAGTGCCTGAAATTTTCTCAGGTACAGTTGAAATTGTAGCTATTGCCCGTGATGCTGGTGTGAGAACAAAATTAGCAGTAAAAGCTAAAGGAGATGGTATTGATCCGGTTGGTGCATGTGTAGGACAAAGAGGTACAAGAGTACAATCTGTTATCAATGAACTTGGTGGAGAAAAAATAGATATTATTGAATATTCTGAAAAATTAGAAGATTTCATTAAAGCTGCTATTGCTCCCGCTCAAGTTGAGTCTATCACTATTGATGAGGAGAATCATCAGGCAAAAGTTATTGTCCCTCAAGATCAATTATCTCTTGCTATTGGAGGATCAGGACAAAATGTCCGATTAGCTTCTAGGCTTACAGGATATGATATTAATTTGAATCCTGACACAAAAAATGAGACCAAATCAGCCCCAGTAGCAGCAGTTTCTTCAGAAGAAAGAGTTGAGTCAAAAGAGGAGATAATTCCTATAGAAGAAAATACTGAAATAGTGGAGATTCCTGTTCAGAATGAGGAATTAATTGCAGAAGAATCTGAAAATCCTAAATAATTAATAGAATTAGTTTTTAATTAATATACATATGAATCTATATACTGATGTTCCAAGATTAGAGTCTTTACCAGAGGAATTTAATGTAGTAATTGATATTGCTATGAATTCTACCTCAAAATTTGAGTATGATGAAAAAGGAGGATATTTTAAATTGGATAGGACTTTATATTCTCCTTTGATTTATCCTTTTGAATATGGTTTTGTACCACAAACCCATGGACAAGATGGAGATGCCTTAGATGTAATTTTACTTGCAACCAGACCTACATTTTCTGGATGTGTAGTAAAGGCAAGAGCAGTAGGTGTTCTTAAAATGAGTGATGAGGCAGGAATTGATCATAAATTAATTTGTGCACCGGTAACCAAATTAGATCCTCGACTTTCTCATATTCAGGATTTAGGAGATATTGAATCTCATCTCAAAAAAGAAATAGAATTATTCATGGCTGATTACAAAAAACTTGAGCCAGGAAAATATGAATTTGTAAAAATTGAAGGGTTTGGAGATAAGTCAGAGGCACAAGCTATTTTAATTGCAGGGGCTGAGGCCTATGATAAAAAATAGATAATATGACAAAGCTATTATTGTGGCTAAATACAATATTACTCTTAGGTGGACTTGGGGTTATATATTATATTATTGTTAAAAACAATCCTACTGAAGTAAATATAGCGTTTGTTTGGGGGCTTATTGTAGCATTTAGTGTTATTATTTGGTCTATTACAGCTTTTATAGGGTATGGTGTAAGACTGTTTTTATTTCGGAATAAAACAAAAAGACCATCATATCTCTTAATGCGCTCTCAAAGACAGGGATTAATATTCGGCTTATTATTTGGCTTGCATTTAGCATTGCAAGGTTTTTTGCTTTGGAATGTATTTAGTGCTACAATATTAACAATAGCAGTATTTGTTTTAGAATTTTTCTTTATCGCGCAAGAGACAAAATAATAGTAATAATAGCATATGGCATCTATTGAATCAGTACAAATAGAATATCAAGAAGATATTAAACAAAACTTAGATATTACGGAGATAGAGCGCAAATATTTATCTCGGAAAGGATATATCGCAGAATTATTTAAGGGGGTAAAAGATATTAGTCCAGAAGGTAAAGCAGCATATGGCCAAACAGTAAATAATCTCAAGCAAATCATAGAGGCTTATATTGTTGAACATAAGCCAGCCCAAAAAGTTGAATCTATAGATATATATCCTATTAATGAGGTTGATATTAAGTCGGAATTAGGAGGTTTATCTCCAATATCTTGGCTTATATTTCGAATACAAGATATTTTTGCAGAACTTGGATTTTCTGTTGCAACAGGTACTGAGATTGAAACGGAGCATTATAATTTTGACGCACTTAATATTCCTGCCTCTCATCCTGCTCGTGATGTCTGGGATACTATGTGGGTTCAAGACTCAGAGGGAATCAAATCGTTGCTGCGTACTCATACCTCACCAGTACAAATTCATTATATGGAAACTCATAAACCACCTATTCGTATTATTGCCCCCGGTAAAGTATATCGCTATGAAGCAACAGATGCTACGCATGAGACGGTTTTTCATCAAATAGAGGGTCTTATGTTAGATACAACCACGAGTATAGCTACCTTCAAAGGAATTATACAATATTTTTTCAAAGAATTATTTCAACAGGAAATCAAAATTCGTCTTCGGCCAAGCTATTTTCCTTTTACTGAACCCAGTTTCGAGATAGATATTTGGATAGAGGATCATTGGCTTGAAATTGCAGGAGCCGGAATGGTGAATCGAGTAGTACTCAAAAATGGTGGGATTACTGACCCTAATATACAAGGATTTGCCTTTGGATTTGGGGTAGAAAGACTGGCAATGATATTATATGGTATTGATGATGTTCGGCTAATTCATTCAGCAGATATACGATTTGCATCTCAGTTAGGTAAAATACAATTATGAAAATACCCTTCTCAACACTTTTAGAATTTGTCCCTGAGTTAACTCAAACACCAGAACAAATAGCTGATCTAATTACTCTTAAAAGCTATGAAGTTGATTCAGTATATAATCCAGCTACTAGTCTCAATAATGTTGTGGTTGGGCATATCCAAGAAATACATCCTCACCCCAATGCAGATAAATTACGCATAACGCAGGTTTCTGTAGGAAATGCAGAAGTTTTAACCATTGTATGTGGAGCAAAAAATATTGAATTAGGCCAAAAAGTTGCCATAGCTCGTATAGGAGCAACTCTGCCAAATGGACTCACTATACAAGCAGTAAAATTAAGAGGGCAAGATTCATTTGGTATGATTTGTTCAGCCCAAGAACTCGGTTTAGATGCGGGAGAATCAAGTGGGGTCTTAATATTACCACCTAATTCAATAGTGGGAAAACCAGTATCAGAAGTATTAGGGCTTGATGAGGCAATTATTGATATTGATAATAAAGGACTAGGAACTCGAGCCAGTGATTCATCATCATTTTATGGAGTTGCTCGGGAAGTAGCACTTATTACAGAGAATAAATTGAAACCCCTAGAATTAGCGCCATTTCCTAAGCAAAAAGTAAAAAAACATATTCGTATAGAGACCGAGGCCTGTACCTATTATTCTCTTTTAGCTTTATCTGGATTAAGTAATTATAAATTTGATTCAAATGTACTCAGTAAGGGGGCATATAGAGTAGATTTATATGTACAAACAGATACATTTAAATTAGATAATCGTATACATAAATTATTACATATACTTAATCAAACAACTCATCATCCTGCTATTGATCTAGGTAATTTTGTTTTATTTGAAATTGGACAGCCGGTACATGTCTTTGATGCTGAGACAATTAAAGGTAATACCTTAACCATAAGAGAAGCAAAAAAGGGTGAAACTCTTCTCACTATTAATCAAACAGAAATTGTATTAGAAGAAGGTGATATTGTGATTTGTGATGAAGAGCAAATTATTGCTTTGGCAGGAATTATTGGTGGAGCCGCCACCGCTGTAGGAGATGGAACTACACAGGTTTTGATAGAAAGCGCTCATTTTGATGCAGAGCGAATTCGTAAAACAGCTAGAAGACTTAAACTATTAACAGAATCTGCTAAACGATTCGAGAGAAATATACCTGTAGAATTAGCTGATATTGCAATACAGCGTATTATTCACCTTGTAACACAGTCAGGATTTGGAGTTCTCGAATATAGCCATAAGGGACATAATACAACTAATCATAAAACAGTTACTCTAGATTATGATTATGTACGCTGTTATATTGGAGTAGATATTCCAGATGATAATATTAATGCTTTCTTTACAGCTTTACAGGTACATATTCACAAGCCATTTGGGTCACATCAATATCATCTTACAGCACCTTATTGGAGATTAGATTTAAATACTCCCGAAGAATATATAGAAGAAATAGCTCGTCTTTATGGCTATGATACAATTCCAGCTACACTGAATATTGAAAAAATTACTCCAACTATTAATTCATTATTTAGATTTAAGCGAAGAATATCAGAAACTTTGGCTGAAATTGGGTATACAGAAATCATTACCTATCCTTATTCAATTGAGGGTAATCTCAAATTAATTAATCCTATAGATGAATCAAAGCCCTATTTACGAGAAAATTTAACTAGGTCTCTAGCTAATGCTATGATAGGGAATCAGAATTATCGAGATACATTAAAATTATTTGAAATTAGTAATGTGTTTACTGAAGAACAGCATTTGCATATGAGCATTGCTCTTTGGGATAAAAACAATACAATTGCCGAGAATATAAATCAAGCTTATCATGATTTATATATAATTATTGCTCAATTAGGATTTGATAATAGTCACTTTAAAACACAGGTCGATGATGGAGTGCATATAATCACTTATGCTGAGCATCCAATTGGTTGGATTCATTCGCAAGATTTAGTAATTGAATTGGATATGACAGTTTTGGCAGAAATTCTTATCCCTATTACAGAAAAATATATTCCTATTCCTAAGTATCCAGCAGTAAAAAGAGATATTACTATTGCCGTTTCCCCGGATATATCTTCTCAAGAAATCTATAATACCATTCAGTCCTTGGTCTCAAAGCGCTGTGAATATATTGGACTTAGAGATATATTTGCAGTAGAAACTACTATAAAATATACATTCCATTTGGAATTTCGAGACCCCGAGCAATCTCTATCAGATGAAGATGTCAATGCTGAAATAGCTATTATTGAAAAGCACTTTAACTAAGCTTTAAAAAAGAGCCGGTATTATTGACAAAATGACAATAATACGGTATAATAGCTTCTAGTGTTAAATAAGTAGTGTATATGTTTGCAATTATTCGTACCGGAGGGAAGCAGTATCCAGTTGAAAAGGGAACTATTCTTAAAATTGAAAAGCTTCATTCTGAAGAAGGTTCAGAAATTGTATTTGAGGAGGTATTATTAGTTAATAGTGATTCGGATATTATTCTCGGAACTCCTACAATAGCAAAAGCTAAGGTTAAGGGTAAGGTATTAACTCAAGGACGAGGGAAAAAGCAAATTATTTTTAAATATAAGAATAAAACTCGATATAGTGTTAAAAATGGACATAGACAACCATTTACAGAAGTAGAAATTACTGAGATTAGTGTAAAATAATATAATTGTATTCCTGTGGATACATATACAAAAATAGAAACAGTATTAGAAGAAATTCGCCCAATGTTAGAATTAGATGGTGGAGGAGTTGAGATTGATTCTTTTGAAAATGGCAATCTAATATTACATTTATTAGGAGCTTGCTCAGGATGTCCTATGTCCTCTATGACATTTGGTGTGGTGGTTGAGAGTAAGCTAAAAGAAGTATGTGGTGACAAAATCACAAATATATATTATACTCAAGATAGTACAGAACATAATTATCATTTAAGTAAATAAATATGGCAATTAAAATATTAGCAATAGATAGAGATAAATGTATTGGAGCAGCTAGCTGTATTGCAGTATACTCTGATGTGTTCGAAATTGATGCAGAAGGAAAGGCGGTATTAAAGTTAAAGGGAGATAAAACTACTTCAGATAAAACAGATATTAAGGCTCTTGATGTAACATCTGTGGATGATGATATGTTATTATTAGCGGCTCAATCTTGTCCTACAGCTGCGATTTCTTTATTTGATGAAGCGGGAACTCAGATATATCCAGAATAAATACCTATTCAATATCAAAATATATGCCCTCTTATCAAGAATTAATTGATTTATTTTATCAGTATCAAAGTAATATTCCTATATGGGGATTTGCAGCAGCACTTTCTTTTTGTCTTATCCTTATATTATCTTTAGAAAAAGCAAAAAGAAAAGGAGTTTTGGGGGATGATATTTTTGGATTAGTGAGTATTACTGCTCTTGGAGGACTATTGGGAGCACGTATTGCTTATTTATATATTCATCAGACAGATATTGACTTTGTCTCTACATTAAGTTGGGGAGAAGTATTTTATAAAGGGCGTCTCAATATTGTGGGAGGATATTTGGGATCAGTTATTGCGGGCTGGTTTTATTTGCAAGGATTTGCGGCATTACAAAGATCAAAAATGACTTGGCTTCGATTTTCTGATACTTTTTTATATATAGTCCCACTTGGGTTGGTATTTGGATATATTGGCGTGTTTTTGGTAAGTATATCAAAAGGAGCTATAACCGATCAAGGCTATCCATGGGTGTTGTCAATGAATAATTCTTATATTCATCCTTGGGGATTATATATTTCAGCTGGATATTTATTCTTATTTATGATACTATTCATATTAAATCAGCGATTATATGAATTTCGCCGACCAGGTTATTTGACATCCGTATTTGTATTGGGGGTTTCAACTATTCACTTTCTTGCCGATTTTTGGCAAAATACCGACTTAGCCTATGGAGATCCAAGAATTATTGGACTCACTATTACTCAATGGGGAGCTCTCATAGTTGTTGTTATTACTGGGCTGACCCTTTTATTCAGAAGAGCAAGAAATAGGGAAAAAGTATAATTATTCTACTCTCCCTTATCAATAACTGTGGAGAATATATGAATAATGAAGCAAAAGATTTAATAAAGCAAAAGCTAGATATCGTAGATATTATTGGGGAATATGTAACATTAATTCCAGCAGGATCTAATTATAAAGCTTTATCACCCTTTCGTAGTGAGAAAAGCCCCTCCTTTATTGTAAGTCCAGAACTTCAAATATATAAAGATTTTGGAGGAGATAAGGCTGGAGATATATTCCAGTTTATTATGGATATTGAAGGGGTTGAATTTAGAGAAGCTCTTCAAATTTTATCTGAAAAGTCAGGAATATCATTACAATCAGTATCTGGAGATAAGTCTCCATATAAAGAAAATAATAAAAAAACTCTTCTCAATATATTACAAGATAGTACGAAAATATACCATTCTATTTTATTACATCCTACTCATGGAGAAAAGGGGAGGCAGTATTTGTATGAAAGGGGATTAACGGATGAGCTTCTAGAATTGTTTAGTATTGGGCTTGCGCCTCAAAATTATCAAACATTAACCAAACGTCTTATTACCAAATATTCTCCTGCTGATATTGAGTCTACAGGTATGGGAATACAAGGGCAACAAAATCATTTATATGATAGGTTTAGAGGGCGTATTATGATTCCCATACAAGATACATTGGGCCGAGTAGTCGGATTTACGGGAAGAATATTGCCTGAATACGATGATGGTCAAATGGGTAAATATGTAAATTCTCCACAAACAAGTACTTATGATAAAAGCAAAGTATTGTTCGGCTTATCTCAAGCTAAAATTGCTATTAAAACCCACAAAAAAGTTATTTTGGTAGAGGGACAAATGGATGTGATTATGTCACATAAGGCGGGGGTCAAAGAAGTGGTTGCAGTTTCTGGTACGGCCTTAAGTGAATATCATATTACAGCTTTAATGCGATATACAGATCAATTCCTATTAGCTTTTGATAATGATGCTGCTGGAATAGCTGCTTGCCTACGTTCTGCATCTCTCATTACCCAAAAGGGTGGATTAGTAAAAGTTATTTATATAGAAGGAGGTAAAGATGCTGCTGATTTGGTCAGAGAAAATCCTCAATTATGGGAAAAAGCTATTGAAAAAGCTGAAGATTTTATAGAGTATTATCTTAATCATATTGTAGCTAATATAAAATCAGAAAATATACCTGCTAAAAATAAGGCATTACAACAATTAATACAATGGATACAAGTAATTAATGATCCTATTGCAAAGAATTATTATACCAAAAAATTAGCAGATTTATTAAATATGTCAGAAAAAGATATATATATTCAGATGAAAACGGATATAAAATCATATAATACTGATACAATTCAGAAATCTATAGACTCTGCTTCTGTGCGATTGCAAAAACATATTATTGCTTATCTCCTTTACAAACCAGAAAATCGTGATATCCTTATATTAGAAGAGTCTCTATTCACTCAATCTATATTGAGAGAATTATTTATAAAGATAAGAGACCACTGTACTGCTGAGTCTCCTAAAAAATTGAGCTTAGCTGAATGTAAATCATTTGTTTCAGATTCAGAATATGCAATTCTTGAAGAATTGTTATTACCTATTTTTTATCAAATTGAGCAAATGCAATCAAGTGAAGAGCAAATTCAGCAAAGTATACAAGAAACAATTCATCTACTCAAAACTCAATATCAAAGCTCAGTAAGAAAGGCTTTATTAAAAAAATTAAAAGAAGCAAAAAAAGCAGGAGACAATGATAAGGTGCAAGAGATTTTAGAAAAGTATAAAATTTTCACCAAAAATACTAGATAATAGAGTTATATATGGCAAAGTCAAATGATACTACTTCAAAACAAGCCCTTGATAAGATAGTCAAAACTCTTATCATACAGGGTAAAGAGCGAGGATTTGTGACCGAAACAGAAATTATGTATGCTCTTCCTAATATTGAAGATAATCTCGAGCAATTAGAAGAATTGTATGATATTCTCAAAGAAAAAGGTATTAAAGTACAAGATGAAGTAGAATTCCTACCCGGAGTAAATAGTGATGGAATTGAAGAAAGTGAAACATATACTTCATTGGAAAAATGGGAAGAAGAATTACCGGATCCCGTACAAATGTATTTAAAAGAAATTGGTAATATTCCTCTTTTAAACAAGGAACAGGAAATTTATATTTCAAAAAGAGTTCTCGAAGGTGATGAGGAAGCAAAGCGGGAACTCGCTGAGGCTAATCTGAGACTTGTAGTATCCATTGCCAAAAAATATGTAGGAAGAAGTCCTAATCTTACTCTACTTGATTTGATTCAAGAAGGTAATTTGGGGCTATTTAAGGCAATTGATAAATTTGATTATTCTAAAGGGTTTAAATTTTCAACCTATGCAACATGGTGGATAAGACAAGCAATTACTAGAGCTCTTGCTGATCAATCTAGAACTATTCGTATTCCTGTCCATATGGTCGAGACTATTAATAAATATTCTCAAGTAGTACGTAATCTTGTACAAGAATTAGGAAGAGAGCCATTACCAGAAGAAATTGCAGCGGAAATGGATTTAGATGTAGAAAAAGTACATCAAATTATCAAAATCAATCAAGATACTATATCTCTGCAAGCTCCAGTAGGAGATGAAGATGGAAGTTCACTTGGAGATTTTATTGAAGATACCGAATCATTAAGCCCTACTCAAACAGCTAGTCGTAATCTCCTTCGTGAGCATTTACAAGAAATTTTAGATGATCTTAATGATAGAGAGCAAAAAATCCTTCAAATGCGATTTGGTCTGGAGGATGGAATTACTCATACTTTAGAGGAAGTAGGTGCTGAATTTAATGTAACTCGTGAGCGCATTCGTCAAATTGAGGTGAAAGCCCTTGAAAAAATACGAGAACATGTCAATATTCGCAAATTACGAGATTATTAGAGGCTTCCCCCCTACACAAAACGGGGGGATATGATATAGTAGAGAGAGTAAAAAGATAATAAAAACATATGCAAAGAGCTAAAAGAGTAAAGAAAGGCTTCACCCTACTCGAGATATTATTAGTAATAGC
>JBIKWJ010000003.1:0-119162 GCA_044356325.1 Minisyncoccia bacterium | reverse complement strand
TAATACAGTAACCACAAACTGTATCAATATAACAGCAGATATAGTACCAACCTATATAGCAGCAATACCAACAGGAGCAATATATACCGCATCAAAAAATAATGATGGAAGAATAAATATAAATATGACAGAGACATTGCCATCATTTAGAACTTGTCCAACAGGCTATATCCGAGTACCCGGAAATAGTCTTTACCAAACAAAAGACTTTTGTGTAATGAAATATGAAGCCAAGGCAGTAAGTACCACAGATACCACAACAGGACTCATAACCCCAAATACAGGATTTAACACCATCTCCAACAATGCCACAGCCACCACAGCCGCCAATAACCGGGCTATAGCTAGTGTAGCAAGTGGCTTTCCAATAGTAAATATAAGTCAGACCACAGCCGCCAGCTATTGTGCTACAGCAGGAGCAAGCCTTATAACCAATGCAGAATGGATGACCATAGCAAGGAATATAGAGGCCCAATTAAGTAATTGGACCACAGGAACAGCAACCTCCAGTGCCATAGGAACAGGAGGACTGTATAGAGGCCATAGTGATGGATTTACAGATTTAGGAGAAAATAAGGCTCTAGCAGCAGGAGCAGATGATAATGGGTATATAGGAACAGGGCAAAGTGGATTTAGTATAGAGAAGAGAACCCATACATTAAGCAATGGAGAGATAATCTGGGACTTATCTGGAAATGTATGGGAATGGACAAATGATAGTATATTAGGAAAAGACCACCCAACAGGAAGTCCAGTAGGCTTTGGGACCAGAGAATACAGGACAGGGTTAAGTAATAGCATAACCAATTTTGGAACATTAAGTAGGGACTTAGTGGGGCCAGGTAATAGTGTTTGGGGGAGCACTCAAAATATGGGGCAAATATACAGTGATGGAACAAGTACTAATACTGCCAGCTATGGTTTCATCCGCGGTGGTTATTGGAGTTTTGCCTCTCTTGCAGGAGTCTTTACTCTGGGTCTTAATACTCCTCCTCCCGATTGGGATAATGATTTTGGTGGCTTCCGCTGTGCCTTGCGTTGAGGGCTTTAAGCCCCCCTCCCATGATTTAGTTTGGGAGGGGGTAAATCAGCAAAATTTTTAGATAAAGATTATATGTTAGTAGCGGAGGTCTTATCCCTCCATTGTATTTTGTGTTCGTAGGGGCGACCTTATAGTCGACTTCGTCCACACCCGGCACTTCGTGCCACCCTCGCCGGCGAGGGACAGCTTTATTGTCCTCCAAAGGAGGACATAATAAAAGTTACCCCTACCAAACCTATAAATTGTCTGCGGTTTATTTAGTTCATATATTCTCTAGTAAGAAGCTTCAATATATAGTATAATAGGGGCTATATAAGAGTTAATTATTATAATATGTCTTTATCTATTGGGATAGTGGGGCTCCCTAATGTGGGGAAATCGACTTTATTTCAAACTTTAACCAAAAAACAAGTTTCAGCTGAGAATTATCCTTTTTGTACCATTGAGCCTAATATCGGTACAGTTCCTGTGCCGGATAGTAGGCTTCAGGCTTTGGCTGATATTTCTAAATCTCTCAAAGTTTTAACCACCACTATAGAATTTATTGATATTGCGGGGCTTGTAAGAGGCGCTTCCAAGGGAGAGGGACTTGGGAATGCTTTTTTAGCTAATATCCGATCAGTGGATGCTATTTGTCATGTGATAAGGAGTTTTCATAATGATGATATTACTCATGTAGAAAATAGAATACATCCCCTAGAAGACGCAGACATTATTAATACTGAGCTTTTATTGGCTGATCTTGATCAAATTACCAAGGCTCTCCCGCAAGTAGAGAAAAAAGCCAAGTCAAAAGATGCTTTATCCCTCGAAGTATTACCGATATTACAGAAAATATTACCCCTAATTGAATCAGGAATCGCTATTCGAGATGCGGGATTAGATGTAGAAGAATTATTTGCTATCAAATCATATAGTTTTCTTACCGCAAAGCCAATGCTCTATGTGGTAAATACCGATGAGACCTATACTTTGGACGAAGATTTGACAAAACATTTAGGTAAATCTATTATCCCACTATCAATCAAAATCGAATCAGAAATTAGTTTGATGGAAGAGGAAGAGCAAAAAGAATATTTAGCTATGTTGGGGCGAGATATCAGTGGGCTCGATGTATTAATTCGAGCAGGATATGATTTACTTAATTTAATATCATTTTTGACTACAGGGCCTCAAGAAACTCGGGCCTGGACAGTGGGACGAGGAACTTTGGCCCCGCAGGCTGGTGGAGTAATTCACTCAGATATAGAGCGAGGTTTTATTATGGCAGATATTATCTCCTATCAAGATTTTGTGTATTGTGGAGGCGAGTCAGGAGCTCGGCAAAATGGTAAATTAAGACAAGAAGGGAAGTCATATGTTATCCAAGACGGGGACGTTTGTCATTTTAAGTTTAATGTGTAATTGAAATAAAGCTGTTTTTGTGATACGATAAGTTTATAAAAATATATTATATGTATTTATCTAAATATCGATTTGAAGAGATATTAAAAAGAGTCTATTTTGGGGGTGGTGGATTTTTCTCATCTGGAGCTAATAGTGACCAGAAAAAAGAATATATTAAGGCGGTATTCGATGATGCTTTTGATAGTTATAGTAAGGATAGAAATTTAGTGTCTCTAGAGGAGTGGAATGAGATAAAGTCTCATCTTATCTCTAATAAAAAGGATATTATATCCGAGAAAGATATAGAGATGTTAGCTAAAGTAATAGAAGAAGAATTAAGGTAAACTATTATGAGAACAATGGAAGATTATGCTAAAGAGGTTACAAAAAGAGCTGGCATCCCTGAATTTAGTGATGAAGCAAAAACTGTTCACGAAGAAATATATAGAATTATGGGAGGGGGGAAGTATAAACCCTTTAATCCCAATGAGGTGGGTAAATATAATATGCAAATATCTAATAATATCATAAGGACTAATTCACGTCTTGGGGCACAGGTTGCTCCTCATCTCTCTAGTGTCTTAAAGAAATAAATAATGACTCAGGAGCGAGCTTATAATCTTTTAGGTGAAATAAAAGAGAAGTGGAATCAAGTGGAACTCGGAATACGGCTTGAGGATTTACAAAAAGACTTACAGGAATATACATTAAAGTCAGAAAACCCTCAACTATGGGATAATCCAGAAGAAGCTCAGAATATTCTCAAATATTTGTCTCAGACTCAAAAAAAGATACAGGATATCAAAAGTATACCTGAGAATATAGAATTCATAGAACAACTCATATCAGAAAGTGATTTGGGATATGAGGGAGAATTACAAATTCTTAATAATCTTGTGAATGAATATTGGAGGAGTTTATTCTTCGACTCAGAATATGATGCGGGTAATGCCCTGGTCTTTATACAGGCCGGGGCTGGAGGAGTAGATGCCCAAGATTTTGCGGAGATGATAACAAAAATGTATATCTCATATGCCAAGTCTCGAAATTTTGAAGTAAATGTGATAGAATATATACAAGGCCAAGAGGCTGGAATCAAACGCTCCTTGCTACAAATAAAAGGTCAATATGCATATGGAATTTTTCGCCAAGAGCGGGGAGTTCACCGTTTGGTGCGAGTATCTCCATTTAATGCGGCGGGTCTACGGCATACATCATTTGTAATGGTACAGGCTTTGCCAGAAATGGAAGACATACATTCCCATGACATTGTTATTAATCCGAGCGACCTCAAAATTGATGTATATCGTTCTCAAGGAGCTGGGGGACAAAGTGTTAATACCACCGACTCAGCTGTTCGAATAACACATATACCGACTAATATTGTGGTGGCAATTCAAACAGAACGCTCTCAATTGCAAAATAAAGCATTGGCAATGAGTATTCTCAAAGCTAAATTATGGGAATTAAAACAAGCTGAGAGAAAACAAGAGCAAGCTGACCATACGGAAGATATATCTATTTCATGGGGGAATCATATTCGGTCTTATGTATTAAACCCCTATAAGTTAGTCAAAGATCAACGTAGTGGATTTGAAACAACAGATGTAGATGGGGTTTTAGCAGGGAATTTAGAAGAAATTATTACATCAGTACTGATATCCAAATAAATATTAATTAGTTCTATGATTTTATTCAAAAATGTAACCAAAACATATGGAGAGGAGGAATCCTTTGCAATTGAAAATATTAATCTCAAAATAGAGGATGGAGAATTTGTAGTTCTTGTTGGGCAAAGTGGTGCGGGAAAATCTACTCTGATGAAGCTTATTACGGGAGAACAAAAACCAGATAAGGGTGAGGTGTATTTAGGAAAAACGCGAGTTAATGATTTGAGATATAGAGATTTGCCTCAACATAGAAGAGCTCTAGGGATTATTTTTCAAGATTTTAAGCTATTAGCTCAGAAAACTGCTTTTGAAAACATTGCTTTTGCAATGGAAATATTGGGCAAAGATAGTAATGAAATTGCCCGTAAAGTGCCACGATTTTTGAATATTGTGGGTATGGGAGCTAAGGCTAATAAATTCCCTAATCAATTATCGGGGGGGGAAAGACAAAGAATAGCTATTGCCCGAGCCCTTATTAATGAACCAACGGTATTATTGGCCGATGAACCGACGGGAAATCTCGATGTATTTAATAGTTGGGATATTGTGAATTTACTTCTTAAAATTAATGAACAACTCAAAACAACTATTATTTTTGCAACCCATAATAAAGAAGTAGTAAACAGTATCAATAAACGTGTTATCAGCCTTGATAAAGGTAAAGTTATTCGTGATAGCCTAGATGGAAAGTATATTATCTAAATCAATATAAAATTTATGGACTCATTCTTCACCAATATTATACGCAGCATTACCTATGGATTCCAAAATTTTGGGCGTAATTTATTCTTATCTATTGCTACTACCAGTATTATGGTGCTCACCTTATTTGGACTAGGATTTTTTATGGTTATTAATCAAATTAGCAGTGATGCTTTAACTAGTGTACAAAACAAAGTAAATATTAGTATATATTTAAAAGATGGTATAGAACAATCTCAAATAGATGAATTTCAGAATTATGTAAAAGGTCTCGAAGGTGTTAGAGAAATTGATTTGGTGACTAAGGAAGAGGCCTTAGATAAATTTAAAGAAACTTATAAAGATAATCCTTCTATTCTACAATCATTACAAGTATTAGATACTAATCCTCTCCCAGTAACTTTAGTGATTCAGGCTGAAAATAGTAAATTTTATCAAAAAATTAATGATACTGTATTGAGCTCACAATATAAAGATACTGTTATTCAAGAAACTGATTTTCAAAAATCAACTTCAAAAGAAATTATTGATAAATTAAATAATATAGTTAGAGTAACTCGTAATGTAGGGATTAGTGTGATTGTGGTGTTGGCTACTATTGCGGTATTAATTACATATAATACTATTCGGCTTACATTATATTCATATCGTCAAGAAATTGAGATTATGCGTTTGGTTGGGGCAAGTGATTCTCAAATTAAAGGACCATTTTTTGTAGAGGGAATATTATTTGGTATATTTGGGACATTTATTAGCTTTCTGATTCTATTTATTGTGGTGCTTGCTATTTCAGGACCAATTACACAGTTTGTTGATGGTGCTCAATCACCAAGTAGTTATGTTCTCGGGAAAGCATTTGTGATTATTGGAGTTCAATTAGCTGCTGGAATAGCTCTTGGAGTTGGAAGTAGTCTTATTGCCATTAATCGTTATCTAAAAGTTTAATTTATTTCATTATGCAATTATCTGATGTCGATATAAAGAAAGGAATCGAATTGGGAGATATTATCATTAATGATTTTGATGAGGCTCGACTTCAACCTGCCAGCTATGATGTTTTACTTGGATATGAGTTTATGATTTTTAATAGTCACAAATTTGAATATATTGATCCCAAAAAATCTGTTCATGAATTTATGGAAAAAGTTACATTAAAAGATAAAGAGGAATACTTTGTAATACATCCAGGTCAATTCGTATTAGGGGTTACCAAAGATTTTTTTGGATGTAATGAAAAATATGCCTGCCAAATTATGGGTAAAAGCTCTCTAGCTCGATACGGATTAATTGTACATACCACGGCTGGATTTATTGATCCGGGCAATAGGCTTAATGCTACTCTTGAATTTGTAAACACTAATACCGTACCAATTCGGCTTTATCCAGAAATGAAAATTGCCCAAATTGCTTTTTATGAGCTCAAAACTCCTGCCCAAAATGCTTATGGTTCAGCCTCTCTAGGGAGTAAATACTACAAATCTACAAGCGTACAAGCAAGTGATATGCATAAAAATTTTGAAAATAAAGAAGAATAATATGGCATATGAGCACTTTACATTTACGGTTTCAGATCCAGATAAAACAGATTTAGTTATTGTCTCAGTGACCGATACTCGTACAGGATATACCCTCAGAACAGCTCTTCCTAATTCGGGTAAACAAACAGCCTCTATTATGGCTTTTGCGGGGGCAAGATTTTCTCGCTCTGCTTTATCTGCAGAAGAGTTATTCCAAGAAATCCGAGCGGCGGGAAGTAATGCTAATGAGAAATTAGCCAATATATTTCGCAATTATGGACACTCCTCAGTAGCTGATATGGCTCAATTATTTGCCTATATTGAGCAAATTCCAGATCATTATTCTACTATTTTCTTTAATGAAACCAGTGTAGGCGGTGGTCAGCAGCGTTCAACGCGATATCAAGATTTTGGGAATAGCAAACCACTTGGATTAGATAGTTTGCGGATTAGCTCAGATAAAGAGAATTATGATAAGGTGAATGAGGCTCTCCTAGATTTACAACAATATGCCCTCGATAAATACAAATATTGGCAGGTAGAATTAACTTCTCAATATATTAAAGGCTATGGTATTGATGAGAATAATAAATCAGAAACGGGAGCTCTCACAGCTCGGGTATTTGACTCTACGCGATATTTCCTTCCCTCGGGATTAATGAATAAAACCTCTCTTGCCTATATTACCTCAGCTCGGGAATGGGCCCGATTAATCTCTGTTTTCAAAGCCTCACCAGAGCAAGAATTAGTATATTTAGCTGAGCAACTAGAAGTATTATTTGCCCCAGATGAAGCTTATGCAAAAGAAATTAATTATACCGCAGAAGCCCCAGATTTAATTCGCCATACCCAAGCAGATACGATTACGCGCAATAATCTTAGCGAACTCAAAAAATATCTTATTGAAGAGGCGAATATAGAACAATATTTAGAGTTACGTCAAACTATTAGCTATCATAATCTCAATGTCGAATTATTAGATATTAAGCTAAGTGCGGGGTCTAAAATTCTTTTTCAGCACATTATTACCCTTTACCCGAATGCAAGTGCTAAATCAATATTAGATTGGATCGCCACACTCACAGAAGAACAAGAAAAAACTATATCTCAAATAGTATTTAAAGACTTTAATCATCATAAGCAAATGGGGAATTTGTTCCGGGTAAATACTCATAGTTTTGTACTCACTAGCTCTAATTCTGAGCTTAGGGACTTGAATCGTCATCGTGCTTGGGGAAGATATATTCCTACTCTCAACACTGAGAATTATGAAGCCTCATTGTATAATGGATATACTTTACCACTATATTTTACCGATAACCCAGTATTTTCATCTGTCCGAGAGGAATTTGAGAAAGATTTACAAGAATATTATGTAAAATTACAAGATTTCATAGCTCTTAGCCGCCAATACACATGGTTTCCTCAATATCTCTGGACACAATTATTGCCATTTGGGCATATTTTTATGAGTATTTTTCATGCCTCTCCAAAAGAAGTTAGCTATATGACACAACTTCGAGTGCGACCAGGAGGACATATTAATTATCGCTATTTAGCTTATGAATTAGCAAGATTAGGAGCTGAAAGTGAACCATTATTATCATCGCTTATTCCTGACATGATTACAAAACCTGATGCAAATTCTCGTGAAGAATTTATTGATAGGAGCTAATTTTGATTTTTAGCCTCAATAAGGTTATACTAGATAGATGAAACAAGCTCCCCAAAAGCCAAAAATTAATTTTACTTTTCTCAAACCCTATATAGGTTGGACAATACTTTTGACTATATGTATCTTCCTGTCAAATGGAGCTAATCTTTTAATTCCTCGTATACTTGGGTCTAGTATAGATAGTTTTAGTAAAAATGGAGCTAATTATTCTATTACAAAAGATTTATGGCTTTTGGGTGGAATTACTTTTGGGGTATTAATTCTCACCCTATTACAAACTATAATTAGTGTCTATATTTCAGAAAGAGTCGCCAAAGATTTACGCGCTGATTTAATTCAAAAAATTCTTTCTCAACCAATTAGTTTTGTAAATAAAAGACAGTCTTCAGATTTATTTACTAATATTACATCAGATACTGAGCAAGTTAAAGACATTATTTCTCAAGGGTTTGCTAGTATATTCTCAGCTATTATTATATTAATTGGAAGTGTTGTTTTGCTGTTTAGTATCAATGTGAGATTGGCATTTATTGCAATTGTGACTTTACCTCTTATTATTGCAGTATTTGCTTTTATTTTTAAAAATATCTCTTCATTATTTCGTGCAGCACAGGAAATTCTCGGGAATATTAATAAAGTCATTAATGAAAGTGTTCTCGGGGCGATGTTAATTCGCGTATTAGATGCACAAAGCTATGAGAATACAAAATTTGAAGAGGTAAATATACGAGGCCGTGATATTGGATTTAATATTACCAATTTATTTGCAAGCCTTATTCCTGCAATTAATTTAGTTTCTAATTTTGCCATTGTATCTATTATTTGGTTTGGAGGGCGGCAAGTAATGGTAGCTAATTTAACCCTGGGAGAATTTAGTGCTTTTATATCATATTTTAATCTTCTGATAACACCTATTTTTATACTGGGATTTGTAAGCAGTTTTATTTCTCGAGGATTGGTATCATTATCTCGTATACAAGAAGTATTACAAGCCCCAGAAGAGGAGTTTATGGATGAATCAACTCTCATAAGGCAAGAAGTAAAAGGAACTATTGTCTTTGATAAGGTATGTTATGAAATTGATGGAAAGTCATTATTAAAAGATGTTTCATTTGCGATTAATCCTCAGACCAAAAATGCCATCATTGGACCAACTGGATCAGGTAAAAGCCTCATACTGTCTCTTCTTACAGGACTTATTCAACCAACAAAGGGGCAGATTTTGATAGATGATATTCCTCTGAATCAATGGGATCCCAAATATATATTTAAAACAATGGGATTAGTATTTCAAGAAAGTATTTTATTCAATTCATCCCTTATCGATAATATTGTATTTAACCAAACAATACCGGAAATAGAATTACAAAAAGCATTAAATACTGCCAATGTTTCTGAGATTATACAAACTCTCCCCAATGGTCTAGATACTCAAATTAGTGAGCGGGGAACTAATCTTTCGGGGGGGCAAAAACAACGCATAATGCTTGCTCGCGCCCTTGTGAGAAACCCCAAAATGCTTTTATTAGACGATTTTACGGCCCGAGTGGATATGAAGACAGAAAAAGAAATTATCAGCTCATTATTTGCTAATTATCCAGATATTACTCTTATTTCTATCACCCAGAAAATTGAACCAATTCAAGATTATGATCAAATTATTGTAATTATGGAAGGAGAGCTTTTAGCCACAGGTATCCACACAGAATTATTGAAGTCCTCTATTGAATACACTCAAATTTGGCAAAGTCAACAAACCACATAATATGTCGAATCAATATAATTTACTCAATTCAACTGAAAGCAAAACACCATCAACACTGGCAGAGACTTGGCATACTATTCAACCCCTTTTTGTAGGAGAAGGCTGGAATATGGTGATTATTGTATTTACCGTACTCATCAATATTGGTACCAGCGTAGCTACTCCGTATATTATAACAAGAGCTATAGATGGACCTATTGCCAATAAAGATATACAAACTCTAGCCATAATGTCTGGGGGATTGGTATTATTATTTATAATCTCAGCTATTGCAGCCTATGGACAAGCTAGAATTATGGGATATGTTTCCCAAAGAGTATTATTTCGATTGAGGGGTACAGTATTCTCATCCCTACAAAGTTTACCTATTGATTTCTTTAATCGGAATAAAGCGGGGGATTTGATTTCCCGTATTAATAATGACACCAACAAAATCAATCAATTTTTATCCGAGGGGGTATTACGATTTACCTCACTTTTCTTCTCTTTGATTGGAATCGCGGCTATGATGATATATCTCAATTGGCAATTAGCGAGTATAGTTCTTTTGCTTACTAGCGCTATTATCTTGATTACCCGTATCGCAACACCTTATATTGAAGGGATTAATAAAGGAAGTCTTGTCGATCAGGGTTCATTATCCTCCGAAATACAAGAAGGGCTTACTAATTTTAATGCACTCGTAGCCTTTCAAATACAAGATTATTTTAAAGATCATTTTACGAGTATCAGTGAAAAAGTATATAAAGCCAAAATAAAGGCTAATATCTTGAATGAAGGTATAGCTCCTCTATATAGTTTTACAGCTCATATTGCTCAAATAATTCTATTAATAGTAGGTATTCGATTTATTTTAGCAGGATCAATCACTATAGGATTATTAATTGGATTTCTCGCCTATGCTCAGAAATTCTTTGAGCCATTAAGAATATTAGGTTCTATTGTTGGTAGTCTTCAATCAGCTCTTGCGGCCTGGACTCGAGTAAGAGAAATTATCTCACTTGAATCTAATCTTATTGTACAAAATTTTGATGAGAATATAGAGAATAAACCAAATGAATTATTGGAATTCAAAGATATATCATTTGGCTATGATGAAGATATGATTATTCATAATATGAGCTTTATTTTAGAACAAGGAAAAACCTATGCTTTAGTAGGCCCAACAGGAGGAGGTAAAAGCACCACAGCATCATTGATGGCAAGATTATATGATCCTCAACAAGGTATTATAGAGCTCAAAAATAGAGATATTAGAAGTTATACTGATGAAGAGCGAACCAATAGTATTGGATTTATTCTCCAAGAACCATTCTTATTCACGGGTACAATAGGAGATAACTTGAGATATGGTAATAGCGAATTACTCAATAGTAGTGATGAGGAATTATTAGACAAACTCAAATCTCATAATTTGACTGAGCTTATGGATACTTTTGACAATGGTATAGAGACCATAATCGAAAATAATGGTATTAGTATTGGTCAAAAACAAATTATCTCTTTTATCCGTACTCTTTTGAGAGAACCAGAACTCCTTATTCTCGATGAGGCTACAGCCAATATAGATACCGTAACAGAGCAAAATCTCCAATCCATATTGTCTCAATTACCAGATACAACTACCAAAGTTATTATCGCTCATAGACTTAATACTATCAAAAAAGCCGATCAGATATTCTTTATTAGTGGGGGAATATTAACTCCAGCTGAAGACTTTGACTCAGCACTAAACTTAATACAAAATCAAGAAGGGAGAAGTTAGGATATTCCGTAAACTTCAAAAGCATGTTAGTATAGGGCGTATAATAAGAGTGTATATGCGAATCAATAAGTATTTAGCCGATCAAGATATTTGTTCTCGGCGCGAGGCAGATAGATTAATTCAAGAGGGAAAGATTTTCGTCAATGGAATTGTCGCTGAACTTGGTGTAGATATCAAAGAAGGGGATAAAGTAGAAGTAATAGGCTATGAGAAGCAATACAAATATTATGCCTATCATAAGCCAGTTGGAATTGTGTCCCACAGCCCCCAAGAAGGAGAAAAATCTATACAAGATATTACAGATTTTGGAGATGATGTATTCCCAGTTGGAAGATTAGATAAAGATTCTCGAGGACTTATAATACTTACCAATGATGGACGTATTACCAAAAAACTCTTAGAGCCCAAAGTTCAAATGGAAAAAGATTATATAGTGACATTGAATCGCCCTATTTCTCAAGCTGATATTGAGAAATTAAGAGAAGGGGTCAAAATTGATACCGGCTATCATACCAAACCTTGTCGAATCAAGCGTATGAGTAATGACACAATCAAGATAACCCTAACTGAGGGCAAAAATAGGCAAATACGGCGTATGGCGAGGGCTCTGAGATATAATGTATTAGATTTACTGAGAATACGCATTGGACATATAGAATTAAACGATATCCCAGAAGGAGGATATCGTAAACTCAGCGAACAAAAATTATTAGAAGTATTGTCTTAACAATGTGGAAAAGCCCCGTTATTGGCGGGGCTTTGGGAGGGGCGTTGTGTTTAGCAAGTGAAGTCATATCCTGTCAATTCCCTCGCGCTCAACTCTGCTAGTGATACATAGATGGGGGTTTTTCCATCAGGTCTTGGTATGCCAGGCAATGCTGTTTCCCAGTAATTGAGTTGAGATATCACTTCAGTATGGAGAACATCTGTGTGATGTACATATCCTATACGCAATTTCAATATTATTTTGTCTTAATGATTTCTCTTCTGAGATACCCAGGAATATGTATCAGGATTTCATAGGGAATAGTATCGCATATTTTAGCGATAGCATTGGCAGAAATAGGGGAGGAATTGTCATTACTGATAAGAGTCACGATATCTCCAACTTGAATATTCGGCATATGAGTAATATCAATAGTAGTAATATTCATACTAATGCGCCCAATAATTGGGCATAAAGTACCTGCCACTTCAACTTGCCCGATATTAGATAATCTGCGATCGACTCCCTCAGCATAACCAGCGGGTATAGTCGCGATTAACATATCATTTTTGGCAATAAAGGTGTTATTATATCCAACGGTATCACCTTTTTTAATAACTTTTATCCCACTAATGATAGAAGTGAGTGAGAGAACGGGTTTCAGTGAGAGTTTATTATTTTCAATAATACTAATACCATATAATCCTAAACCTAATCGAGCGAGATTATGATGAGATTTAGCGGTATGTATAAGCCCGGCGCTTGCTGATATATGATAATATGTGAGTTGAGGAAAAGCTGTTTTAAAGAATTGAATACTTTGTTCCCATTGCTCCAATTGAGATGTATTATATCTGCTGATACTATTATCTGCATCAGCAAGATGAGAGCATATACCTTGTAATTGTATAAAAGAATTCTTTTTGATAATAGTAATTGCCTGATGAATTTCAGTCGGTAATACACCCTGCCTATGCATACCAGTATCGATTTTGAGATGTATAGAGATGGGGCGCCGAATACTATCATTAATTACTTGTAATTGAGCTAAACTTGTTACGGTGAAATATACATTTTTGAGCCGAGATTTTTTTATAATTTCGGGCAGAATATACCCAATAATGAGAATAGGGGATTTGATAGCATTTTGCCGCAGGGTTAAAGCCTCATAATATGAGTCTACAATCAAAAAAGGAAGTTTTTGAGAATCTAAAACTTTAGCAACTGATACTAGGTCATGCCCATAAGCATTGCTTTTGAGTACAGGAGCAAATTGTATATCGGGATAGACTTGTCTATATTCTCGTAAATTATGTAATAGAGCCGCTTCATCAATATGTACCGTAATCAATGGGCTTATACGGGGAAAGAATAAAGATTTAATACGGTAAAAAGGATATAATATATTCATATAAGTAGTATTAGTATAGACTTTTTACCCATTATCTGCAAGGATAAGGTGTGATATATTGTTGTAACCTATTGACAAAATAGGGTTTTTGTGGTATATATAATGATATAAACCTGTTCGTTTTTAACGACCTATGAACAATTTAAATCTCAAAGAATGCCTGGCATTAGATGATGAGTATGTTCAGCATGCTCGGCGGGTGGAAGAAGCCGAGCTTCATACCCAAACTCCCATTCGGCGGATATGGGCACACGCAGGAGGACTTTTAATACCTCTGATAGTAGGAGCAGTAATACTGAGTACTTTTATTGTAGGGAGTTATAGATATCTCCCCCAACTTCCCTCTCCCTCTTTAGGTACCAACTCAGGAGGTTAAAGAGTTTGTCTGATACAACATCTCCCTCCCCCCGTCACCTTGTCGGGGGGATTTTCTTTTCTAATGATTTCTCATTACAATTTGTTTGTCTATTTTAGTAGCTTGGAATATTCTAGCTATTTCATCAAATAGACTTTTGGCATTGTCATCATTATCTTTGGTATAATTACAGGTAAAAACATTCAAACTCACATACCCAAATTCCGGCCAAGTATGAAAGGCAATATGGGATTCAGCCAAGACCACTGCTCCAGTAATACCAGGTTCAAAAGAATGATAATAACTTCCAAGCTCATGAAAGCCATATTTTTTAATCAAAGCAGAAATTTGTATCTTTAATTCCTCAGTTTTCAAATGAACCAAAAAAATATTATCAATACCTTTTAAATCCCCAACAATCTCTATACCTAAATTTTTCATATATTTAGTATATTATTATTTTCACAACCGTTTTATAATAATATAGTATAAGTAAAATAACAAGAGTAATAAAAAAGGAAGATTTTAGTCTTCCTTGGGGGGGAACTCATTCTTTATACTAGGAACTCATCCTGTGGATAATGGTGCTTTAAGATTTCTACTACAATGTATTCTACCAGGTTGTATCGATCGCATTAGCCTTTGCCTTTTATGGATACAAGGCACTCTATGATAGGCTTCTCGTATAATATCTAATCTTAAATCTGGGAAGTTTATCACCATTAATCCTATATCAGGATAGATGGATATCCAATCATCTGAATTTGGATAATATATGCTATCATTACGAACAAGACATCTTTGCCCACCATCTTCGTCGTCTATTCCGTATTGAATAGACGTCCAGGTTTCGGGTATATGTCCACTGCATTCACTGATAATAATGATATCAGAATTGCTATCAGATATACTTTCTTCTCTTAAGTGAGGTATACATAATACCCTTAAACCTCTCATAGTGACTACTATGAAGTCTCTGTTTGAGCGAATATCCGCAAGAGGTATATGTCTAGCATTTTCCGGAATATTGTTAGATATTATACAATATTTACTAACCCATTCTATATGAATTGATGGATTGATTCGTTGGACATATTCACCTACTCTATCTATTAGATATTGATTTGGATTGCCAACAAACTCAATCAATAAATAATCAGGAAGCTGTGCTGTTTTGAGTCCACTGAAAAAGCCTTTAATCTCTTCTGGTAGCAACTGTATTATACAAAAGTAATAGAGCTCATTCGTCGGGGGATTGCTTCTTAGTTTCATGGTTCTCTGTTTTTGAAAGGGCAAATACATAAATATCACACAATTAAACTTTTGTCAATAATTAGTGCCAAATACATTGAATAATATATACAAAAAAAGCAAAATAGCCTACAAAATATACATAAGATTTATTTATTATCATTATATACAAAACAAAATAAGAGGCGTATAATGAAAGTGACCCCTTGGATTTTTATCCAGCACCTAATTATGACCCACACTGCTCTTTCTCAAAACTCTACTGAAGAAAAATCAGTACCTACTGGAGGTCTTCCGGACTTCAGCAGTGCCCCCTACAAGGATGCTTACAGTCGCATCAATGGGATTGTTATTGAAGGCGAGCAGGAAGCGCACGATAATTACCTATCGATCGCCCAACTGCTGCCCCAGCAAGCAGATGAGCTGGCAAGATTAGCCCGAATGGAGATGAAGCACAAGAAAGGTTTCGCCGCTTGTGCTGCCAATCTGGAGGTTAAAGCTGATATGGACTTTGCCCGGGAATTCTTTACACCATTACGAGACAACTTTCAGGAAGCTCTCGCCGAAGGAAAACTGGTCACCTGCCTATTGATTCAATCGATCCTGATCGAAGCCTTTGCCATCGCGGCCTATCATATCTACATCCCGGTGGCCGATCCCTTTGCCCGTAAGATCACTGAAGGCGTGGTGCAAGACGAATACACTCACCTGAACTACGGACAGCAGTGGCTCAAGGCCAACCTCGACTCGGCCCGCCAGGAGTTGGAGGAGGCCAATCGTGCCAATCTCCCCCACGTGCGCCGCATGCTTGCGCAGGTGGCCGACGATGCCAGAGTGCTCCACATGGAGAAGGAGGATTTGATGGCCGATTTCATGACCTCCTACCAGGGGGTGCTTATCGAGATCGGCTTTAGCTCCCGCGAGATTGCCCGCCTCGCCACCGCCGCCCCCTGCTCGGCTGACCTTCAACTCAAACCATACCTCTTCTTGCATTAGCTAGAAGGGGTTTTTTATAAACTGAATAAGATGAGATACATCGTAGACAAAACAACTATAAATAGTTATAGTTACAATAGTATTATAAAAATAATTGTTTCATACCATCTATATGGATAATTTATATCAACCAATACATACATTAAAATTGATCAGTGAGAATTTATGGATTGTGGATGGCCCTATAATACATTTTTATGGAATGCCGTTTACTACGAGAATGGTGGTGATAAGATTAGCTAATAATGATATTCTCATCCACTCTCCGATTAATTTGACCAGTTCTCTCAAAAAAGAATTAGATGAGTTAGGTAATGTCAAATATCTAATCTCACCGAATAAAATTCACTATTGGTATATACAGGATTTTCAAAAAGCCTATCCGGAAGCTATCACTTTTGCTAGTGATGGAGTACAAAAACGGAGTAAAAAAGCTGGTCAAGAAATACATTGGAATATGGAATTAAAAGATATAGATCGGGATTATTTTCCAGACTTAGAGATTATACCTATGTCTGGTAATCGATTTATGACTGAATATACTTTTTTTCATATTCCTAGTAAATCTTGGATTGTGACAGACATTATAGAAAATTTTGAAGCGAATAAAATAAATCCATTTTTTAGAATTTTAGCCTATGTAGGAGGAGCTTTGCATCCAAATGGCGGTACAACTAGAGACCAGAGAACCTTATTCTGGGGTAATCATAAGTTATTAAATAAATCTATAGACAGAATTAAATCCCTAAACCCAAATAGAATTATAATGACACATGGTAAAATATTAGATCAAGATATAGCCTCAGAGCTAAACAGAATTTTCGCTTGGGTTGGGCGAGATATCTTTTAACTTATAATAATTTATCAAAAATGATATACTTGATATATGAATAATTTGTTATCAATAGTAAAATTTTGCAAATTTCCGTACAATCATTTACAAATCCAAAATCAATAAAGAATTAAAATGAATATAACTATCATAGGGGCTTCCGCTGGGATAGGATTAGAAGCGGTAAAAAGGGGATTGAATAGGAATCATTCTATCATGACACTTTCTCGATCTGAAATTGAAATAGAAGATAAAAAATCGTTAAAAATGATACTTGGTGATGCCACCAATAAATCTGACCTATTAAGTTTACTTCAAAATTCAGATGCTCTCATTATAACATTGGGGACGAGACAAAGTATGAAGGCCACTACCCTTTTTTCAGATTTTGCAAAATTAATTGTAGAAATAGATAAAGAGAGCAAAATAGATATTCCAGTTATTGTGGTTACCGGATTTGGAGCTGGAGAAAGTAAAAATTATGCCTCTTGGCCTGTAAAGATATTTTTGAAATTTTTCTTAAAAGACGTTTATGCCGACAAAACTAAAATGGAAGAAATTATCACTAACTCAAATCTGAATTGGACAGTTGTGAGACCAGGAAGATTATTAGACAAGGAATTAACAGAAAAGTACCATATCGAAAACAAATTATTCAAAGGAATTAGGGTTGGCGAAATTAGTAGGGCAAACTTAGCAGACTTTTTGATAAAACAAGCAGAAAAACAAACTGAATTAAAAAAGTATATTACCATATCTGAAAAATAGGATAAATTAAAAGCCAAATATGAGGAGTTTTGAACCTTTGAGCCCTAGGAGGTATTAGCTTTTAGAATAAACCAAGACAAATGTCAACTATTGACAAAAGTTATTTTATGTGATAGATTTGATTGCGAGACATCAATGTCTCTTTCCTCACTCAATCGGAGATCTCATGACAACCCAAAAGAGTCAAATCGGGATGAATACTGTACAAGGTTGTGCCTCAGCTACCCGAGGCCAATAAGCATCTACATTAGCCCTTAGGCTTCAAGTTTCAAACAGGGGAGGCACAAGTTGCCTTCCCTCATTATTTTATACACACTGAGTATAGTTTAAACAACATTATTATGCCCAATATTAAACATGAGATATATCAAGATAAGAAATATAAGATACGTGATATTAGCTTGAAAGCAAAGTTAAAAATAAGTTTGAATGCAAAAATATTTCTTCTTTAATAAACTTATTTCACCTCTATATGAATTTCATTTCTAAGCATAAATGGTATTGTAAACGGCGTGTTGTAGCGCGCCACATTGACGGCTCCCACAGTCTCTACCCTATCGCGACTAAGTGCCTTCAATAGCTCTGCCTCGTTTTTTTTAAAAGCTGATTCGCTAGTCGTCCAACTAAACCTCCTCACTGCCACCTTATGCGCCGGCACTTCACGTAATTTTACTCTCTTATCATTTGGCTCGGGCAAAGTCTCTAGTGTATATTTGCTTGGCATGACAAAAGAGACATTGTATGCACCGCTATCTGCTTCTTCCTCAGTATTAACCGGCATAGTCATCTCTATTTTCTCAGTATTAACCGGTGCTGTCATAGCGATCTTTTCTGAAGTACTCTCCTCGGTATTAACGGGTACTGTCATAGAGATTTTATCTCTCTTGATATTATCGCCAAAGATATAGCCAGCGATTATAGAAAAACCTTTTCTTGACGCCTCGTCTCTGTTCTCTGCACCGCTGATTGTGGTTTCGGCGAGTATATAATAGGCATATTCTCGTATCTCATAGCCACTTGTCTTGCTTATAAGTGTATATTTGGGCTCCTCAATATTATCCACTGGAAGCCAGGTATACAGAAGCCACACAACTAACACAATCCCGACAATTATCAATATAGTACTCATAGTTTTTTTGTTAATATTCATAAAGTTATTTTCTTTCACATCCATAGTATTTATGTAGTATTATATGTAATGTAACATATTTAATAAATACGAACAAATATATTATATGGTAAACCAAACAAAAGCTAAAAAAACTATTTAAAGAGAGTTGGCTCCGCGAGCTAGACGACGTTCGAACCTTTGAGTGGGGGATGTAGGATGCTTATTCTACAGTAGGAGTGTCATATCTATATTTAATTTTACTTAGCTGTTCACATCCTTGGAGGTCTTTGAGAAGAATTTTATAAACAAGTTTTAAGCTAGTATTCATGATTCTTATTGCTTCCAGCACATAACTTAGTCCATCATATACGCGAGAATATTGTACCATACCTGAGGTATCAAAGTCTTCTGTGAGGGGGCTGATATTCTGTATCATGTTAATATAAGAGGGATGGGTAGCTAAACTCTCTGTTTGATGTAGGTAATTTAGAGCGTTGCTTAACAGGGTAGCTTCTTGGCCTTCTTTATTAAAAAATTTTGGATATTTATTTCTGTATTTTTCATGTTTAATAATTTTACCCCCAAACCATTTCATGAGATTGTGATCTTCTCCTTTGTGATGATCAAAAACAAATAAAGTTGCTAGGTCTACTGCTTCATTTGATATACGAATTAACGGAAGGCTTCCATAATCACCTTGCTTTGCGAGAGATAGTACAGAACTCCAATTTTGTACGGTAAATCTCATTAGTAAGTAAACTGCACAAAAAGTAGTCTCTTCGGTAATATCTTCAATGTAATCTTCTTTTATTTTCAATATAAATGGGAAGAGCTCATCCAAATAGCTTTGTATATGAGAAATATTAGATTTAATTTGTTCTTGTACTATTTCATGATTATCAATAAGGATAAGGGGGTTTTCTTTAGTAAATGGACTTTTGATAATGTTTCTGAGGTCTTCTATACTAGAGATGTTATCTTGATTTGATAACAAAAGGGACTGTATTCGATTTAATGCATCTTCTTCTTTCATAATTTTATATTTTGATAAAAGTTTTGCTTATAGATTATATTTGTAGTATAGCACAATATAATCTCTTTACCCCACTACCCTCTCACTATAGTTTGGGATAGTTTTTGAAAATTTAGATAAAAATACCGGCATACAATATTGTATGCCGGTGAGTATGATGAAGTTGGGACTTAACTAGTTCATGGTACGAACTCTATCTCTTACTTCTGCAAAAGTGGTTTCTCGAAGGAGATTCCCATTCTCAAAAACAGGCTGTAATAGATTTGGGGTATTAAGCTTGATAGCCTCTTCTTCTCTTACTGTGCGATAATGACCGTCAGTATGAATAAGTGCGAGGCGACCAGGTTTAGACTTTTTTCCAGGATCAGTTACGGGGTCTTTGAGAACATCGTGCCAAGTATTGTCGCGAAGTATAGCCGAGGCTTTTATCGCAAACTTTTGTGTATCACGATTAACCTTTTGCAGTAATCCACCACCTGACCCAAATGCCAAATTGTCAGCAGACCAACCAGCATGCTCTATTGAGAAAAGAATTTTTCTCAGCATTTGATAGTCAATACCATCTCCTTGAATGATACGTACTTTGGGGTTTAATACCCAATAGCCTTTATCATTTTTACTCCTACCAAAATACTGGCCGAGTAATTCAAGAACTTTTAGTACTACTTCAACTGGTTCTCCGCTATCTGGGCGAATCACTAGTACACCATCTCTTGCAAGCACCTGATCACGGAGTTTTGTCCCCCATAATTCAGAGCAAGCTCGATAAATGTCATAGCTATCACTCACTACTGCAACAAGGCCTTCTGGGAATTGGTTGAGCATATTTTGATAGGAATCTATCTCATGCTCTTTACCCCAGCTTGTTACGGTGCTATGTTCGGCTGCAGGTATGGAAAATCCCGCCATGGGCTCTTGATAGTAACGGCGAGCATAAATGATGCCTGCATAGGTATCACTACCAGAGAAAGCGGTTAAATGAGCCATACCACCAATGCCCGCCGATTCAACCGAGGTTGAACCACGAAAGCCAAAATCATGTACTTTGAAATCAATGCCTGCAGGGTCACCCGTCTCTAGGAGAGACTGATAAACTGCATTACGCATTTGCCGGCTTTGAGTGGCAATGGTCGTTGGATACCATACTAGGGAGAGAATAGTCTCGAGGTAATTAGTAATCCATGGCAACTCCGGGTCAGTATTCTCAATGGTCATGAGTACATTTCCTGTGGGGACGGTTAATCCCTCAGGAACTGCAGAAATGCGTACAGGTAATTTCCCATTATGCACTTCTACGATTCTCTTCCAACCATTTTCATTGAATAGCTTATCATTACCGAAATGGAGAGCATAATCATTTTTTGCCTCAGCTATATCTTCCAGAGTAACTCGTTTTCCAACAAGATATTCCATGAGATAGTATTGAAGGCCAAAAAATGTAACTTCTGGGAAAACTCCACCACGACTCTCAAAAAAGGAATACACCTTTTGAGTATTGGGTGGATATTGTTTCCAATGAGTAAATTTGTAGCTATCGGAAAGAAGAATGGTGTTCATGATGCCGCGCAGATTGAGGGTGTTTTGTTGGGGCATGATAATCTCCTTAGAAACAGTGTTTGGGGTTGTTCTGAATAAATTGCAGGAGCATTTCTCCTAGGGGGATATGGCTTGGGATAAGATTTTCCTTAAAGGTATCAAGGGATACCCAATGAAGTTTATCGATATCATCACCAGGTTCAGGTCGCCCAAAAATGTAGCGAGCTACAAAAAAACGAGTCATAATACCGTCTCGCGTTTTTTTATAACGCCAGTCAGTAATACGGGTAGATCCAAGATAATGCCAATCAGCAACCTCAAAACTACCAGCCTCTTCTCGTAATTCTCGCTTAGCCGCAGCTTCATCAGAGATGTCTGTGTTATCCACAAATCCTCCGAAAAATCGAAACTTACCTTCATCCTGATATTTTTCCGCAAGTAAAACCTGACCAGGTCTTATAACTGTAATATCAACCGTGCTATAGGTTTGGGGTGGGCGATTTTGTGCTGCATGAATAACTCCCTGTCTCCAGGCGGTGGATTTACCAATACGGTCACGAATTATGGTGCGATACTTTGTCCCATTATAATCCCTGTAATTAGGAATAGTGATTATTGGATAAAAACCACTATAATAGGGGATAAATGAATCTCGGCCACCATAAAGTGTTACTATCGAATTTCTTGCAACACCAGCTATAAGATGATCAAGTTGCCGAGACCAAATATAGTCACTTGGATGATCAAATTGCTCAAGAATAATCGCATTTGGATATTCTTGAGCAATCATCTGAGCCCTGGCTGCAAAAGAAAGGGGGTCTTTATCTGAGGCAAATCCACGGCTACTACCAAGAACAATAAGAAGTCTCTCATGCTTAGACATAGCTGCCTCAATAATTCGATGATGTCCTGGATGTAGTTTTGCCACTTGAAAGCGACCAACTACCACTCCAAGAGATGAGGGGGGAAGAACTACCATAGGATTACCATTTGTGAAAGAACATTAACACTACTTAGTGTAACTAATACATTTAGTAAAGTTAAAAAAAGAAGTGTTAACTTAGATAGTGTATCAAATACAATAAGTATTGTCAAATATATAAAAGGATTATGGATATAATTCTTTTATAGGACTTCTATTTCTTCAACTTTTTTTGAAGTCATACGATATAATTCGGCAGGTCGAAAAGCTCCATTGGCTCTTTTTTTACCAGTAGATTTTACAATATCAAGCTTGAGTATTTTTTTACGAAAATTACGTCTATCAAGATCATTTCCTAATATACTTTCAAAAGCTCTCTCTAATTCAGTAAGCGTAAATTCACGAGGAAGTAGCTGTCCAATTAAGGTAGTATAATGGACGCGAGAAGCTAATCTCTTTAATGCTGTTGCGAGAATTTCATCATGATCATATGCTAAATGTTTAGCAGTATGTACTGGTGACCAATAAGTGGCCCCCGTACTATCTTTTTCTTTAGCAGTTAACTTATCTTCTGAAATTAATCCAATATAGCCAACAGCAACAACTCGTCCACGTGGATCACGATTAATATTACTAAATGTAAATAACTGTTCTAAATATACTTTTTTTGAATTAATATATCCTTTTTCATCAATGATACGGCGAGCTGCTTCTTCTGCAATTTCATCAGGACGAATAAGTCCTCCAGGTAATCCAGGCTGATGTACAAAATGTGGGGGACGATTGACTGTCATAAGTCTGACATATAAAGCCCCATCAAATATAGTAAAAAGGACAATATCAGTAGCAAGTATTGCAAAGCGTAAAGGGGTAGGGGTTTCTGGAGAATTAATAGGAGATTTTTTCATATAAACTCACTTTATCATGCGATATTATAGATGTCAATAATACAATAACTGAATAAGATGAGATACATCGTAATATATGTCATAACATAGTGATATGGTATTGGGAGAATCTTATTATGAAAGGAAATAAAATCTTTTTCATATCTAAGGATAAGCCTCAAGATGTACTACTTCAAACGCTGTCGATAAGAGCTAAACCCACAGAAGCCGTTATGTTGGTTGGGATGATTGTACTTATGAAAGAAGATGGGGGAATTAGGGATCTCAGAAGTTTAATTGAACCACATTGTAGTCAAAGAACTTGGTATAGGCTTATGGATAGGTTGAAAAAAGTTGCTAATATAATGGAAGGGGATCTATATCCTCCGTGGATAAAAGAGATAGAGAAGCAATTAAAAGACTTTATTCCTCTGGATATAGAGGAGAATGAAAAGGTTTTACAGATCTATAATAAAAATTGACTTGTTAAGAAAAGTAAAGTATAATATAAGTAATCACAAACAATATGAACACACAAGAATTTTACACAGCAAAAGAGATATCTGATAAGCTCAAACTTAATGTTATGACTATATATAGATATATAAATGCAGGAAAATTAAAGGCTTATAAGATAGGTAAAGAGTTTCGAATAGAGAAGCAAGAGTTCGATGATTTCCTTAATAATGTAAAGATTAAATAATTATAACTATGTCTAAAACTCCATTTGTACCTAAAACGTTACCTTTAGAAAATCTTGATTGGGTAAAATATATCTCATTAATTGGTGATGCGAGAGATAGGCTTTCAAAATTTGATGGTTTGTTACAAGGGATACCTAATCCGAGTGTATTGCTGGCTCCATTAACCACTCAAGAAGCTGTGATATCTTCTAAGATTGAAGGAACACAAGCTACTCTTGAAGAAGTTCTTGAATATGAAGCAGATCCGATGGAAATGGATGAAAAAAAAGCAGATATTCTTGAAGTTCTAAACTATAGGAAATCTATGTATTTTGCTATAGAGAAAATGAAAGAAACTCCTTTAACAGGAAGACTATTAAAAGAAATCCATAAGATTCTTCTTAGTGAAGTAAGGTCTCAAACTAAAGTAATTGGAAAGTATAGAGATTGGCAAGTTTTTATAGGTAGTGATGGAACAACAATTGAAGAAGCTAGTTATGTACCTCCTGCACCTCAGGATATAAATGACTTAATGGCAAATCTTGAGACATATATTCACTCCCAAGAAAAAGATCCTCTTGTACAACTTGCTATCATACATGCTCAATTTGAAATTATTCATCCTTTTGGGGATGGTAATGGTCGTTTAGGTAGAATTATACTCCCCCTATTTCTTCATTATAAGCAAGTTCTTTCGACACCAATGTTTTATTTGAGTGCATATTTTGAAAAAGATAGAGAAGTTTATTACTCTAAATTAAACGCGATATCATCTAATGGTGATTGGGATTCTTGGATCATCTATTTTTTAAAAGCTGTTAAGGAGCAGTCAGAACTAAACATTGAAAAGGCAAAAGATATTATGTTTTTATATGGAGAAAAAAAAGAGGAGATACGAAACGTTACGAAATCTCAATATGCTGTTGATATTCTTGATTTTCTCTTTTCTTATCCCTATTTTACTTCTACTCAATTTTCACAAAAAACTAATGTAAGGCCTCCTTATTCTCGTCAGGTAATTCAGAAATTAGAAGAAGCTAAAATAATTAAACTTTTAAGAAAGGGTAAAGGTAGTAAACCTAGTTTATATGTATTTCCTGAGTTAATATCTATTACAGGGTAAATAAAATTGTGAATGTTAAAACATAGACAAATCTATTTGTAGAGGTTAAAATAGATTTAAACGTCTACAAATTAAATTGTCTCTAGTTGAACGTCTACAAACAATATTTTAAAACTATGAAAGCAATAATATTAGCACGAGTATCAACTGAAGAGCAAAGGGAAGCTGGTAATTCTTTACCCGCTCAGGTTAAGCGTCTAGAGGATTATTGTGCTAGAAAAGCTTTTAAGATTATAAAAAAATACAGCTTTGACGAAAGTGCATACAAAAATAAGCGAGATGAATTTGATAAGATTCTATCTCTAAACCTTCCAAACTCTAAAGTGGTGCCTTTGTTCCTTGACTTTTCCTTCCCCCCACCACTTTCTTATAACGGATTACTTATTTAATTTGTTTAATTGCTTTTTAGCAAATTCTATTCTTTTATCCCAATCACCCGACCAACCCTCTTTTTTAGCCCGTTCACATAAATTAATTATCTCGCTATATTTTTTCTGTTTCTTTAAGATAATTACTAATTGAGTATAGCCTGTATGTCCTGGAATTATTTTATCTACGGCTACTTCATTGTAGTCTTTCCACAAAACATACTCTTGTCTTTTTGAATGCCAAACTTTTGTGTTCGGATCAAAGTCATTTTTATTATAGGGAGGATTGAAAAATACTAATAGTTTTGGGAAAACGTCTTTAGCGATTGAAATTTGAGAATAACATAAGTTAATTACCTCTTCTAATATTTTTTCATCATCTCTTAATTTATATAGAATAGTTATTGCCGAGGATAATGCATAATCTAAATCTATATATGAATTTTCACCCCCTTCTTTAGCTAGGTCTATAGATTTTCTAATAAGCCTTACAGCTATACTTCTATCTCTTGGATTATCAAACCAACCTGCTAATGTTGAGAGAAACATTGATGCTGTCTGGCTTGAATCCAGAATAGATCCTTTTATAAGCGACTCTTTTTTATTTGTTCCTATCGGTTGATAGGTTTCTGCAATATATACTTTTTCTTCTTGTGAAAAACTCTGTAACCAAAAACTCTCTAAAGAATAAAATCTAATAAGTCCCTCGGGGTTCTTATTGGTCTTAGAAAAGTTAAACATAAATAGTATAAGAGAGAATAGACTTTGTTTACTAATTAGTTACAGTCTATGTAATTTATATATTTTTGTCAAATTATTACCCCACTACCTTCTCACTATAGTTTGGGAGAATCCTCACAAATATCTTTAGTTATATTAGATTGACAAAATGAAATAAATATGATATAGTCACCAAGACCTTCATGTCTAAGGAAATTCCTAGACAGCAGTTATGACCACTACCACCACCCTCGACACAGCTACATCACAAGGGTCGACCGATTGGGACAAAGTTGTCGTGATACCGCAGGGGGGCTCACCACTCACCCTCTCAGTCCGAAAGACCCTGTTCGTGGATGAAGCGGACCGGCTAAACTACTTGCAGGAGATGCACGCCCAGGTGAAAGCTGTCTTGGACGCCTTGAGGATCCCAGGAGTGGAGGTTGAGTGCTACTGCGATGAAGTGAAATCGAAAGGTAATGCTTCTCAGTTGTCCCTAGCGATGTTCTCACTACTCCTGCACCTCACCAACGACATCAGGCAGCACCCGCTGTTCAAGCCCGCGGGGAAGTAGGAGGGAACAACACCTCACGCGAGAGTACTCGCGACGCCTAAGGGTTATACTGTCACCCATTCTATTTCCCCCAGCGCCATTGCTGGGGGGTTTTTTTTACTTAACTTCTCATCCTACTTTCTCAAAAGCAATAACAAAAATAAAACCAGGTAAAAACCTGGCATTATTTTGTTTTGGCTCCGCGAGTAGGATTCGAACCTACGACCAATCGATTAACAGTCGACTGCTCTACCGCTGAGCTATCGCGGAATTATCTAGTCAGAATTGAGATTGAATTTCTTAATCATAATTGATTTCAGATATTCTTTTCCTTGTCCTGATTTTAACTTTTTTTCTAATTCCCTTGCTTCTTTTCGAGAAGGGACAGCTTTGAGGTAAAGCTATCGCGGAATTAGATTTGAAAGGTACTTGTATATTGTACCGAATAAGAGAGATATAGTCAAGATAAGGCTATAAGGTATTTAGTTGCCCTTCCGGATATTGATTTATGGGTATCTTGTTGGAATTTTTTAAGTCTTGGAATAAGCCATTCAGCTAATGGGGGATTATCTTTGCCCCAAGTGAATAATGTTTCCATAGTGGTATTGATTACAATCCAATCACTATGAGTATCCAGATTATGTTTGAGATGTTGTATGGCAAGGTCTTTTTGATCGGTAGTTAAGGAGGATGATAATAATCGAAATAGGGTAGCTAAAGTCCATTGGGTGGATGCTTGATTAATTTTAGCAATTTTTGAGAGTAATATATCGGTGTATGGATATATCCAGTCTGGATGTTCTTTGCATATGCGTTTTAGGGCATTAGAAATACGCAGTCTTACTACTTCATCTGATGATGAATAGGTGTCTAATAATTCAGCTACTCTTTTTTTATCTTGAAGTATTAATTCTACTACTTCTAATGTTCGTCCCAGTGAGTTGGGATGACCTCCTGTTAGCATTTGTTCAAATGATTCACGCATAAGAATATAGATACATGATATACTAAATATATGTTAGCATACACGATTAAAAAATCCAATAAAACAAAACGAGTGAGTATTCGTATCAATGCGAACCGTGAAATTATCGTTACTATTCCCCCAAGAGTACCGCAATATATTGCCAAGCAATTTGTAGAATCTAAGCAGGATTGGATACGAGAAAAATTGGCTACTATTCCGGAAAATATCTATACTGAGCAACATTATCAGGAACATAGAGATAGGGCAAGAATTATTATTACCGCGAGAGTGGTATATTGGGCAGAGGTGATGGGACTTAGTTATAATCGCTTGAGTATACGGCATACTACTACTCGTTGGGGTAGTTGTTCGAGTAAGTGTAATCTCAATTTTTCTTATCGGCTTATGTTTCTGGAGCCTGAATTGATGGATTATGTGGTAATACATGAGCTTGCTCATTTGGTAGAGATGAATCATTCGGTGAGATTTTGGAATATTGTTGCTCGATATTGTCCTGATTATAAAATTTTGAGGGGCTTATTAAGAAAAGTATAATTCAATTGCTGTATTATTGATATTATGCTATGATGAATCTATACGATAAGAGAAAATATATGCCTACATTTGGAGAATTGGTACCAGATTTTACACTACAAGATCAAGATGGAAAGTCTCATACTTTGTCACAATATCGGGGTAAAAAAGTAATATTATACTTTTATCCAAAAGATATGACTCCTGGATGTACGGTTCAGGCAGAGGGTATGCGTGATTCTATGAATGACCTTGAAGCCAAGGGGATTGTGGTGTTAGGAGTAAGTGTAGATGATGTAAAATCCCATAAGAAATTCGTGGAAAAGCATAATCTCAACTTCCCTCTTTTAGCCGATACAGATAAAAAAGTAGTACAGGAATATGGAGTTTGGAAAGAGAAATCTATGTTTGGGAAAAAATATATGGGTATACAGCGAGATACATTCCTTATTGATGAGGAGGGTAAGCTTATACAACATTTTAAAAAGGTGAATCCCTTAAAGCATGCTGGGCAAGTATTAGAAGTATTGTCTTAGAGTAATGCATTATGCCAAAATTCCAATTACCATCTGGATTTATTGAATATACTCCTGAAGAGCAGGTGAAATTTAATTACATATTGGATACCATTCGAGAAGAATATGAACATGCAGGATTTGTTCCTATTGAAACAGCTTCTATCGGATATTCTGAGGTAATTCTAGCCAAAGCCGGAGGAGAATTAGATAAAGAAATATATCGTTTTCAAAAAGGGGATAGAGATTTGAGTTTACGCTTTGATTTGACTGTGCCATTAGCCCGCTACATAGCTGAGCATAATCGCAATATAGTATTACCCGCAAAAATATATCAAATTGGTAAATCCTGGCGAGCTGAAAAACCACAAAAGGGGCGATACCGAGAATTATATCAGGCGGATATTGATATACTGGGCAATAATAGTAGATTGGCTGAGGCTGAGATATTATCAGTAATTCAGAATACTATTGATATATTAGAATTACCAGCTATTACTTTCAAAATTAGCAATCGTAAAATTCTTGCAGGATTATTGGATTCATATAGTATTACAGATATAGCTTCAATTCTGAGAATTGTAGATAAAAAAGCTAAATTATCGGAGGCAGATTGGATACAAGCTCTCAGGGATATACAAACACCAGATTTAGTAATAGATACATTATTAAGTTTATTTGAAAATGGGAAAAATAATCAAGAAATAATAGAATTATTACAGCAACAGAATATCGATAATGTTTTGTATCAAGAGGGAATTGATGAGCTTACTCAGTTAATTCAGTATTTAGATTCATTCCAAATTAAAGATTATAGTATAGATATCTCTATAGTAAGAGGTCAGGATTATTATACCGGAACAGTATTCGAGAGTTTCCTGGCAGGGTTGGAGTCTTTTGGGAGTATGTGTTCAGGAGGGCGATATGATAATCTCGTATCCCATTATATTGATACTCCTATTACCGGATTTGGAGCCTCTATTGGAGTAAGTCGTCTATTTGGAATTCTGCGGGAGCAAGAGTGGTTTCAATCAATTCAATATGGAGATACTACTAAAATAGGAGTATTTTTATTAAATGATAAGACTGTAACAGATGATATCAAATCAATTGTTGCCCTCCGAGATGAGCAGGGAATAGCTTTTGACGTGTATCCAGAAATTACCAATTTTAAAAAAGCTTTACAATATGCCAATCGTAAAGGCTATACGGAGGCTATATTCTTTGGAGGTGATGAGGCGAAAGCCGGAGAAGTACTCGTCAAAAATATGGAATCAGGAGAACAGGAAATTGTATTGCTTGAAGATTTGGGGGAGATTGAGTAAAAATTACCTCCACCCCGTCAGGTAAGCCTGATACCCCTCAAGAGGGGAATCTAAGCTCAGTCCACACCCACCCTGCGGGCACCCTCGCCAGCGAGGCCGTGCCTACGGCAGGCAGGGACAGAAATACTGTCCTACCTTCTACCTATGGCAGACAGGTGGGGGAGGTGGCACCGAAGGTGACGGAGGAGGACGGTATTTTGTAGCGGAGGGTTCTAATTCTATCATGTCCTCCTTTGGAGGAGGTGGCCGTCAGGTCGGAGGTGGATAGAGTTTTAATTATTTAATATGTTAAAAACAAATCCACCCTCCCCCTACGGGTACTCCCTCCAAAGGGAGACAGAACTCCACGCCCCCTCACTAGCCTATAGTGTTTGTGTTTTGAAACAAAAGTAGATTGTATGAAAAAGAAAAAACCCTGGGTTACCAGGGTTGGAAGATGTATGAAGATACATCTTAATAGATTGTTTCAATAGAATTATCAGATCTTATTGAAGCTAATCTATATCCTTTTTTTAAATCAGCCATATATTCTGCATATAGGTTTACAGATTTATGTAGTATTTCTGGCCTTGTTTTTCTATCATTATATGCAAGCAATTGTAGCGCCTCAGCAAAAGATTCATGTACACAAAGTCTAAGTTCAATTAATTGGGTGAGGTTATTACTCTGAATCTCTTCATATGCTCTCACAATAGTATTATTATGGCGTATTGAAGCTAACCGATTTCCTTTTTTTGATTCAATTCTATTTCGGGCATAAAGACCTACAGATCCATGAATTGCTTCTTCTCTTGGCTGGCCATACGTTTCTTCAATAAACGATAGAAGGTCAAAGAAAGATTGCCTCATCAAAAGAGTAATTTCAACCAATTCAGTGCTCATAATGATTCTCGATAGGAACGTTTGATATATAGCACATTTCTCTAATTTTGTCAAGGGTAATTAGCGGAATTGGTTGCGTGTGGAGGGATAAACCCTCCGCTACGATAATGCAGGGACTGAGAGGTCGCCTCTACGAAACCAATGTCGGCGGGGTCGCCGACTCTACGGACATCCACCTCCGGCACTCCATGCCACCCCCTCCTAAATAAATATAGGAGGGACTTAAAGCTCCTCCGAAGGAGGACAAAAAGCTCACTTTGCAGAAATAAACCATACATACAATTCTAAATATCATGTTTTTATGATATAATAATACCAATAGGTCATAAAATTATATGAAATTAATATCGTGGAATGTAAATGGATTGCGGGCATTGCAAAGAAAGGAATTATTCCAGCCCTTTTTGGAAAAATATCAGCCAGATATTCTGTGTATGCAAGAGACCAAATCTCATCGGGAGCAATTAACTGATGATATTTTGTATATACCAGGATATACTTCTTATTTTGAATCAGGTATTCGCAAAGGGTATAGTGGTGTCGCAATTTACTCCAAAACTGAGCCAATATCTATACAAACAGGATTTAAGTTAGATGATATATTTGACCAAGAGGGGAGAATTCAAATTGCTACCTATGAGAAATTTATTTTGATAAATATTTATTTCCCCAATGGAGGTTCTGGTCCAGAGAGACTTGGATATAAGCTTAAATTCTATGAAGCTTTATTACAATATTTAAAAGGGATAGATTATCACACAAAGCAAATTATTATTACAGGAGATGTGAATACTGCTCATACCGAAATAGATTTAGCTCGCCCAAAAGACAATCTCAAAACCTCAGGATTCCTCCCAGAAGAGCGAGCTTGGCTTGATACACTAACTCAAGAATATGGGTTTACAGATACTCTCAGACTCAAAACAGATAAGCCAGAATTATATACTTGGTGGGATATGAAGACGCGATCTCGAGACCGCAATGTGGGTTGGAGAATAGATTATTTTTTTGTCAGTGAATTATTAAAAGACAAGGTGAGGGATGCCTATATATTATCTGATGTATATGGTTCTGATCATTGTCCTGTAGTACTAGAATTAGATATAATAGAATGAAGAAATTGGTATTAGTAAGGCATGGGCAAAGTTTATGGAATAAACAAAATTTATTCTCAGGTTGGACTGATGTTGATTTAACTCCTGAGGGTGTGGAGGAGGCTCGATTAATGGGGCAAAAACTTAAAACTAAAGGTTTTGTATTCAATAGAGCATATACGTCGGTATTGAAGAGAGCCATTATAACCCTAGATACTATTTTAGAGGAAATGGGACAAACCAATATCCCGATAACTCGTGACTGGAGGCTAAATGAGAGGCATTATGGCAAATTACAAGGTAAATCAAAAGTAGATATTTTGGATGAGTTATCTTGGGAACAATTACATAATTATCGCCGAGGATATTATACGAGACCCGCGGAATTAGAATTAGATGATCCTCGTAATGCCTATTTAGACCCTAAATATATTTCTGTTTCTAAGGATTTGCTTCCTCGTACAGAAAGCCTCGATGATGCCTATAAGAGAGTAATCCCTTATCTAGAGGGGCATATTATCTCAGCTCTACAAGATAATGAGCAAATTGTATTATCTCTACATGGTAATACCTTGCGAGTTATATTAAAATATCTCGATCATTTGTCTGATAATGAGATTGAAGGAGTAGAATTTGCTATTGGGGATATTTTGGTATATAATTTAGATAGTGAAAATAATGTAATATCAAAAAAACATATCTAAAACTATTTTTATGCCTTCTACAAAACCCAAACATAAAGCTCGTATGGAGGAAATTATTTCTTGGTATCGTAGTACCAATACTCCAGCTCAGCAAAAAAATCTATTACGTATTCTTAATCACGGAAGAATTGGAGGTACCGGTAAATTGATGATACTTCCTATTGATCAAATTCTTGAACATGGACCAGGAAGGGCCTTTGAGCCCAATCCTATTATGTATGACCCCCTAGAGCAGGCACAATTTGCGGTAGATGGTGGATTCAATGCTTTTGCAGCTCCACTAGGATCTCTTGAGCGAGGTTTTGAATTATTGGCGCGTCACAATGTTCCTACTATTCTGAAAGTAAATTCTCATAATTTGATGATACCTGATGAGAAAAATCCCCGACCATCAATTCATTCTTGGGTGGGGGACGCTGTGAGACTAGGATGTGAGGCAGTAGGATTCACTCTTTATCCAGGATCAATACATAGTAATCAAATAGAACAACAGGCGAAAGAATTAATAGCTGATGCTCGAAAGGCCGGACTAATTACCATATTATGGATATATCCTCGAGGAGAGGGGCTGATTCCAGGACAAGAGCGAGCAGTAGACATTATCGCTTATGCAGTTGCACTTGGAGCTAGTTTGGGAGCTCATATTATCAAGGTAAAGCTTCCTCTTGAGGGATATGGACTTGAATCTAATAAAAAACTTGGTATTTATGATAATCTCAATACCAAAACTCTCAAAAACAGAATAGGTCTTGTTATGAAGGCCGCCTATAATGGACATCGTATTGTTATTCATTCAGGGGGAGACTTTACAAATGCTGAGACTTTAGAAGAGGAAGTGAGAGCTATTCGTGAAGGAGGTGCTTTTGGAACTATTATGGGAAGAAATGCTTTTCAAAGACCAAATGTAGAAGCTCTCGACTTAGTGTCTGATTTACAAGATATTTTGGTTGGATAATTCAATTATTCTCTAAATTGTGGATAATATTGTACAAATTTTGACATATATGGTATATTGATATTAATCCTGGGCTTAGGCAGGTCGACAGGAGATAAAGTATTAGCAAGAAAGAGCAATCTTTCTTCAACAATGTAAATTATGAGCAAGAATCTATTTGTACGAAATATTGCGTACAAAGCAACAAACCAGGACTTACAATCTCTTTTTGAGACTGTTGGAACTGTAATATCAGCAAAAATCATCTTTGACAAAGAAGAGGGACGTAGCAAAGGTTACGGTTTCGTCGAATTTGCCACAGAAGAAGAAGCTGAGCGAGCAATTCAACAGTTAGATGGAGCATCTCTTCTAGAAAGAGAAATCTCTATTCAACCTGCTAAGCCTCGAGAATAAGTCCTCGATACTAAAAAAGCTCCGAGTAATCGGAGCTTTTTTAGTACTTTAATTTCTCTTTGAAATTATGAAATTAAGTTAATAATATGATTAATAGCAGATGATACGTCATTCTCACGACCTCTAAGAGTTCCTGACCATACCTGCCAAGCTAATAATGTTTTAGCAAATAGGGATAGGAAAACATAGATTTTCTCTCCGAACACATATGATTTCCAAGGCCCAACTTTTTTGTATTGAAGGAACATATTAATAGCAAATACATTGAATACTGCAAATAATGAGAATACAATCCAATATACAAAACTTGGCACATCTACATCGACATTAGCAAGAGCTCCTTGGAAATGAAGGAAAATAACAATCCAAGGGATTATACCTGCAATACATCCAAATATATATGGAAGCCAATTAACATCTTTTCTATCTTGATTGATTTGCTCCATCACAAGACCAAAAAGATTCATAGCGGCATTAAGTCCAAAGAGTAATAAGAGAGTAGAGAAGTCATAAATACCAACCAACAATCCTATTATTACAATCATTATTGATGATGATAGAGCATATTCATACCATCTGATCACATTAATATGCTTCTTGAGATTTTTGATATACCAAGGATACACATTAGGTAAAATTGTAATAAAATGGGCTAATGCTGATAATAATAAGAATAAAGCAACAGCTGGTCCAACATTTACATCAAATAACTTTTCTTCTACTGGCATAGGTATAGCGCTACGATTTGCAGCATCAAATTTGAGATAATGGGTAAATACAGGTAGTAAATATTCTTTAGAAATATATAACATTAATCCAGCTTGGAAGAAGTGGAGAGCCCCCATCAATCCATTATACATCTTAAGCCGATCAAAACCATTGTGTAATTTGAAAGAAACCATATATTTAATATTTATTTAGTATATATTAAGTATGAACCGAAATGAAAAAAATGTCAATAGAATTATTTCTTCTCTTCTTCCTCTGATACCTTAGGCTTTGTATCTCCTTCTTTATACCCTTTATTATACTTGTTGCCGATAAGTATATTGATACCAATCAGAATAACAATAATAGGTCCCACAGCAAGCCAGAAATCCTCCCAAGTAATAATTTCTAATCGAAGAAGACCTAGAACTACTCCAATACCAATGAGAATAATAGAAAAAGTAATTGATTTGAACTGAGATTCTAATAATTTCCAAACTCCAGCCGCAATAAATAAAGCAGGTAGCCAATCCCCCAGTTTTGGAGTAGGAGCTCCAAAACTACCCAATAGCCATATTACTCCAAATCCAATGATAATAATTCCAAAAGCATTTTTACTAGTCATATGATTAGATTAGTTGCTAAGTATATATAGTATACTATATATTTGGGTAGAATTCAATATATTGTAATAGACTTTATATCCTGATATACTAGATATATAAGGGGCCGTTGGCGCAGTTGGTAGCGCGCTTCCATGGCATGGAAGAGGTCGCTGGTTCGATCCCAGTACGGTCCACATGGCCTTTGTATTATTAATCGAACCAGTAGGGAAGGGGTCGGGAAACGGGAGTTTCCTGTGTTGGAAGGTTGGGAAACCGAGGGTTTCCCAGGACAAGGCGTCCGGTTTGTATCCCAGTACGGTCCACTAACCTTTTATTATGCAATCAAAACCACAAAAAACTATTTATTTTTTCCGGCATGGCCAAAGTGAAGGTAATATACAACATCTTGATTCTATTAATGAAGATATACATTTAGCTGAACAGTATCTTACGGAATTAGGGCGAGAGCAGTCTCAAAGATTAGCTAAGCGTATAGCTAAATTTGAATTAGATGTATTATTATCTAGTACTTTAACTCGTGCTCGTGAGACCACAGAAATTATTAGTCAGTATAGCGACTATAATATTGAATACTCAGATTTCTTCATAGAGAGACAAAAACCTAGTTCTATTATTGGTAAATTGCGTAGTGATGAGCTGATATTAGCTACAGAAAATGCTTGGAAACATAGTTTGTTTAATTCAGGTGAGCAGGTAGAAGATGGAGATAGTTATGATACTATGATTGTTCGAGTGGATAAAGCTTTAGAATTATTACAATCAAGACCAGAACAAAATATAGGTGTAGTAACTCATCAATTTTTCCTCAATACCCTGATTATCAGAGCAATTCTAGGAGATACTATTAACCCGGAATTATATGATCGGCTACAAGAGCAATATTGGATAGAGAATGCCGGACTCACAATTTTACAATATAATCCTGAATATCCGTATACCGGCTGGAGAGTATGGGTATATAATGACCATTCTCATTTGGAGAAATAGAGATTTATTTTTTGATAAAAACTTTTTATGATATACTATATTCATACCAATATGAATAATGAATACAGATATGAGGAAATTAGGATATTTTGCAATAGGAATCTTTTTAATAGTAGCAGGAGTAGGAATGTATATTAATCAAGATTTTAGTAAAAAAGGAAATGATGAGATTAAGGCTAGTCTCAATACTACTCAACAAATTACCAAATTAAATGAAGATATTATGAAAGAGCGACCAATACTTGAACTTACCACCAACAAAGGAGTAATAACTATCGAATTATTCAAAGATTTATCCCCTAAAACAGTAGAATATATCACTAAATACGCTAACAATGGAGTATATAATGATACCATATTCCATCGAGTGATAAAAGATTTTATGATACAAGGAGGAGACCCTAATACCAAAGACCCAAGCAAATCTGCTTTATATGGAACTGGAGATGCTGGAGAAAAATATGATGATGAATTCAATGATGAGCCTCTCGTAAAGGGAAGTTTTGCCCTAGCCAATTCTGGACCTAATACTAATGGCTCACAATTCTTCATTGTAACAGCTGAGTCAACTCCTTGGCTAGATGGAGTACATACTAATGTAGGAAAAGTAATCGGGGGACTCGATATTGTAGAAAGTATTGGAAATGTAGCAACCGCCCCTGGAGACAGACCAGTCGAAGATGTCAAAATTATCTCAGCAAAAATTACCAAGGAGTAATTTAGGACATTCCACCCCATCATCAAAGATGACACCCCTCAAGAGGGGAATATAAAAAAGTAATATTGACATAATTATCTAAAATCGGTATACTATTCAAGCTCTTTTATATTTTTACCAAGCCCCCCTCGTGGGGGTTTTTGGTTTTATAAAATGGATTAGTACATAATATATTTCAATCTATTATTATATCTATAAGTAGTGTATAATTGAAAATATGAAATTTAATTATCAATAATATGACAAAGTTAGAATATTTAGATGATACATATTTATTTGAATTCGATGCAAAAGTTGTTGATATAAGAAATAGTGAGAAAGGTCAGGCAGTAATTTTAGATAAAACAATATTTTACCCTCAAGGGGGAGGACAGCCTGCTGACAATGGAAAAATAGTTTTTGGGGATATTATTTTTTTGGTTAATGATGTTAGATTAGATGAATCAGGAGATATTTGGCATTTTGGAGAATTTAAAAATGGAGAATTTCAAAAAGGGGATGCTGTTTTATTGAAAATTGATCAAAATAGACGTATACAAAATGCAAAACTACACTCAGCTGGACATCTGATAGATTGTGCTATATTAGAAATGGGTTTAGATAATTTAAAACCAGGAAAAGGTTTTCATTTTCCCAATGGTCCCTATGTAGAATATGAGGGAATAGTTGAAAACTCGAGTGAAATGATAATAAATTTACAAGAAAAAATTGATGATTTGATAAATAAGAATTTATCCATAGAAAAGAATAATTTAACTCCTAAAGAAGCTGAAGCACAATCTATTTTGGCACCTGCAGGTAAGTCAGCAAGAGTAATAAACTTTACGGGCTTTCCAGGATGTGGTTGTGGGGGAACTCATATAGAACAATCTGCTGAAATTGGTAAGATAATAATTAGGAAAATAAAATCTAATAAGGGCATGACAAAAATTTCTTATATAGTTGAGTAAATAGTGAATATACTATATGAAATATGATATAATATAATTATTAAGTTCAGGATAAATAGTTATATATGGAGATTAAAGTTGTAGGTGAGAAAACCCAAGGACAAGCAAAGCCAGAATGGTTAATCTGGGGAGGTTTGGGACTTGCGGTATTTTGTTTTGTGGCTCAATTTATTGCTCAGATTCTTTTTCCTATTTTGATTGGAGTAGGTATAGTGATTACTATTATTGGATTCATACAATTAATTATTAATTATTTCCAAAAATAATGGCAATTACCGTCATAGATATACCAGGATATAATCACAGCAGTGAAAGTGTTTGGCATCCAGAATTCCGGCAATTGATAACAGAAGAGGGGAATGAAATTATAACTCTCGATTTGCCTGGAGGTAAATATCCTGTCTTCACAGATTGGTATCCTATTATAGAGCAGGCGGTGAGAGACTCTCAATACCCTATAACTCTTGTAGGACATAGTCTGGGGACGAGAGCCGTACTATTATTGTTGGAGCAGGCAGAGTTAAGTGTAGAGAATATTGTCCTCATAGCCCCTTTTGATAACTCTATTAGCAATGCCAGCTTCCGTGATGGCAATTATGCTAATTTTTTTGAGCATTTGATAGATATTAATCAGGTGAAATCCAAGATAAAAGGGGAGATTAAAGTCATCGGCTCAGAGGATGATACTAATATCCTTTTTATACAAGCTCAGAATATTGCAAAAGATTTAGAAGGGGAGTTAATAGCAATCCCAAATAGTAGTCATTTCCTGGATGCCAAATGGGCAAAAATATTAAGTGAAATAGTAGTAGGATAATGAGTTCTAGAAGATTATAAAAGTAAAAACCCCTCTAGAGGAGGGGTTGATAAGATGAAGTCTCTGATTCAGATTGTGTGGTTCTCTGCTTCTTTTTCTTGCCACCAGTGACAAAAGTCGTCGCATGTAATGAGAATTAGTATTAAAAGTGCTAGGGGAAATATGAAAAATAGGTTAATGACAACAAAGAGAACAACATCTCCAAAAAACAGAGGAAATAATGAAAAAAGGAACCCACCATAGAAAATGAGCAAAAGCTTACCCCACCACCCATTCCCCCGCCAACAAGCGATGAGACTAAAACTCCTACAATCTTGTATCACATAGCGCAAAAGTCTTTTCCAAACAGGCCCTTTCCAAACAGGCAAAGGGTGTCTACGAAGTCTTAGCATAAGATGAAGTCAGTAGGACAGTGCTTTTATATCACAAAGTATGTATTTTGTCAAGTTTTGATAACAAGGCGATTCAATTTTTACTATATCTGATTCACAAGATTATTCTCTAATTGAGATGTAATATTAGTAACTGTTGTCTCGAGAATTCGCTCGAGAGCTTCACGAGAATTGAAAGCATTATGAGGGGTCACAATAATACGGGGGTCTTGGATGAGGAGATGATCTTGTACCACGGTGGTGAGATCACAGGTTTTACGGAAAGACTCAGATAATAATTCTTTTTCTTCTTTGATAAAACATTCCTCTTCTAATACATCTAGCCCAGCTCCAGCTAGAATCCCATCTTCAAGTCCTTTGATAAGAGCCGAAGTTTCAACCAATCCTCCACGAGCAGTATTAATAAGATAAGAACCTCTCTTGAATAATTGTATAGATTCCTGATTAATAATATGATGTGTCTCAGCTCTATATGCTGTATGAAGAGTGACAATATCTGATTGGGGGAGTAATTCCTCGAGACTCGCATAAGTAAATCCAATTTCAGTAGCGAGTTCCGGTTTAGGAAATGGGTCATAGGCTATTATATTCATACTAAATCCTTTGGCAATACGGGCAACAAAAGATCCAATATGTCCCATACCAATAATTCCTAATGTTTTCCCCTTGAGGTCAAAACCCTCTAATCCAGCAGGATTAAAATCAAAAGTACGAGTACGAGCTACTGAGGGGACAATTTGTCGAGACAAAGCTAATATCAGGGCAAAAGTATGCTCCGCTACCGTATTCTCACCATAAAAAGGTACGGAGTGTACACTAATTCCTCGGTTCTGAGCAGCTGTAATATCAATATGATCATATCCTGTAGACATAGTAAATATTGCTTTCAAGTTTGGGAGTTTGTCTAGAACTTGGGTATTAACTTGAGAGTATACGAATACCGCAAGATGTGTGGTATCTTCTTTATTCTCTAAAGCTTCAAGGCTTAGAATATCTGAATAATATTCTCGGGCAAGAGACTCAGGTAAATGATTTTCTAAATATAATTTTTCTGATTCGTCTATTTCAAAGGCAAGTAATTTCATATATTTTTATCTTATTCTACATACACTATACCTTTATTTTGTGATTTTTACTAGAAGGTGTATACTATATGTATATTAATAATCATACTACTATGAAAAAATATCTTATTGCACTAGTAGCTGTACTAGTACTGTTTGGAACTCAGTCTGCATCTGCTTTGTTATTAGATGCTGGGGATATTGTTAATCCAAAAGAAAAAGTTCAGGGAGATGCTTATTTGGCAGGACAGACAGTGCAAATAGATAGCCCGATAGAGGGGGATGCTGTGATTGCATCGGGTAGAGTAGATATTGATGCTACCATTTCAGAAGATTTAATAGTGGCAGGAGATTCCGTTGCGGTAAATCAAGATATTGGAGATGATGTTAGAATTGCAGCTTCTAATGTTACTATTAAAGGTAATGTAAAAGGGGATGTGATTGTATTTGCCCAAACCTTAATCATAGATAAAGATGCAACTATTTCTGGAGATATTATTGCTTTTGTGTCACAACTTAAATTAGATGGGACAGTAAAAGGAAATATTAGAGTGGCTTCTGAGAATACTACCATCACAGGAGAAGTACAAGGAGATAGTAATATTAGAACAGGAGATTTTACGCTTGATGGAAAACTTGGAGGAAAAACAACTTTTGTTGCAAGTGAAACCGTAGATATTAGTGAAGCATCTCTATTCGGGGGAAATGTAATATATGGATTTACCAAAGAATTAGATTTAACTCCAAATCTTGCCGAAGGAACAAAGGCAACATTTGATGCTGAATTATTAAAAGAAAAGGTAAATAAAAAAGATATGGGACCTAAAGTCTTCTCAGGGTTCCTCGTATGGGAAATATTATCAGCAGCTCTTGTAATCGGACTTATATTCAATTTCAATAAAAAATTCATTCAAAAAGCAGTAAAAAGAGTTTCTAATTGGGAAGAAGGATTTAGAGCATTTATCTATGGAGCATTATTATTCTTTATTCCGATTGCTATAATTATCCTCCTCATAATTACTATTATTGGTATTCCATTAGCTCTATTTACATTATTTGCTTATATCTCATTAATTGTATTCTCTCAAGCAATAGCTAGTATTGTGACTGCCCAATGGTTACATAAAAAATATCAATTTGGAAAATCTGATTGGCAAATATATTTCATAGCATTAGGAATATATGTAGTATTGTCACTCTTAGCTTGGTTACCAATTCTTGGATTCATCATAGGATTAGGAGTGGTATATACTTCACTCGGCGCATTGGTATTAGAATATCGAAACAAATAAATTACTATGACTAGTTCATTAATAGGAGCAAGTTTTGTAGCAGGAATGCTCACATTTCTTGCTCCTTGTACATTTCCTCTTATACCCGCCTATATTGGCTTTATAACAGGGGATGGTAAGCTTAACAAATTCCAAACTATACGCAATGGAGCCTTATTTATACTCGGTTTTATGGGTGTATTTGTGACTCTTGGAATATTTGCAACCAGCCTAGCAGGACTATTAAATGCAGAAACTCGGCTACTTATTTCTCGTATCGCAGGAATAATTATTATTATCTGGGGATTAGAAATGATAGGATTATTCCGATTTGCATTATTCCAAAAAACCTGGACACCTCGAATCAAATCATTGAGAGCAGGGACAGCTCAGAGTTCGGTATTATTAGGAATGCTTTTAGGAGTGGGGTGGAGTCCTTGTATTGGGCCAATACTCGGGACTATACTGACTTTTCTTATCAATGATGGGACGGTATTAGAGGGAGCTTTTTTGATGTTTGTATTCTCTCTTGGACTTGCAGTACCATTTTTACTTACTGCTTTATCATTAGCTCAAGGGCGAGAATTATTGCAAAAGATAGAGCATATAACACCTATTATTAGAGTTATTAGTGGAATATTTTTGGTGTTAATTGGAATATTATTTATCACCAGTAACTTAGAAATAATAGCAAAATATCTATTCAGCGGATTGAATTTTTTGAATTATGATAAAATCTTAGATTATCTGTAGGTAATATATGCTATACTAAGAATATAAAATATTCTATTATGAAAGCTCAATATGCTCTGATCGCAATAGTTTTATATATTTTCCCAGTATTGGTATCAGCCGAGACTATACGAGATTTTAAGAGTACTATTACAGTCAATACTGATAGGAGTATACAAGTAGAGGAGAATATATCCTATGATTTTGGAGAAAATGAAAGGCGTGGAATTTATCGGACAATTCCCCTCAAAGGAATTAATATACAAGGGGATATACAGGCATTACAAAATGGGAGGGCGGCAACTCAGGAAATTAGTCGGGGTGGAGAAATTAATATCAAAATAGGAGATGCAGATATATACCTTACAGGCCTCAATCAATATAGTATTACCTATCAAGTAAAGGGCGTGATCGAAAAACTCCAAGATAGAGATGAATTATATTGGCAAATAACAGGAACTGACTGGGAAGTCCCCATAGAGCAAGCTTCCGCAACAATTCTATTACCAGAAGATTTACAAGACAAAGTCGGGGACAAATTATATTGTTATACCGGTATGTCTTCATCAAAAGCGCAAGACTGTACTATTACTTGGACAAATGCTCGTACTATTGAGATAACATCTAATCAATCACTTGCAGCGGGAGAAGGGTTAACTTTTGCAATAGGATTTCCACTTGGTACACTTACCCCTCCAACTTGGTGGGAAGAGAATCAAGAGCTTATATATAAGAGTATTGCGGGGGTAATTCTCATCATAGGAAGTTTAATATTATATTTTGTCTGGAATGCTTGGGCAAGAGACCCCAAAATCCGCACACCTATAGTAAGACAATATGATGCACCAAAGGGTATGAGCCCAGCTGCAATTATACGGTTCAAGAACACTTATTCAACCCCAGTAGAGATATCTGCTACTATTATATCCCTTGCGCAACAAGGCATACTCAATATAACCCAAATAGAAGAGAAGAAATGGTTTAGTAATGGGATATTTCAATTTGACCTCAAAGATATACCAAAGGGTAAAACATTAAAGCCATTTGAGCAGGAATTATTAGGTATATTATTTAAAGGTAAGAGAAAAACTGTCACTACGAAAGATTTAACAGATGAGCATATAGGGGATAAATTTAATATAATATATAAGAGCATATATAGAGATGAGGTGAAACAATATTTTGCAATAAATCCCAATATACCAAGAAGTATATTAGGTGTCATAGTAGTAGGCCTATTCATATTAGCTTTTATTATTGGGGTGTTTATTTCAGGATGGATTGCAATATCATTAAATATTCTAGCAATATTGGCCGCTATCTCAGCATTTTATGCCCCAAAGAGAACAGAAGAGGGGACAAGAGTATTAGAACATATTCTAGGACTAGAAGAATATATTAGAGTAGCAGAAAAAGATAGATTACAATTCCAAGAAAAAGAATATATATTTTTTGAAATATTACCTTTTGCCATTGCTCTTGGGCTGGCAACAGTATGGGCAAAAGCCTTTGAAGGACTTATTACAACCAATCCAGATTGGTATCATTCTAATAATGGAGTAGTATTTATTCCAACTGATTTTGTCAGTAGTATAGATAGCTCATTATCTTCCACTATGTCATCAGCCTCATCTGGTGGAGGTTCTGCTGGTGGTGGCTCTGGTGGAGGCGGAGGCGGTAGCTGGTAAGCTTCTGCCTCCGGGAAAGGGGTCGGGAAAACGGGAGTTTTCCCGTGTAGGAAGGTTTGGGAAACCGTGAGGTTTCACAGGAGCAAATCCTGTTTGCGACGGAGGAGGTAGCTGGTAAGGTATATCCTCCTCCGCCTTGCAGGCACCTCCCCCAAGGGAGGACAAAGCTTTTTGTCCCTCGCTGGCGAGGGGGAACCACGTTAGTGGTGGGTGTGGACAGTACTCAGCAATACCCCCATAGGAATAATATTTTCCTATGAAACAAAATAATAATTATAATTCTCAATTACAACCCATTGCTCACAAACTTCGTAAATCAATGACAAAAGCAGAGGCTAGTCTCTGGAAATATATATTAAAAGGTAAAAAACTAGGAGTTATATTTAGAAGACAGAGACCAATAGGTAAATATGTTGTAGATTTTATTTGTCTAGAATTAAAACTCATCATTGAAGTAGATGGAGAAAGCCATAATCACCCTGAAATTTATGAAAATGACCTAATAAGGCAAAGGTATTTAGAAAATTTAGGTTTTACTGTGTTACGATTTACTGATGAAGAAGTACTCAAATCTATAAATAGTATAACCCCTATACTGGAGGATTTTATTAAGAGTAAGATTTTGTTGTAAAGTAATCTTCCTATAAGAAGATTAGGTTTGTCCACACCCACCACTGACGTGGTCCCCCTTCCACCTATGGTCGACAAGCTACCAGTGAGGCCTGCCTGCGGTAGGCAGGAACATAATACACTGTCCTCCTATATTTATATGAGAGGGACGGAGCATGATTGATAGTATTTTATCTAAAAACTCTAAGCAATAATTTCTCCAGAATATTCAAATTTCTCGGCAGCCCTATAAATCAAACTCGTAAGTAAGAGACTAAGAATAGTAATCAATAGCATCAATAGTGTAGCTAAATCTATTGTGGTGAGAGCCAAATACATAATATTAGATATAATCAAGCTTCCCCCAAGAGCAAGGCTAGTAAAAGCAAGGCCAGGTAATGTAGTAGATAATGTTTCAGGATCGCTAGAAAAACGATTTGGATATCGTACAGACAAGAATATAGCAAGTAGTACAATCAAGATAACAGAAAGCCCAAACACAAGCCAATAGATAACAGCAGGGAAAAATTCAAAATTTAAAAGGACAAAATTTGCAATAAGCAAAGGACTCCCAATCAAAGTGAATAATCCTGCATATATTAATAATTTACCAACAGCAATATTCCAAAGAGAAATTGGAGCAACCCCTAATATCCAGGCTACTTTTCGCTCAGCACTAAAAGTAGGGAATACAAATCTGAGGGCAAGAGCACTAATAAAGTATAATCCAATAGCAAGAATCAAAGGGTAAACAAAATTAGGAATAGTTTCGACTGCTCCATAAGCATAAGAAGCTGCATTAGTAGTAACACGCCAGCTCACAGCAGTTTGAGCCCCCCAAAGAGCTATGACAATCAAAAGCCATAGGAGATTTTTTTTATCTCTCCAAATAAGAAGTAATTCTTTATCAATAATAGTATGCACAATGCTCGATGAAGGGAAATTATAAGGCTTATAATTAGGCTCAAAAACACTTTTATCCGCTACATAGTTACCTTCCTGTAATAATTGCCAAATAGACAAATATTGAATACGAAGCAGAGCATAGAGAGTTACAAGTGCTGCAAGAGAAAGAATAATCAATATTATTACATATCTAATTCCAAATGAAGTAGAATCAAATAAAACATTATGTAAAACTTGAGAAATACCAAATGTAGGCAAGAATATTAATTTTTCTTGAAGGGTATCAATCTGTTCAACAGAGCTCCCATCAAAGAATTGCACAAAATCTTGAGGAATAGCAGTGCGCCATAATCCAATAGCAGCAATAATAGAGAATATAATTAAAATAAATATAGCTCGAGATTGAGTGACGATATTCCTCTTCAGAAGCTGAGAAAATCCCTGTAATATATAAATACTTACAAGATAGAAAAATGTACCACTCACACTAGCGGTTATAATCAACGCAGTAGTTAAAAGAAAACTCAATACAAATCCAAACCAACTAATACCAGTAAAATTCACAATAGCCAATAAAACGGGAGTAATAATAGCTAAAAAAATCCAAAGACTAGAAGTCAAAAGCTGAAATAATTGAATAAAAGCTAAGATAGAAAATGATGGAGTAATTGCAATCCACTGATAATTCCTTCGAGCAAATCCAGATGCAATAATCAGAACACTATTAACAAATCCTAAAACAAATATCAGCAATCCAAATAATTGAATAATATAGAATTGAAAACCTTCTCTCAATTCTTGATCTGTTTTAATAAAAGTCAATCCTCCAAAAGTAATAGCATAAATTGCAGCCGCTACCAAAGCAATAATAATCAAGAAAATACTTATAGTAAAAACTCGAGTAAATCGTTCACGAGATAAATATCTTTTAATAACTTGCCCAGGATAAGACAAGAATAATCCAAATGAATCCGACATATTTTTTTATTTATCTAAATAATTTTTATACACTGCATCAAGAGAAGTTTTGGTAGGAAGATGAGCTTTGTCAGCTAATTCTTTATAAGTTCCCTCAGCTATAATTTTACCCTTTTCAAATATACCAATACAGCTAGCCAATTCTTGAGCCACAAATAAAGTATGGGTAACCATCAGAATAGTACCACCTTCTTTTACAAATGTATCAAAAATATGTTTAGTAAGATCAATACTAATAGGATCAAGACCTACAATAGGCTCATCAATAAAGAGAATAGCAGGATCATGCAATAGAGCTGCAATAATAGAGTATTTTTGCTTATATCCACGAGAATAATCCTGATACAATTGATTTTCGGTACCAGTAAGCTTATACAGCTTTAATAATTTGCGAATATTACGCATTCTCTCATCAACAGGCAGATTATATAGAGCACCCACAAAATTGAGAAATTCAAAACCAGTCATACCATCCCAAATTGTAGGTTCATCAGGAATATATCCAATAAAAGATTTAGCATTCTGAGGCTCATCCACAATACTAACCCCATCAAGAAGAATATCCCCTTCGGTAGGCTTCAATAAACCCGTCAATAATTTGATAAGGGTACTTTTGCCTGCACCATTAGGACCAATAAGAGCATAAAATTCACCTTTTTTGATAGTCAAATCCAGATCATGAATGACGGTTTTATTCTTGAACTTTTTACTCACTCCTTTTAACTCAATCATATATGTTTATTATTTTTTATCCTATATTTATTATAACATATCTTTTATAAAAAATATAGAATAGGGTGGACTGAGCTTCTTCCCTTCTGTCCTCCCTTGGGGGAGGTGTCACCGTAGGTGACGGAGGAGGACTGTATTTTGTACTAAATTCCCCTCTTGAGGGGTGGACAGCTTCGCTGGACGGGGTGGATTTTGTTACTTGAGCTTTTGTCTCCCTTAGGAGGGAGTACCCGAAGGGGGAGGGTGGATGGTAATTAATTAATTCATAATTATTTTTCCCATGTTATAATAAAACCATATACTAAATCAAAATATGACACAAATCACCCAATACCAACCATTTTTAGAGCAAATTCTAACCAAAATCCAATCAGCCAGATATGAAATGCTCAAAACAGTCAGCAAACAGACAGTAGAATTATATTGGGAAATAGGAAAATCAGTCAGCCAGCAAATGCAAGATCAAGGATGGGGGAAATCCATAGTAGAACAATTATCCAAAGATTTACAAAGAGAATTCCCAGGAATTAAAGGTTTTTCAGCATCCAATCTATGGAGAATGAAAACTTTTTATGAAACATACAAAGATAATAAAAAACTCGCTCCACTGGTGCGAGAAATTGGCTGGATACAAAACAAACTTATTTTTGAAAAATGTAAAGACGATATTCAAAAAGAATACTACCTCAAAAAGACCAAACAAATGGGCTGGTCAAAACTAGACCTAATAGATAAAATAAAATCTCACCATTTCGAAAATCAAGCCCTAGCTCAGAACAATTTCAACACCACCATCCTAGACACACTCAAAGCCCAAGTCGCTTGGGAGTTTGTAGATGATTATAATATAGAGCTAATCAGCCCCGACCAACCATTTAGCGAGAAGGAAATAGAAAACACCATAGTCACCAATGTCGTCAATTTTCTAGCAGATATGGGAGGGAGCTTCGCATTTGTAGGTAGACAATACAGACTAACCATAGAAGAAAAAGAGTATTTTATAGATCTTTTGTTTTTTAATTTCAAACTCAACTGCTATATAGTCTTCGAACTCAAGGCAAGAGAATTTCAACCCAAAGATATGGGGCAAGTCCAAATGTATATGCAACTAATCAACAAACAAGTCAAACAAGAACAACACAATCGCACCATCGGCATCGTAATCTGCAAAGACAAAAACAGAACAGAAGTAGAATATATGCTAGAACAAGCCAAAGATCCAATCGGAGTAGCCACCTATAACAAATACGAAAATCTCCCCAAAGAATATGCAAAATATCTACCTAGCGAAGAAGCTATTATAAAAAGATTATCCAATATAAATTTTTAATTAAAAATTAAGCTATTATCCTACTTTCTCGTAGGGGCGACCTTTCAGTCGCCTGTATTTAATTTTGCAACTTGCACTCTTGTCCTCCCTTGGGGGAGGTGTCACCGTAGGTGACGGAGGAGGACAGGAGCAAATCCCATTTGCGACGGGGGAGGGTGGATGTAATTTGCAACTTGCCCTAAAAATTCCCCTCTTGAGGGGTGGCAGGCTATGTCTGACGGGGTGGATGGTATTTTTTGTCTCTGCCTACCGCAGGCAGGCCTCGCTGGCAGCTTGTCGACCGTAGGTGGAAGGGTGTCACAAAGTGCCGGGTGTGGACTGCTCTCACCCCCTCCCTCAGGGGATGGTAGACCGAGTTTAGCACTATAAACTATTTGTGATATAATAAAATGAAATTATTTAAATATGAATATGAGTGTGCCAAAAGTTTCAGTACTTATACCAGCCTATAATGCAGAAAAGTATTTAGGTGAAGCAATAGATAGTATATTGAATCAGACATTTACAGATTTTGAATGTATTATTATAGATGATTGTTCTACAGATAGTACTTGGAAAATCATTCAAAAATATGCAAAAAAAGATTCTCGTATTGTGGGAGTTAAAAATGAAAAAAATTTAGGAATTGCTGGTAATCTCAATAAGGCTATTTCATTATCCAAGGGTAAATATTTAGCTCGAATGGATGCAGATGATTGGACCTACCCTGAGCGATTTGAGAAACAAGTATCCTTTTTAGATTCTAACTTAGAAGTAGGAATTGTGGGTGGGGCAATGGAAGTATATAATGAATCACTAGATCAAGTGCTCTATGCGAGATCATATTATGCAGATGATACTTCCCTACGTAAATATATATTTAAACAAAGTCCATTTTCTCATCCTTGTATCATGTATAGAAAAGAAGTAATACAAGACAATATATATAATGACAAACTTAGTCCTACCGAAGATTATGATTTTTATTTTAGAGTTGGGAAGAGATATAAATTTGCAAATCTTAGTGATATAGTATTAAAATATCGTACAAGTGAAACTCAGTCTTCATCAGCTAAAGCAAATAGACAGCAATATCTTACATTATATATCCGGCTCAAGGCTTTGGTAGAATACGGTTATAAAGCCTCCACTAAAGACATTTTATCAAGTGTATTTCAATTAATATTAATACCAATTTTACCTAATTCAGTAAAAGTAGTATTATTTAACTTTTTAAGACAAAGAAGGTCATAGGTATGTCAAATAATAATATTGTAATTGTTGCGCATAAATTTCTTACTCAGCCAGATGATGAATTGGTTGTATATTTGAATGATCAAAAATATTCAACGGTATTACACATTCTTCACAGCTTTTCTGATGCTCCAGATAGATGTAGTTATTATAGATTATATAAAAAGGGGAAATTAGTTGAGGAATATAGAGGTAAAGACTATTCATATTTACCTGAACCAATATTATATCTCAAAGAATTATGGGCAACATTTAGGTATACCTATAAAACTAAGATTATATTTGATACCTATATAGGGATGGATGGTCTATGTGTCTTATTTGGTCGATTATTAAAATTTTTTGGTAAGGTAAAAAAAGTAGTTTTTTGGACTATGGATTTTGTCCCTGAAAATAGATTTCAGGGTGGATGGAAGAATAAAATTTATCACTGGATTAATATATCTGGATATAAAGAATCTGATGAAATGTGGGATTTGAGTCCCCGTATGTTGGAGGCAAGAGAGAAATTCTTAGATATAAAAAAAGAAAATTACAAATCTCATAAAGTGGTACCTTATGGTATGTGGGTAGATAAAGTAAAAACATATTCATATGATGAGATTGACCCTTATACTATTGTTTTTATGGGGCATTTATTACCCAAACAAGGTGTGCAGTTAATTCTAAAATATCTCCCAGATATTATTAAAAAATATCCTAAAATAATATTTAAAATTATTGGAGGAGGTTCTTATAGAGATGAACTTGAAGTATTAGTGGACACATTACATATAAGAAAACATTGTATTTTCTTAGGTAAAATAGAAGATATTAAAGAATTAGAAAATGAAGTCGCAAAGTCCACAATTGCAGTAGCACCATATATTAAAAAATTAGATACTTGGACATACTATGCCGATCCTGGAAAAATCAAAACATATATTGCTTGTGGGGTACCTGTACTACTTACAGATATTCCTTGGAATGCCAAAGATATTGAAGAGAGTAAATGTGGAATTATTATTGATGAGACAAAAGAAAGTATAATACATGCTATTGATTTTCTATTGAAAAAAAGTAATAATATACAGTATCGTCAGAATGCAAAACAATATGCTAGAAAATTTAATTATGCTGATATTTTTAAGAATTTAGAATTATAACTATGCTAAATTTAAATGAAATTATAAAAGAAGGGAAATTATCTGTTGATAATAATGGAATTTATGTAAATAAGTCACTAAAAGAATTTAGCGACGGTCAAGACATCGCTATTTCAAAAAAAGCTTGGACTAAAATTTATGATTTTAGTTTGGAAAAATTAAAAAAAGATCGGGAAGATTTTAATGAGAGTAAATTAAAAGATGCTATTAGATATATTGAAAAAGCTTATACTATAAATCAAGATTCAATATATTTAGAAATTGGTTGTGGGCCTGCTCATATTGCAGACTATGTGCTAGAGACGTATAATGCTTATTTTGTTGGAATAGATTTTAACTATGAAATGCTTTTAACTCTCAAAAAATATTTTGATGAAAAAAAATATACAAAATATATTCTTATTTATGATGATATCAATAATATGCCCTTAAAAGACAATAGTGTAGATTTTATTTATGGGGGAGGGGTAATTGAGCATTTTAAAGATACCAATAATATCTTAAAGGAGAGTTATAGAGTATTAAGACCTGGGGGAGTATCATTTAATACTGTCCCTGCTTTTAATTTGTGGTGGATATTTCGATTTTTTAATAATATTCCAGATATACTAGGAATACGACAAGTATTGGAGTATATCCATATAAATCTATTAAAAGGCAAAGTTCTAGAACGTTATTATGGATATGAACTAAGTTATACCACCTATAAATTAAAAAAATTACATAAAAGTAATCAGTTTAATAATATAATTGTGTCTTCTTTTGCATTTTATCCATCTGAGGAAAAGATGAAAAATGATTTTTTGAGGAAAATATATTATATACTTCAAAACAATATTTTTACAGGAGCGGTTTATATGGTATATGGTAAAAAGTAAAAATATAATAATCATTTGTGTAGGGCTTGTGTTTTTCAGTTTATTGATAACGGGATATCTATTTTTAAATTTTAAACAAAACAATTTATTAGTAGTTCATGATACCTTATCGGTAAATTCAGCATATAGTTTTTTTAATAATTCATTGATTATAAAGCCACCCTTTTATAATGGATTTGATATGTTTCAGGCTGTAAATCCATATCAATTTTTAGTTACAGATTTATTTCAAATGATAATACATACGATAACAGGAATATCTTTTGGGCAAACAACAATTATTCTATATTTTTTTATACAAACATCTATCTTAATACTATCATTTTTAGGTATATATTTTATATATTATGAGTATATCGTAAATAAACAACTTTTAAAGAGAGAGGATTACTTTATTATAATTTTAACTACTTTATTTTATTTTGTTAACCCATTTAATATTAGCAATATAAATAATGGTATTTTTTTCTCAATATCATATATCTCCTATGGTGCTATACCACTTTTTGTATATTATCTTTTAAAACTTATTAAATCAAATATAAGTAATATAGGGCTTATATGGCTGATACTATTAAGTAGTATTATCTTATTTCATATTACGTATGTAATTCCTATTATTTTCTTATCTATAATCTTGATAGGATTCCATTTCTCACAAATTAGGTGGAAATGTTTTATTAATAGGACTATAATAATAGTTCCATTTTTAATTATTATAGGACTGCCAACTATTATACCCTTTTTAGTACAGGCTAAAGATCAAAGTTTTGTTGCCAATAATTTAATTAATTCTACAAATAATTTGGTTCAAGGTGGCATATTAACAATTTTGAAGGGACACTATCATTGGCCAATATATACTTCTTGGACCTCTAAGAGTCTTTATACGTTCTCAACATATATTAATGGGCCTCTGTTTATCCTAAGTTCATTATCAATATATATTGTAATGACCATTGCCCTTCTAGCAAAGGCTATTAGACATAAAATACTACCGTATATAACTATATTGTTAATAAGTATATTTTTTGCAAAAGGGCCATTACCCCCCTTTGGAGGGATATATTCTTTTTTACTTGATAATATATCATTGTTTGGTGCTGTCCGCTCTCCTGATAATAAATTCTCGGTATTAATTCCTATTACAGTTATTATTATTTTTCTATACATATTCTCTTCCTATAATAAGAAGACTATTAGATATGTATTTGGTCTATATATTATTTTTTTAGTTATACTATTTTCATATCCATTCTTGACAAAAGAAGTCGTATTATCTAAAGATAATTATCCAAATAGTGGATCATATGTATTTGATGTCCCTCAGGAATATACAGATACAGTGACTTATTTAAATGAGGATAAAGACTTTTACAAAGTTTTAAGTTTACCAGAATCTGGAGGTTTTAGAGTTTATGATACCAATAAAAAATTATATATAGGAAGAGATATTATTGCTACTCTAATAAGAGAAAATCCTGTATACTATGATTCTTTACAAGATGATTTGTTAAAACAATTTGTTGAAACTAAAGATATTAATGTATTACAAAATACTAATATTAAATATATTTTAATACGTAAAGATATTTTTGATAAAGAAAAAGATATAAATAAAATGATTGAAATTGTAAACTCTACGAATGTTACCAAAATTATAGACAATCAATATTTAAGTTTATATAAAGTTCCAGATGAAATTTTTACTCCTAAAATAGTTCTGCCAGATAATCAAGAATATTCATTTACTAAAACCAATATCACTCAATATAATATTAGTTTGAAGGGGATAAAGGATAATACACAATTAAACTTTTTAGAAGGATTTAATAAGCAGTATAAACTTTATCTAGATAATCAAAACCCTAATATTCAACATTACAATGATACACAATTTAAATATGCTACCCAGCGTGATATAAATATTTTATTCCAAAAACCCCTCTTTGAAGACACCCATAAACTTGTATATGACTATGCTAATCAATGGACTATTGACCCTGAGTATATCAAAGCTAATTTTGATAAGTCTATGTACAAGGAGAATCTAGATGGAAGTATAGATCTAGAGCTAACTTTATACTTCAAACCTCAATCATATTTTTACCTTGGTATTATTATCTCGGGCACTACTTTGATTCTTTGTCTAGGGTATCTAGGGTATTCCTTTTATCGTCAGCGAAAACAGGGGAGTCGCTCTAAGATAGATAGTGATTCTGTGGGGGAGTAGGGGGTTTTTGTCCTCCTTTTTAACTCCATCCCTACGGGAGGTAAATCCGTAGGTAGTTGGAGGAGGTGGCACGGAGTGCCGGAGGTGGATAATTGTAATTTTATAACTCAGTTATTATTTTAGTATTTTATTTTGAGTTTGATCCACCCTCCCCCTGCGGGTACTCCCCCTCCTAAATAAATATAGGAGGGACGAAAGCCTCCTAAGGGAGACAAAAGCTCAAATTGCAAAATACATCCACCCCTGCCTTGCAGGCACCCCCTCCACCCAAGGTGGATTAAAAAAGGGAGGACAGGTGAGTAGGGAGGCCATACCTACGGTAGGCAGGGACAGACATAAAGGACAGAAGAAAAATAAGTCTAAGAGTGTAATTAAGATTAAGAAGTAGGGGAGAGCTTTTGTCTTGACAAAACTTGAGTATATTTGTTATAATCTAATCAACAAGTAATTCCCTAAGTGTGAGGCTCCGTATGGTTCCTCTAAATGGCACTTAGGGTTTTGTTTTATTGGAACAAAATTACTTCTTCTTCCATCATCTCTTTGATTATATTGTAGTAGCTACTATCTTTGTGTTCTATGTGTCTGAAATATGACCAGCTTATCAGATCTACTATCTGTAAACACTTTTCCTGATTGGATAATGCAATATTTATATCTATATCAATAGAATGGTTTTTTTGAGCTTTATTCTTTAAGTAATTTTTAAAATTTGAATTTAGAAATTTATTTGTTTCTCTTCTTGATGCTATAAGATGAACTTTTTGATCAGTGTCTATTAGTTTTTTATCTAATATTCTATTTAGTAATATATTGGTTATATAATTGTAAACTACCTGCTTTTCATTATGTAAATGTGTGTATACTTTGGATTTATTTAACCTTATTACCATCAACTTGAAATCATATTCTAATATAGATTTTAATAACTTCTTTCTCCTTCTAGGTAATAGTTTATAAGAATGCAAAACACCTTGTATAGACTTTCTTTCTACTTTATTCATTTTGGCAAGAGTTTTCTTTACAATATTATCAAAGGGCTTTTTATTTTTTATTACAAAGAATGTAATAATGAAGTTTTCACTTGTCCCACTTTTATTTAGGTTAAAACCTAAATCTCCACTCTCATCTAAAAAAATATAAGTCATAATATTTATTTTTGGAATATAGTACTAATTATATCATATTTTTTATCTTGGTATTATTATCTCGGGCACTACCTTGATTCTATGTCTAGGGTATCTTGGGTTTTATTGGGTTAGGAAGAGGGGGAATAAAGCTCAGTCCACACCCGGCACTCCGTGCCACCCTTCCACCTACGGTCGACAAGCTGCCAGCGAGGGACAGAGTGCTAGTGAGGGAGGACAAAATACTCCACCCCGTCCAGCGAAGCTGTCCACCCCTCAAGAGGGGAATGGAGAACAAAAATCTCAGTCCATACTCACCAACGAAGGACAGAAGAAAAAACATTCTAAGTCAAAAGAGCATAATACTGTGAAAATAAAGAAGTAGGGGACAGAAAATTTTGACTTGACAAATGTAAAGTTTTGGTATATATTACTATTGTATTCGGCACTAGCCGCGCCCCTCGCAAGAGGGCTTATTTTTTTATAAATAAGTTTTGAAAAGATGTGTGTATCAAGTTGAAATCTTTTTTATCTAATTGACCTAATTTGTTTTTTAATCTTCTATAGTCTATAGTTCTAACTTGTTCTAAGCAAGCTAACATTACAATGTCATTATAAATAAATTTTATAAATCTTTCTCCCTCTTTTTCTGTTCCATTAGAAAATGTAAGTTTTGTTGTAGTTGGTATTATTAAAAGTAATCTTTGTGAAAATTTCTTCAATACTATTACTGGTCTAGCAAACTCTCGACCTTTGCCACTTATTTCAATCCCTATATTCTCCCCTAAACGACACCACCAAATATCTCTTTCAGAAAAGAAGGGAGGTTTGTGTTCTGAGATGTCTAGGTTTGGTTTTATTATGAACCATTCCTGAAATCTTTTTATAAATTTTTTAATATTTTTGTTCATAGTATTTTGTAAATATGGTCTTTATATTATATCATAGGAAATTGTAATTATATATATATTAGCTACCTTGGCTATACTTTTTATCGTCAGCGAAAACAGGGGAGTCGCTCTAAGATAGATAGTGATTCTGTGGGGGAGTAGGGGGTTTTTGTCCTCATTCCGCCGTCTGAAAAGTCCTCCTCCGTCCCCTCCCAAACTTAAAGTATGGGAGGGACCGCCCTGCCACCTCCCTTAATTTATCTCCACCCCTACGGGAGGTAAACCCGTAGGGAGAGAGGGGAGTTTAGTACAAAATACAGGTGACTGAAAGGTCGCCTCTACGAAGTGGAGGGAGTGCTGGATTTAATTGTATCATTGCGATTGCTTAATTGTATCATTTATGATACAATTAGATTGAATTAATGATTTAATATATTTTATATGAAGCAGAATAATATTGGTCTTAATGTTCGCCAACTTAGAATTATAGAGTTTTTTGAGTCTCATAGTAGTGGGGCGGTTTTGGATATAATGGAATTTTTGGCTGAGGAGGTGTCTCGCGTGACTATTGTCAGGGATTTGCAATTATTATGTGAGCTTGGATATTTGATGCAGACTGGTGCTGGGCGAGGTGTGGAGTATAATTTGGCTCCCGGCTATGCTCTTTTGAGGCCTATAGATGTAGAGGAGTATTTTGTTATTCCTCAGGATGAGAGGTTAGTTAATAGTAAATTTAATTTTGATGTTTTTAAACTTTTGGCGGAGACTTCAGTTTTTACGGAGGAGGAAATGAGTTATTTGGAGGGTTTGCATAATACTTTTGTTAGTAATCTTGAGGGTATAGATAGTGATGTGATTAAGCATAAGGAGTTTGAAAGGATAATTATTGAGTTTGCGTGGAAATCTTCTCAGATTGAGGGAAACACTTATTCTCTTTTGGATACGGAGTCTTTGATTGTAAATCATCAAAGTGCGGTTGGTAAAAGTCAGGAGGAGACTCAAATGATCCTTAATCATAAGGAGGCTTTTGATTTTGTGATAGCTCATAAAAAGAGTTTTAAAGTTTTGAAGCAGGCTTTTATTGAAAAAGCTCATCAGATTTTGGTTAAAAATTTGAATATTACTCATAATTTGAGAAAGTCTCCAGTGGGGATTGTGGGAACTAATTATAGGCCAATAGATAATATGTTTCATATTGAGGAGGCTATAAAGTCTATGGTGAAATTGGTGAATGGGACTTCTAATGTGTTTGAGAAGGCATTTTTTAGCTTGATTTTATTGTCATATATACAGGGTTTTGAGGATGGGAATAAAAGGACTGCTAGACTTGTATCTAATGCTATGTTGATTGCTTGTGATTATACCCCGTTGTCTTATAGAGGGGTTTCTGAGGCTGAGTATAAAAAGGCTAGTATATTATTTTATGAGACTAATAATATTACTTATTTTAAAAAGATATTCATGGAGCAATATGAATTTGCTGTGAATAATTATTTTCAAAGTATTGGGTGAATTAGGTTCGGAGATAAGAAACAAAAATACAGTCCACACCCAGTACTCCGTGCCACCTCCCCCAAGGGAGGACAGAAGGGCAAGAGCAAAGTGCAAACTACTCCACCCCGTCAGGCAAAGCCTGGCCACCTCCCTCAATTTATCTCCCGTAGGGAGAGAGGGGAATTTAGTACAAAATACAGGTGACTGAAAGCCCCCCCTACGAAGGGGGCTAGAAGTGAAAGCCCTCAAAACTCTCCCTGCCTACCGCAGGCAGGCCTCGCCGGCAGCTTGTCGACCGTAGGTGGAAGGGGGGACTGCTTTGCGGTGGGTGTGGACAGAATCTGTAAATAAAAAATCTGGTCACAAGATGTGCCAGATTTGGGGTTGATGTTTTCTACTCCTGTTGCTTAGGTAAAGATTCTTGTTCTGCCTTTGCTCTTTCTTGATCTATACGTATCTGTAATTTAATCCGTTCAAAGAGATTATTTAAATCTGGGTCATTAAGAAATTTTTTGTCAATAATATATATGAAAAAACCACCGCAGTTTGCCTGCGATGGAGTATTGTTGTGATGTGACGCTAGTTCCAGCAAGGTCCCCACCTTTGATTCCAAGGCCTTTGCGTCATAGCTGAGCATTGAGCATTTGGATCTTTTGGATCTGGGTATGTTTTGTCATCGATAAAACTATGTAGATTATTACTCGCCAATATTAGCATTTGTTTGGGATTTATGGCCCCATTTGCAGCTACTGCGAAGCACAAGGTTGCTGTAATTGTACAAATAAGTATTATTCTCGGATACTTTGAACGATGGTTTTTGGTCATGGGTTGATAATGAAAACCAACATATTAATAACATATTTTTGGCTTTTTGTACAGCTTTTTATTTGACAAAAATCAACATTTTGGGTATTGTAGATGGGTGTTTTTTTGGAGGTTTTCTGATGAGGATACAAGAAATTAGAAACGAGATTAAAAGAGTACAGGCTAATATGAAAAAGCTGAAACAATCTCATTGTCACAACAAAGCACTCACTTTATATTTATATAAACAACAAATATGCAGGCTGCTTCAATTAGAAGATGATTGGCAATCTATATATTATAGTCAGGCTAGATATATTCCTACAAGGAAAAAGCAATAATTTACCCACCTCAACTTTGTAGGTGGGTTTAAGCTTGTATAGGGATAAATTATATGTATATCGTGTGGTGAAGGGTTAGTCCTTATCTGTGCCACATCTTTTTTATTTAGTGATGGTTATAGTATAAGTAGGTAAGTTGCTAATTGTCCTAAAAATGATACAATTAGATATATATGAAATCAGAAATTACTGGTCTAGATTGGGTGAAATTAGCAATTGTTATTGCAATTTTTGTGATTGCTTTTTTGCTTTTGGGAAGTATATGGTCATCTTTAATCTGGGCATATATTGGAGTGGTAATATTATTTCGATTAGATGGTAAATATGCAGGGTATGGGGCGATTACCTTTCTTGTACTCGCTCCTATTGCCTTGTCTCTCAAATTAGATAAATTGGCTGAAGCTTTTGCGGTGAATGTTTTTTATCTTATGTGTATTATGGTGTTTAGTGAAATATGGAGTGGGCAGCGATGGCGATGGAAAGGATTAGAGAGTTCTTTAGAAAAAGCGGGTAATTGGGGGCACAAACAAATCACCAAAATCCCTATTTATATATGGATTATTGGGATATTGGGTATATCTCTTATTTATGTGTCAGGGAAGTATTTCTTTAAAGATGGTATTCCTCATAATAGTTTTTTGGATATGGGGGGAGGAGTTGTTCATCTTGATGCTTTTTTGACATTTTGGATTGGATGGTTTTATCAATTTGGATTTGCTTGGAATATATTGACGAGTAATTGGGCGGTATTATACACTCATATTCTTTCATTCTTGGCGGGGGACTTTTATCTCGGGATAAAAATTCATCAGCTTTTGAGTATTGGTATTGCGGCTGTGGGTATTATAAAGTTGATGAGAGCTATTCTCCCTCAGGTGACAAAAAGTAGTCGTGGTATTGGGGTTCAAATTCTCGCTACGCTTATATATATATTGAATCCATTTTATCTCTCGGTATTAAATGGTGTGGTGGAATTCGGTATTGCTTATGCTTTGCTTCCTTGGATTGTAAATGATTGGATATGGTTGATGAGACATAAGCCAAATTGGTTTGGGCTTATACATCGGACTTTGGTATTGGGTATTATTGTGGCTTTGAGTACATTGATTTCAGGGATTACTATGGTATTTAGCAATGTTATTCCTCTGATAATTATTATGTTGGGTATTGCTTTGATTGATTATAAGTCTCAGAGAGAATTAATGCGGCGTTTGGGATTATTCTCTGGGGTATGGATTATTGTGTGTTTATTGGGGCTACATGTTTTGGTGCCGACATTCTTTGGGTATCGAGCCAATACAGGTTTATTGGATGAATCTCAGACTAAGGAGCGTATTGTTCCTTTTGTAAAAGATTATTATTCTCCTACTATTACAGAACTGGTATATCTTCAAAATAAAGAGGGTATTGTATCGGGGGAAATTGGATATTCGCTCAAGGATATTCCTCTAGATAATCGTATTATTTGGTTGATTTGGACAAGTTTTGGTATTATATCTATTCTGTGGTTTAGGCGAAACAAATATATACTTCCTCTTTGGATTGGTTCTGGTATTGCGGGATACTTGGCTCTGGGGTATAGCAAGTCTTGGTTATATCGGGTATTGAATGAGTATTTCCCTTATTTTTGGGGGCTACGTACTCCGGGTAGATTTATGATGATATTTGCTCTTGGTATTGCTATCTTGGGTGGGCTTACTTGGTATTATGTGGTGAGCGAGATGAAGTCAAAGCAATGGCGTATGGTGGGGGTATTTTCTATTCCTGTATTCCTGATAATGATATTAGTTTCAGCTCGGTATCAGGGGCTAAAAATGTATACATTCTATACGGTACCTTCTATGGAGGCTCATTATCCTGGCTTTGAGAGAGCTAAAAAATTAGTCGATAATCTTAATCCTAGTCAGGAATATCGTATTCTCGATTTGACTCGGGATGATGATGGAGCTTGGAATCATACGCGAGCTATGGCTATTAATCAGAGAGTATTTAATAATTTTGAAAAAATATTACCTCAATATTCTGTGCCAGAATGGGTTCCTATACTACGAGAGAATAATGTTAAATATATTGTGACAACGAACTACGATAATTATTGTGATGATAGATTCAAGGAAAAGCGAAATCTGGTCGCTTGTTATCTTCTAGAGAGGAAATCAGAATTAAAATGGGTGAAATCTACTATAGAGGGATATCGTATTTATGAAGTGCCTGAGGTACAAGAATATGTCTCGGGAGATGAGGTAGTGGCAACATTTTCCTATAATCCTATTGTCAGAACAGGTGATAAGGATCAAAATGTGAATGTGGCAGAGGTTTATAATCCTCAATTCAAATGGACTTGTGGAGAGAAAACTATTGATACCAAACCTGAGCGTAATGGGCTCACTCAATCGGCAATATTACCCGCTAATTCAGAATGTGAATTTGGCTATCATAAATCTCGGAATGTAGTAATTGCTGAGATTATATCCTATGGACTCATTATCCTCGCAATATTAGGTTTTGTATGGCTAGGGATTCAAAAAATTTGGTCTTGGGGGAAGAAATAGGTATATAAAAAACAACCCCCCATTGAGATTTGTATCTACAATAAGGGTCGTGCCATGTGGCAATTTGTATATATATCAGCATAAAATTAGAATATTGTCCTCCCTTGGGGGAGGTGCCCGCAGGGCGGAGGAGGATAGACTTCAAGTTTATATTTTATCCACCCCCGCCTTTCAGGCGGCCCCCTCCGAAGGGGGACAAAAAATACACTCTCTCCTGAAGACTTACAATTAAGAGCCTTACTTTTATTCAATTTCTTCTCTTCGTACTTTGAGGGGAGCATTTTATTTGGTATCTACTTATCCACAATTTGACAGTTAATAACAAAAAGTATACTATCTTCATATAGGTGTTTAACATATGTAAATTATATGGAGAATAGTCATAAGAAATATTATAAGGGAGCGGTGGTTTTAGGAGTGGCTTTGATAGCCATCTTTTTTATTTATAAGGGGACAATAATTGCAAAGACAATAGCCCAAAGTAATAATAAAACTCTCAAAGAGCAAGGACTCAATGAATATATTGATCCCAGTAAAAACCCTAAATATAATCAAGTATATAATGAAATAACATTTACAGGAGATGGAATTAATAAAGAAGAATTAGAAAATATTAATACTATAGTCAATCTTAAAGACAATAGTGGTGAAGAGCCAAAAGCAATAATTGGAGAAGAAATAATCCCAATCAGTCAAATAAAAACAGGGCAAAAGATAAGAGGTATTAGCTATAATAGCACTATTGATGACTCTAAAATTACAGAGATTAATTATTATCGAGGTAAGAATGAGGGATTAGATAATGAGAGAGAAAAAAGAAAGCAATTAAAAGAAGGGAAAGAGAAAAATACCGAAATACAAAAAGCTATTACTAAATTAGATGAAAATATAGCTAAACAAGAACAAAAAATACAAAAAAATAAAGGGAATTGGGATAAGAAAATAAGGAATAAAAAATCTCAAGTAGATACAATAAAAACAAAAACCCAAACAGCAGTAACCACCAGTAATAAAGAGTTAATGGATATATTATATCCAAGTCAAGAAAGCATAGATAAACTCAATAATGAGATATTAGAAGAGAGGAAGAAATCAGAGGAATTTCTAAAGAATAACTCAAAGCCTAAACTTTCATTCAAAGAAAAAGCTAAACAATTAATCAAAATACCAGAGGTTTTTGCTTGGGGAGATTCATCTAATTCAGTGAATAATCTGGTTATATATAATAGATCAAATTGGGATTATATCTGGGATGTAGATAATGCCAATGCAGTGAATGGGCAAACTTTTAAATTATGGGGAAGGTCAAATGATGGTCCAAAGCAATTCCGTTTTGTGGATGCGCGCTCAGAAATACGCTTTGTAGGTAAGCCAGGAGTAGAGAAATGTATAGATGTAGATATGGCAAATGGACAGTATGATAATGGAGATAGGGTGCACTTATGGGATTGTCATGGTGGTAATAATCAGAAATTTGTAGTAAGATCAGATGGTACCATAAGACCAAAATTCAATCAGGACTATTGTCTTGACGCGAGTGCTGGGGTGACCTTTGGAAGTCGAATTCATCTCTGGCAATGCCATGTCGGTCAAAATCAACGCTTTAATGCAGGGGAGTATGATTTTAATGGACAGAGATTCTATTTGAGGATATATGCTTCAAACACTCAATTTCCAGTTATAGGGGGATATCAAGGTCACGTATTGACTGCAGTAGGAAGAACAGGACGGGGAATTACAAATACCTTTAGTTTTTGGCCCGATAAAGATACCAATGATATTAATGACTGGGACCGTATTAATAATATTGGAACTGGCAATCATATTAATGTCGATGAAGGTAAGGGTGGTGCTGATTGGAAAATAGCTAAGCATAATATTAACACAGGGTATAGGTATAAAGATATTATTATATCAAAGCAAATGTATGATGAGATTAAATATCTAAGGGGATATGAGGTTGATAATTTATATATTAAATACAAACCTTCATATGTTAATCAGTCATATAGTTGGTGTGCAAATAATTGTGCTAAATATTCTACCGATATGTGGAATAAATATACGGGGGATATAAAGAGATCCTTTAGCTACTCTACTAGTTGTTATGTCCCTGGTATTTTGTATAATAGTCTTTAGTATTAATCTATACATAAGTTTATGAAGAAACAATCTATACTCTCTATAATACGACTTTCTATTATTAATATTATTATCATTACAATATTAATAATAGGTTCTTTTATAATACAGTCTAACATTTGGGGTAAAATAACAGAACCCAACTTTAATATTACCATTATCTATTTAGGAATATTAGGTCTAGTATTTGGATTATTACTATGGATGCAGAGAATAAGAATGAAAAAAAATATTGTCTCGTCTCCGTTATACCTTATATTAATCATAGAGATTGTAGTGATTACAATGTATCTCTTAGGAAAGAGCAGCCCTATTATCTCATCCTTATATTATTACATTGTATTAATAATTCCGCTATCAATATTTTCTCTCATTATTAAGAGCAACACGTATGTGATGATACTATTTGTTGTCCACCTCTCCTTAGCTTTGGTGATTGTAGGGAGTACTTTATATTAAGTTTCAATATGAAACTTAATCAATCAATCTTAATTCATCCAGGTATAAAACAATCTATACTTTATGCGTTTGGAAATGGTATTATCTTGATAATGCTAACTTGGCTTTGGTTTATTGGGGGTATTCTTATTTCCACCTATATTGATTGGCAATATATTACGGAACTGTATATGTTGGTGGGTGTGTTGATCTTATATACTCAATTAATGATAAGTAAGTGTATTTTGCCAAGGCAATATTATTTATCATTTTATCAGTCTTTAGGTATAGGGTTCTTATGTATGATTTTAGCTTTTGTTTTGGTTATTTTCTTGAGTTATGATGGGAATGCAATATTAATATATTATATATTTAGCATTGGATTGGGGAGTATTCTGTTGTGTGAATGTACAAAAACACGATTACAGTTTACACTATTATATATAGTGCAGATAGTAGGTACTGTAGGATTGTTTTTGATAGTAAAATAAGATCATTTGCTACTTCTATATGAGAAAAATTATTGGAATATATGTAATAATATGTAGTCTCTCAGGAATACTATTTATAGTAAGTTTAGCTTGGATGATATTTAATCTTTCAAATATCAAGGCTGGGGAGGAGGCTACTTGGTTTAATTATATATTTGGTATTAATATGTATATTTTGGGAGGACTACTCATTTTGGGGCTGGTTGGTATAATTGTATATCTCATAGACAATGTTTTTAAATATATTTCTAAAAATAGATAAATAGTAATATAATAAGAGCAATACTTAATATTCCAAAATTTTTATGAATAAATTAATCATACAACTTAATATATTAAGTATAACCTCTTTAGGAGTATTAGTAGTCTGGTATTTTTCTCTTTTCGATAATATTGCTTGGGGAATGCAGATATTTATATTCACACTCATTATTTATTTCATAGAATTCATTGTGATATTACTAAAACAATATGAGGGGAAGAATTTTGTATTTTTGAGCCTAATCTTAGCAATTATATATTATATCTTGAGTATTTATTTACCAGCACTAAGATTGGGTATCTGGACTAATGTAATAGTTACTATACTATATATATTGGTTAATGGGATTATAGCTTATAAAGTAGCAAGCAGTAGAATATGAAAAAAATCTTCTTTACTAAATATCTACTAATTTATCTTATGGCATTGGGGTCGGGGGTATTATTAATTGGTAATATTACAGGTAATAGTTTATTTCAATTTAAATTGGGTGCTATTGGAGATATTGGATTTCTTCTTACTATATCTTTGCCATACATTATTCTTTTAGTATTTATCCCAGCATTATTTGGGGTATTTAGTGATAAAAAAAGTAAATGGTATCGATATTATTGGATATTAAATAGTATCACTGTGATATCAGCTAGCTTATATATAGTAAAGGATTTTAGTGAAAACTCTAGGCTATTAGCAGATCTTGTACTATCTAATAAGTGGTATGGATTATGGGTATTATTAGCTCTTATAACTATAATGCTAAATTACTATACTCAAAGAAATAAATAATTGTATTATGAATAAAAAATATTTGATTACTAATATAATATTAATAGCTATACTGATGCCTATTAATATTATTTCTATATATCTCATTAATAGATATGAGTTTGCATTTAATGAGATTAATATAATGCTATTAATACAACTATTTACACTTGGAATATATATATTCCAAATTATATTTACACTAGTGACTAGTGTAAAAAACAAGCTACAAGGAGGTGTATTAGCTTTAGCTATAATACTTTCTTGGACATATGGCTTTGTACAAATAAAGTATCTGCTCTCGTATTTAGGAGGAAATTGGAATATGGTTGGATTATTGATATCTATATTAATATATATTGGGTTGAATACAATTTTAATTAAAAAAATTCTGAATTATAATCAAATTTAATCTTATATGAAATCATTAACTCAAATCCTTAATATTTTATTAATTATTTCCTTTAGCATATTCATACTTGGAATCTTTGCTTTATTTGTTCCAGGATTCGGAAATATTATCAAAGGAGCGAATGTATTAAGTGTATGGTTACAAGGTATATATCTTTATAATATTTTTTTGGGTTAGGGATATTGCTGATTGTGTTATTGGGAGTTAGGAGGAAGAAGTACACAAATTGCATAAAATATAATCTTTATGATACAATAGGAGTAAGAATTTATCATAATATATGGTTGATATTAGTATTGTTGTACCGGCTTATAAAGAGAAGGAGAATATCGCCAAAACAATTCTAGCTCTCGAGGCTTATGCTATCAAACAGCCAGAAAATATAGAAATTATTATTGCAATTGATGGATGTCAGGAGACTTTTGATGCAGCCTATCCTTATGACTCTGAGTTGACCTCTGTTAATCTCTCTACTCCAAATCAAGGTAAGGGTTGGGCTCTCAAATACGGATTACAATTTGCAAAGGGGAAATATGTTGTATTCTATGATGCGGGGCTTGATTTTCCGGTTGAGAATATTTCTCTGGTGATTGCAACCCTACAGATTACCGAAGCGCCTGTGGTAATTGGGTCAAAACGGGCTAGAGGTTCGGTGATTCAATATCCTTTTTTCCGACGCGTAATTAGTGCGGGTGCTCAACTTACTACTTTTGTATTATTTGGGTTGGGGGTTAGCGATACGCAGGTTGGTCTCAAGGGTTTTGAGCGGGAAAAAATTACCTTTATTATGGATCAGATGGTGGTAAAGCGTTATGCTTTTGATATAGAGATGTTGGTTTTAGCTCGCTATTATAAATATGCTATTTTGGAAGTGCCAGTAAGATTATATCTCAACTTAACTGCAAGTGGAGTGACATATAAAGCTACCCGAGATACTCTAGTGGATACATTGGGAATATTTTATCGTCTTAGAATTCTGAGATATTATCAGAAGCAAGCTAAGAAGTTAAAAAAGAAAAAAGCCACTCCGTAGGGGGAGTGGCTAAGACACGGTATTAGGAAAATGATCGAGCTGCGAGCAAATATTTAGATGATCTATTTTCCATCCCGGAAGACAGGGGATATAGGCTATATATCCTGCTGAGGGTGGTATGCGGAGCTGCTCATCTTCTAATATATCGACAGTTTCAGGGTATTGTATATCTGTTATTTCAACATTAGCTAGGATATGAAAGGATGAGACCATAAATGAATCCTGATTATTATCTGCCTCTACATATTGCCAACGATACCTAGTTGTAAGTATATCTGGCTCTATTGCGATCTTTGTATCAAGATAGGTGATTAGGAGATGTATATCTAATTCTTTTCCCTTATAATCCTTGAAATGTCCTGTCTCAAGATTCTCTAAAAGCTTTCTTCTTTTCCTCGAGCTATGGAGATCAAGATATGCAAGTAACAAATTCACACCTTGAATTTGTATATGCAGGCAGGGATTATTATCAATATTATCCCAATTTACATGAGGAGGATGAACTGCATATTGTAACTTTTCTTTATAAGACAATACTACGCAGGAACGGGGTCGGTGAATGAAATGTGTAGCCACTCTATATATATTGTTAATACTCTCGATATCTCGATGAGTGGCATTGAGTAGAATGCAATATTGGGCGGGTAGGCTCTGTAAAAATTGCTTAAGATTAGTTCTCCGATAAATTTTATCCATATCAAGAATAATCAGGGAAAAAGTTTTCGGGGCAGGATAGATCATGGTAAGGTTCAATAACTATCTTTAGTATAACATAAGGGAGTATATATATAAAAAAGAAAAAAGCCAGTCGCTAAACTGGCTGAGAGGGGATAGGTACCCAATGATATTGAGAAACACTCTGAGATGTAATATGGAGATGTCCATCGGGACGATATTGCTTTGGGTTGAGATAGCATTCAAATCTATGGACTATTATTCTATCCCTAATCCCTGGATATTCGACCGAAGGAATGAATTGATAAGTTCGATGTCTTGATATTAACTGCTCAGGTGTTAAATTAATGTTAAATGGATCTGTGTTAAGGAACTTTTGAGTAGCTTCACAAGGAAGTACACCAGAGTTGACTCTAATTGAGGTAGAAGCATCTGAGGTGATATTAATATTACTAAATGAATATAAGTTTTGTTGTGAGCTTTGAAGAAATAGTTGCCTGCTCTCAAAGAAGAATATGGCGGTATTAACAATAGCAATATTACGGATAATTTGCCCACCTTGAGATGTAAGATTACATTCGCCTCTATTGATTTCATCAAGAAGATGGGTTAAGGTTGGAGCGCCCTCTCCTCTTCCCCATAAACTAAAATTGATATCAGTCTTACGAAACATTTCAAACAAACCCTGCATATTAATCATTATTTTTTGACAAGGTACTATTATAGTATATCATATTTGAGTTGTGGAATGAAAAATATCCCCTGAAAATGATAATATTAAATACAAATATATCAAGCACCTTTACGATTTTGATATATACTTACCAATGACATTATTACAAATAGTCCTGTCATATTCCAGAATACGGCATTCACAATACTCTCCAGGGAGGAATTATTATATACAATAGCAATGGCCATAGTTATACTTCCTATAATAGGGAATATACTGAGACTATATTTTTGAATAGAGAGATTGTAATTGACGAGTACATTGATAAGAGAATACATTCCCATAATGAGGGCGAATGTCCCAAGCAGGGGTACTATAGGGAGGAATTTTTCTCCTAATAGGGTGTTGACTATAAGCTCGGGGAAATACTGATAAAATATAAAAGCAATAAAGCTCATTAATCCCACAGAGGCGAGTGAGGCATACAGCATTTTGTGATGAGGTTCATTGACGGCATGGCGGGCGGATACTATTGGGAACATAGCAACAGGAATGGCGGAAGTAGCAAAGAATATTATTTTACCTAATGTGGCAAGTCCTGCATAATCTCCAGAGGTCTCATCTATCAGATAATGTTTGGCAAGTATTATATCAACAGAATTGAGGAGAGTTATTCCTAATACAGCAGCGGTAGTGGGTATGGTATAAATTATAATATCCTTCCATTTGAAATGGGGTAATTGGGGTGCTTCTGGATTGTATGCCTTTAAAATATCTCGGAGAAAATAAAGGGATAGGGCTAGCACTAATATGCTTGCTATTGGCACTGCGAGCATTGCTCCAGTCACGGGTGACATAGGCCAAAAAGGTAGGGTGAATATAATAAGAGCTGATATTTTTGCTATTACTCCAAATAGGCTGGATAGAGAAAATTCGACAAATCTTTGAGTTCCTTGTAATACACTGGTTCCAATAGACCCTATCAGAGATAGCTCGAGAGACAAGGCGAGTATGATAAGTGGCCCAAAGGATTCAAGATGGAGAAATCGATAAATAAAGGGGCTCGCAATACCAAATAGAATAATAAGCCCTAGGGATATAAGTCCAAGATAATAGGATAAAGCTCGTATAAAAGAAGCAAGAGCAGGATAATCTTTTTTGGCATAGAGTACCGAGGAGAATTTGATTACAACTAAACTCAAAGCACCTCCTAATACGATGATGATAGTGAGTAGGGAGAATAAACTTGCAAAAGTACCAAGTTGCTCTTTGTCGAGTATGCGAGCGACAATAATATTGAATATATAATTGAGAGCTCCCACTCCAAATGATCCCATAAATACAATCATACCTCCACGGAATAGAGGGCTATGATATTGTTTTTTTATAAAGGCTTTCACCATAACATATTTTTACTGACAATTATATTTATTATATCATTGTCTCGTACTTTATGCTATAATAGGTCTAATATTTTAGTATAAAAGTATATGAATTTAATTACCGTATTACAGGGGGTCGCGATGGGGGTAGCAGAGCTTATTCCTGGTCTTAATGCAGCAACATTGGCCTTAGTCTTGGGAATATATGAAAAATTCATTGATATTCTCTTTCAGATTTCTCAGTTGATTAAAACAGGATTTGCTGTCATCATATTGCGTCGTGGCAAATGGTCTGAAGTTAAGGCGGTGGCTCAGGCTATTCCTTGGGGTTTTGGGATTTCATTATGTATTGGAACCTTGATTGCGGTAATTGGACTGTCTCAGCTTTTGCATACATTATTAGATATTGCACCTCAATATGTATATGGGTTTTTCTTTGGGCTTATTTTAGCATCTATCTCAGTGCCATGGACAAGTATTCATAAAAAAGAATCATTACATTATATTCTTTTTATCGTATCTAGTATTGTTTTCTTTGGAGTATTCTCATTGACTCCTACTGAGCTTGTTGCGAGCCCATCTTATGGATATATTTTTATTGGGGGAGTATTAGGAGTGGCGTCTATGTTACTCGGATCAGGAGGTTCTACTGTTTTGGTTGCAATGGGATTATATCAGTATATTCTTGGTTTAGTGGGGGATATTGTGGGATTAGATTTTACGGCTCTTTTACCACTGATTGTGTTTTTTAGTGGACTTGGAGTGGGGTTTTTACTCTTCATTAATTTAATCAAAAAAGCCCTAGCTTTTTATCATAGTATTATTATGGCTATTATTACGGGAATTCTCTTGGCATCATTACGGGCAATGTGGCCATTTTTGGAGGTAAATGATAAAAGTTATATATTACAAACTCCATGGGATTCAGAATACATACTTGGAATTGGTATAAGTATATTGATTGGGATTGGAGTGATTGCAATATTCAAAAAGTATTCAGATAAAGTATAATATATGACAGATATCGCATTAGATATAAAGGGGTTATATAAGACATATAGCGATGGTAAGGTTAAAGCTCTCAATGGAGTTGATTTAACTATATATAAAGGAGAGATATTCGGGTTGCTCGGACCCAATGGAGCGGGGAAGTCAACATTAATTAATGTACTGACTACACTTGCTAATAAAACTAAGGGGGAAATTATCATTAATGGTATAGATTTTGCTAAATTCCCATCTGAGGCTAAAACATATCTTGGAGTAGTGCCACAAGAATTTAATTTTAATTGGTTTGAAAAAGTTCAGGATATTGTAGTACAACAGGGAGGATATTATGGTGTACCAGTAGCCCAGGCTCGTGAATATTCTGAAGAATTACTCAAGAGACTTGGACTCTGGGACAAAAAAGATACTGTTGCTATGCAATTATCTGGAGGTATGAAGCGAAGACTTATGATAGCCCGAGCTTTGATTCATAAGCCGGAAATCCTGATACTCGATGAGCCATCAGCAGGAGTGGATGTTGACCTTCGGCGTGAGATGTGGGAATTCGTACGGGAACTTCATAATGAAGGGGTGACTATTATACTTACCACCCATTATCTCGAGGAGGCAGAGAATTTATGTGATAGAGTAGGAATTATTAATAAAGGGAATATTCTTGAAATAGGTACAGTCAAAGAATTATTATCTGAGCTTACCAAGGATACCCTCATATTAGATATTGTGGGAGAGGCTAAAGGTCTTCCTGAGCGATATCGAATCACTGATGGTGATACCATTGAGACCGATTTACTGAAAGGGGAGGATTTATATGTTATTACCCAAGATTTACATCAGCATAATATTCAAGTGATGGGAATACGCAATAAGAGCAATAGACTCGAGGAAGTGTTCATCAATAAAGTAAATCAATAATATGAAAGCACCTATTTGGATACCATTATATACTATTATTAATAAAGAAATGATTCGAATTTTTCGAATTTGGCCACAAACATTATTACCTTCTGTAATTACCACCAGTCTTTATTTTCTTATTTTTGGATCATTTGTTGGTTCCCAAATTCGGGATATTGAGGGAGTGAGTTATATGCAATTCATTGTGCCGGGACTCGTCATGATGGCGATTATTACCAATGCTTTTATGAATGTTGTGGGCTCATTCTTTGGAGCTAAATTTGGCAAAAGCATAGAAGAATTACTTGTTTCTCCAACCCCTAATTGGGTAATAGTTTGGGGATATACTATAGGGGGAATTGTACGGGGTCTCGGAGTAGGATTATTGGTATTATTAATTGCTTTACTATTTACCAAATTAACTCTACTTAATATCTGGGCAGTATTATTATTCTCTATACTCACTGCTACAGTATTCTCATTAGGAGGCCTTATGAATGCCGTCTTTGCCAAGAAATTTGACCATACCGCCATTGTCCCAACCTTTGTATTAACTCCACTTACATATCTTGGAGGAGTATTCTATTCTGTTAATGCTCTCCCAGAATTCTGGCAAAATGTCTCACGATTTAATCCAATTCTCTATATGGTAAATGGTTTTAGATATGGATTTTTTGGAATATCTGATGTCAATATTGGGATATCTGTCACTATTCTCGTAATGCTCGTCCTTGTGCTCTCTATTACAGATTTAATGCTACTCCGCCGAGGTGTTGGATTGAGGAGTTAAAACTTGACAATATTTAACAAAAAATCTAGAATTCATATATAAAGTAAATGTTTATGAAACTACAAACTCAAATTATAAATCTGACAATTATAGCAATATTGGGATTACAGGTGTCTCCAATATTGACAGCTCAAGCAATAGATACAGAGACAATTGAAATCAAGCAATCATTAGAAGGAATAGATGGATTACTATCAGAATCATCACAAGTTAATCTCAAATCAGATCAAGATTCTGCAGGAATAGTCAAGATAAATAACAGTACAATAGATATACCAAAGGATGCCGATGAACCAGTAAATGTAAAAGCAGGAAATACATCCATTAATATTACATTACCCGAATTAGAAGGAGCAAAAGAAGGAAAAGTTATAGCAAAAGGAGTAGTAGCCTATGCTAGTGAATCAGATTTTAGCAATACCGTACAAGCTAATAATGATGGATCGGTAAGAATGACAACTATCATAGATAATCCTGATGCTCCTACTGAATATGAGTATAAGGTAGATTTGCCAACAGGTGGAAAAATAGAGTTGCAATCTGATGGGAGTGCGGTACTATATAATAATAGCAATACCGCTATATCTATAATATCCAAACCCTGGGCAAAAGATGCAACGGGAAAAGAAGTAAAAACGTGGTTTAGTACTGATGGACTTACTCTCATACAATATGTAGAGCATAATGTCCCTGGTATTGTTTACCCTGTGGTGGCAGATCCTGTGTTTATTCCAGCTGCATTTGTAGGATTTGCTGTGTGGGCAGCGACATCTTGTGTTTCTGGAGCTATAACTGATCTTGGATGGGAAGGACTGAAAGTGGGAGCAAGGACTTTAGTAGGAAAGGATCGAAACTGGAGCTGGAGGGATAGACTTCTGGGAGCTGTTGATGGATGTTCAAGTGGTTTAGTTTTTGGTGTTGCAGGAAGATTTATCCCAGGGCCTTGGAAGCAGCCAGTAAAGAACTATATACAGTCACGAACTATATATATAATTAATATTACATATGGAAGATAAAAAGAATAAAGTTTTACAGTCATTAGGATACTTAGTATTCATCATAATTATCTTATTTATTATGTGGCTGGCATTTCCATTTTTGAGGGAAACAGGTAATCCAATTATAGATATGGGTAATTCTGTGGGGAGAGGGTTTATGAGTGTTATAAGAAATCCTTTGGTATATATAGGGTTAATACTACTATTTATATATCAATGGGGAAAGAAAAAAGATTAAATATTAATATGAAAATATATACAAAAATAGGAATATTAATTATTTGGACAATCTTTTTTTATTTTATTTATGCTTGGATAACTCAGTCGCTTGGGAACTTGAGCTTACAAGGGTATCTGCAGTTCATAGTAAATGGTATAAAAACATACGCATTGGTAATAATTCTTATGATCATCAGTATAGTAATATCCATAAAAAAGTGAATTTATAATAATATATAATCAAAAGGTATATAACTAGGAGGAAATAGGGGTTAATGTATATATGAGCTTACAAAAATTCACAGTCATAACAGCTCTAGTATTTTTCCTGATAGAGACAGTTTTATTTGGGATGTATTATATAACTTTATCAATAGATATTATTTTTATAAGTTATTTTATAGGGATAATAATTCTTATAATAAGTATTATTTTAGGATTTATAATAATTTTTAGTAAAAATAGTATAAATATAAAACTAAAATCTTGTAGTATAATAGTACTAAATATTTTGATAGCAATTGCATATAGTTATTTTGTTATATTATTAATTAATTATGCAAGGATTACACTGATAAACTCTACATCAGATAAAATTACAGATATACAAATTTTAGGTTGTGAAGAAAAATCTCTTAATGACTTAAATAAAGGAGATAGAAGAACAATTTGGATTAAGATTCCAGAAGATTGTTCTATAGATATTAACTATATATTTGATGGTATTCAAAAAAGAGAAAATATTATAGAATATATATCACCTAATATGGGAGAAAAAATAGAGTTTAGTATTGAGTAGTTATATATATGGAATGGAATATGATATGGGAGGGTATAGTAGGATCAATACTAATATTATATATACAACTTTTCCCATTTGTTCTGTTATTATGGTTACAAACATCTATACTAAAATATCAGAGAAAATTATTTTGGGTGGTAGGAATATTCTTTGTATCTATTATGGGGGTTCATTTTAGTATTGGTATGGAAATTGATTCCGAGGTTGGATGGGCATATGGATGGATAAAATATATTATATGGATGACAATTAATTATATTTTGATGTTAAGACAAATATATCTTGTCCGTAAAATAAAAAATACGAAAGAGATAAAGAATCAATAAAATATTTAATGCTACTCTGGAAAGTTGTTGGGTTGAGGGGTTAGGGGGTGCGGTCCTGTCAAATATTGACAGATATAAATAAACCTAATATATTAAATATATGTACACTCTTATTATTCATAAACTACACATATGAGATTAGAAAAGGGTATTATATATTTAGCGATTGTAGGGATAATAGTTAGTCAGGTTTCAGTATTGAGCTATGTAAATGCAGCAGATAATATACCAAATAAAGATAATACAGAAATTAAATCGGCATTAGAAGGAATAGATGGATTACTATCAGAATCATCACAAGTTAATCTCAAATCAGATCAAGATTCTGCAGGAATAGTCAAGACAAATAACAGTACAATAGATATACCAAAAGACGCTGATGAACCAGTAAATGTAAAAGCAGAAAATACATCTATTAATATAACCCTACCAGAATTAGAAGGAGCAAAAGAAGTAGTAGCCTATGCTAGTGAATCAGATTTTAGCAATACCGTACAAGCTAATAATGATGGCTCAGTAAGAATGACCACAATTATAGACAATCCAGATGCTCCTACTGAATATGAGTATAAAATAGGAATCAAGGGAGAATTTGTATTGAAAGAGGCGGTAAATGAAGATGGTGGAAAAGGAGTAATAGTATTTAATAAAGATCAATCAAAAATTATTTCCATTATTAGTCCACCTTGGGCAAAAGATGCTAAGGGAAAAGAAGTGAAAACATATTTTAAAATAAGAAATAATAAGCTTATACAGGTTGTAGAACATAAAGTGTCTGGAATAGTTTATCCTGTTGTAGCTGATCCAGTTATTGGTAGACATTGGTGGGGATATAGTTATTATTTCAATAGATCTGAAACAAATAATATTATGTTTGCTACTGGAGCAGGTACAGCGATATTCTTTAGGCTTCCTTTTGTGTCAGTCCCTCTTGGAGTCTTTACAGCCTGGGCTAATTGGGCTTATAATCGTGGAGCATGTTTAGCCACACATCAGGTATACTCAGGACCTAGCTGGTTTTGGTCATATACAGGAGGTAATTGTCGATAAAGGGATATTATATGAAAAAATATGTATTAATTCTCATCACACTGATTAGTCTTGGAATTGTAGTTTTTGAGCCATCAGGGAGTATTAGTTTTATGATATGGTATCTACTCATTTTAGCTATTTTACGTGGAGCTCATTATCTAGAGGGTATTATTCTATTGGAGAAGAAATGGTATTATATAGTTCTTATTATACTTAGTTTAACTATAATACTTTTACTGGCTTTGAGTATGAGTAATACATATAATGCTTTATTTATTATTCCATTTGATAAAACTCTATTAACCTTAGCATTAGCCTTTCTTCTCATTGATATAAAACCAAAGGAGAAAGTTAATAGGTAGTTTGTTAAATAATATATATATGGAATGGAATATGATATGGGAGGGTATAATAGGATCAATACTAATATTATATATACAACTTTTCCCATTTGTTCTGTTATTATGGTTACAAATATCTATACTGAAATATCAGAGAAAATTATTTTGGGTAGTAGGAATATTCTTTGTATCCATTATGGGAGTACATTTTAGTATTGGTATGGAAATTGATTCCGAGGTTGGATGGGCATATGGATGGGTAAAATATATTATATGGATGACAATTAATTATATTTTGATGGTGAGGCAATTATATCTTGTTCAGAAAATAAAGAATACGAAAGCGATAAAAGCTTGATAAAAAGTTTAATGCTACTCCGCCGAGGGGTTGGTTTGAGGAGTTAGATTATCATATTCAGTTAAAATTTCTTTATAAAATTCAATTATCTCCGCACGAATTTTAATAGTAAATAATTCTATTGATTCTTCATTATCTAACATAGGAGTTATCCAAGTAATTGACTGCTTTTCTTGAGTTTTCGTCCAATAACTAATATCAATATGTCCTCTTTTATGTATAATAGTATCACGATAGTCACAAAGTTGCTTTATCCAATCATTATGTTTTTGAAATATTGCATATAAAGCCGGAGCATCTTTCTTTAATATTTTTAATGTGTCTACCTTTAGTTTAGAGCTTCGTTTAAAACCCTCGTATTTCCCATTGGGATCTAATTCTCCATTGGGCTTTTTGGGTAATGCAGGAAGAGATTTTATCTTGGTATAAAGTAAATGTGTTAAAATATCTAAACTAGATCTAAATGTAACGCAAATGTCTTCAAATAAGTTTTTTATAATATCATTCTCAAAGGTTGTTTTTGGAAAACTTTCAAAAGGGAGAGAATAGTTTATTATAGGAGGAGATTTAAGTTCTGGAAGTACTAAGTCTATATAAACAAATATTTTTGATAACTTAATAAATAAACTTTTCTTTATTTCGTGATCTGTAGAAAAGGGATCCGAGTTAATGAGGTTTTCAAAAACTGAATAAAGTGAATCTTCTTTAAGAGAGCCAAATCGTATATCAGAAATTATTAATTTATCATAAACTACTTGATAACGCATAATATTAAATAAGTCTTATTTAGGATAAGTATATCATATTTGTAATAAAATAAAGAAAAAACCCCTCCTAAGAGGGACTAGTGGTATACTTGTGGATATGAGGTCTTGAATTTGATTGAGACCATCGGTGAGGTGTATTTGTATATTTCCTGTTTGAGTCAAAATTAGTGAAGATATGTCTTTGAAGGAATTGATAGATTCATTATACTGTAAAATTTGATCTACAGGTATCTTTGTTGTTGTATCAAGACATCTTGTAGGACATCAAGAGTAGTGATTTTTTTATATATAAAATTAGAGAAACAACATATATTTGGTGGTTTATCTAAATAGTAATATAACGGGTAGAAGATTATACTACTTTATGAAATTATCATCAAAATATCAGCTTTGGATTGAGGGGTTACGATATGCTTTTTCTCGAGACAAAAATTTGTTTATACAGACAAGCGTAGTAATTCTACTATTACTTGGATTAGAAATATTTCTGCAAAGTTGGCCATTAATAAAGCAAACTATTTTATTTGGAACTTTTGTCATTATTTTGGAGCTTATCAATACTGCAATTGAGTTGACTTGTGACTTTATGGAACCTCAATGGAATATACATATCAAGAGGATTAAAGATATTGGGTCTAGTATAGTAGCTTTAGCTATTATTGTGACATTAACTATTACGATAATAGATATTTGGATTCTATTAAGATAAAAATACAAAATATTGCAAATGATTTGCAATATAGGAAGGATTAGGGTATACTAGGATGATACAATAATAGTTATCTTGGTATGTTAGAGTTTCAATCTCATCGTTTACCGGTGACGGTCTTATCTGGATTTTTGGGTAGTGGGAAAACTACTCTTCTTAATGCTATTCTTAAAAATAGGCAGGGTCTTAAGGTTGCGGTGATTGTGAATGATATGTCTGATGTGAATATTGATGCGGAATTGGTGGCTAATAATGAGGTTTCTCTGAGTAAGACCGAAGAAAAACTGGTTGAGCTCAGTAATGGATGTATTTGTTGTACATTGCGGGAAGATTTATTGGTGGAGGTGAAGAAATTAGCTCAAGAAAATCGATTTGATTATCTAGTGATTGAATCTACGGGAATATCTGAACCATTGCCTATTGCGGAAACATTTACCTTTGATGATGAGTCTGGAGATATTTTATCTAACTTTGCACGATTGGATACCATGGTGACGGTGGTAGATACGGCTAATTTTATGAATTATCTTGCCTCAGAAGATCAGCTTAAAGATACTGATGAATCTCTTGGGGAAGAAGATACCCGAACCATTGTGGGACTTCTTACAGATCAAATTGAATTTGCTGATGTGATTGTATTGTCTAAAGTGGATTTGGTGGATAAGGGAACTGTGGGTACTATTCGAGGTATTGTAACTAAGCTTAATCCCGATGCTCGGATTATTGAGGCGGTGAAAGGGGATATTACTCTTGATCAAATTCTTAATACCGGACTATTTGATTTTGATAAAGCTTCTCAGAATATGGGATGGCTCAAGGAAATGAGAGGTGAACATACTCCAGAAACAGAAGAATATGGTATTAGTAGTTTTGTATATGAGTCTAAAAAACCTTTTGATAGACAAAAGTTGATGGAATTATTACAAAATGGGACATTAAAAGGGGTTGTTCGCTCTAAGGGATTTGCTTGGGATAATTCTGATCTCACGACTGCCTTATTATGGTCTCAAGCAGGAAATATTATTAATCTTGACCCCTATGGATATTGGAGTAAATCTAAGAGTGGGGAGATTGAGGGTGAACAGAAAATTGTCTTTATTGGAGCTGATATGGATAAAAAAGCTATTGTAGAGTCATTAGATAAGTGTTTGGTGATATGAAAATTGCTATTGTAGGAAAAGGTGGTAGTGGGAAAAGTACAACTTCATGGCTATTGAGTATGTATCTTGCTCGAATATACTCAGTACTTGCGATTGATGCTGATCATAATATGGATTTGGCTAGCATTCTTGGATTTGAGGTTAAAGATGACACACAAACATTCCACCGAGCCCATAGTGATTTTCAGTATAAAGTCGGTCTAGAACAAGATTCTAAATGGTCTCGTATTGTTCTTGAAGATAGGATTTTACCTCAATTTAGTTTTCAGCCATCAGATGAATTCACTCAATCTATTAGTTATCCAATTCATCATAATCTATCTTTGCAAGTAGTGGGGCTAGGGGCTGAAGATGTTTTGTATAGTGCTCGGTGTGCTCATGGACATTCTGCCCCTCTCAAATTTTATCTCCCATTATTAAATGAGGGAAATAATCAAGTGATTATTGATGGTGTGGCGGGGGCTGACATGTTGCATTTTGGATTGTTTAGTGGCGTCGATATGTTGGTAGGTGTGGTAGAGCCTCATATTAATAGTAAAAAAGTATTCGAGCAATTACGAGTACTTGCAGCAAAATTAGATATCCCATTTTATGGAATATTAAATAAACCTCGAGATAATGATTTATATCATCAGATAAAACAAGAATATAAGGATATTTTATTAGGCGAAATTCCTATTGATGAAGCTATCACTGAATATAATTTTGAAGGATTGGATGGTAATACAAATCAAGCTTTAAAGGATATTTGGAGTGAGCTACAATCTCGATATATCAAAGTTGATACATTGGCTCGACTTAGATATTTTGAGTCAAAGAGAGCAGAAAAAGTAGTAATGTAATTATCTTTTAATAATGAAGGGTGAATTTCCTTTGATTATTAAGAGGTGAGTATATTACTCATCATGCCTGTTCATTTTTCTGGAGACTCTATGAGTTACCCTTCGATCAGAGAGATTGCTCCTGACTTTTTGGAGCTGAATCGTACGGAACAAGAGCAAGCTCTTTGGAGAGCATTTCATGTGGATTTGCATTTGGGCTTGGCCCGACTCAAAGAAATCGTTGCCATGAATTCTCCGGATATTCAATGGCACGATCCCAATGGCTCGGTTGGAAAAGAGATCATCCGTTTGTTGGGATGTGATATCTCGAGAAGAGTCTGTGAAAGCAACTTGGGTGTTCACTTTGCTCTGTACAACTGCTGTGGTGTTTCTTGTTCTGAAGATATTCCGGTACTTTCTCTGAGTGCGCAATATCTTGCCCAACTTTCTGCTGATTGTTAATCCATATGATTTTTTAAAGCCCGGCACTATGTGTCGGGCTTTTCTCTATCTAAATACCGTATTTTATAGTACAATAAATACAATACGAGAGACAGAACTGATAAGAATAGAAATGATATACTGGAATCAAAGATTGGTAATAATGGGAATGGTATTGATTGCGGTAATATTAATTGTAATTAGTGCTATTGTTTCCCCTCAAGGGGATGAATTATTGGAGAAAAAGGCCTCGCTCTCTTATAGTATTATGTCAGAGCCAAGTCGTGTCTTTAATGTAGATCAGGAGGCGAATATTCCGACATGGTTTACGGCTTCTATTGCATTGTATACTGCCTTGACGGCTTCCCTGATTGCATCTAGTATGAAGTCTCAAGGGAAAAAATCTGCTGGTTGGAGAGGGCTAGCTTGTTTATTTGTATATATTGCTTTGGATGAGGTTGGGGGATTACATGAATTATTGATAGAACCTTTGCGTAATGCATTTGAATTAACGGGTTGGTTATATCAGTCATGGATAATAGTAGGGCTGGCTATTGCACTGATTGTGGGACTTGCCTACATACAATTTTTATTCCGATTACCACGCAATATACGATTTTATTTGATAGCAGGGGGTATTATATATGTTCTTGGTGTTATTGGAGTGGAGGCTATTGGAGGTCTAGTATTGAGCACGGAGGGGCTTACTAATTGGTATGTACAACTTTCTCATATCGAAGAATTCCTCGAAATAATGGGTCTTATATTAGCCTTGTATGCTCTCAGTGAATTTGCCCGCCGTGAAATCAAGTCTATGACTATTGTACTCAAATAGAAAGAATCCGAAATGAATTAACTTGATTGTCAGGTATTGACAAAATATAAAAGAGGTGTTATGGTGATGTCAATTAATGATTTGATTGTATGGCTTTAAATATCTGGGGGCTAATAATTGTAAGTATCACGAGTATTCTAATTATAGGACAAATTTTTATATGGGAACCTATAACCTTCGTTAATATTGCCATTGCTTTAGGGGTATTGTGGACTATTTTTTTAGATAATACTCGAGAAATTTTAAGATTTTTTGAAGTATTAATTATTGAAATTCTAGTTAAAATTTTAGACGGGATAGCTTTATTACAAGGATATAAAGTACTTAAGGCAGATGGCTCACTTTTAGAACAAGTATATCAACTAAGGCATAAAGTCTATTTGGAAATTGGATATATTGATGGGGAAAAAGAGCATGGTATCTTTGTTGATGGATATGATCCTTTTGCAACTAATTTAGTTGTATTAAAAGACAATCAAATTGTAGGAACATTGAGATTAATTTTTTATAATAAATCCACACAATTATCTACACTTAATTACTTTAATGTAGATATTCCAAAAGATGAGCTTTATGATTATGTAGATATTGGTCGCTGGGTGCATGATCCAGAATATCGTGCTAAAAAGAAAAAAAGCCCTATTGTGACAGTATTATTAGGTCTGAAATTATATTTATATTTGTTAAAAACGAGAAAAAGATTTATAATAGTAACATTAAAGAGTAGATTAAAAACGTATATTGAAAAAATCTTTAATGTCCAATTTACAATTCCAAATCTTTTACCACTAACTTCTGAACATAAACAATCAAGAGAGGAGATTAAGGGATATTTTTCTAAGAAAAATGATATAGAAGTTTGTGTGCTAGAGATTAAGACAAGTTATTTATGGAAATTTCTTTATAGGATCTAACTTTACTAGTTAAATTTTAAAATAAAACAAAATATAATGTCATACGCTCTCCTTAGCACAATCATTATATCTATTAACCTAGCTTTACTCTGTTTGATTTTAGCAGGAAAGTCAAAAGGAAGAATATTTAGCATCACTTTATTTGGTGCTATAATTTGGTCTTCAGTACTGAATTTATTATATTCTGGAACTGGAGAAGATATTTTTACCCCTACAATTAATCTATATCTAGTTAGAGTCTCTTTCTGGGGAGCTATTATCACAGTAACGGGTTTTGTTTTATTTGAACGGAGTTATTTGAGAGCAAAAAAGTGGAATGGTTGGCTATATTCTTTAGCTATTCTCCTTCTTGGATATTTGTTTATTTTTACTCCTGTTGTAGTAAAGAGTGTATTTGCTACTCATAAAATTCCATATAATTTTGAATATGGAACTCTGTATCCAGTATATGCAGTTGCTTATCTAGGATTGTTTATTAATGCTTATATTAGAATTTTACACCGATTCTTTACCACTAAAAGAAAAATTGAAAAAACACAGTTGCGATTTTTTGTTTTGGGTATTTCATTGAGTTTTTGGATTGGAATTTTTACCAACTTAATATACCCCGCTCTCTTTGGAGATTCCTCTCTATCTCGGTATGGACCACTGGGATTAGTTTTCACCGCTATCTTTGTTACCTATGCTATTTTCAAACATCATCTTTTTGATATTAAGATGATTTTATCGGAGATATTACTCGGATTAATGGGTATTATTTTATTTGTGTATATTTTTATTTCTGAGAGTGCCTATGAGGTCATAGTAAGTACGGTGTTCTTTATATTATTTACCGGAGTAGCCTATACCTTATTACAGGAATTATTGCAGGGTATTGCTCGGGAACATCAATTAGAGAGGGCTAATAATAAATTAATTGACACCATTGAGTCAAAGGATTTGTTTCTTCGTATGACATCTCATCAATTGCGTACACCACTTACATCATTAAATGGATTCTTGTCTCTCATATTAGAGCAATGGCAAGGCAAATATAAAATGAATCAAGCAACTCATGATGACTTGGTATTAGTCTATTTGAGTTCTCAGAGACTCATTTCTATTGTAAATGATATATTAGCCTTTAATGCAATTAAAGCTGATAGGTTTGGAGTTATTATGCGTCCGGAAGTCAATGTAAAAGATGAATTAAATTATTTGCTACAGGATAACAAATATGTATTAGAGTATTTTGATACAAAAGTGATCTTAAAATCAGTAGGATCAGACTTTAACATATCTATGGATAGCGTGAGAATGAAAGAGGTATTTCAAAACTTGTTATCCAATGCTATCTATTATGGAAAAGGAAAAATTTGGATTACTATCATTGATGAGGGAGATCGATTACAAATTAGATTTAGAGATAATGGAACTGGAGTAGACTTAGCTATAAAAGATAAAATTTTTAAATCTCAATTTCGTGCTCGAGGAGTAGGGGATCAAAATCCAAATGGATCTGGGCTTGGGTTATTTATTTCTCGTACTATTGTTGGGATGCATCATGGTACATTAAAACTCAAAAATCCTGGTTCTTCTCAGGGAGCGGTATTCGTAGTCAAAATACCTAAAGTTGCTCATATGGATAAATATGAGGGACAATAATATTGTTGATATATGAAAAAAAGAAAAGAATATTATCAACTTACGATAGAAGAAATATTAGGATTATTAGCTATTAATACAAGGGGTCTAACTTCTCAAGAGATAGAAGTTAGACAAGTACAATATGGTAAAAATATATTAACTCCTAAACAGAGCACCTCACCTATTTGGACATTTATAAAACAATTTCATAATGGATTAGTCTATGTGTTGATTTTATCTGCTATACTTTCGGCTGTATTTAATCATTGGGTAGACTTTTGGATTATTATTGTTATTGTGTTGATAAATTCTATTATTGGGTTTTCCCAAGAGTATAGGGCAGAGAGAGCGGTATCGGCTCTGGCTCAGAAAATTTTAGTCAAAACTAAGGTGTATCGTGATGGGCATCTGGAGGAGCATAATGCTAAAGATTTGGTGCCTGGGGATATTATTGTTTTGGAGGAGGGAGATAAAGTTCCGGCTGATGCAAGGCTGATTGAAGCTGTAGAATTACAGACCATAGAGTCGGCTTTGACGGGGGAGTCGCAACCAATTCAAAAATCCTTAGAAATAATTACAAAAGAAGTGGGTATTGGAGATATGGTGAATTCCGTTTGGATGGGAACTCTGGTATCTACTGGCTGGGCAAAAGCTGTGGTAGTTGCTACAGGTATGAAGACTCAAATTGGGACAATTGCCGAGGATATTCAAAAATTACCAGTAGAAAAGACTCATTTCCATACTCAAACTGCTATTTTAGCCCGACAATTAGCTATTTTTGCTTTTAGCTCAGCAGCTATTTTGTTTGTGATTGGATTTTGGTTTCGGGGACTACCTCTAGATGAGATGATAGGGTTTACACTATCTGCTCTGGTGGGTGGTATCCCAGAGAGTTTACCAGTAGTTTTAGTAGTTGTACTAGCTATTGGAGCTAAAAGAATGAGTGATAAAAGAGCTATTATAAGATCTCTTCCAGTAACAGAATCTCTTGCTGTGATGGATACTATTATTACAGATAAAACGGGAACTTTGACTGAGAATAATATGACAGTTCAAAAATTATGGGTTTTGGATGAGTCAATAATAGATATTACTGGTCGAGGTTTAGAGACACAGGGAGAATTTAAGCAAAATAATAATACAATTCTCCCACTAGACTATCCCGCTATTGCCAAATTAGTACATATTGCGGGGCTAGCTCACAATGGTCAATTATATGAGGAAAAGCTAGATAATGGTAAATCTATTATTAAAAGTATTGGAGACCCTACCGAAGTGGCTTTATCTGTTTTGTCCCTCAAATCTAATTTGAATAAAGATTTATTAGATAATGAATGGCATAGATTAGCAGATTTACCTTTTCGCTCTGAGAATAAATTTAGAGCCAGCTATGTGTATAATCAGGATCAGGACTTACATCAGATGATGGTGATAGGAGCTAGTGAAACTTTGCTGAAATTAAGTAATAAAATTTTAGATAAAAAAGGTAATATAATTGATTTAACAGATGATCATATTGAGAAGGTCAATAAGCAAATAGTCCAATTCTCTAAACAAGCTATGAGGGTTATAGCCTTTGCTTATAGAGATGAATCAGCGGGACTAAAGGCTATTCAAGCCGAGCAGGTGCAAGATTTAGTATTTGTAGGTATAGTTGGAATTATCGATCCGCCTCGAGCTGAAGTAGCTGACGCTATTGCACAGGCTAAAAAAGCAGGAGTCAGAGTAATTATGGCAACTGGAGACCATAAAGACACTGCTCTGGCCATTGCCAAATCCATTGGTTTGATAGACGAGAAAGGAGAAGCTTTGATTGATGATGAGATTCAAAAGTTATCTGATAAGGAATTATATAAAAAACTCAAGCATATTTCTGTACTAGCTAGGTTAAGTCCAAGAAGTAAGCTCAGAGTAGCCACTATCTTACAAAAACATAAGCATATCGTAGCTATGACAGGAGACGGGGTAAATGATGCCCCAGCCCTCAAAAAAGCCGATATAGGCATAGCTATGGGTATTAGAGGCACCGATGTAGCTCGGGAAGCCAGTGATATTGTACTCACTGATGATAATTTTGTCAGTATTATCTCGGCTCTGGAAGAGGGAAGAGTTATATTCAGGAATATACAACAAACTAGTATTTTTCTCATCACTACCAGTATTGCGGAGATTTTGCTCTTTATATTAAGCCTCAGCTTAGGCTTACCATTACCACTTTTAGCTATACAAGTTTTGTGCCTAAACTTAGTCACCAATGGAATTTCAGATATTGCCCTTGCTACCGAGCGAAGTCATAAAGGGATTTTGTTAGAAAAACCACTGTCAGCCAATATGAAAGTAGTCTCACCCAATACCTATCCCTATATTATAGTTATGACCTTAACTATGACCGTAATAGGCGTCTGGATTTATCTAGCTTATTTGGGCAATGGTATAGAACAGGCGAGAACAATGTTTTTCCTCTGCTTAGCCTTGATGCAATTAGCTAATAGTTATAATATGCGATCCCCAAAAGAATCTCTCTTCAGCATCGGCTTCTTCTCCAATCGTATGATCAACCTAGCGGTCGCCGCCTCAGCTCTCATCTTAGTCGCTATGATAACTCTCCCATTCCTTCAGAGAATATTACAATTCACCCCAGTCTCGCTATATGATTCTATTTATTATGGATTTATCTCCATCGCTATCGTCATCGCCGTCGCCGAAGTCTACAAATGGCAAGTGAGATTAGGGACGAAGTAATATCATTTTGATATAGTATCTTGGATAAGTATTTTTAATCCTTTGAATATCTCTTTGCCATCATTACTAGGTGGGAAGAAATTGCCTGCTCCACAATTTATGCCTCAATATTTCGGCCTAATATTTTATTAACTATATTTTCAATAAAGACAATTCCTCCAGGGAAGAAATTGAATAGTACCACAAAAGTATACATAATAATAGAAATATTAGTATTCCAGAATGAGAGGGGAATAGCGAGCATAGAACATAAAAGCGGAAGTAAAATACGAATTCGAGTATATTTACGATCAGAGGTATAAAATTTTTCACTATCAATATTTCCAGAAATTCGCATATATGTCCTGAGACCATACAGGGTTAGACTTAATAAGGATATATTAATTCCATAAAAAATAATAGCAAATTGAGTATAATGATATGCTCCCAATAGATGGGCTGAAAACGGTAATAAGGCTACCAAAATAAAGAAAATAATATTAATGTTTATCATATGAGTATCTATTGATTTGGCATAATAGGAAATCATAAATACATGAGCTCTCCACAATGTGGCTAGTACGGTAAAACTCAATATAAAACTTAAGAATAGGGGAGTTAATTTTTTGATAGCCTCCCATAATTCAAGATTAGTTGCTATATGCTGTATTTCAGGGACTTTAATCTCAATCACAAGCAAAGTCATTACAATCGCAAATATTCCTTCGGTTAATGCTTCGAGACGCTGTTTATTCATAGGGTGGAATTATATAATTATAACTATAGTATAAAGAATTATAGTTTTTGAGTCAATTTTATAATTTTTATTGAAGATATTTTCCTACAACCCCAAAATCTCTTTGACTTTCATAATGGTGACTTTTTCTTGGCGGGTGAGTTCATCGAGTGAGCTTTGAATTGACTTTAAGTTTTGCTTCATCTCGGGTATTATGACATATTCTAGAGCATTCACTCTTCGGCGGGTTATTTCAATTTCCTCGGCGAGTAGTCTGGCGGTGAATTCTATTTCCGCTAATTGTATGATGAGGGGCAATATTGATTGCAATAATGATAAGGATTGATCTAAATCTTTGGGGGTACCAAAAGTTCCATATTGGAAAGGATCTCCAGTAATATGGGGTATAATATGGGGTATTTTTACTCCCATAATAGATTTCTTTTGTAATTCTAGATAGGTTTTGGCTTGTGAGAGATGAATTAATTCTTGAATAGCTTCTTCTGAAATTTTGGTTTGTGCAAAGCGGAATAATTGTATTGCCTCTACCATTTTGGGTGTTAATTCTCCTCGAAGTTTTATTACTTCTTGGATAATAGCGAGGAATTCTTGAATTAGGCCATCTCTTTTATCGGTAAGCAAATTATGTCCTCTGGAAGCTGTTTTAATTTTCTTCTTAAGTCTTAGGGCCTCTTGTCTGGTAGGCTTTACTGCTGGCATATTTATTTGGAATATTTCTCAATAAATTCAGGCTTGATTTTCTTTAATTCTTTTTTAGGAAGAATGGATAATAATTCCCAAGATAAATCAAGCGTATCTAATATAGAACGGTTCTCTCGGCGACCCTGAGTAATATATCTTGTCTCAAAAGCCTCAGCAAATCGGATATAGGCTTTATCTGTCTCGGATAGAGCTGATTCACCTAGTATGAGAGCTAACTCTTTAATTTCCATTCCTTTGGCATAGGAGGAGGCCATTTGCTCTTTGACGGCAGACAAATCTTCACGGGTATATTTTTTATTTACTCCAATACGAGAAAGAGATCCAATTGGTTGAATTGGAGGATAAATCCCTTGATTATGAAGCTCTCTATTGACCATAATTTGTCCTTCTGTGATATATCCTGTAAGATCGGGGATTGGATGCTGTTTATCATCATCAGGCATTGTTAGTATAGGAATTTGCGTCAATGAACCGGTAGATCCCTTGATAAGTCCCGCTCTTTCATAAAGAGTTGCTAAATCGGTATAGAGATATCCCGGATATCCTCTTCTTCCAGGAATTTCTTTTCTAGATGCTGACACTTCACGGAGGGCATCAGCATAATTGGTCATATCGGTTAATATAACTAATACATGCATATTTTTCTCAAAGGCAAGATACTCACCAAGAGTAAGTGCTAGTCTTGGTAGGGTAATACGCTCTACGATAGGGTCGCTGGCGGTATTGATAAAGAGAGCGGCTCGCTCCATAGCTCCTGTCTTTTCAAATGAATCGATAAAGAATTGCGCTTCTTCAAAAGTCACTCCCATAGCTGCAAAAATAACAGCAAATGGTTCATCTGATTCTACCAAATCAGTACCGTTTTTTACTTCAACCACACGAGATTGTTCTGCAATTTGGGCAGCAAGTTCGGCATGAGGTAGTCCAGCTCCAGAGAATATAGGGAGTTTTTGACCTCGTACAAGAGCATTTAATCCATCAATGGTAGAAATTCCTGTTTGAATAAATTCACTAGGGAATTGTCTTTGCCCAGGATTGATAGGGGCGCCATTGATATCTACATATTTTTCAGCAATAATCTCTGGTCCACCATCTTTGACTTCACCAGCTCCGGTGAATACTCTTCCAAGCATTGATTCTGCAACCCCAAATCTGAGTGTTTCTCCAAGAAATGCAATTTCAGCTGTTTTGGTATCAAGTCCTTCAGTATTGGTAAATAGTTGAACAATGGCGGTATCTTTACCAGCCTCAAGTACTCTTCCTCGGCGAATATTTCCTTTTGCATCTCGAATTTCTACAATTTCCTCAAATGCAACTTCGGGTACCTTTTCCACTACTACGAGTGGTCCGGCAATTTCTTTGATTGTGTTATACCATTTCTTCATATAATTATCCTAAATTCCGTTGATTACTTTATTAATACCAAAGTCTGAGTCTTGATTATTCTCTTTGAGATTTTTGATGATAGGAGCAATAGAATCAATTAAAGTAACAATTGATTCTATATTAGATTCAGGTATATTCTTGAGTTTACTAATCGATTCTCTTATTGGGAGCTCTAATATATCATTAATTTCAATTTGAGTATTACCTTGAGTGAATGCCAAAGCTTCTTGATGGAAGGTTAACATCGCTTTTAGCATCAGATACATTTTTCGCGTGGAGGCAAAAGCATCAACTTCATCGAAGGCATTTTGTTGAAGATAATCTTCTCTGAGACCACGAGCAGTGTCTAGGAGAATTTTCTCGGCGCTAGATAGGGCGTCCATTCCCACTAATTTGATAATATCATCAAGTTCATTTTCTTTTTGTAAAATTTGCATAGCAAGATCTCGCAAATCTTTCCAATCAGCATCGGTTGCATTGATAAAATATTCTTCCACATTGTCCTTATAAAGACTGTAACTATTAAGCCAATGAATAGATGGAAAATGTTTTTTTGCAGCCAAAGAAGCATCTAATCCCCAAAAAGCTTTGGTTACTTTAAGGGTAGCTTGGCTAACAGGCTCGGATAAATCTCCTCCTGGAGGCGATACAGCAGCAATAATAGTTGCTGATCCAGTTATTCCCTCAGATCCAAGGGTTGTCACAATACCTGCTCTTTCATAAAAGGCTGAAATTCGAGATCCAAGATAGGCAGGATACCCCTCTTCTCCTGGCATTTCTTCTAATCTTCCTGACATTTCACGCATAGCTTCGGCCCATCGAGAAGTAGAGTCAGCCATCATAGCCACATTATATCCCATATCTCGATAATATTCGGCAAGTGTAATTCCTGTATAAACTGATGCTTCACGAGCAGCAATTGGCATATTAGAGGTATTGGCTACCAAAATAGTTCTTTCCATCAGAGGTCGGCCAGAATTTGGGTCTTTTAAATGCGGGAATTCTACTAATACATCGGTAATTTCATTTCCACGCTCTCCACAACCAACATAAACCACAATATCAGCATCAGACCATTTTGCTAATTGTTGTTGAATAACGGTTTTACCAGCTCCGAATGGACCTGGTACCGCAGCAGCTCCTCCTTTTGGTACAGGAAAAAAGGTATCAATAATTCTTTGCTGAGTAATAAGAGGAGTAGTAGGAATTTGTTTAGCTTGATAAGGTCGGGGAGTACGTACTGGCCATTTATGCATCAATTGTACGGAATTATCTCCAATTGTAGCTATTGTCTCAGTTACTGTGAATTCCCCAGATTTAATATCTGCAATTTCTCCCGATACTCCTACAGGTACGAGGATTTTGTGCACAATAAGTTCGGTTTCTTGTACTGTTCCTAGTATATCTCCAGCAATTACCTTGTCTCCTTTTTTGAACAGAGGTTTGAATTCCCATTTTGTCTCTCGGTTGAGGCTCGGAGCAGTAACACCTTTTTCAATATATCCTGGATTCAAGCCATTAGCAGCAGTTTTTTCAGCAATAACATTAAGCGGGCGCAAAATTCCATCAAATAATCCAGCAGTCAAAAGTCCAGGTCCTAACTCAATACTAAGAGGTTCACCAGTTGAATATACCGGCTCTCCAACACGAAGCCCAGAAGTATCCTCATATACTTGAATAGAGGCAGTATCATCCTTGAGCTCAATAATTTCTCCCATCAATTCCAGTGTTCCTACTTTAACTAAATCATACATTTTACTGCCTTTCATAGAGTCAGCGATAACAAGGGGTCCAGAGATTTTGATAATTGTTCCAGTATTCATAATAATTAGATTAATCAAGACGCGAATAATGTGTCGAGGCTCATTCCCACAGCTTTCTCAGTGAGCCGTTTTAGCTCATCTACAGAAGAGCTATCGCTGCTGATGGGGAGCTGCGAAATAGGGATAGTAAATGAGTTCATAATTTTTCGTTGTTTTGGATTAAGCATAATGGAGGAAGATATAAAGAGAATAGCATATTGCTCTATATCTTTTTGAATAGATTGAATGATAATATCCATTGAAATATTCTCACTATTGAAAGTCTCAAATCCAAATAATTGAAATAAAAGAATAATATCTGACTCAGCAATTACAACGGGTTTTTTATAGTCTAACATATATTGGAATAATCTATAAATCTTAATTTAGCTTGTTTGGAGTCTATTTGTTTGGAATTCTGTAAAATAAGTAATTTAAAGTTTGAAATAGAATATTGTAATCTCTCGGTATATTGAATAATTCTATCACCAGACATCCCAGTAAATTGAGCTCTATGTAGAGTTTTGATTTCATTTTGAATTAGGGCATTTTCAATATTGATGATATTGATATCTACAGGAGCTAGATTTAGACATTGCCCAATATCTCCTAGAATATCTCCAAAGCTAAAGCTCTTTACTGCATTGATAGCGAGACTACCTTGAATTGGTAAAAGATGTCTTAGAATATGCTCTTTGGACTGACCTTTTTGGGTTCTGGTGAGGACATTGAGTAGGGTATAGCTATCTATTTTTGCTAAGACAAAGTCTCGCATAATATCACTACTTTTACTTAGATTTTCAAAAAGTAAGGTCAAAAATATTTCCTCTAAATAAGAAATTAGACTAAAGCTATCATGAGAGTGAATTAATTTTTCCTCTTTAGCCAATAATTTAGACTTAAATTGAGAAGCATAATGTAAATGAGTGGTAGTCTCTGCTAAAATTTGCTCAAAAGCTTTATCTCCCAAAGCCTCGCCATAAATAGTTTTACTTAGGGCTAGAGTTTTTAATTTTTCAAAGTCTTGAGCAAAAGTTAAATAGACAAAAGGAGCGGAATTATCTGGTAAAAGGGACAAAATCTCCTCAATTTGGGTGGGAGAATAATTATTTAATTTCTCAATTACATTATCTAAACTAATATCTGCTATTCCAAAAGAATCTCTAATCATAATCAAAACAGCATCAATATTATCTGTATTGAGTAGTTTTTTGGTCTCGGTAGAGGAGGGCAAATGCCCTAATCGAGAGACATATTTACTAGCAACACCAATTAGAGGAACTTGTAAACTCATAGTTCATTGATTACGGAGGCTAATGTTGCTTGCTTGACGGTATTAAGAATGTCCTCAACAGTAATTTCGAGACGAATATGATCTAATGAAGCGCTAATTTTACCTAAATTAGAATTATTTTCAGTTGAATTAAATTTATATCCAATACTACTGACAATAGTTTGCAAATCTTTGGCATATTGCCCAGTTATAGTTAAGGTTTCAGTTTGTGGGATATCCTGAAGAGTGTCTTGAATTAACGTTTTTACAAAGTTAGAAGCTAGGATTTCTGATAAAGATTCAATATAAATTTGGGTTAATTGAGACTGTATAGCATAACCAGAAGTGAATTTAAGCGTTTTGCTATTTTGGAATTTTTGAAAATTAATTTGAGTTTGGACAGCCTCTTCAATTTTCTCAGTATGTAATTTTTTGACCTCAGCTAAAGCGGAGTCCCAAGTATTTTTGGTCTCCTTGAACTCAACTTTATATTGAGACTCTAATTTCTCAATATCTTTATTAACCTGAGATTGTATTAAATCTGCTAAAGTCATACTTATCCTACTGATACTCCATTAATAATTAAGATAGAAACCAGTAATCCGAATACAGCAAAAGTCTCTACTAAAGCAGCTAAAATAATTACTTGTCCAATTTTGGACTTATCTCTAGCAATCAACTGCACGCCACTAGCAATTACATCCCCTTGATATTTTCCTGAAGCTAAACAAGTAAGTCCCACAGGGATTCCAGCAAAAGCTAATATAAGACCATTTTGCCAACTTATATTTGCAAATTCACCCGATAATACTCCAGTATTTTGTAAAATCAATACCGCTGCTAATAGTCCATAAATAGCTTGAGAACCTGGTAATGCTGATAATAAAAGTATATTTCCAAATTGAGATTCATCTTCAGCAACAAGCCCCGCTCCCGTTTTTCCAGCAGTAGCTACTCCAATTGATGACCCTGCTCCAGCTAATCCAGCGGCTAAAGCAGCTCCGAGCACCGCTAAACTTACACCTAATATTTCCATATATTCAACTTTAACTCTTAATAAGGGACAGAGATTGATATTACTGCTATCTCTTTCACTATACTCTTGAACTGAATCAAAAATATAATGAAAGAGATAATAGTCTTATTCAATAATACTGTATTCTTGAGATCTTGTGACAACTTGCAAAGGTTTTCCCCCAGATTGGAAGAATTTACTAAAGAATTCTACAAAATGCAATCTACCTACATTAATATAAGTACCAAGTACATTCAAAGCAATATTAAATATATTTCCAGCAATAAAGATGACAGTCATAATAATATAACCAATAATGAACCAAGCCCCTCCTTTTTCTACTAAGCCACCACCAGCTAAATTAGCTAAGGTTCCTACTACACCAGCAATAATACCAGTGGCAAGTCCTAAAGCCACAAGCCTAGTATAGGACAAAATATCTGACAAATATCCCACTACTCCAAAGAAAACATCATAAGCTCCTTTACCAAATTTAGTAAAAACAGACTTCATTTCTCGCCCGAGTAGATATGTCATCACAAAAATATAAGCAATATAGGAGTAAAGTAGAGGATCTATAAGTGATTTGAATTCATTTCCTAATAATCCAAAGTTAATCACTAATAAGAATATTCCAAAAATTAAAGCCAAAGCCCAAAGAATAGAATCTAGGCTAGCATCCCAGAATGATTTTTGATTGAAGGCCTGTACAATATTGAGAGTCAAGCCAAATAAAAGATGAATAATACCTAATACAATAGTGAATCCCATCAAGGCAATTACACTGTCCATAGGATTGATAATTTGTAATTGTTGTAAGAAAGGGATCAGTCCAATACTAATCAAGAATTTCATATGAGGAGAGGCAGTAGCATAATCAACTGCATCTGGAGTGATTCCAAACCAACTACCAAAAAGAGCTCCTATAATCAAAGTGGAGATAGAAGCAATAAATACTACCGCAAAGATATCTCGAATACCTGATTTTAATCTAGGATTTAATAATCCAAGCCCAGTCAAAACAATTAAGATTAAAGCATATCCAGCCTCAGATAAAGCTAATCCAAACATAAAGGTAAAGAATATAGCAATAGACAAAGTCGGGTCAATTTTACCAGCTTGCGGATAGCCCATAATTTTGGTCACAGTCTCAAAATGTCTAATAATAGGTAAATTTTTTAAAATAATTGGAGTATTCTCAGCGTCAGAAGGTAATTCTACAATTTTAATATCCTCTGAGATAGCTAAAATAGGTTGTTTGGTTGAGTTGAATTTTTCCGCATCTACCCATAATTGTATTGAGGAAGTAGTCTCCGACTCAGGATTAAAAGAGTGTAAATAAGAGATTAAATTTAATTGAGAATTTAATACATCAACCAAAATAGCTAAGTCTTTCATTTTAACTGGAGATTTTTTTAACTCTCGATTTAATGTATTAATTTTCTTAGTATTGGCATTGAGCTCTTGTTTGCTATCATGATAAACATCATAAAAAGATCCTTTCACTTCTGCTGAGAATTGAATCAGGGTAGCTTGATTCTGAATTATATCCAGGGCAATTTTAGCCTGATTTTTGGGGACAGCTAGAATATATACATAATCAGTTCCAACTTTTTTGACAGATTCTAAAACTACAGGGGAGAGACTATGCTCTAATTGATCCGTCAGATAATGTGCTCGAGACTCATCAATCAAGAAGGGGATAAAAGTAATATAAGAATAGGGCTTGAAAATGTTAAGCTCAATATCTTTGAGAGGTTCTGATTTAGCAATAATATCTTGTAGAATTTCTTGGCGAGTAGTTAAATCATCTTTTAATTCAGCTTTTTCAACAATTTCTTTGGCTTTGGCAATGATAAGATCTTGATTCTTATCATAATGCTCAAATATAGGTTCAGTAATACTAAATCTAGTATCTATAAGACTAGTTAAAATAGACTTTTTCTGCTGATTATATGTTTTATAAACATCAAAAGCTTTATTGATAATATCTAAATTCTCTAATAAATCCTCCTGTTTATGTAAATATTTTTTAGTTAGAGGAGTTCTTTCTACTCTTTCTATAATTTCTCCAACCTGATGCTTTTGAATATAAGCTAATAATTCTAATTGAGTATTATTTGAAACAGTGATTTGAATTAATTTAGCAGCTTTAACTCCCATACAAATTTATAATTGACTTAAAATAAGTTTTTTAATTTTTTGAACATCTAATTTAATTTCAGTTGAATTAGAATCATTAGACTGTTTTTCATAAGAAGCTAATCTTTCACTCACAATCTGATTCTTGTTCAAAACCTCTCTTTGAAGAACTGCAATATTCTCTTTAGCTCGAGCAATATAGTCTTGAGATTGGGTAGTGTAGTGTTTTTGTAAAGATTTCTTATTATGATTAAAAGACTTTTCAATTTCAATCAGTTCGACAAGTTTTTTCATAGGTGTTTATAAATACAATTCATTATAGTTCACAGAATTTTATTTGTCAATTATTTGTATAGGATTATTCATAATGGGTATTACACAAAGAATTTTTTACGAATAATTTCATCTTGCTCTCTTTGCTTATCTTCAATTAAATTGATTGCCTTTATTTTTAAGTCTTTGAGGTCTTGGGTAGCTAGAATTTGAGCTTGTGCCTTGAGATAATCTAGATTGTTTTTACTTGGGTCTTCCAAAATCTCTGCTAATAAAACATTTAGAATCATACCTATCATAGGTCCCGCTGGAATTTTTAATTCCTTAATTAAAGTATTTCCATCTATTTTGAGCATAGATAAATCTATAGGATCTAACATAACTTTTTCTGTCATATATTCAAAATGCCGTAGGCGATAGGGGCGAGCCTTAGGGGTTCCAGAACCAATACGGTCACATTCTCTTAGTTTAATCAAGTCCTTGATATTCTCAACTCCTACATTACGGATAAGCTTACGAATAGAGGATTCGGTGACTTCATTGGTATCATAATAAAACATATGATAACGTACTAATTTTGAAATTCGGGCTGCAAATTTTTTAGGATAATGAAGTCTATTGAGAATTTCATAAGCCATACTTGCCCCTACAACTTCATGATTATGAAAAGTACAGGTTTTCCCCACACCTTCTTTGGTATGAGGTTTTGCAATATCATGTAATAACCCTGCCATTCTCAAATCAAAGCTCCAAGACATATCACAAGCATGTTGCATAGTCCTCAAAAGATGTTCCCAAACATCATAAATATGATGTCCATTTTGTTCTACTCCTATACCTTCTAATAATTCGGGCATTATGAAAGGTAATAGATGAGTATCTCTTAATAATATATAGCCATTAATTGCTCGCGGGGTTAGCATCATTTTGGTGAGCTCATCTCGAATTCGCTCCTGCGCAATATGCTCGAGATTAGGAGCTAAATCTTGAATAGCTTGCAAGGTTTTAGGTTCAATGATGAAATCTAATTGCATTGCAAATCTCACAGCTCGCATTAATCTCAAGGCATCTTCCCCAAATCTGTCTTTTGGCTCACCCACAGTACGAATAATACCTTTTTCTAAGTCAGATAAACCCCCAAAGAAATCTTGTATTTCTAATCTGGCATTCATCGCCAGAGCATTAACAGTAAAATCTCGGCGAGCAAGGTCTAGAGAGAGTTCAGAGACGAATTCAATTTGTTCAGGATGTCTCTTATCGGTATATTGAGATTCTTTGCGATAAGTGGTAACTTCAATAATCTCTGTCGTATCATCCGGACGGCGATACTTGACCCCTACAGTTCCAAAACTATTCTCATAAACAGAGTCAGGAAATAATTCTTGAATTTGATCCGGAAGAGCATTAGTAGTAATATCCCAATCTACGGGATTTGAACCTCTCACAAGATCACGAACACTACCTCCAACAATAAAAGCTTCATATCCCGCTTTTTCGAGTGTATTCAATATTAAAATAATATGATTAGGTATAGAATAAGACATAATTTTTTTCATATAAATAATGGAGCCAATGGTGGGGATCGAACCCACGACCTATGCGTTACGAATGCATTGCTCTACCAGAACTAAGCTACATTGGCATAAGCATAGTATAGTCTAAAATGGCTGTAAGAGCAATACCAGAAAGAAAAAACCCCACTAAATTAGTTTAGCGGGGTGGTGGAAAAACCATCGGTGGGTGTAAAATATAATTTTCCTTCATCTGATAAATTTAACCCAGCTGTACTTACATCAGACATATGGATGGAGGGGATATGTGGAAGTATTGCTCGTACTCTTGTTAGGAGAGGAGCTGTATGTAGAGGTCCCTCAGAACAGCTTAATACTGCCAGTATAGCTTTTTCCAACTCTTCTTTAGTTGGACGACGGAGAATCGCCTCAATGCTAGGATTAGACATTTTAACACCTCATAGAACTTCTATAATATATATCGTTTTTATAATATTGTCTATGGGGTTAAATATTTCACTAAGAAAAAATCCCGCTAGTTTAGCGGGGTGTAATGAATATTATTTTTATATGAAATAGATCTAAATAATTGATTTATCAATGAATATATATTTTCACTCAATACAACTTTAACTTTGTCTTTACCTCTATTTTTATTACAATTTCTTTGAATATCTTTTATTGCCGAATCAATGCTTTTTATATCAGCTCCAGTATGACATACTCTATATATAAATCCATTTGATCTCTTTTTCTGATTTCCTCTTAAATGAGAGCGAGATTTTGTCTTGAATTTTTTAGATTCTTGCAATAAATATACTATATGGTGCCATTGTCTATGAGAATTCTTACAAGTGATTGCCATCAAAAAAATTCCTCACAAAGTGAAAGTAGTACATAAAATATCAAATTCTATTATTATTGTCAAATTGGGGACGGAGCGAAATTCCCCTCTTGAGGGGTGGACAGCTTTGCTGGACGGGGTGGAAAATAAAATATTTATACATAACATAAAAATACTCCACCCCGTATCCCCGCTATGTAAACATATCAGGGATACACCCCTCAAGAGGGGAATTTAAACTGCATCCACACCCGCCCTGCGGGCACCCTCGCCAGCGAGGCCTGCCTGCGGTAGGCAGGGACAGTTAATTTGTCCTCCCTTGGGGGAGGTGGCCGTCAGGCCGGAGGTGGATAGCGGTTGAATGTTATCCACACCCGCCTTGCAGGCTTCCCCCTCCGAAGGGGGACAAAAATATGTATGCTTTTATTATGACAATACTGCTAACTATAAGGTCACCCCCTACAAAAAAAGAAAAAAGCCCCGCTGAGTGCGGGGCTTGGGGTGTAGATAAAAACTGTGTCTACTGATCCAGTACTTGTAGGCAAATCTCAAAGAGAGGCCTGCTCATAGCTATGGGGAAAAAGATATCACCATCTCCTTTATCCTTTAATTTTTTGAGAAAAGGTGAAACACTTCTTACTACTTTTAAAATATCAGATTTATCCATATAAGAAATATCTAAATCTCTACAAGAATCCTCTAGAGTATTGAGGACATTGAGCCAATCCTGTACCGATAGGAACTTTCTCCTATCGATAAATTCTACAAATTGCACCCATAGTTCCCAGATAGAATCTAAGAAATTGGGGCGTTTGTCAAGAGTGGTCATGTTGGCCAAAAGATGTGAACAAAAACATCATATCACAAAACCACCAAAATGTCAATAGGTGTAGGCAATTTTATTTTGTCTTGATAATCACACTTTTCCCGTCTTTATCTTGTATAATGTAGCCTGATTTAGATAATTCTTGTCTTAATTTGTCAGCTTGGTCAAAGTCTTTATTGGCTCTAGCTTGATTGCGATTATTGAAAATAAGCATTATCTCAGTGGGGATTGAGGTTTTGGTTAGGGGTAAATCAAGAGCCAGAACTCGCTCTAATCTTTGGAATAATTTGATTATATGGCGTCTTGGTATAGGGTCTCCAGCATCTATTGAGCTATTGACTTCTTTGATAAAATCGAATATATGGGCAATTGCCTTGGGGGAGTCTAGATCAGAGAAAAGAGATTTTTTGAAATTATTATAGGTATCTCGGATTAGTTTTTGAAGTTTTAGATTTTTGCGATGTGGCTTGATAGTATTCACTCTATTGATAAAATCTATTATTCGCTGGCGGGTTTGTTTGGCTTGAGTTAGGGAGTCCCAAGAAAAATCTATATCAGAGCGATAATGTGCCATCAATACCAATAATCTCAAGTCTAGTGGAGAATAGTCTTTATCAATAATATCATCTAGAGTGATAAAAGTTCCCGCTGATTTGGACATTTTGGCGGTATTGACGGTAAGAAAATAACTATGTAGCCAATAATGTGCCATTGGCTTACCGGTATCTGCTTTGAACTGAGCTATTTCATTGGTGTGATGAATTGGGATATGATCTTTACCTCCGGTATGTATATCAAAAGGTGCATGAAGTAGTGAGTCTGCCATTACTACACATTCAGAATGCCATCCCGGGAAGCCAATTCCCCAAGGGCTATCCCATTCCATTTGTCTTATCTCTCCTTTAGGGGAGAATTTCCATAAAGCAAAATCTGAGGGGGATTTTTTTTCTCCCATATCTACTCGAGCTCCGGCTTCCTGAGCTTTGAGATTGAGATGCGCAAAATCAGCATATTCTGGGAATTTGGTAGTATCAAAATATACTCCATCACTTGTAATATAGGTATATCCTTTGCGCTCTAATCTCTTGATAAGATTAATTTGCTCTTTGATATATTCCGTGGCTTTAGGGTAATGGTCAGAGGGGAGAATATTGAGTTTAGCTAAGTCTTCTTGCCAAAGTTTGGTGTATTTTTCGGCGATTTCTAATGCTGTGAGATTTTCTCTTTTGGCTCCTTTTTCTAATTTATCCTCTCCGGTATCCTCATCACTAACCAGATGGCCAACATCGGTAATATTAGTAACAGAATAGACATTATAGCTATGTAATTGCAGAGTTCTTTTGAGTAAATCATCAAATAAACCTTTGCGTAAATTCCCAATATGCTGTCTATCATATACGGTTGGTCCACAACTATATAGGGACACTCTTTTTGGGTGTATGGATTTGAAAGGGAGTATTGCCTTGGCTGGGGTATTATATAGTTTTATCATATAATATTATTGAAGAGGATTAGAGGTGGCTTTATTGGGTGGGCGATAAGTAGAATAAAATGCATCTCTTTTTATCATATTTTCTCCCTCATAAATTTCACGATAGGCTACGGTTTTCATAGATCCATCTGGACTGGATTCAAGTACAATAGGGTCTATTGTCTTAGCTGTTTTACCAGTAGATGTTCCATAAATTTCATAATACAAAATAGTTCCTACGATATAATGTTGAAGGAGAATATAATTATTGGTGTCATTTTTGAATTTGAAATCAGGTTTGGGAATATAAATAGTGGCATCAAGACCTGGTTTTCCATAATAATTGACAATATAAGAATGATTTTGTCTTGCAGTAATAGGAAGTCCAGCATTGAGGGCGGCTCGGAATAGGGTTGTAGATACTTGGCAAATACCTCCTCCATATTCTGGAATTGTTTTTTTCCCTTTAATTACGAGTTCAGGAAGATATCCACTACGAGCATCAACTTTACCTAAGGTGTTCACAAAAGAAAATTCTTCTCCTGGCTTAATAAGCGTGCTTGAAATTTTATCTGCGGCAACATTAATATTCTTGATTCGACTTTTGCTTGATCCACGAAAATTAGATTCTCCTCTACCGAGTAATGTTTTGAGTCCAAGTGCATCAAATTGAGATTCATCAATAAGGGGAGAGGTAATTGCTACGAATAACTCAGTTTTCGCGACTCCAGCCAATATATCATCTCGAATACGTCTGGAGCTTTCATCAATCATAAGCTGAGTTCCTTCTTTTCCTTCTTGGACAATTTGAATTTGTTGGGCAGCTGAATCAAATCTAAGTTTAGCATCTACAGGTTGGCTGGTAAGAGTTTTTTGTACAGATTTTAGATATTCTTTAATAATGTCTTGGGATATACCAAGTTTACGAGTTTTTGGGTCGATGGTAATCCAGGTTATCATTTCTTCTGTAGGTATGGTAATAGTGGTATTATTAAAGAATATGTCATGTTTAATAAGAAAGCCTTCTAAATCAGACTTTTGAGCTTCCCAAGAGGCGCTGGTAATGGTGGGTAATTCTTTTTTGAGGGGGATTTTAATACGAATTTCATCTTTATTTAGATCAGTAATAATAAGGGGAGCAATAGTCTCACTATCAATACTTTCTCCCGCTTGTTCGGGGATAATAGTGACTTGACCATTAATATAATCTAATTTAGCATCAGCTAGGGTATTAAGAGCGGGGTTGACCTTTGCTCCCAGTGAAGATGCTATATTTTCAATGTCAGAACTATATACCCAATTTATAGAAATAGGTTGAAAGAGTTTTTGTAGTCGTTCTATAATATTCCCTTCACGTTTTATTTTATAGGCTTTAACCAAGGTGTCATCAGTATTAAGAGTAATTCCAAGTTCTACTAAAGTAGTAGAGTACTCTTGATCTTCATAGGTTAATATGATGGATTTCTCACTTAAAGTTTTATTCTGCTCTTGTAAAATGGTAAAAGCTTCTTTGAGATTTTTGGAACTGATATCTATGCCCTGTACAGATATTTTAGGATAAATTGAGTCACGATATGCATATACGGTTCCACCAATAGATAAAGAAATAATCCCAAGACTAATTCCTGAAATGATTATAGGTTTTTTTACTTGACTCCAAGTTAATTGCATATCAGACATCTATGTATTATGTATAGTGTACTATAGCTTATATATATTATCAAATTGATTTACCTCTCAACTTACGAAATAAGCTATATAGAGAGAATAATATATTATTATGAATAATAATATGGCTTGAAGGATAATCTATTGTCTTCCCTCCAAACTGTATTTTGAAACGAGAAATTCCTTGCCAGCTTTTTTTGGTAGTAGAAATTCCCCAAAAGTCATAGATTTTTTTACCAAGTTTCCTGGCTTCCTTAATAGATTCCCATTGAAGTAGTGGGGGAGCCATCAGATTGCGATATTGATTACTGGAAGCCCCATGAAGATATATACGGCTATTAGGGGTATCAAGAATAATATTAGCTGCTAAAACAGTAGATTCATATTCAGCAATGATGAGTGATGTTTGAATAGAGGGAAGGCTATGAGTAAGTAAATGATAATAATGTTCTTTATTATGAATGGCAAATTTACCACGACTACTTGTTTGCTGTATGAGTTCAAAAAATGCATTAAAATATGTTTCAAATTGAGCATTATCTGTCTTAATCTTTTTTATTATCACTCCTTTACGCTCAGCAAGTTTGATATTATAACGCATTTTAGAATGAATAGATTGGAATAAATGTTCTTCACCCTGCTCGAGATTCAGTATTTGGGTTTGATGGGGAAGTCTCTCCGTGGAACTAATTTTTGTATGATTATCCCATATTTGAGTAGGTTTTAACTCAGCAGGTTCTATTAATGTAAATACAGCTTTATATTTATTTGCTATGCTTTTGATATTATCCCAAAACTCATTTTTTTGCTCTAAACTTATATTTTCTTGATAATATATTGGTCCACGAGGAATATATAATTGAGTATATGATCCAATCAAATGGTATATATATATTTGTGCAAATAATATGGGTTTATCATTATCGGTTATATATACTCTCTCAAATGCTATGATATCTTTTTCAATTAATAGGCCCCAATCTGACAATTGATAATATTCAGGTATATTATGAGGTGAAATATCTGTGGGCTTTAAAATCATATAGCTTGTGGAGTTAGGGTTTGAGATATTGGTATTAATTCCTCTAGAGATAATAGTCCATTGACTGAACCCACTTCGCGGAGCACCGCAGAGGATTGAATAATTCCCCATATTAAGGATTGTGAGATATCATTTGATTGAATAAATGAAGCAAGAAAAGCAGCCGCAAAAGCATCTCCTGCTCCCGTTGTCTCAGCAACGGTAACTGGCCTTGATGGGAGATACAGCGTAATATTCTCAGCGCTGACATAAGCTCCTTTATTCCCATCAGTGATTACAATAATAGGAATTCCTAAATTATGTAGGGATTGAATAAGATTGGGTATAGACTCCTCCTCGAAGTTATTAATAATATATTGGGCCTCCTCTTTATTTACAAAAATAATTTCAATTTTAGAGATAAGACTATGTATTAAATCTAAATTATTTTTGAGTAAATGGGATCCAGGATTAAAAGCAATTCTATGGGGAATATTTTGTGCAATCAGAGATTCTAAGAGTGTCTCACTCCCATGACTAAGTGAAGTGATATATAACCAATCGGCTTCTGGAATTTGTATTGAATTATAATTTTTGGGAGTATGATAGGATAATACTACTCGCTCACCTGACAGAGAGAGAATAGTAGATTGATTAATGCCCGAATCGGTAGAAATATGTATATGATCAGTGTTAATATTGGATTCAGTAATGTTGTCCACAATATACCCCGATAATTCATCATTGCCTACTGAAGCAATAAGTGCAGATGATATTTGTAATAATGTTAAGCCATAGGCAATATTATAGGCATTACCTCCAAGAGATTCATATATATTTGATACAGGAATTTTTTGACCCAATTCTAAGTTAAATACAAAATTCCCTGGATTATTGGGGGAGGGGATAATAGGAGTTTCTGGTAATAATAAAAATCTATCAAGCGAAATATCTCCAAGAATAGCACATTGATAACTCATAATATTAGGATTCAATAATAATAGATCTTTTTTCTGGGCTTATTACATTAAAGGTAATTTGTATATGAGGAATATTTTCCCAGAGACGAGGAGTTTTATTAGCCCATTCAATCAAAAGTATTGATTTAGGATTTTGTATAATATCATTAATACCAAGTTCTAATACTTCCCATTCTTGCTCTAGGCGATATAAATCAAAATGATATACCGTATATTCAGAATTTGGAATAGTATAAGGTTTCATAATTACAAAAGTAGGGCTATTTACTGTCTGGGTAATACCAAGAGATTTTAGGAATCCTTGACTAAATGTTGTTTTTCCTCCTCCGAGTTCGCCATCTAATAATATAAGGCGAGGTTTTAACCCTTCCAATACTTCCCGCGCAAGAGCTTGGGCGATTTCTTGGGTTTGTATAGTGGAATGAGAAAGTATACTCATAATTATAATATTGTGATACCTAATACTCTTTCGATTTCAGCAAAATCGGTGGTATGATCTAATACTTTTAGAATACCAGAAACTTCCAAGGTTGTCATGCCCTCTTCAATAGCTAAATCTTTAATACGGGCAGTGGATGCCTTACTAATAATAATTTCTTTCATAGTTGGACTAATAACAAGCACTTCAAATATAGCCATAATTCCAAGATATCCATCGGGATGATCCGGGCTTGAATTAGCTTGTAATATGGTATCAGGAATAAGATTATGATAATGTTCTGGTAATTTTGATCGAATAATATTTTTTTGTTCAGGAGACAATATAATAGCTGTAGCGGTATTGGGGTCCAGTTTACGAATAATTCGCTGCGCAATAGTCACATTTACAAAAGCAGCAATTTCAGAAAGACCAATACCTAAATCATATAGTCTCAAAATTGCAGAAGCAGCATCATTGGTATGGAGAGTAGATAGCAAAAGATGTCCAGTCGCTGCTGTTTGCATAGCTACTTTGGCGGTCTCATTGTCCCTAATTTCTCCAATAAGAACAATATTAGGGTTTTGTCTAAGTAATGCTCTGATAGCATTAGGGAAATTATATCCCGTCTCTTCATTGATACTCGTTTGGAGAATTCCTGATAATTTATATTCAATAGGATCTTCAATAGTAATGATTTTTACTCCAGGTTGATTGAGAGTATTAAGAGTTGCATAAAGAGTTGTAGATTTTCCAGCACTAGTAGGACCTGTTACCAATATAAGGCCAGTAGTAGCTTTGAGTTGAGCTCTGAGAAGTTCAATATTGTATTCATCCATTCCAAGATCTTTGAGACCAAGTTTTGCTATATCTGATCTTAAAATACGAAGTACAATAGTTTGTCCATATCCTCCTGGAATAATAGAAACTCTCACATCAACATTTTTCTCAGCAAAAATAGTGAATCTTCCCTCCTGAATGGTATTACTGATATCAAGAGCTAATCCTGAGAATATTTTGATTTGAGTTAAGATTTGAGGATAAAGAGATTTTGGAATACGGGCTTCTTCATAGAGTATTCCATCAATACGAAATCGTATAATTAAATTCCCTTCATCAGGCTCAAGGTGAATATCGGTAGCTCTTTTTGAGAGGGCGGCTGTAGTAATGGCAGTTAACTGATCATTAATTGACATAGATTCAGATAATTGACTGATTTTAGGAGGATTACTATTTGCTTTTATATGAATTCCACGAGACAGGGCTGATGTGAGAGTTGATTCATATAATTCTTCAATATAATTAGTGTCTCCAGCTACAGTTACCACCTCTTCAAATGAAGTTTCCCCATCAATAGCATGAAGAATACCATCTTGAAATAGTGTTATCATTCCATTTTCTATAGCTTTACGAAATATTTTAAATTCAGGAGTATTATTGCTAATTAACTCTTTAATATTGTCACGAGCTTCAAATAATTCATAAATAGCAAGTCGTCCTTTATATCCAAGCCCATAACATTTGGAACATCCCTTAGCCCTATACAATTTGGTCACTTCTTTAGGAATTGTGATATTTGATTTGGGAGAAATAATAGCAAGAGCATGATTAATACTTGTTATTTCCTCTTCTGATGGAATATATTCTTCTTTACATTCACATAATCGCCTTAATAATCTTTGAGCAATAAATAAATTCATAGCAGATATGATGAGGGGAGGGGCTACATCAAATTCTTGTAATCTGGTTACAATACCTACAGAGTCATTGGTGTGAATAGTGGAGAATACGAGATGTCCCGTAATAGAGGCATTAACCGCAATATTAGCAGTGTCATTGTCCCTAATTTCTCCAATCATAATCACATCCGGGTCTTGTCTTACTATCGCTCTTAACCCATTGGCAAAAGTATATCCTTTTTTTGTGTCAACTTGAGTTTGATTAATATTTGGTAATCGATATTCAATTGGATCTTCAAGAGTAATAATATTCGTTTCACTTCTATTGATATAATTAAGAAAAGAATACAGGCTGGTAGTTTTTCCTGATCCTGTAGGTCCTGATAACATAATCATTCCTTGAGATCTTTCAAGATTTCTTATAATAATATCTAAAAAGGGTCGTCTAACTCCAAATGAATAAATATCCAAATTATGAATTTCAGTATTCAATAATCTCATTACAATAATTTCTCCTGTTTTGCTAGGAAGTATAGAAACTCTTACATCAATAGTCTGTTTACTAACACCATCTTTATCAATGATTACAATACTAAATCTTCCATCTTGTGAGGTGCTTTTGACATTGAGCACCAAAGACGCAAGATTTTTGATACGTGATATAAGAGATTTATATAGACTCGAATCAAAATTTAAAATATCCTGTAAAACTCCATCAATACGATAGCGTAGGCGAGTAAGAGATGCTTTTGGTTCGATATGTATATCACTAGCAAAAGAAGATATGGCTCCCGCACAAATCATTTGAATTAATTCTGAAATTTCTACAGAATTAATTTTATCGGCAAAATCTTCAAGTTTAACAATATCACTCTGAGTATCTTTTATCATATACTCAGGAATAAGTAATCTGTCTTTTACAATTTGCCCTCTATCTTGAAGAAAATCATAAGAAGCATATCCTTTCTCAAGACTATATTTTGATACCAAATATAATTCTATCTGATATTCTTTTTGATAAAATTGTTGGAGAATGGTTTTAGTTAGGGGATTATTAATGTCCTCAATAGCAATTTTGAGATGAATTCCTGAGCGTTGAAATATAATCATCCCAGCCTTCTTGGCTTGTTCTTGGGTTAATATTTTAAGAGCATCAGGATTAATAGGAATGAATTTAAGATTAATATAGGCAATTCCAAGAGAATTGGCCTTTCTTTGTATAGCAAGTTCTTCTTCTTTTTTTCGAATTAATGTTAAATTAGACCCCGTAGCTGTATTAGTCTGGAGTTTTTCTCGAAAACTTTGACGATTTGATTGTTTATTTATTGAAGCCATGCCATATTTATATAATTTAGTATAGCATATACTTTTAAAGCTGTCTAAACTATATGGTCAACAATTATTGATTATGATATACTGATAATATATGAGATATATTCAAGATATTCCTTATTCTCTCAAAGGAAAAAAAGTTATAATACGAATTGATGTAAATGAGCCTATAAATTCTGAAGGGTATCCTCAGGATGATTTTCGTATTAAAAAAGCCTTACCAACTATTCAATATTTTCGAGAAAAAGAAGCTAAAATTATATTAATTGCTCATCTAGGAAATCCTCAAGAATCCGGGAAAGACGGGTTGTCTTTGAGATATATTGCGAAGGTATTAGGGGAATTGGGTGATTTTCCTGTGACATTTATTGAAAAATCAATAAACGAAATTAATATTAATAGTATTGCAAATCTTCAAGATGGAGAAATAGTGTTCTTGGAAAATATTCGTTTTTATGCTGGGGAAGAATCAAATGATAAAGAGTTTGCTTTTTCCTTAGCACAATTGGCAGATATATATATTAATGATGCTTTCTCGGTGTCTCATAGAGAGCATGCTTCGGTGTCCGCTATTACAGCATATCTCCCATCATTCGCAGGTCTTCAATTAGCTCAAGAAGTTGAAGTGTTGAATCGCATACTTATGAATCCTAATAAGCCTGCAATAGCAATTATTGGAGGGGCAAAAATATCCACTAAATTACCAGTAATAGCGGTATTAGAGGAAGTATTTGATTATATATTAGTAGGAGGTAAAATTGCTAATGAATATATTGATGAATATCAAATTGCTCAAAGCTCTAAAATTATTTTACCAGTAGATTTTATTGAAGATGAAAGATATGATATTGGACCAAAGACGAGAGAATTGTTTGAGTCCTATATTCAAAAAGCCTCAACTATTGTTTGGAATGGTCCTTTGGGCTGGTTTGAACAAAAACCCTATGATGAGGGAACTCAATATATAGCAGAGGCTATTGCTCGGAATGAATCAAGTTATTCGGTGCTTGGTGGCGGGGAAACAGTAGATGAAATTTATAATTTACATCAAGAGTCAAAAATAGATTTTATTTCAACAGGAGGTGGAGCTATGCTTGAATACATAGCAACACGAGGTAATCTTGCAGGATTAAAAGTTTTATAATATAATCAAATTAGATTAAATAAATATTAAATATGAAAAGAAATCAAAAAGGATTTACATTAATAGAGCTTCTAGTAGTTATAGCGATAATAGGTATATTAGCTGCAGTGGTATTAGTTAATGTGAGTGCTGCCCGAAATAGAGCAAGGGATGCGGCTGTAATATCAGGAGTAAGGACGCTTAAGACAATTATGGAAACAGAAAATAATAACAATGGAAATTATAGTAGATTATGGTTGACAGGAGGAGGATTAGCGTCTTATGTTACTAATGAAAGTGATTGTGACTCTCAATTTGGATCTAGTTCAGTTGTGAATGACGCAAGAGCAGTATGTAAAAGTATCGCAAAGAATATGAATAGCAGTAAGCATCCATTATGGATAAACAGTGTTACTGGTGATACTCAGAAGTATTCAATTATGGTCGGATTGCGTAATGATAAATTTTATTGTGTAGGAAGCTCTGGTGGAGTTAGTGAAATTCAGAATACTAATAATTGGATTGAACCTGGATGTCCTAATAATCCGTAGGCAGTTTTTAAACTTTATAGTGTATACCATCTTGTAGGATTAAAGGTTTTATAATATAATCAAATTAGATTAAATAAATATTAAATATGAAAAGAAATCAAAAAGGATTTACATTAATAGAGCTTCTAGTAGTTATAGCGATAATAGGTATATTAGCTGCGGTAGTATTGGTTAATGTGAGTGCTGCCCGAAATAGAGCAAGAGAGTCTGCTGTAAGACAGGCTGTGAGTCAATTTAGAATTCTTTTTGAAGAAGAAAATAATACTAATGGAAATTATAGTAGGTTATGGACTTATCCAACCCTAACAGATGGTTGGGCTAGAACTGCAGCGAATTGTGATAGTTTGTATGGGAGTAGCTCGGTGCGGGATAAGGCAAGAGAATTGTGTAAGGCTATAGTAAGGGATGCTAATCTCTATGCATTACCATTTACTCTTAATACACAACAATATTCTATGATAATAGACCCGAAATCTGGGCAAAATTTCGAAATTTTTTGTGTTGGTAGCTCTGGTGCTATAACTACAACGGGGGTTAATACATCTACATGGGCTAATCCTGGATGCCCAGCCAATCCGTAGATAGTTGTTAAACTTTATAGTGCATACAATATTGCAGGATTAAAGGTTTTATAATATAATCAAATTAGATTAAATAAATATTAAATATGAAAAGAAATCAAAAAGGATTTACATTAATAGAGCTTCTAGTAGTTATAGCGATAATAGGTATATTAGCTGCGGTGGTATTGGTTAATGTGAGTGCTGCCCGAAATAGAGCAAGGGATGCGGCTGTAATATCAGGAGTAAGGACGCTTAAGACAATTATGGAAACAGAAAATAATAACAATGGAAATTATAGTAGATTATATTTAACAGGATCAGGATATGTTCGGAATGAAGGTGATTGTGACTCTCAATTTGGATCTAGCTCAGTTGTGAATGACGCAAGAGCAGTATGTAAAAGTATCGCAAAGAATATGAATGAAAGTAAGCATCCCTTATGGATAAATACTAATGGTGGTGATACTCAGAAGTATTCAATTCTTGTCGGATTGCGTAATGATAAATTTTATTGTGTAGGAAGCTCTGGTGGAGTTAGTGAAATTCAGACTACTAGTTCTTGGCTTGAACCTGGATGTCCTAATAATCCATAAAAATTCCCAGGCACATTAATAGATAATTCTTTACAAGTAAAAGAGTAAATTTCTATGTAGGGTTATTTACTCTTTTATGCTATAATATATTTAATTGTGTATATAAATTATGAAAATTGCAGTACATGCTTCCCATTTATGTCAAGAAAGAGAAGATGGGAATCAAACCTATATGCTTAATGTATTTCGAGGTCTTCGGGATATTGACACTGAGAATCAATATACCTTTTATTATAATAGGCCTGATGGAAAAAGAGTAGAAGCTCCCAATTTTGAGCATAGGGTTAATCAAGCTCCTTTTATGTGGACACAGAGAGTATTCCCATTTTTATTACGTCGGGATAGGCCAGATATTTTGTTTATGCCCATACAAATGTTACCATTTTTGAAATCTCGTAAACAAAAATCAGTGGTAACCATTCATGATTTAGCTTTTCTTTTATATCCTGAAACATTTCCTGCTAGAGATGTCTTCTTACATAAATTATATGTTAGAGAAGCAATTACAAAAGCAAATCATCTAATTGCAATTACTGAGGCTACGAAACAAGATATTATTAAATTTTATCATATCGACCCTAATCGTATTACCGTTGTATATCATGGGGTGGATACAGATAGATTTCGGTTAATAAAAGATGGAGAGCAGTATATGGTAGATGAAGTTAAGGTGAAGTATGGTATTACAAAACCCTATATATTGTATATTGGTAATGTGCAGCCCCGCAAAAATATTCAAGGATTAATCAAAGCCTATCAGCAGTTGCGACACAATACATCCAATGAATATCAACTTGTTATTGCAGGCGCAAAAGCTTGGATGGTAGAAGAAGTTATGAAGGATATAGGAGATGATTATAGGGAAGATATTATTTTTACAGGAAGATTTGAAGATGCAGAATTGGCTCCATTATTATGGGGAGCTCAGTCTTTTATATTACCAAGTTTTTATGAAGGATTTGGCTTGCCTATATTAGAAGCTATGGCCTGTGGTGTTCCTACTCTTGTATCTAATACTCCGAGTCTTGTAGAAGTTGGAGGAGATGCGAGTCTTTCCTTTGACCCTCATAATATTGACGATATGGCAAAAGTATTAGATACTGTATGTACTGATTCAAAATTAAGACAAGAAATGCGGCAAAAAGGATTAAAACGAGTTAAAAAGTTTTCTTGGCAGAGATGTGCGGAAGAAACACTTGATGTAATTAAAAAAGTATATACATTATGAGAAAAATCATCCCCACAAATGACCATCATAAGCCCAAGAAAAAAATGAAATCTTGGAAAAAAATAATTCTTATTATAGTAGGGGGGATTTTATTGATAGCAACGGCAGTACTTGGGTATTTTGGATATCAGGCTAATAAATCAATTAATAATATTACAGGAGAAAAGCAATCTGTTTTTGATACCGCCCGTTCTTTGTTGCCAGGAGCTGCCGATAAAGAATTAAAATCAGATAATGGCCGAACTAATATTGTATTATTAGGTATGCGAGGAGAAAATGATCCAAATGGAGGTTTGTTATCGGACTCTATAATGATTATCTCTATTAAAAATGATACCAAGCAGGTTGCTATGATTTCTATTCCTCGGGATTTGAAAATTAAAGTTCCAGGTACTCAAAATTATGAAAAATTAAACTCTGCCCATGCCATAGGATCTCAACAAAAGCCCCCTCAAGGCCTACAATATACTATGAAAGTATTAGAGGAAATGACAGGACTCCCTATGCATTATGGAATTAGCGTAGACTTTATTGCTTTTAAGGGAATTATTGATTCATTAGGGGGGGTAACAGTAAATGCTGCGAATGACTTTTATGATCCTAATTATGAAGGGGGGATTAGAGTAAAAAAAGGTCCTAATGATTTAAATAGTGATAGAGCTCTCAAATATGTATGGGCGAGATTGAGTACAAATGACTTTGATCGCTCTCGAAGACAAAGAGAAGTATTAACTGCGATAAAAGATAAAGCTCAACAAACAGGTGCGCTTAAAAACCCCGTTTTCTTAATTAATATATTAAATAATTTGGGAAGTCATGTTAAAACAACTATGACTCTAGATGAATTAAAGACTACCGTGAATACTCTCAATGAACTTGATTTGAATGCAATGATTCAAAAAGGATATGACACATCTGCTGATGGACCTTTTACCTCTAAAACAGAACCTGGTATAGGATATGTTATTATACCAAAAACAGGTAACTTTAATGCCTTCCAAAAGGATATTAAAGACATTTTCCCTACAGTAAATACGCAAGATACCAAAAAATAATATGAAATATAAGGTAGCATTAACTATTGTTAATTATAATACAAAGGAGTTATTATTATATTGTTTGAAAAAGATTTATCAGGCTCATATTAGTATACCTTTTCAAATTATTGTACTTGATAATGCTTCTCGAGATGCTGAAGAGGTAGAGGAAGAAATTAGTAGTAAATATCCAGAAATTGTTTTTTTAAAACAACTACAAAATACTGGTTATACAAAGGGGGTAAATGCTTGTGTTAAAAAAGCCAAAGCTCAATATATTTTTAATCTCAATACGGATGCTTTTATTGAACCTGGTATTGTGGAGAAAATGGTAGAGTATTTAGATAATAACCCTTCTGTTGGGCTTATTTCACCACAACTTCTTAATTTTGATGGATCAATTCAAGAGTCAAGTTATCGTTTCTTAACTCCATTTATTGCTCTTTATCGCAGAACTCCAATAGGATTATTACCATTTGCACAAAAAGCTTTAGCTCATTTTCGTATGATTGATTGGGATCACAATTCAATTAAAGAAGTCGATTGGGTATTGGGAGCTGCCTATATGTTTCCAAAAGCTATTGTAGAGGAAATAGACTATTTAGATGAAGATATGTTTCTCTATTTATCAGACACCTATTTTGCTTGGCAAATTTGGTCAATAAAGAAAAAAGTTATATATTATCCCGAAGTGCAAATGTATCATTATCATCGTAAATCAAGTCAAAATGGAATATTCTTAAAACTCCTATTTAGTAAGGCATATTGGATACATATTCAAGATGGTATTACGTTTTTTCTTAAAACCTGGCTAAAACCTAATCCACATCAATTAACATAAATTCCTCACTATGAAACCTCTCAAGATTCTCTTTACTATAATATTACTTGGAATATCTTTTGTATTAGGAGGTCTATATTTCGATGATTATGTACATAGCTTTATTGGTAATACTCCTTTATCATCTAATGTTAATTTTGAAACAAAAGGATTACAAAATGTATATAGTTTTTTGCAAGATAAATATTTGTATCCTGATCAAATTAATGATAAACAAGATATAGAATTAGGTTCAATTAAAGGCTTAGTGAATTCTCTTGATGACCCCTATACCGTATATTTTTCAAAAGATGAATATAATTCATTTCAAGAAAATTTAGAAGGAAAATTTGAAGGTATTGGTGCAGAAATTGGGTTGAGAGAAGAAAAACTTATTATTGTAGCGCCTATTGATGGAACTCCAGCCAATAAGGCCGGGCTATTACCTGGAGATGAAATTGTGACTATTAATGGGGAAAGTACAGTTGGGTTTAGTGTAGAAAAAGCTGTGACGCAAATAAGGGGAGAAAAGGGAACTGAAGTTAAATTAGAAATAGCAAGAAAAGATCAAGATGGACTTAAAACCTTTGCCATTATTCGGGAGATAATAGACATTCCCAATATTAAAGTTGAGGAAAAAGATGGTATTGCTATAATTTCTATTTCTCAATTTCAAGCCGAGACAGCTCAAGAATTAGATTCTAAATTAGCTGAACTTAATCAAAAGGGTATTAAAAAAGTAGTATTGGACCTCAGAAATAATCCTGGAGGATATTTACAATCCGCAGTAGATATAATAGAATTATTTGCTCCTAAAGGCTCTATTGCCGTAACGGAAAAAAGTAAAAATGATAAAGTGTTAGAAGAATTAAAAACGAAAAAAAATCCTAAATATGGGGATATTAAATTAGTGGTATTAGTTAATGAAGGATCAGCCTCAGCCTCAGAAATTGTAGCAGGTGCATTAAGAGATTTAAAAAAGACTCAGCTTATTGGTAAAAAGACATTTGGAAAAGGTGTGGTACAAAGTATTCAGGAATTCTCTGATGGATCAGTGCTCAAATATACTATTGCTGAATGGTTTACTCCATCAGGGAAAGCTATTAATAAAGAAGGTATTAATCCTGATGTAGAAGTTGAGTTAAAAGCAGAAGATATTAAAGATAAAAAAGATCCACAATTGGATAAAGCGATGGAAATTATTAAAGCCTTATAAAGGGGGTCTAAATAAAAAATCTCTCCTTTATACAGAGAGATTTTTTACTTAGAATTTATAGCTTTTCAAAAGGTATAATAATACCATTGATCTCCACTCCATTTTGTTCTAAGCTTTTTTTACTTATAATAATTCTTTTAGGAATTCCAATCAAATCAGCATCAGCAAATTTAACACCTGGTCTTTCATCACGATTATCAAATAATACAGACTTTCCATTTTTTTGATATTGCTGATATAATTCTTCAGCTTTATTTTTTACTTCAGCAGAATCGGTATTGAGTACGATAAGATGTATATCAAAAGGACTTATTTCAGCCGGCCATAGCATTTTTGTATTATTCTCAGCAAATATCTCTACTATAGTTCCCATAAGTCGTGAAATTCCAATTCCATAACATCCCATAATTACTGATTGATCTTGTCCTTTATCATCAGTAAATTCAAGTCCAAAAGCATCAGAATATTTTGTTTGTAATTTAAAAATATTACCAACTTCAATAGCTTTTTTTTCAATCAAATCACTATTTCCACATTCAGGACAAGTATTTTGCTCTTGGATAATTTCTTGATTTATTGCGATATTACATTTTTTGCATAAAAATATGGTATCTTCTCCAATATTTGATAAAGTCTGAAATTCGTGAGAATATTTACTAAAACTTCCTCCAGAAGCATATGTTTTGAGCGTTTTATCTCCAAGTCCAAGCCTTTTATAAATATTGATATAGGCTTGAATAACAATATCATAATATGTGTCTAAATCCTCATTATTACTATGAAAAGAATATAAATCTTTCATAATAAATTCTCTTCCTCGTAGCAACCCAGATTTTGCTCGCTTTTCATCTCTAAATTTAGTTTGAATTTGATAAGCTGCTAAAGGTAAATCTTGATAGGATTGAATTAAGTTTTGAGCAAGTGGGGTGATAATTTCTTCATGAGTAGATCCAAGAGCTAATTCAGTATTAGTATAATATGAGGTAAAACGATATAAAACATCGAGGCTATCCCAACGCCCAGTTTTTTCCCAATAGGACTTTGGTTGCAGAGCCGGCAAGAGTATTTCTTGAGCAGATATAGCTGCTAATTCTTCCCTTACAATTTTTTCAATATTTTGAATAACACGATAACCCAAAGGTAAATAGGCATATACTCCAGCCATAACTTGATCAATAAATCCAGCTTTAATTAAAATTTGAGCATTTAAGGATTCTTCAGTCTGGCTGATTTGCTTTCGAGTTTTAGAAATAAGAGATGATTGATACATATATTATTCATTAGCTAATAAAGAAGTAATTTGCTCTTTGGAATAATGTTTTAGTACAATATGCCATACGGGCTTACGATATTCATGTAAGAAGATTTCAATTTTATCTTGGGGCACCCATAAAAAACCTCCTAGTTCGCGACGATCTACTTGTATTGATTTGGTATTTCCCGTAAATTTGAGTAGCATAATAGTTTGTTCTTGACCTAGATTTTCATCGCGGATTAATTTTTTAGCCCAACGATATATATGTTTTTCAGGACATTCAGCTAAAACAATGAATTCCGTGGTATGTAGCTCTTCTCCCAATTCTCTAAGCACTGCTTCCTCATTAGTTTCTCCTCTATTTACTCCCCCCTGGGGGAATTGCCAATGAAGAGGATCATTAGATCTTGATACAATAAGTACATTACCATCTTGATCAAAGATGATAGCAAGTACATTTTTACGTAATTTACCCTGTGTCATATAAAATTATAATTTACCTTGATATAAGAATTAAGTATAGTATAGCTTATAATTGCTATTTTGTACATAAATATAATGTATCTATTGTAAGATAATGGCCATTATGATATACTTTTTATATATTAAGTAATAATCATAAATATGAGTAAAAAATTATTAGAAAAGCATCCAAGTCACAAGGAATTTATTGCAAAGACTGAAATTGTTACAAAATTTGTATTTAAAGCTTTAGCTTTGACTGTAGTTATTACATTGGTATTATATCAAGTATTATTTGCATTATCATATCTTGGATTGACAGCATATCAAGAATATAAGCAAGATCAAGCTCAACAAAAACAGCAAGATTCTCTCAAACAATTACAACAAGATAAGAAATAATTTATCTAATTTGGGGAGATTGACAATAAAAGCCGGTTAAAGCCGGTTTTTATTGTCAAGAATGAGAATATAGTATAGACTTAAATAAAGTAATTATATTGCTAATAGATATTGTGTAGATAATCATGGATATAAAGACATTTAAAGAAAAATTCCAGCCTCTTCTTGAGAAAGCTCTTGATCAAAAATTTACAGAATATTCTCTGTATACACAAGATGAGGAGATTTTGAGTATTATTCATTATGTAAGAGCTATTATTGGAGGGGGGAAATGTATTCGTCCTTATATGGCCTATACTCTATATGAAACCTTGGGAGGAGAAAGTCCAGATATTATTTTAGATTTACTAGTATCTCTTGAAATTTTTCATGCTTTTGCTTTGGTGCATGATGATGTTATTGATGAGGGGAAAATACGACATAGGGTAGATACCGTACATACATTTGTATCAAATAGTATTCAAGATAATCATAGAAGTGTAAGAAATAGAGTGCATTATGGACATTCTCAGGCAATTCTGATTGGAGATTTATTATTCTCATGGTCAATTGGAAGATTTCATGAATTTCAGCAATTACCACATCATTATGATGCTTGGAAAGTTTTCTATCAAATGATTGATGAGGTGGCTGTGGGGCAAATGATTGATGTGAATGTTATGACTAGAGATTCAATTGATGCTGATTTAATTGAAACAAAAATGAGGTTAAAAACCGCAGGTTATACTTTTGTGCGCCCTATGCAAATAGGAGTGACTTTAGCAGGTAAAGGAAAAGAATTAGAACAGTTTTGTGTCGATTTTGGTATTGCTTTGGGGCTTGCTTTTCAAACTCAAGATGATATTTTAGACATTATTGCTGATCCTAATATTATTAAAAAATCAGTATTGTCAGATATTAGGGAGCATCAGCATACGTTTTTGACTCAATATGTACTTGAACAGGGGAATGATAAAGATATTGCTGAATTACAAAATTATTGGGGAAATGAATTTTTTACAGACGCAGATCAAATTTCTATTATTAATTTATTTGAACGCACAGGTGCTCTTTCATATGCGAGAGCTAAAGTTCAGTCATATTTGGAGCAGGCCCGACAAATTACGCGAGCGGAGAATAATATTACTGAGAATACAAGAATTGCATTAAATGGTCTGATTACATATATTGCTGATAGGTCATATTAAAAACATATATGGACAAATACACTAAGTCAATAGAGGCTATTACTAAGCAGTTTGGTACGAGTTATTACTTTGCTACTCGATTTTTACCTACTGATTTGAGACAAGCAACATATGCTTTGTATAGCTTTTTTCGTATTCCAGATGAGATTGTAGACAATACTAAAAATAGTTCGGATGCAAATATTTTAGCTGAGTTAAATAATTGGCAAGAAGTTTGGGAAAGAGCATATCATGGTGATATAACAGAATACCCAGTACTGAATTTGACTTCAAAAGTATTCCACACCTATCATATTCCCTATCAATATAGCCTAGATTTTCTTACTGCTATGAAACAAGATATGACAATTAAAGAATATAAAACCTATCAAGATTTGCAGCAATATATGTATGGCTCGGCCTCAGTAGTTGGTCTTATGATGACATATGTTATTGGGTATACTGATGATAAGGCTTTGGAATATGCGCCATTGCTTGGCGAAGCCATGCAAATGACAAATTTTATTCGTGATATCGGAGAAGATTATGATCAGCGGTCGAGAATATATATACCTCAAAATGATTTGTCAAAATATAAAGTGACCAAGGATATGATTCAATCTCATCAAATTACACAAGAATTTGTAAGTTGTCTTAAATATCAAATAAAATATACGCGTGAATTATATAGAAAATCAGATAAAGGATTACAATATCTTAATAAAAGGGGGAGATTTGCAGTTATAATGGCAAGTCGTATGTATGAAGCTATTTTAGGTAAAATCGAGCAGAATAATTATGATGTTTTAACCAAAAGAGCCAGGACATCAAAACGAGAAAAGGTATATATTCTTGGGAAAGCAGCATTAGAATATGGATTTCAAGAATAATAGAATAGAATGAGATACATATAAACATATCTACACAAATTATAAATTGTTTTTGTACTAGTAGGGCTTTTGTCCCTCCTATTATTTCTTATAAAAAGGTATTAGGTGGGGATGCCTGAAAGGCGGGGGTGGATAAAATATAAACGTAAACTCTATCCCCCTACACAAAACGGGGGGATATGATATAGTAGAGAGAGGAAAAGATAATAAAAACATATGCAAAGAGCTAAAAGAGTAAAGAAAGGTTTCACCCTACTCGAGATATTATTAGTAATAGCAGCAATAGGAATATTAGCAGCAATAGTACTAGTAGCAATAAACCCAACAAAACAAATAGCACAAGTAAGAACAGCAGCAATAAATAGTGAAAAGA
>JBIKWJ010000006.1:0-39511 GCA_044356325.1 Minisyncoccia bacterium | reverse complement strand
GGGTGGGATTAACCAAGGTGGTGGTGGTGGCGCAGGTAGCCCCGGCGGGGACGGATTATCAGGTTCAGGGGGATCGGGCCTTGCTTCATCAATTACTGGTGCTTGGATTACGCGTGGTGTTGGTGGTGCAAATTCAGCCGGAATAGTTAACAGCGGCGGCGGCGGTGGGCGGGGCAACTATTGTACTCCTGGCAGTGCTGGTGGCTCAGGTATCGTGATTATCCGTTATAGGACAAATGGTTTTGATGGGATTTCTCCCTTATCAACTGGTGGTACAAAAACAACTTCTGGAATATATACTATTCATACCTTTACTTCTGATGGTATATTTGTTCCGGTTAAGCAGTAAAATTTCAATCACAATTTTTGTAAAACTTTACTATATAGTATATCAAATATAAAGTATAAAAAACTCTATCTTTTATACTTTATATTTGATATACTCATATTAAATAAGTATATAATATGAGTATCATAGTACCTGCAATATTAAGTAATTCTAAGCAAGAATTTCGAGAATATCTCAATCAAATTCAATCTGTAGCCAAGATTATACAAATCGATATTATGGATGGGGAATTTGTAGAGAGTAAATCTTTATTCCCGAGAGAGTTCTTCTATGAAGATTTTGGGAATCTTAGGCTCGAAATCCATATTATGGCTACTTTCAAAAATACTCAGGATATTATTGAAAGTTTAAAATCATTTGCTCCGGTTAGTCGTATTATTGTCCATCAAGAAAGTTGTGAAAATCTTGAACAATTACGACAATTAGTGAATCAAGTAAAAGGAATTAATAAAGAGATTTCTATTGCCATTAACCCAGATACAGATATACGGGATATTGGTAAAGTGGTAAAGAAAATCGATGGAGTACAATTTATGGGAGTGAATCCTGGTTTTTATGGAGCTGTATTACAAGAGAAAGTCTACAATAAGGTTACTGAATTTAAAGAGCGTTATACTCTGTATGAGGGTGAGATAGCATGGGATGGGGGAGTGACTAAAGAGAATATTAAAACCATCCAAAATTTAGGTGTTAATCGTATTGCTATTGGAAGCGCTATATTTAAGATGGATAATCCAGCTCAAAGTTATCAGGAATTAATCAATATACTAAAGGCATAATTAATACAATTATGGCAAAGTCACTTATATCAAAATTAAAATCATATTATCATATCGGGATTACGTATGGGGCACATTTCCTTACAGGTAGGCCAAGTGAATCAATAATTGTAATAGGAATTACGGGAACCAAGGGTAAGACGAGTACGGTTTATGCTCTGTATCAAGTACTTGTTAAATTGGGTCTTAAGGTAGGGTTATCTTCTTCTGTCTATACCAGCAATGGTAAAGAGTTATACAAGAATCCTATTCGTAATTCTATGCCAGGTAGGGGTAAAATTCATCAATTAATGAGAGAGTCTCAAAACAATGGAGCAACTGTCTTTATTGTTGAGGTTACTAGTGAGGGGCTTGCTCAAAATCGTCATCTTGGTATTCATTTTGACTCGGTGATAATTACTAATTTGTATCCAGAACATTTGGAAGCTCATGGAGGTTTTGAGAATTACAAAAAAGCTAAAGGAGTATTATTCCAAGTATTTAATAAGGCTCAAACTAAAACTATTCAAAATAAATCTATTGAACCTATTGCATGGGTAAATCAAGATGATGAACATCAAGAATATTATCGTAATTTGACGCAAAATCCAGTATATTCAATTGGTAAATCAGATAAAGCCAGTATACAAATGCAATCGATTCAGTCAGATGAAAATGGATTAGTATTCACTTATACTGATAAAGCTCTTAATACATCATATCAAGTTAATACTCCTGTTCTCGGAGAATTTATGGGATATAATCTTTTATTTGTAATCGGTATTGCTCACTGGTTAGGTTTTGAATATGAGACTATTAATAAAATGTTGTCTACCCTGAATGATATTCCGGGGCGTATGAATAAAATTGCTACAAACCCAACAATTTTTGTTGATTATGCTCATATTCCAGAGGCTTTGGAAAAAGTATATCAAACTATAAATATGAGTTTTAAAGGAAAGGGCAAAACTATTGCAATATTAGGTTCTTGTGGCGGAGGAAGAGATACCTGGAAGCGATCCCCAATGGGTAAAATTGCAGGTCAGATGAATGATTATGTTATCATTACAGATGAGGATCCTTATGATGAAAACCCTCAAGCTATTATTGATGAGGTATTTTCCGGAGTGCTTGAAGCCGGTAAAATTGAAAATGAAAATGCTTGGAAAATAGTATCTCGTCGTGAGGCTATTATCAAAGCCCTTGCCTTAGCCCAAAAGCAAGATGTGATTATTATTACAGGAAAGGGGAGTGAAACTAGTATTATACGTGCAAAGGGGATAAAAGAAAATTGGAATGATACTGAGGAAATACTGAAATTATTAGAAAAATAATACTATGCAAAAGTTTAAAATTAAAGGGAATCAATTCGGTAAAAAAGGTTCTATTCCTGTATATGGAGCTAAGAATTCAGCAATAAAATTATTGCCAGCTACTCTACTGATCAATGGAGTTGTGACTTTACATAATATTCCTGATATTGATGATATTCGGGATATGATTGCGATATTGATTGAGCTTGGAGCTAAAACAGAAAAAATTGACCAACATTCTTATACTATTAATACTACTACTATTAATAATAATAAAATTCCTATTGAACTTGCAATCAAAATGCGAGCATCATTTTTGTTCATTGCTCCATTATTAATTCGTTTTGGAGAAGTTGAATTTCCTCATCCCGGAGGAGATGCAATTGGTCGTAGGCCAATTGATATGACATTAGAAAGTCTTAGATTAATGGGGGCTGAAGTCATTGAAGATAATCAAAAATATATATTCCGATTACCTAATAAAAGACTTACAGGGATAGAATATGTATTCAAATGGATTTCTCATACATCTACTGAGAATTTGATTATGGCAGCAGTAAAGGCAGAAGGTAAAACAATTATTTATAATGCTGCTCTTGAGCCAGAAATTACGGCTTTATGTGATATGTTGAGAGGAGCGGGAGCTCAAATAAAAGGAGATGGTACATCACAAATTGAAATTGAAGGAGTATCTGAATTATCTTCAGTGGAATATACTAATATACCTGATAGATTAGAGGCAGGTACATTTGCAATTTTAGCGGCTCTTACCCGTAGTGATATTGTAGTCACTGATATACAGCCAAATCATTTGAGAGTATTTTGGAAATTCCTTGATTTAGTTGGTATACAATATGAATTGGGAGATGATTTTGTACATATTATCCCTCATACTCATTCCTATAAAGCTTTACAGCTCAAAACTCATGAATACCCTGGTTTTGTCACTGACTTACAGGCGCCATTTACTCTTTTATTAACTCAGGCTACCGGTACATCAGTAGTACAAGAAACGATATTTGATGGGAGATTATTTTATACGGATACATTAAATCAAATGGGGGCTAATATTATTATGTGTGACCCCTATCGAGTAGTGGTAAATGGGCCAACCCAATTATATGGACGTAAAATAGAAAGCCCCGATGTGAGAGCAGGGATGACATTTTTATTGGCAGCTTTAATTGCCGAGCGCGATAGTGAAATTCATAATATTTATCATATTGATAGGGGGTATGAAAAAATAGAAAAACGTCTTAGTCATATAGGTTTTGATATTATACGAGAAAATTAATACGGTATCTATAATTTTTTGATGAGATAGCCATATGTATATACATAATATTAGTAGAGATAATTTAGAAATCGCCAGTAAACAACTTTGGGATTTTCTGAAGCCGTACTTATCATATCTTAATTCAGCTGATTTAGAGCAAGTGGAAATTGCTTTTATGCAAATGGTGGATGCTCATCAGGAACAGCGTCGTAAAAGTGGGGAATATTATATTATTCATCCGGTATCAGCTTGTATCACTTTGGCTGATATGAAATTAGACCGAGATACATTAATAGCAGTTTTACTCCATGATGTGCCTGAGGATACTGAGGTGAGCTTAAGACAATTAGAAAAAATATTTAGTCGTGAAGTAATTTTTCTCATATCGGGAGTGACAAAATTATCGAGTATAAAATATCAAGGAGAAGATAGATATGCTGAGAATTTGCGGCGTATGTTTGTTGCAATGAGTCGTGATATTCGGGTTATCTTTATTAAATTAGCTGATAGATTGCATAATCTTGAAACTCTTGATGCTCTACCCCCAGAAAAGTCACGACGTATTGCTCTTGAGAGCTTAGAAATATATGCTCCTATTGCGGAGAGACTCGGTATGGGAAAATTCCAGGATAAACTTGAGAATTTAAGTTTCCCCTATGCCTATGCACAAGAATATAAAGCCTTAGTAGAGGAAGTAGCGCAAGAATATGATATTCGTCAAAACGTATTAGAACATATTCAAAAAAATATTGAGCATATATTTAATGAAGAAGATATTAAGAATATTGTCATTTATGGAAGAGCAAAAAAATATTATTCTTTATATAAAAAATTAGGTTCCGGAAAAACAGTAGATGAAGTATATGATTTGATTGCTCTAAGGATTATAACTCCGGATATTGCTACTTGTTATCAGGTATTTTCACTAATACAATCTCATTTTGAACCTTTAGCAAATAGAGTAAAGGATTATATTGCTAATCCAAAAGATAATGGATATCAAAGTATTCATACCACAGTCAGAGATATAGAAACCAATACCGTATTCGAAGTACAAATTCGTACCGAGGAAATGCATGAATATTGCGAATATGGAGTCGCTTCTCATTGGTCTTATAAACAGAAATCGGATATAGATACCCATTCTTTTATTGATACCGATAGATTCAAATGGATACAGGACTTAGTTAATTTAGGTAAGGAGCCATTATCTGAGGAAGAATATTTGCAATATGTGAAATTAGATTTGTTTCAAGATCAAATTTTTGTTATGACTCCAAAGGGAGATGCTATACGTTTACTTGAAGGAGCTACTGCTCTTGATTTTGCATTTAGAATACATCAGGATATTGGAAAACATGCAAGTTTAGCTAAGGTAAATGGAAGCCCAGTCAAATTATCAGAAAATTTAAAAAATGGAGATTTGGTAGAAATTATTACGGATAAAAAACAAAAGCCTCATCGGGATTGGCTCAATATGGTGAAAACCCCATCAGCAGCTCGTACTATACGGAATAATTTACGTAAACAAGGAGTAAAATTAGGAGAAAGATGATATAATAATACAATGAGTAGTTAAGGAATGATATGGCAAAAAGAATAGGAATAGATTTGGGAACTGCGAATGTACTGGTATTTTTACCCAATAAAGGTATTGTAATTAATGAGCCCTCGGTAGTAGCTGTAGATTTATATGATAATACTATTTTAGCGGTAGGAAATCAGGCCAAAGAAATGATTGGAAGAACTCCTGATGGAATAAAAGCAGTGCGACCAATACGAGATGGAGTTATTGCTGATTATAGAATGACAGAGGCTTTGATTGGATATTTGATTCAAAAAGTAAGTAGTCGTATTCGTATTTTTAGACCTGATTGTATTATATCTGTACCGGCATCGATTACTTCTACTGAAAAAAGAGCGGTAATAGAAGTTGCACTTAATGTTGGTGCTCGTAATGCATATGTGGTAAAAGAACCAATTTTAGCAGCTCTTGGAGCGGGTATTCCGATTGATGTTCCATCTGGAAGTATGGTTATTGATATTGGGGGAGGTACCACTGAGGTGGGAGTTATTTCTCTGGGAGGTATTGTGGCCTTCGCCTCAGCTCGAGTAGCGGGAGACAAATTAACCGAAGCCATAGTAACTCATATCAAGAAAAAATATAGCTTAGCTATTGGAGAGCAAACAGCAGAAGATATCAAAAAACATCTAGGTTCAGCTCTTCCTATTGAAACCGATACTATGGATATTAGAGGACGTGATGTATTGACTGGATTGCCAAAAAATGTCACAATTACTTCAGAAGAAGTGACAATTGCGATGCAGGCTGAGCTTCGAGAAATTGTACAAACAGTAAAAAATGTATTACAAGAAACCCCACCGGAACTCGCTAGTGATATTATTGAAAAGGGGATTGTGATTACAGGAGGTGGAGCTTTACTTAAAAATATTGCTGAACTTATTTCCAAATCAACAGGAGTGCCTTGTACTATTGCAGAAGATCCACTTTACTGTGTCGCTAAGGGAACAGGAATTATGCTTGATAGCCTCGATAAATATAAAAGAGTACTTGGACAACAAAGATAAAAATAATATCCAATATGGTCATTGCTATTGATGCTTCAAAATTAGAAATACAAGATAAAACCGGTACTGAATATTATGCAGATACATTAATTCGGGGATTATTGCAATCTCTGTCAACCGAACATAGTATTATTTTGTATTCACGTAAAGCTTTACCCCAAGAGATCTTAACTATTCACCCTAATACTCAAAATCATATTATTAACAATACTTTTCTCTGGACATTATGGGGACTGTCTCTTGCTCTGCTCAAAGATAAACCAGATAGATTTTATACTCCTGCAAGTATTATTCCACCTATTCATCCCAAGCGAAGTATTATTGTGATACATGGACTGGAATATGAGGCTTTTCCCCAAGCATATTCTTTATTCCGATTTTGGCATTTGGCTATTTTTACTAAATTATCTGCTCGCTGGGCTTATAAAATTATTACCCCTACCATCTCAACCAAAGAAGATTTATCCAGTGAATATGAGATTAAAGAGGAAAAAATTATGGTTATTCCCTCAGGTATACCAGAATCTCAGCAAAAAGAGAAGGATAGTATTCGACCAGAAATTAAGGCATTACAACAATCAGAATATATTTTTACCATTGGAAGAAAAGAATTGCGTAAAAATCTCATTACTCTTATTGAAGCCTTTGAACTAACCAAAAAAGACAAGCCAGAATTAAAATTAGTATTAGCGGGAAACCCAGGATATGGATATAAGGATATTGCCTCTCGAATTCAAAAATCTCCCTTTAAACAAGATATTAGTGAATTGAATCATATTACTGATAAGGAAAAAATTGCATTATATCAGAATGCTAAAATATTTACCTATCCCTCTTATTATGAAGGTTTTGGCTTCCCAATTCTAGAAGCTTTAGAACAAGGTGTTCCTGTTCTTGCTTCTGATATACCGAGTTCTCAGGAAGTTGGAGGAGATATGATACAATATGTAGAAGTTGATAATATATCTGCTTGGGCAAATTCACTAAGAGAAATATTAGATTTAAAGTCTCAAGAAGAGATAATTGCAAAAAGAAAAGAATATACAAAGCAATTTAATTTTACAGACACGATTAATAAAACAAAAGATATTATTTTAGAGTAATATGACATCACTAAAATCAAAACCTAATCCTTGGAAAGACATTATCCTTTTTAGTTTAACAACTATTCCTTTATTTTCAGTTTATTATGTGGGGACAGTATATAAATCAGTACCCCCCATAGAAATGGTATTAAAAGGATTTACCAATACCGGTTATTTGCTAATAGGTTTTTCATTATTACTTGGCTCTCTAGCAAAATTCTGGAATTTTTTTGATAAATTTCTTCATTATCGCAAGCAATTAGGTATTGTTGGCTTTATCTATATTTTGATACATGGATTTATTGGGACCATTATTTATATATTACCAAATCCCGCTATATTATGGACAAATTATTGGGCTATTGCTTTAGGAATAAGTGGATTATATATATTATTTATATGCTATGCTATTTCAGAAATTGTCGTAATACAAAAATTAGGTCCGAAGAATTGGAGGCGACTTATTCGATACTCGAGTTATACTGCATTTATACTCGGAACTATTCATATATATTTAGCAAAACTATCCGTATGGCAGAATTATATTAATTCAGAAATAGTATTCCCCCCATTATCATTAATAGTATTTAGTTTTGGACTTGTAGTATTATTATTTCGATTTTATGTTTTTATATATGACACTTTACATTTAGGCCATAATACGGTGAAAACAGTTATCGCAAAAAATCAGAAATAAGTTTATGGCTGTCTTGTATTAAAGTTGGGCTATCAGCCTCAAACCAATGAATATTGGGTATACGCCGAAACCAAGTTAATTGACGTCTTGCATATTGATATTCTGATTCAATATATTGTCTTCTCATTTCCTCATAATCAAGATTATTATTGAGATATTGTGCTATTGCTACAGTACCAAGCCCTAATTGTTGTAATTTGATTATTCCAGATTCAGTACCCAAATGAGTATTGAGTATAGTAATCAAAGATTTTACCTCTTCAATTGCCCCTGCCTCAAGACGATTATTCACCCTCTTTATAATCTTTTCTTTGATATTGGGTAAAGAATTATTGAGTCCAATAATACAGGTATTATATTGAGGAGAATTAATATGTGTTGATACTGTTTCCCGAGGAGTATTTGTAATTTCAATAGCTCGGATTAATCGTATAGGATTATTCCAATCAGAATAGTTGAGATTATGATTGGGGTTTAATGATAATAATTCTTCTTGTAAATCCTCTTTGCTATATTGAGATAATTTTTCTCTCAATTCCTTATTTGGTTCAATAGGAGAAAAAGAATAATTGTGAATAATAGATTCAATATATAATCCAGTGCCACCAACTAAAAAAGGTAATTTGTTTTGCCCTTCTAAATTATGTATTATCTGATTAGCTTCAGTTTGAAATTCTGATACATTAAAGTCTTGCCATATATCTCGTATATTGAGCATATGATGGGGTATTATTTGGGCTTGTTCGGGAGTTATTTTTCCACTTCCAATATCAAAGCCCCGATATATTTGGCGTGAGTCAGCAGAAATAATTTCACCTCCGAATTGTCCTGCGAGCTGTATAGCCAAATCGGATTTGCCTGAAGCAGTAGGACCAAGTATAGTAATAAGTGATTGCATATGGACTTTTAGGCGTAAATATGATATAATATAGTATACAAGAATAGTAACATATATGGCAAAAAAACAACAACAGAGTCAAGAATATTCAGCAGCACAGATTGATGTCTTAGAGGGATTAGAGCCGGTACGAGTAAGACCCGGAATGTATATTGGATCTACTGGAACGGAAGGATTACATCATCTCGTTTGGGAAATTGTCAATAACTCTATTGATGAGGCTATGGGTGGATATTGTGACGCTATAGTCGTCGATTTGCTACCGGATAATAGAGTGAGAGTAGAGGATAATGGGCGAGGTATTCCTGTAGATATGCATCCAAAAACAGGTGTTTCTACATTGGAAACTATTATGACCAAGCTTCATGCTGGGGGTAAATTTGGAAAAGGAGGATATCAAGTGTCTGGAGGTTTGCATGGAGTAGGTATTTCGGTAGTAAATGCGTTATCTACGGATACCAAGGTTACTGTTTGGAAAGATGGATATGAGTATACACAAAGTTTTTCTATAGGATTTCCTCAAGGGGCTCTTAAAAAAGTTGGTAAAACCAATCACCCTAATGGAACTGAAGTTACTTTTAAACCAGATGAAACTATTTTTTCAGAAACTCGATTCAATAGAGAAAAAATTTATACCTATTTGCGTTCCCAAGCCTATCTTACTAAGGGTACAAAAATTGAAATTAATGATCTTAGAGATGAAAAAGACACTATTGATTATACCTTTTTCTTTGATAGTGGAGTAGTATCCTATTTAGGTTATTTATTTCATGGAGAAGAACCTCGGCATCCAACCCCATTCTATTGTAATCATGAAAAAGATAATATTCTAGTAGAAGTTGCTTTTCAATATTCACGCAATTTGCAATCAACTGAATTATCCTTTGTAAATAATATTATTACCCCAGGAGGAGGAACTCATGTTACTGGATTTAGAACGGCTCTTACTCGAGTACTCAATGATTATGCCAAGAAAAAAGGTATATTGAAAGAAAAAGATGAGAATCTTACCGGAGATGATGTGAGAGAGGGACTTGTTACCGTTATCTCTATCAAATTAAAAGCCCCATTATCCCCTCAATTTGAAGGACAAACTAAAGAGAAATTAGGAACTGTAGAAGCTCGTAGCGTCGTGGATCAAATTTTTGGAGAACAATTAGCCGATTATTTAGATAAAAATCCAAGTGATGCCAAAGCTATTATTGAGAATTCATTACTTGCAGCCAAAGCTCGTCGTGCCGCTAAGGCAGCTCGCGATACGGTTATTCGTAAAGGAGCTTTAGAGGGTATGACTTTACCTGGAAAATTAGCCGATTGTTCTAGTCGTCGACCTGAGGAAAGTGAATTATTCATTGTAGAGGGAGACTCTGCTGGTGGATCAGCCAAGCAGGGACGTAATAGAGCTTTTCAAGCTATATTGCCACTAAAAGGAAAAATTTTGAATGTAGAAAAAGCTCGTCTTGATCGTATGCTTGCATCCAAAGAAATCAAATCCCTTGTTATTGCACTTGGAACTTCTATTGGAGAGACTTTTGATATAAATAGGTTGAGATATCATAAAATTATTATTATGACTGATGCCGATGTAGATGGAGCTCATATTATGACCTTGATTTTGACTTTATTCTTTAGATATTTTAAAGAATTAATTGAAAATGGGAATGTATTTATTGCAAAACCTCCGCTTTATCGGTTGTCTAGAGGAAGAGAATTTCAATATGTCTATTCAGATGAACAAAAACAAGAATTAGTTGCAAAATGGGAAGCGGCAAATCCTCAGACAAAAATTAATATACAGCGATATAAGGGACTTGGAGAAATGGATGCTGATCAATTATGGGATACTACTATGGATCCGAGCACCAGAGTTATGAAATCAGTAACTATTGATGAGGCTGAGAAAGCAGATCGTATATTTGATATATTAATGGGAGAAGAAGTATTGCCTCGCCGAAAATTCATTCAATCTCGAGCTCGATCTGTACAAAATTTGGATATTTAATTTATAAGTAAATAGGGATATTAGTATATATTGCTAAAATAGAGAAAATATGTGATAATTATTTGGTTCTTTGTTGCAAATGCAGTGATTGAAGACCCTGAGAGAATGTCATTGACTGCAGCAGCAAGGACGTGTTTTCGTGATTCTGGCTATCGAGAAGATTGGTGGGATTATACTACTATAGAAGATGGGATATTCTATCTTAGAATAACAGGAGAAGCGGAATTCTGTTTTTGTCCTGTGCAGCTAGCGTTCATTGAGTTGAGGAGATATTAGAAATTCTCGTATTCAAAACCCAGATGTGTTTGTGCATCTGGGTTTTTCTTTCCTATACAAAAACCTAATTTTTAAGTATAATAAAGCCATTGCTCTCATAGTTCAACGGGATAGAACCGGGGACTCCTAAGCCTCTAATCCAAGTTCGAGTCTTGGTGAGAGCACATTGCAAAGTCTTATATGATATACTATATCAATACACAGATGAAAGACATATGAAGTTAAAAGGTATTTATTGGATATTAGGAATTTGTCTGATTATAATCAGTATAGGGGGTGTTTTTTTTAGTTCAGCTCAATCTACGCAAAAGCAAAATGATTTAAGTCAAATTGGCGTATTGCATCATATTGCAATACAGGGGATGCCGGAAACTCAGGTACAACCTATAACAAAAGTATTGGAGTCAGCCCCCATCTCAAGATTTCGTAAATTATCAGACAATTTACCTGAGCCTAATTTGACCGCGCAGTCAGCAATAGTAGTTGATTTTGCAACAGGAGATATATTATTTCAAAAAAACCCCCTAGATCGCCATCAACCAGCCAGTATTACCAAATTATTGACAGCAATAGTAGCGGAAGATGAGTATAAATGGGACTCTAATATCTATCTTACTATGTCGCAAACAGCTTTTGATATATATGGAGGTAATTCTCTTCAGGTGGGAGAGAAATTTACTACAGAAGATATTATCCGGGCCTCATTAATGCTATCAAGTAATGACTCAGCAGAATTATTGGCAGAAAGTTTTGGTGGTGTTGATAATTTTGTGGCTAAAATGAATAAAAAAGCGCAAGATTTAAAAATGGATCAAAGTAAATTTTTTAATGCTCATGGACTAGATGAGGAGCCAGTTAGTAATTATACTAGTGCTGCTGATTTAATTAAATTAACCCAATATATATACGATAAACATCCAGAGTTAATAGCGGTATTAGCTCAAAAAGAAACCGTTATTAAATCAGAGTCTGGGCAATCTATTCGATTAGGTAATACTAATGAATTATTAGAAGTAATGCCAGAGATGCTAGCTGCTAAAACAGGGCTTACTGATGAGGCGGGTGAGACATTAGCTTCAGTAGTATCTATACAAAATCGAATTCTTGGTATTGTTGTTTTGCAATCAGGAATAGGGGGGTATCGTTTTCAAGATACCAAAAGTCTGATAAAATGGGTACAAGATAACTATTCGATATGATTATAACTGTCACGAATCAGAAGGGGGGCACAGGAAAAACAACTACAAGTATTAATCTCGCTGCATATTTAGCTAAATTGGGCAAAAAAGTATTATTAGTGGACTTAGATCCACAAAGTAATGCTACGAGTGGTCTTGGCTTTGAACTAGGGGATAAAGCGGGATTATATGAATTAATGATGGATGAGAATATTCCTTTAAGTCATAGCATTCATACGACTCGCTCTTCCAAATTAGATATTATTGCAGGAACACCTGATGTTGCTGGCATTGGAGTCGAGCTTGTGAATATGCCAAGACGAGAATATGTGTTGATGGATCAATTACAAAGTCTTAATCATTTATATGATTATATTATTATTGATTCTCCGCCAAGTTTAGGACTATTAACTATTAATGGTTTAGTTGCAGCGGATAAAATTGTTATTCCTGTACAATGTGAATATTATGCATTAGAGGGACTGGGACAATTATTAGAGACTATTCAATTAATTGCAGATAATTTAAAACCAGATTTATCCGTATTAGGAGCTGTGCTTACTATGTATGATAGACGCAATAGATTGTCAGCTATGGTAGCAAAAGAAGTAAGTAAATTTTTTCCGGGTTATGTATTTGATAGTATTATTCCCCGTAATGTGAGTCTTTCAGAGGCACCTAGCTTTGGTAAAGCAATTCATGACTATGCCCCATTGTCTAAAGGAGCATTTGCCTATCGTAAATTAGCTCAAGAGCTTATTAATATAACCTCAAAAGGATAATATTTATTATCAATCATATAACTTTATGATATACTAAATACAGTATAAAGATGAATATATGAGTAAAAGTCCACTTGGAAGAGGATTATCATCATTAATCCCCAATAAACCAGTAGAGACAATAGCCGTCTTACCGTCACAAGAACCAAAAATAGAGCCATCTCAGAGCGAGAAACTATTAGAGGTTTTTATTGATACTATTGAGGCAAATCCCTATCAACCGAGAACAGAATTTGCAGTTGAAGAAATTGAGAATTTATCTCGCTCTATACAAGAAAAAGGAATATTACAGCCTTTGGTTGTAACAGAACTAAAAGAGGGTTCCTATCAATTAATTGCAGGAGAACGACGCCTCAGAGCAGCTAAATTAGCTGGTCTTAAAACCGTTACTGTAGTTGTTCGAGCTAATGTCAGTGATCAGGATAAGGCGGAACTTGCTTTAATTGAGAATATTCAAAGACAAAATTTGAATCCTATTGAAAGAGCTAAAGGATTTGCTGAATTACAACAAAAATTCCATATTACTCAAGAGGATATTGCCAAACAATTAGATATTAGTCGCTCAGCTGTTGCCAATACCCTGAGATATTTGCGATTACCAGAAAGTGTACAATATGCCCTATCCACAGGAGCCATTACAGAGGGACATGCAAAAATTATAGCGGGGCTTGAAACTGTAGAATTACAAGAGCAGGTACTTGCTAATATTGTAACTAATGCTCTCAATGTTCGGCAAACAGAGAAAATAGTAAAAAAAGATCCTAATAGTGAACAGAATCAAGTAAGTCCCGAAGTAAAACAATGGGTTTCTCAATTATCAGAGACCATTCATAATAAAGTAGAGGTAAGACGTAAAGGGAAACGCTATATTGTGACCTTGAATTTCTTTGAAGAATCAGAAATTGAGAATTTATATAAAAAACTTTCATAATATATTTTCCTTATGAATATTTTGAGTATTGATTATGGAGATGTCCGTATTGGACTTGCACATGGTTCTACGGAGCATAATATTGCTCTTCCCCTTAAAGTAGTAAAAAATACCGATACCGTTTGGGATGAGTTAAATACTATTATATCTCAATATGAGATTAATCATATTCTAGTAGGTATTCCATTAAATTTTCAATCCGAGGATACACAGCAGACTACCAAAGTAAGAGCTTTTATCACAGAACTCACTCAGCAATTCTCAGGGAGTATTGAGGAATCAGATGAAAGACTTACGAGTGCTCTTGCGAAACGATATATTCCAAGAGGTCAGAGTATAGATGTAGAGTCCGCTCGTATTTTATTAGAAGAATGGTTTGAGAAACAATAATATGAAAATCAGTGTTATAGTTCCCGCTTATAATGAAGCCAAAAGAATTACTCCGACTATTAAAGATATTGTCAAATATTTAGATATTATAGCTCCTAAAGATTATGAAATTCTTATTGTATTAGATGGATCCAAGGATAATACATTAGACATTGTAACTAGACTAGCGGAGCAATATAAGGCAATTCGAATTATTCATAATACTGTTAATCGTGGTAAGGGGGCTGTTGTAAGGCAGGGAATATTAGAGTCAATAGGGGATTATGTATTATTTATGGACGCAGATAATTCCACTCATATACAGGAGTTAGATGCGATGCTACCAGTATTAAAAGAGGGAATACAGGTTGTTATTGGTTCAAGAGATATAAAAGGGAGTAAAGTAGAGATTCATCAAGCTCGGTATAAAGAATTATTAGGAGATTTAGGGAATTGGTGGATACAAATACTATTAGTAGGAGGAATACAAGATACACAATGTGGGTTCAAGGCCTTTTCTGGAGATGTTGCTCGGCGTATATTTGAAAAAGTAAGTATGAGGGGCTGGTCATTTGATATTGAAGTATTAGCTCTCGCTCGATATTTTGGATATACGGTAAAAGAGATGCCAGTTATATGGTATAATGATAATAGTTCACATGTAACATTAAAAGATTATATCGCAGTACTCCGAGATACCTTTATTATTAAATACCGAATGATAAAAGGGTATTATAAATAATATCATTTATGAAAAAAACAAAAACAACTCAAGAATTTCGCCAAGATCCATTTACTTCTGAATGGGTGTTAGTTGTGACAAATAGGAATAATCGACCACATACTTTAATTTCTCCTCCATTACAATCTAGTGATATATCAAAAATACTTGATCCCTTTGACGATATTGTAAAAGGTCAATCAAAAGAAAAAATACTATTGACTTTAGTGGATGATGAAAATGAGCCACAGGTATTTGTAGTAAATAATAAATATCCATTATTCACTCCTATTAAAAACCCTCATTATCAAAATGAAGGCCCTTATCATTTTGTAGAGGGAGAGGGAATTCATGAGCTTGTTATTTATCGAGATCTAGATACTCCTATACGCAATTTTTCTATTAAAAAATTAGCTTTAGCATTCGAAGCTTTTCAGAAAAGAAGTTTTGATTTAATGAAACAGAAACATATTCGATATATTGCCATTATTCACAATCATGGATTGAAGGCTGGAGCCACCATAGCACATCCTCATTCTCAAATTATAGCCTCCCCCATAGTACCTGATGGTATTGAGAGAATTATTGAAGGAGCAAATCTCTATTATCACTCACATAAAAGAGATTTAGCTGAGATTATTATTGATTTTGAACAAGAAAACAAAATGCGCCTTATTGCAGAAAATGATGATTTTATTGCTTTTACTCCCTATGCCTCTAAGACAGCCTATGAAATAGAAATATTCCCCAAACAAGCTCAAGCACATTTTGCTTACAGTAATGCGGGTGTAATATATAATTTAGCTAAAATATATAAAACAATATTAAAAGCTTATTATAAAGTTTTAGGAGATATTGATTATAATATGGCAATAATCACAGCTCCGGTAGATGGAAATGTTTATAAGGGGTTTCGATGGTTTATTCGCCTTACCCCACGCCTTGATTTTATTGGAGGGTATGAAATAGGTACCGATACGGATATTTGTACTATATCTCCTGAATTTGCAGCCGAGCTGTTAAGATAAATATGTATAAGATTAAAGATCTTCCTTCCAATCAGCAGCCTCGAGAGCGATTGATTGAGCTTGGAGCTGAGGCTTTAAGTTTAGAAGAATTATTATCTATTATTCTAGGAACGGGATATAAAGGAGAAAATGTTTTGGAATTATCAAAAAGAATATTCCAAGATTATGGTCCCAAAGCTATTACGGGATATCATCAAGTAGAAGATATTATGAATGATTTTGGGCTCCCAAGAGTTAAAGCCTGTCAGGTTTTAGCTTGTTTTGAAATAGGGAAAAGGATATTTGCAGACAATACCGCTGAAATCACTACTATTCGCTCCCCACAAGATGTTTGGGAACTGGTATCAGATATGTATAATCTCAAAAAAGAATATTTACGGGGACTTTATCTTAATATAAAAAATCACATTATTCATGATGAAATCATTTCAATTGGAACCATTGATCAGAGTATAGCCCATCCTCGAGATATTTTTGCCCCAGCCTTAAAATACCATGCAGCAGGCATTATTATTGTGCATAATCATCCCTCGGGAGATGTCACCCCCAGCAAAGCAGATATTGCACTTACACAACAATTAAAAGATATTGGAAAATTGATGTCAATACCAATTCTTGACCATATTATCGTGAGCAAATCAGGCTATAAGAGTATCGAATAGCGTATTAATATGTTACAAATTAACACATTATAAATATAGCTTAAATATGCTGTGTATGGGGCTTTACTAATTGAGAAAAATAGTGTATAATGGCTCTATCTAATCAGAATATTTATGGGAGATACTCAACAAATACCAGAAGTAAAACAAAAAGCAAATACTTTTCAAGCTGAAATGTGGGACTTCATCAAAACACTACTTATTATATGCGCTATTTACTTTGTTAGTAGAACCTATATTGCTCAGCCATTTTTGGTAAAAGGTCGCTCTATGGAGCAAACATTTTCGGATGGAGATTACTTAATCGTAGATGAATTATCTTATCGTTTTCGTGATCCTCATCGATTTGAGGTAATTGTTTTTCATACAGAATTTATTCCAGGAGGAGCTCAGAGAGAATATTATATTAAAAGAGTTATTGGGCTTCCAGGAGATAGGATAGTAATAAAAGATGGAAATGTAATTCTATATGAAAATAATGGGGAAACCCCAACGGAATTAGATGAGGCATATATTACAAATGGAATCAAAACTATTGCCCCTGAGCCAATAGATATAATCGTTGAGCAAAATAAATATTTTGTATTGGGGGATAATAGAGGTAATAGCTCGGATTCTCGCTATTGGGGAGTATTAGATAAATCCTATATAGTGGGAAAGCCCGCAGTGAGACTATTTCCTTTTAATGAGATAACCGTATTTTCCAAGGAGAGATTTATAGAAAGCAATTAACATAGAGTATGAGTAAAAATATATTACATCCAGTTCCCTCACTGTCAGCAAATAAAATTACAAGCGAAACAGCTGCTATCTGGGAACATATTGTTGCAGATATACGATTAACTTTACAAAGTACAGGTTATCAGCATAATGTGTTTGCTTTTAGTCAAAAACTTTCTTTATTTACTCCAGAAATTATTTCTGAGCTCAATCTTAATGATAAAAAATCTCTCCTAACTCTAAAGCGTAATAGCAAAGATGCCATTGTAATGAGTGTTCCAGGACCTATTAGCATATTCAAATCAGTTATTGAGCATAATCTTGATTATAAAGAGGAACCATTAAAATTATTTGATTATGGAATATCATTAGTAGATGAAGATGATGATATAACAACTGAGCCACAGCAATTTCATGTATTCAAAGCTGAATGTATTGGGGATGATATGCCTGTAAGGGACGCCGAACTAATTCTTACCACCTATCGAATGCTCGAAGAATTAGCGATACCAAATTTAATAGTTACCATCAATGAACTCGGGAGCAAAGAATCACGACAAAAATATTATGAGGAATTAGTATCAAAATCACAACCTCGTTTTGCAGAATTAGTGAAGGCATTACAATATAATCCAATACGATTATATAATGAATTATCTTCAGAAGATATGGATATTAATTTACGATTACCACAAATTGTAGATTATCTTAGCACCTCAGAATCACAGTATTTTAAAGCCGTATTAGAATTCTTAGAGACATTAGATATTCCCTATGAATTAGATTCTAAACTTTCGGGTTCAATTGGATTCAATGAAGGAGTATATTTTGAAATTAGAAGTCAGGATAATCCAGATATTGTATTAGTGCGGGGAGGACGTCATAATGAATTATTTACTCTTCTGGGAGGTGATAAAAAAATAGGATCAGTGGGGGTAGAAATCTATGTAGATGCCCTCGTACATATTGTAAAGCAAATACAAACAGATGCTGTGATTGAGAAAAAAAAGCCAGATATCTTTGTAGCCTCTATTGGACCTGAAGGACAAAAAAGTGCTTTAAAAATTTTATCCCTTATTCAAAAACATGGACTTGGGGTAAAAGAAAGCTTTGGAATCAAAAGTCTCAAACAACAATTATTAAAAGCAAAAAAATCAGATGCAGAAATCACCCTGATAGTAGGACGCAAAGAAGCAGTAGATGGAACCGTAATACTCAGAGATAAAGAAAGTGAAAATCAAGAAATAATACCTATCGACAAATTATTATCAATAATTTCTCATAAATTAGGAAAAGAATAAATTGGTAAATCAATACAAAGACAAACAATAATTAATCATAAGCTATACTCTAATTTTCTATCTAAGGTAGATAAAATGTGATTTTTATGGTATATATAAATTGTACCATCACACCGCTTTGAGCGGTTTATACGCCAATGTCAAACACGACAGAACAAGCAAGGCAGTTATCGGGAATGGAATGGATTAGATGTTATGATAGTATTCTATCCCAAATAAAAACTATAGTAGGATCTGGGGAAGGCTTCATAGCTTTCCTCACCTCAGACCATAGTACAGATATTGAAATATTAAGAACAAAAATTGAGTTTAGGTTCAACATTATAAGTGAGGAGGATTTGGGACAATATAGATTTGATAATACAATCCATACCATTGAGCTAACAGATTCGCTATGGAATCTAGTGTCAGACATATTAAACCCATAATCCCAAAGACCCCAATAGTGAGATTTAGTACTTGATGGAAAAAGCTCTCAAGTCACCCTAACAGGTGGCTTATTTCTAGTTGCTCATAAAATTCCCCTCTCTCCCTACGCTTTCCTACCGCAGGCAGGGAGATAAATTGAGGGGTGACAGGTTTGAGACTGAAAGGGTGGAATAAGATGTTGATTTAGTAGTCAATAACCATGAATAAGATGAGATATATCGTAGACATTGAGGATAGTAATACAGAGAATATGATATAATAAATAGTATATTAATTTTTATTATTATGTCTAAAGAAATTATAGATTCTAGTTTAGAATCATCAGGTGAAAAACAAGTTTACGCCTCATCTTGGAGAAGATTGATTGCATATATTTTGGATTTTATTTTAGCATCATGGATATTATATGTATTATATATAATAAGTTTTATTATCATCATTGGATTTCTGCCTATTCCTCTTGTTACCTTGTATGATAATATAAATAATATAATAAGTTTTGGATTGATTCTATATACTGTTTACTTTGGTTTATCCTTTCTCATCTTTGGGAATACATTGGGAGGGAAAGCTGCGGGAATTAATGTTGTAAATACGGCCGGGGGTATTATATCTAAAAGAAAACTAGCTTTTAGGGGCCTGATTATAGGAGTGTTGACGTCACTATCTTTATCAATATCTCCATCATTGATACTATTAGTATCAATGACTAGTTTATTTGATAAAAAGAAAAGAACTTTGTATGATATAGTTTTCGGTACAGTGGTGACTAAAGATAAAATCTTATAGGGTACTGGAAGCAAAAATTGTATTGAACACGATATATGGTGAGATATTTATTTTAGATTTATCTACGATCTCCCCATCTCCTACATACTATTGCTAATCTTTTGATTTTGTGATAGTATTGTAACAAAGTCTTGCTAAGGACTTGTTTTTAGCGAATGAAAAATTATGAAAGGAGGTTATATTATATGGTAGAAGTAAGAAAGAGAGAAAGAGAAAGTGTAGAATCTATGATTCGACGCTTCACTCGACGTATTCAGAAAAGCGAAGTATTGTCTGAAGCCCGAGCTTCACGATTTTTGACTAAAAATAAGTCAAAGACCAAGCAAAGACAAGCTGCTATTAAAAAAGTTCAATTTTTAACTGAAAAAGATAAATTAGTTAAAATGGGAAAAGTTAGTTCAACAGAAAGACTTCCTAATAAGTATAAGTTGAAAATTAAAGCAAGTATCAAATAATACCTTTCACTATGTCTGAAATTGCGCTACAAATTAAAAAAGATATGATACAGGCTATGAAAGATCATAATGATCTCAAAAAGACTGTACTCAGAACTTTTAGTTCAGAATTTAAAAATGCTGAAATTGATAAAGGAGCGCCTTTGGAGGATATTGATGTAATGAAGGTATTAGCTCGTCTCGAAAAACAACGCAAAGATTCTATTCAAGCTTATCGCGATGCGGGAAGAGAAGATTTGGTTGATTCAGAGCAGGCTGAACTGGATATTATTCAATCTTATTTGCCAGCAAAGCTTTCAGATGAAGAATTAGCTCAATTGGTAGATGCGAGTATTGCTGAATTGGGGGATGCTGCCAATTTTGGTTCTGTGATGAAATCAGTGGTTACCAAAGCACAAGGTAAGGCTGATGGAAATCAGATTAAAACCTTAGTTCAGGCTAAATTAGGATAATATATGATATTGGAATTTGAAACACAAGTTCCCAATATTCCAGACTATAATAATCTTATAGCTTTATGTATTGATAGTTTTAGCAATTATACTAACCGTAATCTCAGGGAGACTACGGTTAGTATTGCTATTGTGTCAGAGGAGACAATTCGGCATCTCAATGCTCAATATAGGTCTCAGGATAAGGTGACGGATGTGCTGTCATTCCCGCTATGGGATGAGGCGAGTATTCAGAGTTTGCCGGAGCAGATTTTGGGGGAAATTATGATATGTTATAATAAAGCTCTGATACAAGCTCAAGATTTAGGGCATAGTATAGAGTATGAAATTGCGGTACTTTGTATACATGGATTATGTCATCTTATAGGATATGATCATCAAATGGATGATGAATATCAGAAAATGAGTCAAGTTGAGCAGGAATTATTGGCGATAGTAAAAAAACACTATTCCTTTTCCTAAATAAGTGTGATATGATAAAAAGAGATAAAAACAATACAGATAAATTATGTCCAAAAATGAAATAATAGTTGGATTAGACGTAGGAACATCACTTACAAAGATAGCGGTAGGAAGGCGTCTCAGAGAAGATAAAGACCCTTCTATTATTGCTTTAGGTGTGGCTCCTAGTGAGGGTTTGAGGCGAGGAGTGGTGGTGGATATACAAGATGCTACTCGTAGTATTCATTTGGCTCTTGACTCAGCTTCTAAAATGATAGAAGAGGATATAAAACAAGTGATTATATCATTGAATGGTTCTCATATCAAAAGTTTTGAGACATCGGGTAAAGTAGCGGTTTCTCGGGCTGATGGGGAGGTTACCGAGGAAGATATTGCAAGAGTATTATCCAATGCTAATCCAGGTCCAAGTAGTCAAAATAAAGAAATTATTACTATTATTCCTAAAACCTATATTCTTGATGAGGAGTCAGGGATAAAAAATCCTGTTGGAATGAATGGAATTCGTCTAGAATTAGAGGCTTTAATTCTGGAAGGGAATGCATCTCCTATTAGGAATTTAGAAAAATGCATACAAACTTTGGGTCTCGGGATAGAACATCAGGAAGTTGGTATACTCGCTTCAGCTCAAGCGGTACTCACCAAAAAACAAAAAGATTTGGGAGTGGCTGTGATTGATTTGGGAGCTGGGACAACTTCTCTTGCGGTATATGAAGAGGGGCGGCTTATTCATGTTGCTATTATCCCGATTGGAGCTGCACATATTACCAATGATATTGCTATTGGGCTTAGAACTTCTATTGAAGTTGCAGAAAAGGTAAAGCTTAAATACGGCTCAGCACTTGAGGATGGTCTTGGGGCGGACTCCAAACTTAAAATTGATTTAGCAAAAATGAATTCAGAGGAAGTGGGGGTATTCCCTATATCTTATATAGCGAGCATTATAGAAGCTCGATTAAAGGAAATTTTTGGTCTTATCATAAAAGAATTACAAGAAATAGAAAGAGAAGGACTATTACCAGCAGGAGCAGTACTAGTAGGAGGGGGAGCAAATCTCAATTCTATAGCTGATTTGGCTAAACAAGAATTAAAACTTCCGGTAAAAATTGGAATTCCTCAAGGAGTAGAAGGCAGTATTGCTGATGTAGATAATGCTATATATGCTAATTTGGTAGGACTTATTCTAGAAGGATTTGGTAATACCGAAGAAGATGGGGGATTTGATTATGATGGAGGTCGCTCAACCAAGAAAACCCCATTCAAATTATGGAGTCCACTGAATAAACTTATTAAGACCTTTTTACCAGATTAATACATTAAAATTATCATTATGACTAACCTTAATCCAGACCAAAAATTACATAGTATTGAAGGTATTAATCCTGCTATAGAAGCTGAAGATGATATTGAATTAAAGGGAGGAGAAGTAAGTCCAGAATTGAATTTAGAAGATCTACCCGATTTAAATGAGACTCCTGAAGAAGTGATAGAAGTTGTTGGGGAATCAAATGAAGGGGTTGAGGAGGGAGTTGAAGAAATTGAGTTACCAGCACTAGATGATATTGAAAATGAATATCCCTTTCAAATAGATTCAGAAACGGGATTATCTTCACAGCTTACAGATATTAATAGCTTAGAAGCCCAATTACAAGCTTTAGAGGAGGGAAGTTCTGGATATGAAGAGATTAAATCGGGTATTGAAAATGATAGATCTCAAGAAAAGATAGAATTCGAGACTTCTTTAGAAGAAGAGAAAAGAAAATTAAGAGGAATTTATACTACACTTTATACTAAGGGAAAAGGAGCAGGTTCTTTTACTGGAAATGCAGAACAAATGGTAATTATTAATAATTATCTAGGCAAATTGAAGAGTAATTCAAGTTACTTAGCACAAGCAATGCAAATAGAAGATACAATTAGTTCAATTAAATCTAATATTGACACATTAACAACTCAGTTATCAGCTTTTAATACAGAAACACAATCTCAAATAGCCGAAGCTATTAAAGTTACAAAAGATACTCTACAGACAGAATTATCTCAAGCTCAACAAGAATATACCGGAACTGAAGCTGAGGCCTTTGATACAAAAATCTTATTAGAAAGACAGCTGGAAGGACAACTTACAGACCCAAATAATTTGTTTAGTCAGGATAATATTAATCAAATCTTTGCTACTTATGGGCTAAAAGAAGGGAGAGATAGATTGCAACAACTTCGTGAAGAAAGTACACAAGCTCGAGAACAGGTCGCTCGTAATGAAATCCGAGAAGATATATTTTCATATGCATATGATTATCGAAATAATCCTGATTTAGCTCAAGCTTTAAGTATAGATATACAAACCAAATTAGAATCATTACCTCCATCTGAGGGAATAACAAGGGCTTTATCATTAAATGGTACTGATAAACTTACTTATCTTACAGAATCAAAAGACTCTCAATTAAATGCTCTTGCTTTTTGGTTTGACAGAGATACCGATATAGATCAAGTTTTATCAGAACATCCTCAATTTGCCCAATATGTAAAGAGCAAGACTGATGAAGGATATAGGCAACAGCAACAGAAAATCACAGAAGGTATATTAGGAGGAAGAACATATTTGAATAGTGAAGCTGACAATCAGTTACAACAAGGAATTGATTCAAGAATAGAAAGCCAATTCAATACAGCAAAAACAGACGAGATAGACAAGCTAAAATCAGAAATTAGTGGTTTAGAATATGCTGAAGATTACTACTCTTCTGACAGACAAGATAAGCTAATGTTAGCTGAAAAAGACGCATTAAGACCATCTGATGTAAGCCAATTTAATGGAGAATTAGAGAAAGCTCTAGAATCAGGTCAAATAACATTTGAAAAAGGAGACTTTAATTCAGTTGAAAATATTCCCGCAAAGAATACAGAGATTAACAGTCAATTAGGCAGTTTATCAAACGAGACAAAATCTTTAATAAAAAATAGTGATCAAATCTCACCAGAGCTAAGACAAAGATTACAAAGTCTAGAAATAGAACAACAAAGGAAAGCAATACAGAGTGAAATTGACAGTATAAGTAGTAGAAGAAGATTCAAATGGTTTGGTATAGGTAAGAAAAAAGCTGAATCCTTAACAAGTCTACAAAATCAAGTTAATGCTAGTTTAATCAGACAAAATGCATTGAAAACACAGTTTACCCAAAATCAAGAACAATATCAGAAGATTTTAGCCAATATAAGTCGATTAAAAGAATTATATGATAAATTACCTAAATCTATTCAATCAAGGTTAAATTCTCTAGAAAATCCTAATTTTGATAGTATGAATACAACTATTGATAACGAAGTACAAGAATTACAAAACTATGAAACTCCAGCTGAATTAAAAGCTCAAAGAGATAAAATTGCTGAATTGAAAGAACAAATTAAAAACTTAGAGGAAATAAAATAAAGAAAAAATCTTTACTCTTGTCCTCCCCGCTACCTACGGCAGACAGGTGGGGGATTTGCCCGTAGGGAGGACAAAATATAAGCAACTAAGATGCTTCCAACATCTATACAATACCTATATTTTATGCTAGTATAGCCTTAATTATTTATATTTTATTTTATGCCATATCCTACCAAAAAGAAGTCAAAAGCTATTCGCCGTAATAAGCGCGAAAAGCGTGAAGATGTCCCAAAGTCTGCTTTGCCTACTACCAAACATCGTCGCAATCCCGCCAATCAATTGAGTAAAGCCCCTAAAGGTAAGCTAAAAGATAAAGACGGGAGTCAATATGTATATGGCAAGAATTCAGTGCTTGAGATATTAAAACAAGACCCCAAGCGAGTTCAGAAAATTTATATTACTCGAGAGAATCAAGTGAGAGATAAGCGTTTGGAGCAAATTTTGGAATTGGCTAAAGAGTCTCTTGCCCTCATACAATATGTTCCTATTCAAAAAATAACCGGATTATTAGAGAAAGAAATTGCTGAAGAAGGGGATTATATTCATCAAGGTATTATTGCCGTTGTAACCGCTGAGCCATTACTCAACTTAGAAGAATGGGCAGCTAGTATCAAGGAGAAAGTAGGGGATACTTCTCAAGGTTTAGTTATTGCTCTGGATGAAATTACGGATCAACATAATATTGGGGCAATTATCCGAGTTGCTGAGACTATGGGAGCTCTTGGAGTATTATTACCTAAGCATAGAGGAGGAATTATATCTCCTATTGGCTCAAAAGTAGCCTCTGGGGCAGACAAATATGTACCTTTGGTACAAGTAGGCAATATGAATACTGCACTTAATACTTTGAAGCAATTAGGCTTTTGGATATTGGGTAGTGATTGTAATCCAGAAACACCCCCATTTTATCAATATGATTTTAATGATTTACCAACGGTACTCGTAATGGGTAGCGAAGGTAAGGGATTAAGACCAAGTATTGCCTCTAGCTGTGATATGCTTGGGTATATACCAATGTATGGCAAAATTCAATCTCTCAATGTAGCCACCGCCACCGCTATTATGGCTTATGAAATTGTAACCCAACAAACAACAAAGAGGTAAAAATATATCTTAATCACATCTTATGATATGATTATATATAATCACTGAATTATGAGTATATGGTATTAAGTTGGAATGAAATAAAAGATAGAGTATTTACCAGTGATGGCAATAAGATTGAGTTTTTATCCAGCTTATATGGAAAGTATATAGCAAATCTCACTTCATGAATAAGTTAGAAATGATTAGAGATATCAATGGTGTAGTCCAATCTGTACCCTTGAACAATCTTATTACCCTAGCATTTGCATTAATTGCATTAAATTTACCAATTCTTATATCAATACTGCAAGTTAAAGAAAAGGGTTTTATAAAACATCTAGTATTATTACGTTTAATCAAACCAAGAGTATTCATTAATAGTTTTCTCATATCATTAATATTAGTTTTGATACTACATACAATAAAATGGGGTTATTTTGCTAATGTTTTTATGATAGTAATCATTGTTGCTATGGTATGGTATATCACTTATTATTCATACCACAAATATACCAAAGCTCAATTTGATACCAATTTCTTCAATAAAGAGAGGAATAAACTCATTAAACAAAATTATGAACATTTTTTTCTCATCAATAAAAAAAGAGAAGCATTCTTAAATAATTATGGCGTAGATTATATTAATATTAGATATTTAGAGCAAATTGAAGCACCAAAGATATATTCCGAAATGAATGATCTTATAAAGATTAATTATACTAAAATTGGAGAGATATTGTCTCAGTATAATAAAGATAATGAGTCCGAATGGAAGGTCTCTTATATAGCCTTAGAGGGTAGTATGATAAGTCAAACTTTAATTTATCTATCTTCGACAGTGAAAGTAGATAAATTAACTGAAGATGTGATAAAGGAGCTACAACAATGTTTCTCTATAAAGTATCGTCAAGATAAAAAAAGTCAAGGCTATTTACTAGATGATATTCTCACTGATTGTGAAAAAGGTATTACTAATGGTTTGAGTACAGAATTTAATCAAACTATAGAAATTGTAGAAAAGTTAGCAGATAATGTAAAGGATAGCTCGAGTTTAGAAGGAATCGTTTTATATTATACTGGAGTAGCTAATATAATTCAGGAGGTTCGTTCTGCTAACAAATTAAAAGATAATTTGTTAGCAAGGTTATATTATAGTTTTTTATATACAATTTTACCAATTACTAGTAGAGTAAGTCAAGAATCAATTCATAGAGGGGCATTCACTCTATCACAAGTTTTTTTCTCAGCATATCTTAATTCGATTAATCAAAATCTATTAGATTATGGGTCTGATTTATTATTAGCTTTAATAAAGTATGACCATATTAGTAGGTCTGATGAAATTTGGAATAGTGTAGATTCACATATTATAAATTTCGTTAATAAAGGAAAAATTGAAGGAGCCCGGTATCTACTGGAAAAATTTTTTTCTCCCATAAATAGTGAGGAGGGAGCGGTCGAAGAAATATTATTACAAGGTTGTGAGAGAGATAGAGCTCAATATACTAAATCTCAAAAATTATATTTATTCATTATATTGGCTATCTTAAATGATAGTTCCAAAAAAGGATTAGAGTTAATATTGGGATTCTATAATCAGTTAGAGGCTGAAGACCCTGAAATTAAGGATCTTTACAAGCATGATACAGGAGTATCTTCAATTTTGAGAAATCATATTCACCCTATTAAAGCAACTCATAAGTTTGGTGGAGCAAGTACAGCAGGGGGCACGGTTAACTATCAAGCCTTATATGATAACACTATAGAGGTAATAAAAGAATTAAGAAAATCATAATAGTGGATAGAGGTACACTTTATCTATATTTATTAAAGCTAGACAACTTACTCCTTATCACCTCGTATAGTGGGGTCTCCTTCAGGATGTTTACGATTAATTTTAGCTATACTATTTTCCATAATCTCATCAAAGCTAATATTTAGCTCATCTAGGGTTAAATTAAAATACCATAATAAATCTCCAAGCTCTTCTTTTACTTTTTCTTTATCTAAAGGGGAAAGGGCTTTTTTGGATTTTTTGATTAAATCTAATACTTTTACCGATTCAGTTACCAGTCCGGTACTGGCATAATCTAATCGAGGAGAGGCATCTCCCGTATGAAAATCACTATAATCGGCATAATCGGTTCTAAGAGCTTGTTTTTTGTAATCTTTGAGATTCATAAATAGTTGTATTATTAGGATATCTCTATTATATAACTATTTGTACTAGATGAGAAGGTCGTAGACAAAATAAGATTGGATGTTGAAGTTTTTGTCCCTGCCTACCGTAGGCAGGCTTCGCGGGAGAGGGGGCGCGTTAGCGGTCAGTGTGGACTGAGCTTGTTTTATGCTTTTTGTCCTCCTTAGGAGGAGGTGGCCTTTAGGCCGGAGGTGGATATTTGTTAAAGTTTATACCATAGTTTTAGTTTTATCCACCCTCCCCCGTCGCAAATAAAGATTTGCTCCTGGGAAACCTCACGGTTTCCCAGCCTTCCTCCACGGGAAAACTACCGTTTTCCCGACCCCTTTCCCAGACTTTCAGTCTATTACGGGTACTCCCTCCCTGCCTACCGCAGGCAGGCAAAGGGAGACAAAATAACAAACATAGGCGACTGAAATGTCGCCCCTGTTTATTGTAAACATATTATTCTGGTGGATATGGGTGGACTTGAACCACCGACCTGTCGCTTATAAGACGACTGCTCTAACCAGCTGAGCTACACATCCGTATATACTAGTATATCATAAAAAATATGAGTAATACTAGTATAATAATGAATTGTTATACTTCTTCTTCTTTGGGACTTTCCTCTTTTGGAGTATTACCCATTAAAGCTTCAAATTCTGGTCTTTCTATGGTCTCATCTTTGATAAGGGCTTGAGCTAATTGCTCTAACCTATCTTTATTATCAGTAAGAGTTTTTTTACAAGTTGCATAAGCAGTGTCAATAATAGTTTTGACGGCTGCATCAATTTCTTGTAAGGTTTTCTCACTATGATTGGGGATTTCTCCTGTACGATTATTGCGATAATCGGAATAGTGTATTGGTCCTAAATCACTCATACCATAATAGCGTACATATTGCTCAGCAATTTGGGTTAATTGCTGTATATCATTGGAAGCTCCAGTTGTAACTTCTCCAAAAGTGATTTCTTCTGCTACATATCCTCCTAGAGCTACTGCCATATCAGCTTGAAAATGAGATTTTGAAATAAGTCTTCTATCCTCAGTCGGCATTTTGAGGGTATATCCTCCGGCTCTTCCACGAGGAATAATAGTTACCTTTTGAATAGGGTCAGAATGCTCCAGGAAATGTCCTGTTACAGCATGCCCTGCTTCATGATAAGCAACTATAGTCTTTTCTTTTTCACTAATAACTCGACTTTTTCTTTCTGGTCCCATTAAGACTTTATCAATTGACATTAAGATATCATTTTGATTAATGCTTTTCTTATTATGCCGAGCACTAAGAATTGCAGCTTCATTAAGAAGATTAGATAAATCAGCTCCAGAAAATCCAGGAGTTCTCTCAGCAATAGTTCGGAGGCTCACTTTTTTCTCAAGAGGTTTTCCTTGTGCATGAACTTTGAGAATTTGCTCACGCTCTTTGATATCAGGTAAATCAAGGGTAACTCTTCTATCAAATCTTCCTGGTCGCATAAGCGCAGAATCAAGTACATCAGGGCGATTGGTTGCAGCGAGTACAATGAGGCCTTTATTAGCTTCAAAACCGTCCATTTCTACCAAAATTTGATTCAAGGTTTGTTCTCGCTCATCATTACCACCACCAACTCCTGTTCCTCGAGAGCGACCAACGGCATCAAGCTCATCGATGAATATGAGGGCAGGGGAGTTCTTTTCTGCAGTTTTGAATAAATCTCGAATACGGCTAGCTCCAACTCCTACAAACATTTCTACAAATTCTGATCCGGAGGTAAAGAAAAATGGTACTTCAGCTTCACTGGCGACAGCTCGGGCAAGTAGAGTTTTTCCAGTTCCGGGAGGTCCTACTAATAATACTCCTTTTGGAATTTTGGCTCCAATATCGGTATATTTTTGAGGGTTTTTTAGAAATTCTACAATTTCTTCTAATTCTTCTTTGGCTTCTTTGAGTCCTGCTACATCAGCAAAGGTAATCATTTTCTTTTTATCCTTTTCTGGCATAATGACTTTTGCCATAGAGCGACCAAACATCATAGCTTGAGAATTTCCCTTCTGAGCTTGCCGTAGAGAAAACCAAATTAATCCTCCAATCAAGAGAATAGGTACAAAAATATTAAGGAATATAGAAAATGCTATACTACTTCCTTCATTATTTTGAACTTCTATTTTGAGATCATTAATTTTGTCTTCCGAAACTCCATAGGCTTTCAGAGATTCAATAAATGTTCCTGAAGGTTCTTTTTCAGCTTGCTTAACCTTATCATCTTTGAGCGTAGCTTTTACGGTATTATTGGATACCGTTACAGAATTTATATTGTTATTCTGGATTTCTTTTACAATATCAGAAAAAGGTACTTTGCTAATATTGTTGTTATTCTGTGTCACCAAATATCCAAATATGACAATAATAGCCAAAATTGACAACAGTCCCGAGAGAATGTTTTTGGTGAATTTTTTCATACAGTATTATGTTAATCTATATTAGGCAAGGGCAAGACTGATACGATGCTCTTGGGCATCTACAGATAAAATTTTGAATTGAGCTGGTGTTCCTTCTTTAAGAGCAATATACTTATTGCGATCTTTTTCAATTTCTGAGTTATGTACAAGTCCACGAACTTCATTATCAAGTTGAATGAATATTCCAAAATGATTCATTCGAGCTACTTGTCCTTCTACAATTTGATCTACGGTAAATTTCTCAGTAATTTTCTTCCAAGGATCTTCAGATAATGCCTTGATAGAAAGAGATACTTTTCCATTTACGATTTCAATTACTTGAGCTTTCACTTTATCTCCTTCTTTGTAAAGGTCTCGAGGATTTTCTACTAATTGCCAAGAAAGTTCTGAGATATGTACCAATCCTTCAAGCTTATGACCATCTTTACCAAATTTCATAAATACTCCAAAGTCTACAACTCCAGTTACTTCTCCTTCTACAGTATCACCTTTTTGATAGCTATTAACAAGATTTAATTCTTCACTTTTTCGAGCAGCTTTTTCAGATACAATCAATTTATTCTCTTCTCTATCAACATTGATAATAGTTACTCGGAAAATATCTCCTGTATATTCTTTTAGACGTCCAAGAATTTTGGTCTTATCTCCACCATCAACGCGAGGATAATGATCATATGCAAGTTGAGATACTGGTAAGAATCCATTAATTCCATTAATACTGATGAGCAGACCTCCTTTATTAGCATCAATAATTTTGACTTCAACGGGTGCTTCAGCAGATTGTTTTGCAAGCAAATCATCCCAAACTTTATCTTCAGATGCTTGCTTGAGGGATAATTCAATATATCCATCAACGGTATTGGTAGTAACAACGGTTGCAGTTACGTCATCACCTTTTTTTAAGGTTTTGATAGTTCCAAATCCATCGTGAAGTTCTTCTCCAAGAATAACTCCGGTACCAATTGGCCCAAGATCAATATACATTGCATTGGTTCCAATATCGAGAACAGTTCCTGTAATATCTTCTCCAGCTACCGGTAAATTAATAGGGTAGTTTTGTAGGAGAGACTCCATTGTAATAATAGTTTTAGACATAGTTGCGAGGGCTCAAGTTAATTGATAATACGATAATTATGATACATTTCATAATAACAAAATGAAGGCACAATAATCAAATAATATTATAGCATAAAATAGGCTGAATAGCAAGGGTTTGTATGAGATGAGGAGATCGTAGATAAATTATGCTTTCGTAGTGGAGGGTTTATCCCTCCACTATTGTTCTTATGTAGGGGAGACCTATCAGTCGCCTGTGATATATTTGAGATTGAGCTTTTGTCTCCCTTAGGAGGGAGTACCCGTAGGGGGAGGGTGGATAGGTTTAAAATAAATTTATATTTTAGAATATAGGCTTTTTAATGATTAACCCCTCAAGAGGGGAATTAGCTCAGTCCACCCCCCGCCTTTCAGGCTCCCCCCTCCAAAGGGGGACAAAAGTAATAATTTTTTTGTTACGATAACATATGTGACTGTAAAATCGCCTCTATACAAATCTCATTTTGTCTATGATGTATCTCATCTTATTTAGGGTTGTATGGGGTGGGCGCAGGAGGGCTCGAACCTCCGACCAAAAGATTAAGAGTCTTCTGCTCTACCAACTGAGCTATGCGCCCGAACATCTCTATTATTATACTTATTTTTAGTAAAAAAGCAATATAGATAGGATGGGGGATTTATTTTTGAAAATATACAATAATATGATATAATAATTATATTGTTAAAAACATACAAATAGAGTATATGAAATCAAGTAATGAATTTGTTATTGCAATTGCGGGTAAAGCAGGTCAGGGAGTGCTTAGTATGGGAGACTTTATGCAGCATATCGCCCAAAATTTAGGGCTATATAGTTTTATTTGGGTGGATTATCCCAGTCTTATTAAGGGTGGGCATAATATAGTTTTTATTCGTATTTCTGACAGGCCTATACATGCTCCAGTTGAATATATTACCTATCTTATCGCTCTTGATGCTGAGAGTATAGAAATACATTTTGATGAAATTATTAATAAAGGGGTTCTTATTTATGATAATGATATTGTAAAACAAAAAATAAGCCGTAAAACAACTAAAAAACAACAATTTTTTGGAGTTGGGGTTCCATTCAATGCAATCTCAAGAGGTATTAATAAATCATCTCGATACGCCAATACTGCTGCAATAGCTGCATTGCATTTTGTACTAAATTGGTCTTTGGATAATTATACGCATATTATTGAAAAGAAATTCAAGAAAAAAAGTCAAAAAATTGTGGATGATAATATATTAGCTTTAAAGCAAGCTTATGCTTATGTTGAGGAGCATTATGATCATATTTTTAGTCAAGAGCTGAATCATGGGGGGGCAGAACCGTATTATTCTATTAATGGAAGTCAGGCTTTAGCCTTTGGAGCTATTAAGGCGGGGGTCAAATTTACGGCGGCCTATCCGATGACTCCGGCTACACCTATATTTGATTCATTGGCCCAAAATGCGGATGAATATGGAATTATTGCCAAGCAAGCTGAAGATGAAATCTCAGCAATTTGTATGACGGTGGGAGCTTCTTATGCTGGGGCTCGGGCTCTTACTATGTCATCGGGAGGAGGATTTTCTTTGATGGTAGAGGCTTTAGGGTTAGCTGGTATCACAGAAACTCCACTTGTCGTAATTAATGCGATGCGTGGTGGGCCAAGTACAGGACTTCCTACTAAAACCGAGCAATCGGATTTACGATTTGTGTTACATGCTTCTCAAGGGGAATTCCCTCGCGTAGTTATAGCACCTGGGGATAGTGTGGAATTATATACTATGGTACAGGAAGCTTTTAATTTGGCTGATTTATATCAATTACCAGTACTTATATTAACCGATAAATATTTGGCAACTTCACAAATGATATTCCCTCAAGATATTGATTTGAATGCGATTACTATTGATAGGGGAATATTAATTCATAATAAAAGCGATATTGGGAGTGACAAATATGCTCGATATCTCTTTACTAAGGATGGAGTTTCTCCAAGAGCTCTTCCTGGTTCTCAAGGTATTACATTTCATTCAGGATCTGATGAACATAATGAGTATGGAGAAATTTGTGAAGATGCTCAGAATAGGGTGAAGATGATGGATAAGCGAATGAAAAAAGAGCATAGTCTTTTACCATCTATTCCAAAGCCAGAAGTATATGGTAATACTCACGCAGAAATTACATTGATTAGCTGGGGTTCAACCAAATGGGCTTGTATTGAGGCAATGGAATTACTTGCAAAATATGACATCACAGCCAATATTATACATTTTACCTATATATATCCCTTTAATATTCGAAAAACCCAACCTTTATTAAGTCGTATTAATAGAGCTATAGTAGTAGAGAATAATGCTACGGGTCAATTTGCGGGGCTTTTGAAACAGTATTTTAATTTTGAACCCGAGCATGCTTTATTAAAATATGATGGACATCCTTTTTATCCAGATGAAATTAGTAATATTATTCGTAAAGAAATGTTTTAAGATATGAAACCAAAAAAAGATTTATCATCACATTATACGCAATCAACTCCAAACTGGTGCCCAGGATGTGGGAATTATGGGATTTGGGTTGCTCTCAAGAATGCTTTACAAGAATTAAAAATCCCAGCTCATAAAGTGGTATTAGTTGGAGATGTAGGGTGTTCGGGAAAATTATCTTATTGGACAGATTATAATGGATTTGCTGGATTACATGGTAGGTCTATTCCTATTGCTGAGGGAATAAAAATGGCAAATTCTGATCTTACTGTTATTGTTGTGGGGGGGGACGGAGGATTATTAGGTGAGGGATTACAGCATTTTCTTCATGCTTGTCGGCGTAATGTCAATATAGCAGTTATACTGCACAATAATCAGGTATATGGGCTTACTACTGGTCAGACCTCGCCTACGTCTGATCCTGGATATAAAAGCTCAACTACTCCTGATGGATCTTATGAAACTCCATTAAATCCATCTCTTTTAGCTCTCACAGCACAGGCAACTTTTGTATCAGCAAGTTTTGCTGGTAATGTAACTCATTTGACTCAAACGATTAAGTCAGCTATTCTACATCCAGGATTTGCTTTGGTTGATGCGTATCAGCCTTGTGTGACATATAATTATATTAATACTTATGAATTTTATTCTAAGCGGGTATATGATGTTACTACTACTCCTTATAAACCCAATGATAGATTTCGAGCAATGAAAAAATCTACCGAAATTGAAGGAGGTAAAAAATTCCCAATAGGAATATTATTTCAGGATACTGAGAAGCCATCTTTGCAAGAAAATATTCAAAATAGAGTGAAGCCACTGGTAAAACAACCAATTAAAAATATTTCCGTTAAGTCTTTATTTGAACAAGATTAGTATATGTCAGCTAAAATAGGAAAACTTCATATTGATACCTTTACGAAAAAAGAAGTTTTGTCTCAAATTCAAAATGCAATTGAAAAAAAAGATATATTGCAAATAGTAACCCCATATTCAGAATTTGTGGTTGAGGCTGAGTATAATACTGAATTTAGGGATGCGGTTAATACGAGTGAATTGAGGTTACCCGATGGAATTGGAATATTATGGGCGGGATCTTATTTAGCTCATAAATGGAAAAATATATGGAGTTCTTTGTATGCTATTATGAATCAGGATAGTAAATTATATGCTATTTTTCCAGAAAAAATCAGTGGCTCGGATCTGATTTATGATATATTGGATATTGCCCATAAACATAAATTACGAGTATATTTATTGGGGGGTGAAGGGGAAACACCAGCAAAAGTACAGAAATATATATATCAACATTATCCTCGCATACATATTAGTGGTTTATATACCAAAAAAGTTACATTACAAGATAATATATTATACCAAGAAATACTCGACAGTCACTCGGATATTGTTCTAGTAGCTCTGTCTTACCCAAAGCAAGAAATTATTGGAAATCAGCTAAAGCAGTATTTTTGTGAACATAATCATAAAGGAATTATTGCTTGTATAGGTGGTAGTTTAGATTTTATTGCAGGTAGCCAAAAGCGAGCTCCTAAATGGATGCAAAATTTGGGATTAGAATGGTTATATAGACTTATTCAGCAACCAAGTCGTATGAGGCGTATATATAAAGCAACTATACAATTTGTAGCATTAATAGCTCGCTACTATCGTAATATTGACAAAAAGTATAATAATAAGGTATAATAAAAGTAATAAAGTAATTATTTTGTATGGCAGTACCAAAGAAGAGACATAATCATAGTAGAACTGGAAAAAATCGTTCTCATCATGCTTTAAAACAAGTAGAAGCAAGAGTACGAGGAGTTTCTCATCGTCTAAAGAAATTCTTGACTCGAACTAATGGATAGATCTTAGTTTATAAATCGTCCTTAAATACAAAAAATATGGCAAATAGGCACTTTATGAGATCAGTAGCAATGCAAACACTGTATCAGATTGATGTTGCTGATTTGTGGGAGTATGAACAACTTTGGGATATTATTCAAGAGTCTTTATATCGTTTAGCTGAGGGGGTAGAAGATATTTCTTATATTAAAGAGGTTCTTTCGGGAGTATTAGAACATCGTACTCAAATTGACGAGGCTATTAGTAAATATGCTACTGGTTGGGTGGTTGAAACAATTGCACCTGTGGAGCGTAATATTTTGCGTCTTGCAATTTATGAAATTGATTATTATCAAGATACAGATATTCCCCCTAAAGTTGCTATTAATGAAGCTATTGAACTCGCTAAAGCTTTTAGTGGACCTGCTGCAGGTAAATTTGTAAATGGAATATTGGGAGGATTGTATAAGGCTAAAGAAGCTGTTAGTGTATGAGCAAATTTGATACATTACAAAATAAAATTGGGTATAAATTTAAGAATATTGATGTATTAGAGCAAGCTTTAACTCATCGTTCTTATCTCAATGAAAATCCAGGTTTTACATTAGGTCATAATGAAAGATTAGAATTTTATGGAGATGCTATTCTAGAAGATATAGTTACTTCTTATTTATTTCACCATTATATTGATAAAAATGAAGGGGAATTAACTAATTTAAGAGCGGCTTTGGTAAGAGGAGCTCATTTAGCTGAAATAGCGGAGCGCCTCGAATTAGATCAATATTTGAATATATCAAATGGTGAACGTAATGATCCAGGAGCAAAATCTTATATTAATGCCAATGCTATTGAGGCTTTAATCGCAGCATTGAGATTAGATGGAGGATATGAAATAGCTCAGAATTTTATTGATAATTTTATTATTCCAGATATTGAGAAAATTATTGAAGAGAAATCATTTGTTGATGCTAAAAGTGTATTTCAAGAAAAAATTCAAGAACAAAAAGGTATTACTCCACGATATACCGTGATTACAGAGCAAGGACCAGATCATAACAAAATATTTGAAGTAGCAGTATATGTTGATACTATTGAATATGGAAAAGGGAAGGGGAGTTCAAAGCAAAAGGCAGAACAAGATGCTGCAAAAAATGCATTAGATAATATATAGCATATGCATATAGGATATGATATTGATGGAGTATTAACTAAGCGGGATTATACTCATATATCTCGTTTTGGAATTCAGGGGCTTATTGCTTTTTTTCAAGCCTATTTTCCTCAAGTGATTAAACGTTGGACATTAAATCAGCCTCTGCAGGATGATATAGAAATTGCTCAAAAAATTTCAAATGAACATACTATTTCTATTATTACGGCAAGGCCCGCCTCATTTCGCCGTTATACGGCTCAGTGGTTAAAGAATATCGCAAAAATAGAATATGATCATCTATATTGTGTTGGGCTTAAGAATGGATTTTCTGAGCGTAAATTAAAAGTTGCTCAAGATTTGGAAATTGATGTATTCCTGGATGATACCAAAGAAACTATAGAATTATTTGAAGCTAATGGAATTAATGCTCATAAATTTGAAACATGGGAAGAGGTGAAAATCTATCTTAAAACATTATGACAATATTGCAGGGTTTTATATTGGGTTTAGTGCAGGGTATTACTGAAGTATTACCTATCTCAAGTACCGCTCATCTTATATTAGCGCAAAAATTATTGGGACTCAATGATATTGGAATTTCATTTGATGTGATGATGAATTTTGGGAGTTTGATTGCTATTATTATTTATTTTTGGGATATTTGGCTTGATTTAATTGTAGGAGTACTTAATTTTATCAAAATTCGGATTAGTGTTTGGCTAAGAGCGAGACCCAAAATCAAACAATATACTCCAAGATTCAAATCAATGGAAACCCAATATTCACTAGATACATCATTTTATGCTAAGTCTCTACAATCCGCTCGAATAACTGTATTCTTAGCTTTAGCTACTCTCCCAGCCCTTGTAATCGGATATATATCAAAAGATTGGATTGAGAATTATGCAAGAACTCCATTGGTAATAGCCATCGCCTTAATTGTAGGTGCTATTCTCCTTGAAATCGCTGACAGAATAGGAAAAAGAGAATTAACATTGCATACCATTACGCCTATTAAGGTTTTGATTATTGGATGTGCACAAGTTTTATCATTAATTCCAGGATTTTCTCGTACCGGTTCGACTATGACGGGGGGATTATTGGTGGGGCTTAATCGTAAGGATAGTGCGGCATTTGCTTTTTTATTGGGGGCGCCCGTCATATTTATTGCAACCCTTGCTACATTACCAGATTTTATAAGAGACTATAGTTATTCAACCGCCAGTATAATAGCCTTTATTACTTCAGGAATTGTGACCTATATTACTATTCATATACTATATACATTTATACAAAAACAATCTTTCCGTATTTTTGTTGTATATCGTATTATTCTTGGTATACTATTATTAATAGCAGTATATAAATCAATATTATGAAAACAATTATTTGTAATTGGAAAATGAATCCAGTCTCTTTAGAAGAGGTTAATAGAATTATTGATATTATTGCAGGGAATACCACTTCGGTAGGAAGAGCTGAGCTTATTATACTGCCCCCAAGTATTTATATATCTCATTTACAAGAGCAACAATCTCGATTATTGGCTTCTCTTGGAGTGCAAGATATTTCCTCCCAGGCCTCAGGAGCTTATACAGGACAGCTTTCAGCAGAAATGGTGCATAATTTGGGAATTGAATATGCACTTATTGGACATTCGGAAACGCATAAATATCAACAGTATACATCTTCTGATATATCCCAAAAACTTAATCAGGCTCTTATGCATAATCTAATTCCTATTCTTTGTGTAGGATATGAGGAGAATCCCAATTCCGATGAGGTGAATACAGATTCTATCAAGCAAGAATTATATGATATTATCACCCCTAATAAAGAATTATTAGCAGGAAAGTATATTATTGTTGCCTATGAGCCCATTTGGGCTATTGGTACGGGTAAAATACCGAGTTTGGAGAGTATTGAGACAATGAGTATTTTTATTAAGCGTATGATTTTAGATATACTAACACCTGAATCTCAAACAAAGGTGGCGATAGTATATGGAGGTAGTGTTAATAAAGATAATATACAAGTGTTATCATCTATACCATCCGTATCTGGGTTTTTGATAGGGGGGGCTTCTCTTGATAAGGAGCAAATCCCTATTTTATTAGGATAATAGATCTCAAATAAAACACCCTATATGAACTTACCCCCCTACACAAAACAGGGGGGATATGATATAGTAGAGAGAGGAAAAGATAATAAAAACATATGCAAAGAGCTAAAAGAGTAAAGAAAGGCTTCACCCTACTCGAGATATTATTAGTAATAGCAGCAATAGGAATATTAGCAG
>JBIKWJ010000013.1:0-3777 GCA_044356325.1 Minisyncoccia bacterium | reverse complement strand
CAAGCCCAAAGAGACACGAACGCATACGCCGCCGCCAAAGGGAGAACCCCGTTCCCACAGGCCCGAAGTCGGTCCAGCCGTGAGGCCATCCCATCATCCACTCCACGAACGCGGGGTTGAGTCGCGGGCGCGAGGTCTGGTCGGGCTCGGAGGATTCGCTCCCACTCGGCGCGGTTGCCTGGTCCGGGTGGGAAGATCGGGACCATATCTGGCTGCATGTGGTAAGGGCCGTTTGCAGTGCCTTTCCATCCTCGCGCGTCGGCTTCTCCCCCGGCGTCCAAGTCGAGCGAAGATCCTCGCCGGCCGTCATCGTGCTCGCGGGTGTCGGCCACTGGCTCGCCTGCTCCGGCAACAGGTTCTCCCGCTCGGTCGCGCCAGCCTGCTTCCGTGACCCGATCATCGAACCCGTCGGCGTTTGCCACTTCTGCTCCGTCGCCTCGTCCAGTTGCCCCCGCCGCTGGCCGTCCTTCGACGAGCCCTTGTGGTCGTTGGCGCCGGGTGTCGGCCAGCTCGCCGCCTCTCTGTTCAGGTTCCGCCCCTGCGTGCTCTTGTCGTCCACGCCCGGACGCCTCCCATTGTGAGCGGTCGGAGAGGCCCAAGATGAACAACCGCTCCCGCCGATGCGGCGCGCCAACTTCTGCCGCCGAGAAAAGTCCCGCCGCAACTCGGTAGCCCATTGCCTGTAGGTCGTCCCGAACAGACTCGAACCCGAGCGATAGGTGCCCTCCGACGTTTTCACAGAACACGATGCTGGGTTGAGCCTCGCCAATGATGCGAGCGACTTGGGGCCAAAGGTGTCGCGGATCTTCCTCCCCAGCGCGGCCACCGGCGAAACTGAACGGCTGACACGGGTATCCCGCAGTGATGCAATCCACGACTCCACGCCAAGGGCGGCCGTCGAAGGTTCGGAGGTCGCTCCAGACAGGTGCCGCATCCACGGCTTCGTCTTCCATGCGCGCCGCCAGGATCGCGGCGGCGAAAGCTTCCCGTTCGACGTGACAGACGACGCGAGCCGATCCGCCTGCTGCGAGGTCAACTCCGAGGTCGAGGCCGCCGACGCCGGAGCAGAGGGAGAGGATGTTGAGGGTGTGACAATCCACAAGCGTTTGACTCCTGAAACCCCCGCCGCACGGTGAAGCGCAGCGGGAGTGATCGGGCGGGCCGACGGTGAGAAAGCCCGCCAAATCCCCCAACGTCCGGTGTCCCGGATGCGGGGGCTCTCGTGTGCCTACTTGGACTCAAAGAACTCAACCAGATCCGCCGCCTCCTCCACGCCGATCGCGTCAACCACCGCCGCTGCGTCGTCGCCGAGCATCGGCTGGAGGTATTCGACCAGTGCGCACCACCCAAGCCGCTGCCGGCATCCGAACAGCCGTTCCGCGAGCTGCTTGGGGGACAGTCGCCCCTCCGCCGAGTCGCGGCCCGCCTCCATGATGCACGCCTGGTAGTCGTTCCAACACCGTGAATCCCCGCGCGGCGGGAACCAGCGGACGGGTGGCTCGGTCGTGATTGCCATGGACGCGATGATGAGCGTGGTGAGCATGTTCGCCTTCTGCGGCTGTGCCGCGGTATCCGAAATGGCGCGGCCGATCCCTGACCGGCCGCACCTTGGGGGGAGAGAGAGAGCAAAGCCGGGGCAGGCTCTACACCACACCCCGACCGGAGGGGATCAGTTGCCGCGGCGACGGACGCCGTTGGTCACGCGAGTCTCTTGCGGAAGGAGGGAGCCCTGTTCTCCGGGGCTAGGCGGCGGCGCGACGGGATCAGGACTCCCGCCACCCTGCGCCGCCGCCTGTTCCTTGGCCGCCGGAGGTTCCACCACCACAGTGGAGTTCTTGATCTGCGCCGCGAGCTTGGCGGCCTGGCCTGCGACGTTGGGGGCGTCCTGCTTCGGGCCGCCGATGTCGAAGTGTTCTTCTCGCTTGCTGTTCCCGTCGCGGATGCTGGCGTAGATGGTTCGGAGGTCCGCAAGCTCGGCGTCGGTGATGATGTCCAGCGAGTGCCCGAGCCTCCCGGTCATCATCTCGGCCGTGACGTGGACGTTGGCAAACGCGAGCACCATCCGCTTGATCGCGCCGGGCCTGTCCGCGGCAAGCTCGCCGTTCGCGGCGTCCTTCAACGTCTGCTGAACGCGGACCATCGCGTCATCCACGATGTCAGGCGGCATGATCTGCAATATGGCGTTCCGCACGCAGATCGCCCCGCGGCGATTGATAAGCTCCCGCAGGTCACGTTCGTCGGGCGTCACCCAGGCGGTAGACCCGTCCCGCTGCTTGCGCTGCACCTTCTTCGCAAACTTGTCCTCCGCCTCGATGTAGTTGTTGCTCTCAAGGTCGTAGGCGTATCCCTTGATGTGGACACTGGCCGCGTCCTCGGTCACGATGCGGATGCCGAACCGCATGTTCCCCCAGCATCGGGCAAGCTCCCGAGCCATTTGGATGCTCGGCCCGATTACGGCCTGACCGCCGCGGGGAAAGTTGTAAAGCGCGCCCTCGGCGAAGCTGTGACGCTGGCACGATCCCATGATCTTCGTAAACGCGGCGTGCTCGTTCCGGGGGTTGGACCTGGCGAGCACGATGGCCGACTTCATTTCGGCCTCTTCGCGGGCCACGCTCGAGGCGGTTCCCGCGTGCATGGCAAGCTGCCCCACCGCGCCGGCGGAATCTGCGAACCCGTTGCGGGTGATTTCGTTTCCGACCTCGTTGACCTGAACGATGTTGGTGCTGGTGACGCTCATGGCTTATTTCGCTCCCTTCGCGGCCTTCACGGTGAGGCGGCGGTAACTGCTGGGCTTGGTGAACTTCGCGGCGATGTCGGGGTGGGCGGCTTCCAGGGCCTTCCCGTCGAGCCTGTTGGACTCGACCAGGCTGTAGCGGATGGTGTCTCCGGCCTCGGTCGTCGCCCCGTCGGCGTCCCCGAGCGCGTTGAGGAGTACCGCCTTCGCCGTTTCGGCTGCCTCTTCGGCCTCCTTCGCTCTGGCCTTCGCCGCGTTGAACTCGCCGACCACACCCGCGGGGATGCTGACGACCTTGCCGGCAACGCGCGGACGGATGGACAGGTATTCGGAGCACGGGAGGCTTTCCGGCTGGGTGTCGGCGATGATGTGACGCTCCCACCACTCCACGGCCTTCTCTTCGATGGTGGCAATCAAGTCCTTCACCTCTTCAACCGCCCGCATTTCCCGGACTTCGATGGACAGGCCGAACCGGGCCAGGAGGGCCACGATGTTCGCCATGTAGCTGCCCGCGCACGCCATTTGTGCGGCGACCTGCACCATCACGCGGGCGGGAATCTGCCCATCGGCCCACTCATCCGCGCGGCCGGTCGTCTTGATTTCGACGATTGCGGCGCCGCGCTGGGCCTTGGTCGCCATGAGGTCCACGTTCGCCGACATGATCCCGTTGGGATGCACAAAGGTTCCAGTCGGCTTGACGAGCTTGAAGCCCAAGCGGCGTTCCGCGAGGGGCTTGATGCCCGCTTCGAGCGCGTCGCCGATTTCAGCGGCCTCGCCTGCGTCGGGAGCCTCGACGCGGCCGGTCTTCTCGAGCCACAGATCCGCGGGCGTCTTCCACGGGTTGAGCCCGAAAATGGTCGGGATGTCCGACGCTCCGAGGGTTTGCTGTCGCTTGGTCCGTTGCAGTTCGGTGATTGCCATGTGGTGGCCTTTCTCCTGCGGGTGGTGCAGGCCCTCCCGCCGGCTTGAACGGCGGTCGGGCGAGCGCCACGCGGCGCTAGGTGTGTGTGTTCTGTGTTTCTGCCGCGGCGACCACCGACACA
>JBIKWJ010000010.1:0-13906 GCA_044356325.1 Minisyncoccia bacterium | reverse complement strand
TCTTCTGAGTAGGGGCAAATGTTTGTGTAGAGAGTCCTTGTACAAATTGGCTATTATCTAGCTCTTTAAAACCACCAATACCTATTTTACGATTAGCATCTTTTACAATAAAATATCCACTATTTGTTGAATTACTAAAATAGGAGGGTATACTTGCAATATAATTAGGTATTAATATAGCTGATAAATTGACTTTATCTGCACAAGCTGGAGCTCCAGTCTTACATATTACTCGAGATTCACCGGGAGGTATACTTTGAATATCAGGGGGATAAGACCCTGTTTTGAGAGCATATTGCTCTAATGCTTGATAGAGACTAAGAGCATCTGCTTGACGTTTATTATCATTAACCCCTTTTATAATTCTATTAGGATTAAGAGCATATAATACTATTATAAAAAGAATAGCAAGAAGAGCCATTACGAGTAGTATTTCGAGTAGAGTAAAGCCTTTTTTTGTATAAGATTTCATATGTATATATTTTATTGTGAGATTAAGTTTAGTATAACATAAAATTATTATTGAGTGTATATCAAGATTATGCTATACTTGTACACATAAATCATTAAAATTATATATGTTAGATATACTATATATTAAGGCAAATCGAGATTTGATTATTGAGGTCGCTAAGAATAAAAAAGTTACTGTAGATATAGATAAGTTATTGTCATTATACGAGGAGCGTCAAAATCTTTTGCAACAAATAGAACAATTTCGTGCAGATAAAAATACCATTGCTAATGAGATGAAGCAAATAGCAACTTTGTCAGGGAATGAGAAAACTGTATTGATAGAGAGAGGAAAAGAAATTAAAGATTCTCTTAATACGTTAGAATTACAATATGAGAAAATAGATAGTGAATATCAAAATCTTTTGTATCAAGTACCCAATATGTATTCCGAGGATACTCCTATTGGGCTTACTGAGGATGGGAATGTGATTCTAAGGCAAGTGGGGGATAAACCTAGTTTTGATTTTACTCCACAAGAGCATTGGCAATTAGGAAAAGCTCTTAATCTTATTGATACCGAGAAATCAGCTGAAGTGTCAGGTTCACGATTTGCTTATATTAAGGGAGATTTAGTATTATTGCAATTTGCTTTAATACAATGGGTGTTATCAGTATTGCAAAATAATACCTTGATTGAATCGATTGCAAAACAAGCCAATTTAAATATACCCAATAAATCTTATACTCCTGTATTACCTCCTGTATTGATGAAGCTTGATGTAATGAAGCGTATGGGGCGACTGGATCCGATAGATGATAGGTATCAGACCACAGAGGATGGACTGATGTTGGTCGGGAGCGCTGAGCACACTTTAGGACCAATACATATGGATGAAATATTGGATTATAAGCAATTGCCTCTTCGCTATGTAGGGTATTCTACAGCATTTCGACGAGAGGCAGGAACATATGGTAAGGATATGAAGGGAATATTAAGACTTCATCAATTTGATAAAATTGAAATTGAGGTATTTAGTGATAAAGATAATGGATTTGCTGAGCAGGAATTGATTCTAGCCATACAAGAATATCTGATGCAACAATTGGAATTACCATATCAAGTGGTACTTAAATGTTCAGGAGATATGGGGACTCCAGATGTGAAAGCAATTGATATTGAGACTTGGCTACCAGGGCAAAATCAATATAGAGAAACTCATACCTCAGATTATATGGGGGATTTTCAAGCCCGAAGATTACAAACACGATACAAAGATAGCGAAGGACAAAAGCATTTTGTACATATGAATGATGCTACTGTGTTTGCTATTGGCAGAATTCTAATTGCTATTATGGAGAATTATCAACAAGTTGATGGAAGTATTGGTATTCCACAAATTCTACAATCATATATTCATAAAGAAATTATTAGCAATACAAAATAATATGTTAATCAGATTTATAAAATCATCTTGTATAGTTATCGGGATATTATTGATTTTAATTTTTCCTATTTTTAGCTTTGCTCAAGAGGATATAATGACTGAACCTAATCTTGCAGAGTCGAGTAATATTGTCTCTGAAGAATTAGCTTCCCCAGAGGCTTTATCTTATAATAAGCCAGATAGTTTTTATAGAGCAGAAGTGCAAGGAGTTGATAGTAAAGAGACAGAAATTCTTGGAAGAAAAGTGATTTCCCAAAATCTCACAATGAAAATTTTAGATAAGGATAAAAAAGGAGAAATCGTGGTGGTGGATAATGGGGGAGGGGCTGATTTACAAGAAAGCCAAATTTATAAAAAAGGAGATATCTTGATAATTGTAAAGACAAAAGTTGCAGATAAAGATCAATATTATGTGCAAGATAGATATAGATTGCCAGGATTATTTGGAATGATTGGAGTATTCTTGATATTAACTATTATATTTGCCAGACGTCAGGGTATTGGATCAATTATCGGGCTTGCGGCAAGTATAGGAATTCTTGTTGGATATCTTGTCCCTGCCTTACTGGGAGGGCAAAATCCGGTTTTGGTTACCTTTATCGCAAGCACCGCTATTATTACTTTAACTTTATTTATTTCGCATGGATTTAGAGTAAGAACCTTTATTTCTTTTGTGGCTATGAATATTACACTAGGACTTGCATATGGGATATCTGTGATATTTGTGTATATGGCTCATATGTTTGGAGTTGGGAGTGAAGATACCTTTTATCTTGCCTCAATTAGTAATGTAAATTTAGATTTGAGAGGTATATTACTGGCCGGGGTAATTATTGGTATGCTTGGGGTATTAGATGATGTGACAGTAGCACAGGCCGCAACAATTGATGAAATAAAGCGAGCTAATCCTAAAACTCGATTCAAACAATTATATAGAGCAGGGATGTCGGTTGGGCGTGATCATATCGCTTCACTGGTCAATACCTTGGCCTTAGCTTATGTAGGGTCAAGTTTGCCATTATTCTTACTTTTGTATATTAATAGCTCCAATATACCAATTTGGGTTACTCTCAACTCTGAATTTATTGCTCAAGAATTAGTACGTACTATGGCAGGAAGTATTGCAATTGTCCTCGCCGTTCCTATTACCAGCCTTATTGCAGCTAAAGTCTTTGATACTTATATCCATAAACCCCGAGATAAACATGATATCTCTCATCATCATGGGCATGGGCATTAAAAAATAAAACCCCCTGTTTTGAGACAGGGAGTTGTTGAGAATTTTGTTGGAGATAATCTAAATTTCTCTCCAAAGGGAAATTATGGCTTTTGCATCCCCTCCATAATAATCGGAGTACTTGATACAATCTTGTATGGCTCCTAATAGCCATAGTTTTACAATCAATTTATTCTTTTCCGCCTTCAGTAAAGAAATGAATTGATCTTCATCTTCATGTTTTTTCGCTATATACCAACACCAAGCTCTGATGATTTCTGACCCTCTGGGACGGGTCACAAATCTATTTGGAGTCATGAGTATTGGCTTCCTGTCACCTCTTATAATATAGGTATGTAATCCAGTAATATTCCCATGTATGACGTCATATTTCATAAAGGGAAGAGATATTGATAACTGAACTATAAACTTCCATAACTCTGTAGAGCTCATTAAGTTACGTTTTACAGCTATACGACCCCAGAGCATAGCTTTGGAGATTGCCCAGATATATCCCTTAATATAATTAGGCTTCAATTTTATCCGCCTAACTAAATCTTGATAGGATCCCGCTATACCTGTGGTAATTTCTTGTATAAACCTCCAAGCACATTCTTCTAAAGGTATATTTTCTTTATCAGTATTAGGCAACCAGTGATGCTCTTTAGGAGCATTTTTCCCAACTAAAGGCTGGCAAGCTTTAAAGGATAAATCCCTTCTTTCATTGATTAAATCAATGACTTGTGGGGCGTGTAGATCCTCAGAAAAGATTGGCATGGTAACAAAGTAGCGCATTGGGACGAGTGAAAATATAACACAAAATCAATACAATTGCAATATAATATATTAAATCTCTGTTTGAATTCTACTATTTTTGTGTAAGATTATTATACAAAAATTTTTATTTTATGATATAATATAAAAGAATTATAAAGATTAAGATAGAGATATGAGTGATATAACAGAAAATAATTTTATTGGAAAAGGAATACTTATTGTGACAGTATTGGTAGTAATTGGTGCTATTGCTTGGGGATTGAATACTCAGAGCTCTAATAGTTCTAAATCTCGTAATGTCAATGTAGAGATAACAGATCAGGATAAATATCTTGGGAATAAAGATGCCAAAGTTACTTTGATAGAATATGCTGATTTTCAATGCCCAGCCTGTAAAGCTTATGAAGATATTATAAAGCAATTGCGAGATGTGTATTCTCCTGATCAATTAAGAACAGTATATAGACATTTTCCTCTTCGAAGTATTCATCCTAATGCTGATATTTCAGCACAAGCTGCCGAAGCTGCAGGAGAAGAGGGGAAATTCTGGGAAATGAAATCTTTATTATTCGAAAAACAAGATGAATGGGCAAATGAAAAAGACCCTAAAGGATTATTTGGAGCTTATGCTAAATCATTAGGAATCGATGTAGGTAAGTTTGATGAAGACTTAAAATCCGATGATGATTCCAAAGAAAGGGTAGAAAAAGATTATCAATCAGGAGTTGCTCTTGGTATTAATTCTACCCCTACCTTTATTTTGAATGGAGTTATTATCAAAAATCCTCAAAGTCTTGATGAATTCAAAGCCCTTATTGATGCTGAATTAAAAAAATAATCTCGTCTAAATGATATCAAAGCCCAACTTTGAGCATGTTGTATTAGTAACTGAGCTCGATGAAGTTATTGGAGTAGCCCCTAAATCTGAGGTACATACTCTGATAACACCCCTTCATCGAGCTTTTTCGCTTTTTCTTTTTCATCCTGAGGATAAAAAGTTTTTGATTCAACAGCGATGGTCAGGTAAGAAAACTTGGCCCCTTGTCTGGTCTAATAGTTGTTGTGGCCACCCGGAACTCGGGGAGGAGACAATCGACGCAGTCAGGAGAAGAGCTAAATTTGAACTTGGAGTAGAGAACTTTGAGCTTTTAGTCGAGGCTTCACCCTATCGCTATCGTTTTGAACGAGATGGAGTTGTAGAAAATGAAATTTGCCCTATATTCTTTGGCATTAGCTCAGATATTATCACACCTCACCCTGAGGAAGTAGAGGATTATCGTTGGCTTGACTGGGACGAATTTGTGAATGAGGCTTTTGCTGATGATAAGACTTTCTCCGAATGGTGCAAAGAGGAATTGAGGCTACTTGAGCAGACAGAAGTGTTTAGAGAGTTTATGGGAAAGTGAACTGTATAATTGTTGATACCTACTTTTTGTGATATAGTATCTGTGTTGTCCTTTGTACCTTTCTAATTATGAAAACCTCAATTCTTGGGATTCTATTAAGTTTACTATTTTACTCTCAACCAATATGGGCTGAATCATTAAATACAGGAAATAATAATAAAATCCAATATAGGCATTTGAGAGTAGAGTATGGTGTTGAAGTAAAATTTATATATAATAATACCGTTTATACAGTTTATGCTGCTAAATGTAATACAATAACAACTGATCCCAAAAACTTAAATTATATAGTTTTAAAACCAGGAGAACCAATAGAACTAAAAGATTCAAATGGAAATATACTCATTCTATTTTCATTACCATGTAATTAAATTTTTATTAAGATTATCTTTTCAGTAAAGATAATCATTTTCTTTACTACCCCTCCAATTTATGAATATAATTATAAGCTGAGAGGGCAGCTTTGACGGCGTCTCCCGCTGAGATATTATTTTGTTTATAGGCCTCATCGGTGATATCTCCAGCAGCGAATATTCCTGCTCGGGAGGTGGTGGAGTATTTGTGATCAATAATAATCTCTCCAATTTGATTGGTATCAACTAGATGTTTTACCATATCGGAATTAGGAAGAGAACCAATTTCAATAAATAATCCTGTAATAGCAAGTTCATTAGTCTCTTGTGTTTTGAGATTTTGATAATGAATACCTGTCATTAATTTTTCTCCAAATATATCAGTGACTATGGTATTGTATAATATCCCTTTGAAATTAGGATGTTTTTGAATTTTCTCAGCTGTTTGAGGATCTCCCTTTAGCTCATCAGTACGATTGAATAAATAAACTTCACTCGCATATGCCAATAAGTCCAATGCGCTCTCAAGCCCAGCATTTCCTCCTCCCACTACAGCCACTTTTTGGCCTTCAAAAAATGGTGCATCACAAGTAGCACAATAAGCCACTCCTTTTGCACTAAACTCAGCTTCTCCAGGAATATCTAATTTCCGGCGATGTGCTCCCATTCCAAGAATAAGGGTTTTCGCTTGAAAGGTTTTACCTCCTTCAGTTATCACTTCATAAATAGGATAAGGATTATCTGAGATTTGGTCAATTTTGGAGACTTTGTCTACTAAAGTTTCTAGTCCGGTCTGAGCTTTGATATGAGCTTCAAATTTTTGAGCTAATTCAAAGCCAGAAATTCTAATATCTCCAATCCAGTTATCAATATCATTGGATACTACAGACTGTCCTCCAAAACTATCGGTAATCAAAATTGCTTTTAATTGTTTTCGAGCGGCATATACAGATGCTGAGGTTCCCGTAGGACCTCCTCCAATAATAATAGTGTCATAAATCATATTTGCTTGAGTTTAATGAGAATGTATTTTGATAATATAGAAATATTTGATATACTAATATCATAATAGAATAATAATATAATATGGAAAATAAATCAATCTTATTGGTAGTTGCTTCAATTTTACTTTCAGGTATGATGGTTGCCTCAGCTATTATATTCAATGGGTATCAAAATAGAAAAGATAGTAATAATACCGCTACAAATGATTTGCCCAAAGTTGATAATAATGATCCGGTGGAGGCTCGAGATATTAAGGTTGATATTTCAGAGGATACACCATATCTTGGAAATAAAGATGAGGCCAAAATTGCAATTATTGAATTCAGTGATTATGAATGTCCTTTTTGTAAAAAATTTCATGAAGGGTCTCGCCTGGATATAATTAAGGAGTATGTCGACACAGGAAAAGCCATATTGGCCTGGAAAGATTATCCTTTATCTTTTCATGATCCTCTTGCAACCAAGCAAGCAGTCGCAGCTCAATGTGTCTATGAACAAAAAGGAAATAAAGGGTACTTTGAATATGCTAATGCTATTTTTGATAAAACCATTAGTGGTGGAGATGGTATGAAAGAAAACGAATTAAATATATTGGCAAAAAGTATCGCAGGTCTTGATACTGCAAAATTTGACATATGTCTTAAAGATGACAAAACTCTCGATAAGGTAAAGGCAGGAACAAAATTTGGGAATGATAATGGAATTACGGGAACACCTGGATTTATTATTGGAAAATTAGAAAATGGAAAATTAGTTGGAGGTATTCGTATTGCTGGGGCTTTGCCTCTTGCAACCTTTCAAGGATATCTTGATGACCTTTTGAAATAATATGCTATACTAATAATGTAAATTAATAATATATCATTATGAGTACTCCAAATATACAGATTTATTCAACCCCTACTTGTGGGTTTTGTAAGCAAGCTAAAGAATTCTTAACTGAGAAAAATATTCCCTTTACTGAATACAATGTGGCCTCTGATGCTGAAAAGCGAAATGAGCTCGTTGAAAAAAGTGGTCAAATGGGAGTTCCTGTTATTGATGTAGATGGTCAAATCTTAATTGGTTATGATAGAGCTACCTTAGCAAAACTTGTAGGAATTGAGGCTTAAATATATTTCTAATAAAAAAGACAGAGTTTAAACTCTGTCTTTTTTATTTAGTGAAGATGATATACTATAAAGTAGATTCTCCTTCTTCCCATTCTACAGGACATAGACCTCCATTTTTAAGTGCTGAGAGAACTCTTACCGTTTCCTCAATACTTCGTCCAACATTTAAGTCAGATACTACAGCATATCGTAATACTCCAAGAGGATCAATGATAAAAGTTCCCCGAAGAGCTATTCCACCATCATTGTCTACTAGGATATTATAATCATCTGCAGTTTCTTTACGAAAATCTGAAAGAAGAGGGAATTCTAATTTTCCTAAATCTTTTTCTACCCAAGCTTTGTGAGAATGCACACTGTCTACACTAGCTCCAAGAACCTGAGCACCAAGTTTATTGAACTCATCAATTTTTTTGTTAAATCCTGTAATTTCAGTTGGACATACAAAGGTAAAGTCTAATGGATAGAAGAATAATACTACCCATTTTCCCGATCCAGTGATTTGGGATAATGAATATTCTGCAAATTTTCCGTCCTGATATCCTTGTAAGGTGAAATCAGGAGCTGGTTGTCCTACTTTTATCATAATGAGAGTGATTATTGAATATTTAGTATATATGAGTATACCATATATAGTATATCACAATATATAATTAATTGTGATATACTAATATAAGAATAATACAATAATATGATTGCAAGCTTATCTGGAAAAATTCAATACAAAAATCAACATAGCCTTATTGTAGATGTGAATGGGATAGGGTATGCTGTATTAGTAAATAGTATTACTTTGAATTCTCTTGGGGCAATAGGGGATGAGGTGTCTTTGATTACCTATCTGGATGTAAAAGAAGACAGCTTAACATTATTTGGATTTCTGGATATATTATCATTTGAATTATTCAAGTATTTAATTTCAGTTAATGGAGTTGGTGCAAAAAGTGCCTTAGCTTTATTGGATCTTGATCAGCCTGAAGCTTTGATGAGGGCAATACAACAAGAAAGGGTGAATATACTCAATCAAGCCTCTGGTATTGGCAAAAAAACTGCAGAGCGAATTGTATTAGAACTTCGGGATAAATTAGGAAATTTGGTATATATCGAGGGGGGAGAAACTATTTCTGATAATTCAGCTCAAGAATATCAAGGTACTCAAGATGTATGGGATGCTCTAGAGTCTCTTGGGTATAAATCAATACAAATTCAGAGAATTATGCCTCAATTAGACTCTAACCTAGAGGTTTCAGAACAAATTCGTCAGGCTCTCAAATTATTACAAAAATAAGAATAATGATATGAATATTTCAACGATATATATTGGGTCGGATCATAGGGGGTTTGAGCTAAAGCAACATATTATAAAATTCATAAAAAGTCTGGATATAGAAGTTATTGACGTAGGAAATACGGTATACGATGCAAATGATGATTATCCAGATTATGCTGTTGAAGTAGCCCGTCAAGTTGCCTCATATTCAGACTCACTCGGGATTGTTGTTTGTGGAACGGGGGTTGGGGTAAGTATTGTGACGAATAAAATCCCTGGTATTAGGTCTGCGGTATTAAGTGCTATTGAGACAGTAGCTATTGCCCGAGCTCATAATCATATTAATGTATTAGCTCTATCTTCTAATTTTGAAATAGATCAAATTCCGGATATAGTAGAAACTTTTATTACAACAGAGCCATCTTTAGAGGAAAGGCATATTCGGCGTTTGGCTAAAATAACTGAATTAGAGAATAATCAACTATAATATGGCTTATTCTTATGAGGAATTAGAACAATTGTCAGCTCTTGCTCGCTATTGGAGCTTGTATGCAACAACTCAGGTGGGTTCTGGACATCCGAGTTCCTCATTGTCTGCTGCGGAGCTGGGAGTAGGATTATTTTTTGGAGGAGAATTTCATTATGATATTACTGATTCTAAAAGTCCTTATAATGATAGATTTATTCTATCAAAAGGTCACGCATCACCTTTGCTTTATAGTCTTTGGTTATTGGCTGGGGTTATTACTCCAGAGGAAATACAAGAATTACGGCAATTGACAAGTGTACTGGAGGGACATCCGAGCAAGCGATTTATATTTACTGATGCTGCTACAGGTTCTCTTGGACAGGGCCTAGGTATTGGAATTGGATACGCTCTGAATGCTAAAAAATTTGATAAGATAAATGCGTATACCTATGTTTTATTAGGGGATAGTGAACTTGCGGAGGGTTCAGTATGGGAAAGTGTTGAAAGTGCAGCTTATTATAAACTTAATAATCTTATTGCTTTAATTGACATTAATCGATTAGGACAGAGAGGAGAAACAATGCAGGGATATGATATTGATGTATATCTACAGCGTTTTGAGGCCTTTGGTTGGAATGTGATTGCAATTGATGGACATAATGTCCGTGAAGTAGTATCAGCTTTGGGGGAGGCTAAAAAGTCAGATAAGCCAACAGCAATATTAGCTAAAACCATTAAGGGAAAAGGTATATCATTGATACAGGATAAAGATAATTGGCATGGTAAAGTATTAAGTCAAGGACAATTTGATGAATATATCTATGAACTTGGTAATATAGATTTATCTTTGAGAGGAGAAATATCTAGTCCAGAAATTACGGAAATGACTGCCTATACTCCTCCAACATTTGATGTTAATTCCTATCCTCGCTATGATTTGGATACATTGGTATCTAGCCGTAAAGCTTTTGGAGATGCGCTTAATATCTTAACTCATAATTATCCAGATATTATTGTATTAGATGCTGAGGTCAGTAATTCTACTTTTGCAAATCACGCTGACCCAGAGCGATTTATTGAAATGTTTATTGCGGAACAAAATATGATTGAGATTGCAACGGGATTATCTCTTGCGGGTAAAAAACCAATAGCTTCATCTTTTGCAGGGTTTTTGACCAGAGCCTATGATCAAATTCGTATGGCTCAATATAATACTCCTAATATGGTAATTGTAGGTACTCATGCAGGAATATCTATTGGAGCTGATGGGCCATCTCAAATGGCATTGAATGACATTGCCTTTTTTAGAGGATTATTTGCATCAATAGTATTATATCCGAGCGATGCGGTTTCAGCTCTCAAATTAACAGAGCAAGCTTATCTTTATCAGGGACTTAGTTATTTGAGAATTACAAGAGCGGATACACCCGTATTATATGATGTAGATGAGACTTTTGTTGTGGGGGGGAGCAAAGTACTACATCAAAGTGAGGTAGATGAATATACGCTGATTGGAGCTGGAATTACTCTCTATGAATGTTTGAAGGCTTATGATATACTATTATCAAGAGGAGTCAGAGTTAGGGTTATTGATTTATATAGTATAAAACCTCTTGATACAGCGACTTTGCACAGTGCGGCTCGGGAGACAAAAGGATTTATTATTGTAGAAGACCATCATATTTCAGGAGGAATTGCAGAGGCAATACGATCTGAATTAGAAGATATATTAATACCAATAAGATCTTTATCAGTACAAGAAATTCCACGTAGTGGTAGTCCAGAAGAATTATTGGCATTTGAGCAAATTAATGTGGATAGCATAATCGGACAAGTAGAAAGTCTAAGACAAGATATATGATTGAAGTTAAAAATCTCAAAAAAATCTATCAAATGAATGCAGAAAATAAAGTTTTTGCATTGAATGATATTTCTTTTACTGCTGAAAACAAAGAAATAGTAGCTATTATTGGTAGCTCTGGTTCTGGAAAATCTACTCTTTTGAATATATTAGGAGGACTTGATCGTGTTTATGAAGGAGATGTGATTGTAGATAATAAAGATATTAAAGATTATAATCCCAATCTATATCGAAGATTTAAAGTTGGAACTATTTTTCAGCAGTTTAATCTTATTTCTGCTTTGAATGTATTAGAAAATGTATTACTTCCCGTAAAATTTGGAAAACAATTCTCGGTGAAAGAATCAGAGGATAGAGCAAAATATCTATTAGATAAAGTTGGATTAACTGATAGATTAAAACATAAGCCAAATGAATTGTCGGGGGGGCAAATGCAAAGAGTGGCAATTGCGAGAGCTCTTCTAGCTAAACCTGAAATATTGTTAGCTGATGAATTGACGGGAAATCTTGATTCAGTTACAGGCAAGGAAATAATGCAGTTATTATTTGAATTAAATACTGAAGAGAATATGACAGTATTTCTTGTTACTCATGATTTGAATTTGGCTGAGGGAGCGACAAGAAAATTATTTTTGCGCGATGGTAAAATAGTAGATAAAATATAAAGTAGTATGATTAAGTATGCTATTAGCTTAGTGATAAGACGAAAATTAAGAACCATTCTTACGAGTTTAGGTATTACTATTGCTGTTATACTATTATCATTGATTATTTTTGGAATGCAAGACTTGAGAACATTATTAGTGGATGCAATTCAGACACAATTTAAATCAAATCAAATATTAATTTCAAATTCAGGTGGTCCTGGTGTTGTTATTCCTCCATCAAATGATAATAGTAATTCAAAAGAAACAACACTTCTCACTCAAGATACAGTTGTTGGTATCAAAAATATTAATGGAGTTACTCAGGTATCTCCTGTCACTATTGTTAATAATTTGGAGATTAAGTTAGATGGTCAAGATAAACCTTATAGCCCAGCCTTTATATCTGGGTGGGATATAAAGGGAGATGATACGTATTTTGTTGATTTCTGGGGAGATAAAAGTAAACCTGAAGGAAATACTATTTTTATTTCAAAATCAGTTGCTGAATTTTATGATATGAATCCAGAAGATTTAGTGGGAAAAAAAGTAAGTTTTGTAACCTCAAAAAGTGCTTTATTTGGAACAGTGAAAACAAAAGAAGTTCTCGATAAAAAATTTGACTTGACTGTTAAAGGAGTATTTGATATCGGTGCGGAGAGAAATAATGCTATTATGTCTCTAGATACTTCGACAGGAATACTTTCAGATATTGGAGGATTTGATTCTAAAGATGAATATATATCAACAGTTGGATATGATTTGCTTCGAGTAACAGGGGATGAGTCTAATATTAAGGATATTAAACAACAAATCAAAGACAAATATAACTTTAAAGGAATATTTACTGCAGATGATGTATTAGGATTCTTGGATCAGATTATACAAGCATTTACTATTGCTATGATAGCATTTGGTGCAATCTCAGCAGTAATTGCTGCTATTGGAATTACCAATACTATGGTTATGAGTATTTATGAGCAGACTAAAGAAATTGGAATATTAAAAGCGATGGGAGCTTCTAATAGTCAGATTTTGGGAGTATTTTTGATACAGTCAGCCATAATTGGATTATTGGGAGGTATAGTTGGATTATTAGTAGTTGTCGCTAGTATGCAAATTGGAAATATATTTATTGTGCAACAATTAAAAGATATTGGTTTTGAGGTTGATACTTTCTTCCACTTTAATTTCCCATCAACTCTGATAATCGTTGCAATTAGTATTGGTATTGGAGTATTAGCAGGGATTTATCCAGCACTTAAAGCTGCGACACTTAATCCTGTAAAGGCTCTTAGATCAGAATAATTATACGAGATAAAAATAATGTATAATAAAAAATAAAAATTAAAAAATGCAAAAGCAAAAAAAAGGTTTTACCATATTAGAAATATTACTTGTAATAGCTTTAATAGGCATATTATTAGGTATTATGTTAGTAGTACTGAATCCAAGAGCTCGCTTTGCATCAGCTCGTAATGATACTCGTCAATCAGATATCAAAAGACTAGAAACAGCTCTCACCCAATATAGATTACAAGAGGGATCATATCCAGCTGGATTAAGTAGTACTTTACAAGAAATTTGTGACCCCGATATTGTTAATCCAGCTACAAATTGTGGAAGTTATATTAATTTATCAGCACTTGTCCCAACATATATTCAATCAATACCACAAGACCCAAATGATAAAGATACGACTGATGGTAATGGGTATCAGGTTGCGGTTAATATAACCCGTAATATAGTTGCAGTAAAGGCAATACAAGCAGAGTCTTCAGCCACCATATCAATCAATGATCCATTACCAGCAGGATTGCCAGGAGTAGCTACAAATACTCCACTATTAGATGTAGATGTGCCTATAGATCCACCTATACCTACTTTTATGC
>JBIKWJ010000002.1:0-159585 GCA_044356325.1 Minisyncoccia bacterium | reverse complement strand
TTGCTGCTATTACTAATAATATCTCGAGTAGGGTGAAGCCTTTCTTTACTCTTTTAGCTCTTTGCATATGTTTTTATTATCTTTTCCTCTCTCTACTATATCATATCCCCCCGTTTTGTGTAGGGGGATAGAGTTTACGTTTATATTTTATCCCCCCCCCGCCTTTCAGGCACCCCCTCCCTGCCTACCGCAGGCAGGCAAAGGGGGACAAAACAACCACAGATAGCCCCCTCCTAATACCTTTTTACAAGAAATAATAGGAGGGGCAAAAGCCCTACGAAAAAACTGTGTCGGCGGGGTCGCAGACCCTACAAAATTCACAGTTTACAATTTCATACATACACTTGCTAAATATTCAGTTTTATGCTATAATAACAACAAACTTCGCAAGTTCTTTCAACTTCACAATGTCTGAGTATCTACAGACAAATGTCCGTTTATTAGTATTGTATAGAATAATGTTATACGAAATCACCTATATCCTAAAGCCTGAGCTTACTGATGAGGAGCAAATTGCTATCAATTCCGTAGTATTAGAGCAGATCAAATCCCTAGAAGGGAAGCCCAATGAGACCGAGAGAACATTTTCAGCCCAAAGAGGAGGAACTGATGAAAATCATCTTCGAAAATTTGCTTATCCTATTAAGCATTATAGACAAGGTTATTATTATACCAGTACCTTTGAATTAGACCCAAGCAAACTCAGTACTCTTGAGAGCTCTTTGTCTCGAGAAGCTGCTATACTACGATTCTTAATCGTAAAAGATTTTGTTGAATTAAGCGAAATCCCAGTAGAAGCTATTGTTGAGAAAGCAAAAGAAGAAGCTCCCACTGAAGCTCCTAAAGTTGAATAAATATTAATATAATTGCTGTATGTATTTAAATAAAGTCTATCTTATCGGAAATCTTACTCAAGATCCTGAGTTCAAGGCTCTACCAAGTGGATCATCTGTAGCAAGTTTTAGCCTTGCCACCAATCGTACATGGGTTGATAAGCAAGGACAAAAGCAAGAAACAGCTGAATATCACAATGTAGTATCTTATGGAAAACAGGCTGATACTATTAGCCAATATCTCAGAAAAGGTTCTCTTATCCTCGTAGAGGGTAGATTACAAACCCGATCATGGGAAGCTCAAGATGGACAAAAAAAATATCGTACAGAAATTATCATTGAGTCATTTCAATTTGGACCAAAGGGGTCATCAGGAGCAGGAGCTCCTTCAAACCCAGCATCTAGACCAAGTACTCCTAGACCTACTGCCTCAAAACCAGTAACTGACATTCAGGAAGAACTTCCTACTGTCAATCTAGATGAGGATGAAATCGATTTAGAAGAAATTCCATTTTAATTAATTTACCACGTATGAGAACGAACAATAAGAAGAAAGTCCCTAAGGTATGCTATTTTAGCACTAATAATGTTGCAATAGACTATAAGGATGCAGTTACTTTGAAGATGTTTTTAACTCCTCAAGCTAAAATCGTAGCATCACGCCGAACAGGAACTCGAGCAAATCATCAGAGAAATCTGTCCAAGGCTATGAAAAGAGCTCGGTTTTTATCAATTATTCCTTATGTAACCAGATAAATCTATGCCTATTACACAATCTGCTATTAAAGCACATCGACAATCTCTCAAGAAAAATGCTGAGAATAATATCGTAAAGAAAAGACTAAAAAACTCTGTAAAGGAGTTTATAGGATATCTTTCAACTGATATTACAAAAGCTCAGGAATTTATGCCTAATGTTTATAAGGCAATTGATAAGACTGCTAAGCGAGGAATTTTGAAAAAGAATTCTGCAGCGCGCAAAAAATCACGCCTCGCATCAAAGCTTAATCAAGCATTAACTGCCAAATAAGCCCTAAACCTAAAAAGCTCCTGATTTATTTGGGAGCTTTTTAGGTTACCCCCTCTAGCCCCAATTCTTTTAGCTTATCATAGGGGTTCTTACCTTGAAATTTGATTTCATAATCTCCTTGTATTAGATTTAAATATATTTTTTTGAGGTCTTTAGAATTCCAAGATTGAATATTCTGAGCAGTTATTTTGAGTATATAGGGATGACCTTTTACATAATCAATATATTGTTTTTGGCTTTCTTGAGACATTTTGATAATAAGTGCTGTCTTGATTTGGGATAATAATAGTCCATATACTTTTATCCCTTCTATACCTTGTTTTTGAAGAAAGTTTAATGTTGCAATATATTTGCCATAATTCCTTGCATATATTGATTCAGCTAAAGAAAATATACTATATGATTGTTCTTGCGGGAGTATTATTTTGAGCATTTCAACCGTAATAGGTTTATTTTCATAATAGTTATATAATGTATTTAAGAGCAATTCTATTGCATATAAATCTATTTGAAAGGCATTAGCTTTTGATTTTGATCTATTGTCTGATTTTTCTTGAGCTAATGTATACTGCGCTTTTTGATAAGAAATAAGATATATAATACCATCTCTTTTGATATCTATACCCTGCTCTAAGCTCATTTGATGAATATAGGCTATTACTTTTGGTTCTGATAAAAAAGTATATTCCGTGTTTTTTGCTTTTACTTGATCTAGAGTTTTTGTTAGTGGATGGGTTTTGAGTATACTTACTGTATCATAAAATAATACAATAATATCGGCATTATCTTTGAGAATAGATAAACTTTTTTTGATTGTAGTATATAAGGCTTTAGGCAGGGAAGCTAATCCTCTAATAATAAGTAATCTTTTTTCAGTAAATAAAGAACTCGTATTGAGACTTTGTTTTAATCGAGATAATACTATTTCAGGAGTGTCTGGTAATACAATTTCAGTAAAATCAAAGACCTCTTGTTTTGCCTGTTTCTGAATTCCTAATTCTTGTATAGAATAAAGTTTTTCTCTTGAACGATACGTATCTGATCCAGAAATTGATATAATCACGATTGTCGCAAGCTAATCACTAATTAAGCTCCCATTTCAAACTTTGATTTGGTTCGAGAACTTGAATAAAAGTTGATCCCGGAACAAGTGCAATTTCCTCTCCCACTTCATTGTAAAATCTCAAAGTATCTTTAAACCCTTCTTTTTTCCAAGTGATAGTTTTTTCTTGACCATTTTGATATAGTTTTCCCTCTCCTTTACCATAAAAACTAACCTCATTGTATTGTCCCTCAATTTGACGAGATGAGGCTCTGATAACAACAATATTTTTAGGGGTAATATCTGCATTATTATTCCCTCTATCAGTATCTTTTTGTCCAGCCCAATATCGAGTATAACTATTGGTATCTTTATTATATTGCCAACGAGTTGCAAACACCCCTCCAAACCCTACGTATAAAGTTCCATTTTTTGCATTTACTTTTTCAGAGTCAATATTTTGATTACTTTGAAAATTATATCCCTCAAAGTCAGTAGTAAGAGAATAGCCTCGAGATTTTGCTAAATCTAGAACTTTTGGTAAGGAAGCAAATCCATTATGAGGAGCTGGCGCTGTACTTTTACGGAAAAATGGTCCACTTGATGACATCGCATCAATATCTGATATTTTTCCTAGGTTTTCACCGGTATATCTCTTCCCGGTTTTGAGCTCATCAAGAGCAAAGTGAGATCCTCCCCAATGTACATAAATAGCATTCCAACCCCTTACCAAACTAATATAATCATGTCTAGCACTGCGAATTGAACCAACTTCTTGTGGCAGATTACACACAAAAACTCCCATTAATCTCGTTACACTACCAGTTATTACGGGCATTTCTACCACAATATCTGCCTGACTAAGTCCAGATAATGGCCTTGCTACAGCGTCTCCCGCCATCATTACAGCCACTGGTCTTTGTTTATAATTATCACATTGAATACCACTCAGTGGACTCGCATTTGTAACTTCCTCTTCACTTGGGTTTAATATATTTCCGGCCGCATCAGTTTTTTTATCTTGTGTACCAGCAACTATATCGGAAGAAGTGTCTGAGCTACGTGTAAAAGCATATATTCCTATGCCAAAAACTCCCACAACTATAAAAACGAAAAGTCCATATACTGTATATTTTTGTTTGCTGGTTAATGTATTCCAACGCTTAAGAAAAGTTTTCATATTATTGTAATAATTGATTGATTTTTGCTACTATTTCAGTGGGGGAATAATGTGCTTTAATAACATAATCTATTGCACCCAATTTTAAGGCTTTAGTAATATAATTTTGTTCATTAAGATTACTCATTATTACAATTTTGGAATTAATAGTATCTGCCTTTTTTTTCTTATATTCTTCTAACACTTCAAAACCTGTCTTGATAGGAATCATAATATCCAAAAGAACAATATCATATTCTTGAGCTAATAGTTTTTCTAATCCCTCTTTACCATTAGAGGCTTCAGTTACTTGATATTTGGACTCACGTAATTTGATACCAACTAATTCTCTAAGAAAAATATCATCTTCTACGAGTAATACTGTTTTTTTATTTTCTGCCATATTGAGTATATTTTATGTTAACTTTATTATATCATATATATTTCATTTGGTGAATATATTTTTATAAGCATTGCTATCACAATATTTAATGGTATACTAATAGATATGAAGTTTAAAATTTCCTCTCATTATGAGCCAAAAGGTGATCAGCCTCAAGCCATCGACAAATTAAGTCGAGGGTTGGCTGAGGGGCGTGCTCATCAAACCCTACTGGGAGTAACTGGTTCAGGAAAAACCTTTACTATGGCTCATTTGATTGAAAAGTATCAAAAACCAACTCTTATTATTTCTCATAACAAAACTCTTGCAGCCCAATTATATCAGGAGTTTCGTGACTTTTTTCCGGAGAACAATGTTCATTATTTTGTATCCTATTATGACTATTATCAACCTGAAAGCTATCTTCCCTCTTCTGATACGTATATTGAAAAGGAGTCGATGACCAATGATCAGGTAGAGCGATTACGTCATGCAGCCACTCAAAGTTTATTATCAAATCCTGATACTATTATTATTTCATCAGTATCTTGTATTTATGGTATTGGATCCCCTGAAGATTATGGGAATTTATCGGTAATTATTGAAATTGGGCAAAAAATTCAAAGAGATGATTTTATACGCTCTTTGATCAGTATTCAGTATAGCCGTAATGATATTGATTTTAAGCCGGGATGTTTTCGTATTAAGGGGGATGTGGTAGAAATTCATGAACCTGGAGAAAAGCGCTTGGTCAAAATTAGCTTTTGGGGAGATACTATTGAAACTATTTCCTATAATGAATATCAGGACAGTATTTTGGAACAACTTCCTGCTAAGTATATTGATTCTTATCGAATATTCCCCGCTACTCATTGGATTTCTACTCGAACCAAGGTGGATAATATGATTCCCCTTATCAAGGAGGAGATGTCTGAGAGAGTGGCATTTTTTAAAAAACACAATAAATTAGTAGAGGCTCAGCGTATCGAAGAGAGGGTTAATTATGATGCAGAAATGTTATCTGAGGTCGGTTTCACTAAAGGAATTGAGAATTATTCTCGCTATTTAACTGGTCGTGCACCGGGAGAACCTCCTTATACTCTCATTGATTATTTTCTTGAGTCTGATAATGAATTTCTTACTTTAGTTGATGAGTCTCATATTACTCTCCCCCAAGTTAGGGGTATGCATAATGGGGACGCTGCTCGCAAAAAAAACCTTATTGATTTTGGATTTAGATTACCTTCTGCAGCAGACAATAGACCTTTAAAATTCTATGAATTTGAAGCTAAAATACCTCATATTGTGTATGTTTCTGCTACTCCTGGAGAATATGAATTAGCTCATTCTACCAATGATACGGTTCATTCTATTATTGAATTACAGCAATATAAAGAAAGTCCAGATGGTATTGCAGAGCAAATTATTCGCCCAACAGGCCTTTTGGAGCCAGTTATTGAAATCAGGCCCACAGATAATCAAATTCAAGATATTATTCAGGAAATTGGTACTATTATTGCCAAGGATGAAAGAGTATTAATATTGACTCTTACCAAAAGAATGGCTGAGGATATCACAGATTATCTCAAAGAGCGCGATATAAAAACTGAATATTTACACTCAGATATTGATACCTTAGATAGACCTGAAATTCTCACCAAATTACGGCAAGGGGAATTTGATGTTTTGGTTGGAATTAATTTGCTTCGAGAAGGATTGGATTTACCTGAGGTATCTTTGGTTGCTATCTTGGATGCAGATAAAGAGGGGTTTTTGCGTAATGAAACCTCCCTAATTCAAACAATTGGAAGAGCTGCCCGACATCAAAATGGAAAGGTTATTCTGTATGCCAATAAAAGGACCAAATCTATTGAGAGAGCTATTGCTGAGACTGATCGTCGCCGAGATATTCAAGAAACATATAATACTGCTCATAATATTAAACCTCAGGGAATTAAAAAAGATATACGGTCAAGTATTATCAAAGATAAGAAAAAAGAGCTATTGCAGCAAAAAATATCTTCTCTCGATATATCGGAGCGAGAATTTATGATAGAAGAATTAACCAAACAAATGAATATAGCGGCTCAAGCATTAGATTTTGAGAAAGCAAAAGATTTGCGGGATGAAATAGCCTTAATTAAAAATTTACAGGAATAAACTAAGTATTCCAAAACTAAATATAACAATCATACCTATACCAACCCATTTCAAATGCCCCAAGCTATAAGCCGGGTTTATTTTACCGGTAACTTTTGACCGCCAAAACATTAATACAATAAGAATAGATAATATACCAATTCCTATTCCTCCTACATAGCCAATAATAGTATCAAATTCAACCCAATCTAAAGTAAGTATAGCTATAGGTGGTATTACTGTAATAATAGTAGCCGTCAATCTCGATATATTTCCAAAAGAAATATAAGAATCTATAAGGGCTATACCCATAGCGATATATGATGTTATCATAGCTAATAATGCAAATACCGTAATAATGCCAAGTACCTGTGGCCCCATTTTTGCTCCAAGGGCTATAGTAGCAACTTTCGTAATATCTGATCCCGCCACTCCTATTACCAGGGTTACAAATACACTATAGACTAAAACTGGTATCAATACCCCAAGTTGTATAGCCGACTTCATTTTGACACTTTGTTTTCCCAATATTTTTTTCAGCTGTGGTACACTAATAAGCCCAAAATAGGAAAATAATATTATCCCATAGGGAGCAATGGCATGAGAAAATGAAACACTTGGATTAATAGAAAATTGAGACCAATCAATACTTTGCGTATACATAGCTTTTAGCCATATAGTCATAATAATAAGGAGCATACCTATACCAAATACCAATTCCCATTTACTTACTACTTTTAAGCCCTTTATAATCAAATAACTTCCAATACTAAAAAATACAATTGACCATGCAAAGGAATTCGATGGAATTACAGCATTCACTATATCTCCCGCAGCTCTAATATAAGCTGTCATCGCGCCATATATGATAAATATTGTTGAGAGCACAGCTAATAAATATCCTTTTTTGCCAAGGTATTTTTTTATAAGCTCTGGTACTTGTACAATTCCTTTTGTTCTCAAACTCACTTCACCCAACATCAAATGTAATGTCAACATTACAACTCCCAATATCACTAAATATAATATTCCTAACCAATACCCAGCATAATAAATGGTATAAGGAATAGCAAGGGTTCCAGCACCAATAATAGTACCCGATAATATTGCTACAGCTCTAATAAACTGATATTGTTTTATGTTTTTTGTCATTGTATTTTTTTATCTGTTTTTAGTATAACATATCAATCTAAATAGCAATATATGACTAAATTAGGATGTTCTACAATATATTGTAAAGGGAATTCTTTAGGTATATGATTTTGATTGAGAGAATTAATCAGATAATTATATTTGTCTTCTCCTTTTAATAATACAATTATAGACTCCGAATTAAATATATATTCAGGACTAAGACTTAATCTCTCCTGAGTTATATAATTATCAGGAGCATCTGTTATCAGAGCTTTATTATTGGATATATTATCCCAATATTCCCCTCCTGCAAAAAGTGATGCAAAATGCCCATCTAATCCCATTCCTAATATTGTTACTCCCAATTGAGTGGGTAATTGCTGTTCTAATTCAATTAATGATTGCTCAATAGTATCCCGATATTGAAATCGTATGATATGGTGTGGCTTTATTGTTTGAAAACTTTTTTGTATACTTTTCCAATTTGAATCATCTGTGTTTTCCGGTACATATCTCTCATCTACCTCCACAAGATTTACTTTATCCCATTGAATAGCTTGTCGAGCTAAAGCTTCATAAATAGGAAATGGAGTAGTGCCTCCTGATACAGCTAAAGAGGTTATTTGATGTTCTTGAATACGAATGCTGAGATTTTCTTGAATCCAATTAACACTTGCCTTAAGCCATTCTTTTTCTGTACGAAATGTTTGTATATTCATATATACCATTATATCATAAACCTCATAAACTCTATTCTATGATATACTATACATAATAAGAAAATTTCCGCTATGCAAGAATTTGTCCATCTCAATACTCGCTCTCATTACAGCATACTCGAGGCCATTGGTTCCATTGATGCTATTATTGCAAGGGCTCAATTATTGGAATTTAATACCATAACCCTTGCCGATAAGGATAATATGTTTGGGGCTATTGAGTTTTATGAAAAAGCAAAAAAAGCTAATATAAAACCAATATTAGGAATATGTCTATCTGTTGGAAGTTTTGATGCAGGAGATAATAAAAGCTATTCCCTAACCCTACTTGCTAAATCCTATATTGGATATATGAATTTAATTGAGCTTGCCTCTCTGGTTCGTCTTAATACTCATAAATATGTTTCTTTTGAGGAATTATCCCAATATTCTGGTGATATTATTTGTCTTACTGGTAATTATACTGGGGAAATCGCCTCTTATCTTATTCATACCCCTTCCAAAGTTTCAGCTTGGGTAAAATCTTATAAAGATATTTTTAAAGAAAACCTTTATTTTGAAATTTTACCATTTATCAATACCCTTGACCAATTAAAAGCAAATACCCTATTAACTGAGCTCGGGGTATCTGCTCAAATTCCTCTTGTTCTAACAGCTCAAAGTATGTATCTCACTCCTGAGCAAAAAACAGCTCATGATATTATGCTTGCCATTAAGTATAAAACAAATATTCAAAATCCTGATCGTATTAGCTTTGCCTATGAAGATTATTCTTTCAAATCAGCCGAGGAAATATATACTTTAGCTCAAGAACTTAATATTCCAGAAGAGGCTATTCATAATACCAGAACTATTGCTGATATATGTAATGTAGAAATTCCTCTGTATCAAATTCAACTTCCTGCCTTTGAAGTGCCCGCCCTTGAGTCAGGAGAAAAATTGTCAAATGAAAATTATCTTCGGCATCTTTGTGAAGATGGAATAGTAAAACGATATCCTGGAAAAGATCAGACACCTATACGAGAGCGTCTCGAATATGAATTTGGTGTTATAAAAACTGCTGGATATATTGATTATTTTCTTATTGTATCTGATTTTATTAATTGGGCTAAAAGTAATAACATATTGGTAGGGCCGGGTAGAGGTTCTGCGGCTGGAAGTTTGGTTGCTTATTTACTTGCTATAACCGATCTTGACCCTCTAGAATATCAGCTTTTGTTTGAGCGATTTTTGAATCCTGCCCGTGTATCTATGCCCGATATCGATATTGACTTTCAGGATAATAAGAGAGAATTAGTATTGCAATATGTAGCTCAAAAATATGGGCAAGATCATGTGGCTCAAATTTGTACTTTTGGGACAATGGCAGCCAAAGCCGCGATTCGAGATACAGGGAGGGCTCTCGGGTATTCTTATGGATTATGTGATTCTATTGCAAAGCTTATCGAACAAAAAACTATTGCTAAATCTATAGCTAATTCTCGAGAACTCAAAGCTCGCTATGAGCAAGAAGAAAAGGTAACAACTCTTATTGATGCTGCTCAAGAATTAGAAGGGTCGGTGAGGCATACTTCTACACATGCTTGTGCTGTGGTGATATCTCCCAAAAAACTAACATCCTATACTCCCCTACAAATTTCTGAATCTGGAGGAAAAACATCTATTACTACTCAATATGAAATGCATGCTATTGAAGATTTAGGACTTCTTAAAATGGATTTTTTGGGATTATCTAATCTCTCCATTATTGAATCTACTCTTGAGTTAATACAATCTCAAACAGGAACTATTATTGATATCAATAATCTTCCCATCAAAGATACACTAACCTATAAATTATTCCAAAAAGGACAAACCACTGGGGTATTCCAATTCGAATCTCAGGGAATGAAAAAAGCTCTTATTGGATTAAAACCATCAGACTTTAATGATCTTATTGCTATGGTTTCTCTATATAGACCTGGTCCTATGGAGCTTATTCCTACCTATATAGCTCGTAAACATGGAAAGGAGGAGGTTTCTTATTTACACCCTAATCTGGAGCCTATTTTGAAACCAACTTATGGAATTATGATTTACCAAGAGCAGCTGATGCAAGCCTCCCAAGCAGTAGCAGGATTTTCGCTACCAGAAGCCGATACTTTGCGTAAAGCTGTGGGAAAAAAGATTAAAGAGTTAATGGATGAGCAAAAAACCAATATTATTGAAGGTACTGTTAAACAAGGTATAGAGAGACAAGTTGGAGAAAAGTTATGGGAATTAATTGAACCTTTTGGAGATTATGGATTTAACAAGTCTCATGCCGCTTGTTATGCCTTTATCGCCTATCAGACCGCCTATCTCAAAGCACATTATCCTCTACAATTTATGGTAGCTCTCCTCAATAGTGATGCCAAGGATATGACACGTATTGCTATTGATATTACAGAATCTCGACAATTAGGTCTTAAGATTCAAGCTCCTCATATCAATAAGAGTAGAGCTCAATTTTCTGGAAGTGACTCTACAATTTTCTATGGTCTTGGTAGTATCAAGAATATGAGTTCACATTTGGCAGAATATATTGAAACTGAGCGAATAAATAATGGGCCCTTTAGCTCTTTAGAAGATTTTTTCAAAAGAATACCAGCAAAAGAATTAAATAAGAAAAATTTAGAAGCCTTAATCAAAGGAGGGGCTTTAGATGAATTAGAGAAAAGACATATACTTATCACAAATATCGATACTATTAGTTTATATATCAAAAAACTTTCTGATATTAATACCATAGTCCCAACCAATTCTTTATTTGGAAATACTACCCCTACTTCACCTGTATTAGATTTAGTAGATAGCCCGATTTCTCCAACAGAACAATTAAATCAAATTTTGGAATTAGAAAATCATTATCTTGGTTTATGGATTTCAGCTCATCCAATCGATGAGTATAAAACCATTATTGAGGATTTAGCATTTCCAAGTATAAAAGAACTTAAAGAGTCCAAGAGAAAAACTGGGATGATTTTAGCTGGTATCATCAAAGAAAATAAAATTATTATGACGAAAAGTGGCTCCAAAATGGCATTTGTAACACTAGAAGATTATAATGATAGTATTGAGGCTATTATATTCCCAAGTATTTATGGACCTATATCTGATGCCATTACTCCAGGTAAAGGTTTTGCTCTCAAAGGAAAGCGCCAAGATAAAGATGGAAGTTCTCAGTTTATTGTATCAGAGGTCAAATCTCTCTCTGATACTGATATAAATACTTGGATTACCACAAAAGAAAAGAAAGATAATGGTAATTCGGTTGAGGATATTGGAGCTAGTATACCCGAGCCTGATGAGAGTATACCAAATACTATCCCCACAACTCCTGAAGGACAGGAAATTGTAGGTGTTAATATTATTATCCCCCCACATACCTCTAAAGATTCCTTGGAAAAAGCAAGAGACATATTAAATCGAGAACCTCGAGGTAATTGCCCAGTATATCTGGTTGCTAATTATAATACCCCCAATATACAAATAAAATCCACTAATTTTAGTGTCCAGTATTCTGAAGAGCTTATATCGAGAATAAAATATATTCTCAATAATCAGGAATAATTACTCCTCCAGCTGGGCTTTACCAGCCTTTAGGTCCCTGTAATATTGGGAGACTGTCATCAATTCATCTTTGATATGAAATTTTAATTCTGGATAAGATGAGATTAGCGATGTATCTAATATTCCCACAGCTTGGTCTAGAGTTTTGAGTCTATGAGCTACTACAAAAGTAATAGAAGATTGAGATAATTCATCTATCATTTGAGTAATTGCCTGCTCGCTAATTTCATCTAGCGAGGAAGTTGGCTCATCTATTAGGATTAAACTTGGTTTATAATGTTTTGCTCTCAAATATAATCCTGCAAAATTTAATCTTTGTCTTTGACCTCCAGACAAATTAACACCACCCTCTCCAATAAGTGTGGCAAGACCATCTTTATTCTCAAAAAGGCTCCATAAGCCCACTCGCCTCAAGACATCAATCAAATACTCATCTTTATTTAAGACCTCATCTTCTTGAATTCCAAAAACTAAATTCTCTCGCAAAGTACCCCGAAGAGCGGTAGCTGTTTGCATTTGGACGGCTATGATATTGCGCCTTTCTTTATCCCCTACTTTATATATATTAATATCATCAATATATACCGCTCCTTTTTGTGGCTTTAATTGCCCCCCTAATATGGATAATAATGTAGTTTTACCTGTTCCAGAGGGTCCAATAATTCCATATAATTTATTTTTCTGACTTTGAGTCACTTCTAAAACAAGAGTATTATTTTGAAATACTTTTGTCTTCTCATAGGAATAATATAATTTTTTTACGTGAATTGAATGCATATTTTTATCTTAAACTGGATAACTAGAATCTCCATATTCTCGAATATAGGTGTATAGGTTTTTGATTTTTTCTATATTAGAAACCAACCTTTCAACATCTCTACCCGCCAATACAATACTATAAGTTGAGATATACATAGTAATTAAAGCAATAGCTGTAATTACATCTAAGTCTCCTATCTTAACCAGATTTAAAATAAGTAGAGATATGCCCATAAAGAATATCCCGTATAAAACTCTTGGAATAAAAGCTGTTGAGATAAAACTCATCCAAACTGTTGTTTGTACTTCTCCGGTTCTAATATTAGTATTTTTAATTTTCTCGATATGTTCTGGAGTAGCAAAGCTAGACCTGATTAAAGCTACTTGTTGCAAACTTTCTACCTCAACTTGAGATTGTATATCTGCTTGATCATTATCTTTAGGGATTACCTTTTTAGCTATAAAAATTTGACTTATTGTGGATATAGTTAACATTATTATTAAGCTTCCAGCAGCTATAACACCAATTGTTAAGTTATAATATATAAATGAGACTAGAATTACAATAATTTGAATTATAAATCGTAGTAAATTAAAGGTTAGTATATCAGTGGTGTTTTCATAAGCACCTACGGCTCTATTGATTTTAGAAATAACTTTACCAGACTCTCTAGTACTATGGTGAATTGGGTCAACTTTGACAAAGAATATATAAGCTGAATTTGAGACACTACCCATAATACCAGCTTCTGCCAAAACATAGCTTCTCATATGTGTCTGAACTATTATAGATAACATTATAAAAAGAATTCCTAAAGATATCACTAATGTTATATTTTGAGTTTTAATTGCATAATTTATAATCAAAGGTAGGGTAGTAAAAAATACCCATACTATAACTTCTGCCATTAAAGATATCCCCAATCTCAACCAATATCTCTTATAAATATTATACCAAGGTAAATTAAAATCTACTGGATGAATTTTTATATTCCCCACCATACCAAATAATTTCTCTAGAAATTGATATACCCTCATATCTTATATAGTAAATATTGTCTATTATATGCTATATATTGTCTCCTGTAAAGCATTTCACTCCTCAATAAACGGGAATATTTTTGTATCATTAATTGATGATGTATGTAAATTTAACGTTTTGTATAGGGGGAAGAATATGTTTTTTACATATGTATTTTTACTCCCGAGTAATCCAATAGATATATGTCTTCCAATCAAAATGAGAGACCATAAAGCCTGATCCCAATAACAGTACATATTTATCAATTTTATCTCTTTTTGTTGTAACTTTGCTTGTAAATATTCTGGGAACAACCTATTCCGTGAAATATTACTTTGAATAAATACAATTTTTTTCACACAAGAGGGTAATACATGATTGGTAAGATAGTTTAATAACAAAGAACTTCCTGCTGAATGACAAACTATTATTTCTGGTTTTGTTGACTCTAATTCTTTTTGTAAGCTATCATATACTTCTTGATTCTCCGTCTTTAACATTTCAATATCATATTGTTTTATATTGAGTTTCAGGTTTATTGACTCCCTAAAACTTAATTTACGGGCTATTTCCCAACGAAAAACTTTCGCCTCACCTGCTATAATCAAATCATCAAAAGCTCCAAACCCAGCATTTTCTCCTTCTGCTGATTTAAAAAAAGAGTATTGTAAACCAATACCGTATCCATGTATAAGTAAATACTTCATATGACTTTATTATATCGTATATTTCATTATTTATATATATTGTTATTTTTTTGATATATACCCTTTACAAAAACCCCCTCTTAGGTTTATAATAGACAAGTCTTAAAATAATTGTTATTTGTATTGGGCTTTGTCCTATTATTTGTTTTTATTTATGTCTAGAATATCTTCTCTTGGCACACTTCTTCGTTTGCCAGCCCAAATTATATCTTCAGCAGATTCTATCGATAATTCCTGTGATTCTTATCGTAGTGTAGAGTGGGCAAAATATGCTCAAACTTATCATAATTTACTTTATAGCAATCCCGTATCTGAAATTTTAGGGGTAAAGGGTTTCCTACATCTTGATGGGACAAAGTATAAGTCAGAATATACATACAAATTACATTTAAATAAAATTCTAAATGATAGTCTAGTTAAGAGGCCTAAAATGATTTGGCTCCCCTGTATTGATGAGCGAATTCAATATTTGACCGCTTCTCATCATGCTTTATCTCTTGGAGTTCCTGGTTGTGAATGCCTAATGTCAACTGAGGAAAAATTACAAATGGTAGATAATTTATTAGCTATTTGTGAAGAAAACTCTACTATTGAGGAAATTGTAGTCTCATCTCACTCCAACTGTGGAGCTGTAGCTCATACTCTAGCTAACAAAAGTTCTAAGCAAGTTTTGAGTAAAATTTTAGATAAATTCCAAAATCAAGATAAAGTCCTAGATTCAGCCAGTGAGCGATATGCTTCTGGTTTTGCTAGTATTCTGACCACTAGACTACAAGAGCAAAATTCTCCAGTCTCTGTGAGAACCCATCACTTCCATTTTCAAGAATTACATTCCAAAAATCTACATCATGCTTTTGGAGCAATTGTAAACTTCAACCCACTACTCAATGGCGCTGAATTAGAAGAAAATTTGGAAGTTCCAATGTTTAATATTTATGCCGGTGGACAAACTGCTAACCAAATTATGCAAAATATTGAATTAGCAATAGATATAGCTTCTAGCTCTGAAGGATTTAGTTGTGAATATATCAATCAAGATAATCCATTTATATTATTATTCACCATACCGAAAGAAAACACCGAGATTCTGTCCAAAATCCAAACTATCATAAACAAGATTCAAGAAAAACATTATCCTTTGGAATTAGTTTATACTGTTTTAGAGGCTTAGCTTTTAGTAATACAACTTTTTATAATTTCCCTATTTATATGCTATAATATGAATAGTTGTAAATTAATAAAAATATGCAAAAATCCAAAATAAAACCCAAAAAGCTAATTATTTTCTCAGTTTTGGGGATTATTATAATTATTCTAGCAATTTTTTTGATTAATTATACTGCTATTCTACAATCTCCTCAAATTAAAACTGGCGCTAAATTAGAAGTTGACAGTAATACTATTTCTAAAAGTATAGATTATAAATATACTGCGGTAGCCTCTAATCTGTATGTGCCTTGGAGTATTGTTTTTCCGACTGAGAATAGTATGTATATTGCTCAGAGATCGGGTGAGATATTATATTACAAAAACTCTCAACCTCAACCTAATTTTTATAAATTTTCTGAAATTAGTGCGACTAATGAAGAAGGTTTGATGGGTATGGTACTGGATCCTGATTATCCCAATTCACCCTATATTTACACTTCTCTTGCTTATGAAGAGAATAATCAGATGTTTGTAAAAGTAGCAAGATTGACAGATGTCAATAATCAAGCTAAAGAGGTTAAGATACTCCTAGACAAAATTCCAGCCGCCAAATTCCATGCGGGTTCAAGGCTTCGATTTGGTCCAGACCAAAAACTATATGTGACCACTGGAGATTCCACCAAAAAAGAAATTGCTCAAGATCTTAATTCACTAGGTGGTAAAATTCTAAGGATGAATAAAGATGGAAGTGTTCCGGAGGATAATCCTTTTAGTAATTCTTATATTTATTCTTATGGGCATCGCAATCCGCAAGGTATAGATTTTGACCCAATTTCTGGAGTTTTATTCTCTACTGAGCATGGACCTTCATTATTCGATGGAGCAGCTGGAGGAGATGAATTTAATCGCATTCTCCCTGGTAAAGACTATGGGTGGCCTAAAGTCTCTCATACAGCCTCTACCCCTGAAGCCGTTGACCCCTTACTCGTATTTACCCCGGCAGTAGCTCCAGCCTCAGGAGTATTCTATACTGGAGATAGATACACAACACTTAAAAATGCTTTTCTTTTTGGAGGTTTAAGAGGAGAAGGGATATTTGTGATCTATTTAGATGAAGCTCGCCAAAAAGTAATATCTTATGAGAAACTTAATATTAATGAGGGGAGAATTCGAGAGATAGCCGTCTCACCTGATGACTATATTTATTTTAGCACCTCCAATCAAGATGGGAGAGGTAATCCCACTGATAAAAGTGACCAGATTTTTAGGTTAGAAGCATCTTATTAAAAGAAATAACCTCTCTAAACGAGAGGCTATTTAAGAACATGCGATCTAAACACGAGGCAAGTCTTTCTCCAACCTTTGTAATATGAATTCAGGATTGAGTTCCAATGACGGAAAAGACCCTTTCAGATTCCAACCATTCCCGGTGAGGGCGAATTGTCTTGGCAATGATTGAAGGATTCTCAGAACTTCTGCTCTTGTAAAAGAGACTCTACTACCTGGTTGATTGGATAGACTGAGCATTTGAATGTTCAAAAAAGACCTTAAACACAATACACTATTTCTCCCTCTTTGTAAAGAGATAATACTTTGATATACTATATATAATAATTATTACTCTTATGTCTAATATCAATATAAATGAGGTTTTATCCGAGTTAAACTCTAATTGGAGATTATCCGAGAATCAAGATTTATTATCTCGTCGTTTTGAACTCAATACTTTTGCAGAAGCTTTAGATTTAGTAAATAAAATTGGGAAAATTGCAGAAGAACAAGGGCATCATCCAGATATTAATCTCGGTTGGGGTTATGTAGAAATTTATCTTAGTACTCATGATATTGGAGGTATTACAGACAAAGATATAGTCTTAGCAAAAACTATTGATAATCTTTAATAAAATCAATTCATTTCACAAGCAATACCATCTTTATCTTTATCGCGACTGAGCCGATAATTGGGGTTTTTTTGAGTAAAATTACCCATCCCCTTTGCATTAAGTACATCACAATCTCCGAGAATATACTGACTACTCTGTATATTTAGTTCTGCTTTTAACCTTTCAGCTACAGCCTTACTTGTATCCCCATTACAGGTATTTGGGGACCATAATCCTCTATTATTATCCCTAGCCTCTTTTTGATACTCATTAAACTCTTCAAGTTTGGGATGAGGAAATTTGGTATAAGAATTGGCATAACCCTGTTTTATCATCTCAGCATTATAGAATAATCCATCTTTTCGATATATATAAGCGAGTGTTCTTCCATATTTATCTATTCTATTTGCTGGATCAAATTCTAAATATACTTCTTGATTATCTAATAATTCTTTTGCCTTATTACTCGCCTCCTCACCATAACATTGTATTAGCTTACGTGGATCTCTCGTTTCTGAAGTATCTATTCCAATTAATCGTATTGTTCCTAAATCACTTACTTTAATCGTATCACCATCTATTACTGCAATGACTTTTAATAATTTGGTATACTTGGTGTTATTATCATTATTTATAATCTCTTTATTGGCTTTTATGGTTTGATTTATATCTTGAGCCTCTGTGTTATCTCCCGTATCATAATTGTGATTCACAATTATATTTTGTTCTGTATATATATTTTTATCTAAAAAAATATATATACAAGATAAGGTCAAAAATATGATACTAATGGCAAATATTTTATTATATTTATGCCATAAAGTAGCAGTCCTTTGTTTAGATTTTACTGCTATTGACTTGTCCTGAAAGAACTTTTTTTGCTGATTATTTTCTTTTTGTAACATAGTATTATATATTCTCCTGTTTATTGTATCATATATATGATTTTATATTATTAAAAATGCCATATATAAGCCAAATTATAGCTTTTTTATTGACAAATTAAACCAATTATTGTATACTATTTTTGAATCTAAAATCATTAGACAAGGTTGATTTTGAATCAAAACATTCGTCTGTTTATTCCGTTTTGAAGTTCGAATTCCTTGTATTTAGTTAAGAATCCTATTAGTACGTCTGTTTTTCAATTATCCAAAAACCAGGTGACACGATTCATAAAAAATGCCACAAGGCATAGCCAAGATAAAATTAGTTGGATTATTCTTACTCTTGTAGTAGGATTAGTCGTATTTAGTAATATAGCCTATGCAGGAAAACTTCCTCTTGGGTCAACTCTTCTTTCTAATACCAATTTAGGAGGACCTCTTGATGCATCTCTTGGATCCGTTGGAGTACTCCAAGGTAATGGAGTACTTGGACTTCCTAGTGACGAAGAGTCTAATCCTGATATTCCAGTTGTAAACTCTAATATTATTAATGCCCTCAATGCACCTGAAGGATATACCAAAGAATCTGCTACTCCTGTAACACGAGAATATATTGTGCAACCAGGTGATACCATTGATAGTATTGCTCAAAAATTTGGTATTTCATCAGAAACAGTTGCTATTGCAAATGATATTAAAGACTTAAAGAAAACTCCTGCTATTAATACTAATTTAGATATACTTCCAGAAGATGGTATTGAAATCACTTTAAAAGAAGGACAATCTTTAGCTGATTTAGCTTCAAAATATAGTGTTTCAGAGCAAAATATAAGAAATTATAATAATATTGGAGATAATTTGGCTCTTGGAAATACTATTATTATTCCCAATGCTGTAGTCCCTAATGAGGAAAAACCTTTCCCAACCGAAGCTCCAGTTCAACCTAAAAAAGTAGCTACAAAAAAAACAACTCCTATTGCTGCACCTAAAACAGCAGATCTTTCTAGTAATGATGGATATTTTGCTTTTCCCACAACAGGAACCAATTATGGAAGAATTCACTCAAATAATGGTGTAGATATTAGTAATTCTTGTGGAACACCTATTTATGCTTCAGCTGAAGGTGTAGTCACTACTTCTCAAAATGGATGGAATGGTGGATATGGAAATCATATCAAAATCACTCATCCTAATGGAGTTATAACCCTTTATGGCCATCTTAGTAGTAGAGATTTACAAGTTGGAGATTCTGTAAACAAAGGTCAATATATTGGAGCTATGGGAACAACTGGTAACTCAACAGGATGTCATCTTCACTTTGAAGTAAGAGGAGCTCGCAATCCTTTAGCTAGATAATATTTTTTCCTATATATAGGATGAGCTATATCGTAGACGAGTTGTGATTTATTGGGGTTACCTTATAGTTTCTCATATATTGTCCCCCTTCGGAGGGGGAGCCTGAAAGGTGGGGGTGGATAAGGTAAAAACTTAAACTCTATCCACCTCCGGCCTGGCGGCCACCTCCTCCCTGCCTACCGCAGGCAGGCAAAGGAGGACAATTTTTGTACCAAGCTACATTTGGTAGCCTAATAATACATAGTGATATCTTTTGTCTACAATCTCATCATCTCATACACTCTATATACATAATAATATATTAGGAGTATACTAAAAATATATTAATACTATTATTATGAGTGAAGAAAAAAAGACCTCTGAAAAAATAATAGTAGTCCCAACAAATAGACAAAAGAATATTGCTGCTATTAGCTATATATTCTCTTTATTATTGGATATTTTACCGTAGAAAAAGACTCTCCTTTTGTAAAGTTTCATATGAAACAATCTCTTACTTTATTAGTTTTTACTGTTGCTATTAGTATTATTGGTATTATTCCTCTATTAGGTTGGTTAATTGCATTTTTTGGTAGTATACTTTCTCTTATTTTATTTATTATTGGAATTATTAATGCCTTATCTGGAGAAGAAAAAGAACTTCCTCTTATTGGTAAATACGCTGAAAATTTTAGTCTTTAATTATACTTTTTCACGATATTGTAGCGCTTCTGCAATATGAGTGATTTGAATATTATCGGAGTTAGCGATATCGGCAATAGTACGGGATAATTTGAGAATTCTATTATAGGCTCGAGCGGATAAATTCATTTTACTAACCGCTTGTGTAAGAAGATGTTGTGAAGCTTTATCTAATATACAAATTTCTTGAATTTGTTTTATATTCATCTCACTATTGGTTTTAATTCCCATATCTTGAAATCGTTGTCTTTGTATTGCGCGAGCTTTTTCTACTCTATTACGAATTGATTCGGATGATTCTTCTAATACTTCGGTTGGCTTAATTAACTCTTCTGTTTTGACTTTTTCTACCTGAATAATCATATCTATTCTGTCGAGTAATGGACCAGATATTTTTTGCTGATACCGTACAATTTGAGCTTGAGAACAAATACATTCTCTATCATTATCGGTAAGATAGCCACAAGGGCAAGGGTTTTGGCTGGCAATCAGCATAAAGTCGGCAGGAAAAGTGAGAGATCCTTGTGCCCTGGATATTGTTACAATTCTATCTTCTAATGGTTGTCGTAAACTTTCTAATACTAATCGGGGAAACTCCGGAAATTCATCCATATAGAGCACTCCACGATGAGCAAGACTAATTTCGCCTGGTTTAGGAAAACTCCCGCCTCCGATTAAAGAAATGGACGATGCGGTATGATGTGGTGCTCGAAATGGCCTACTAATTATGAGTGGATTATCTGAATTAAGATTTCCTGCAATACTATATAATTGTGAAACTTCTAATACTTCCTCACGATCCATTATCGGTAATATAGTTGGTATAGTACGAGATAATAATGTTTTTCCAGCTCCTGGAGGACCTGTCATTAATATATTATGAGCTCCCGCGGCCGCAATTTCTAAGGCTCTCTTGGCAAGCTTTTGTCCCCGTATATAAGACATATCTATATCTGAAATATGTGGCTTAGGAACAAAATTATAGGTAGGAGTAGCTTGAATTTGGGTATTTACTTTAATATCAAAATGATCAATTAATTCTTGTATATGATTAATTGCTAAAATAGTAATACCTTCTACAAGGGAGGCTTCTTTCGCATTATCAGCAGGAACAATAATAAATGGTATATGTTGTTGTTTGGCATATATCGCAATAGGTAATATACCCTGTATCCCCCGTATTGAACCATCTAATCCCATTTCCCCAAGAATAATATAATCCTGTTCTGGAAATTGAATTAATTCTAAAGCTTTAAGAATAGCAACCGCCATAGGTAAATCATAAGCTGTTCCAATTTTTTTAACCTCGGCTGGAGCTAAATTTAGGACAAATCGTTTTTGGGGAAGAATAATTCCACTATTTTTAAGCCCTAGGCGAATACGCTCTTTTGACTCATTGACAGCAGTATCGGGTAATCCCACAATAGTAATACCAGGTAAACCCTGAGTCATATCAACTTCAATCTCTATTCTTTGCCCATTTAATCCTAGAGTTGCAGCTGATTGTACTCGGGATAGCATATATTTAGTCTCGAATTGGCATTATAAGATAAAAGAAATCAGGAATATCTGGACTTTTGATAATAACAGGAGAATCAGTATCATTAACATTGAATTGTATGGGCTTATCACCGAATAATTGTATCCCATCTAAAAGATAATTATAATTAAAGGCAACGGCAAGTCCCGTCTCTCCCGTACTATGCACCGGTAATTTGGTGGTATTAGCTCCAACTTGAGAATCAGAAGAACTAATACTCAAAGTACTATCATCTTGTATGGTTAATTTGACATCATGAACCGTATTCTGAGAAAATACCGAAGCTAATTTTATAGCCTGTACTAATTCTTGACTGTCCACATCCACAACAGTTTGAAATGTTTGAGGAATAAGTCCCTCATATTGAGGAAAATTTCCCTCAATTAATTTTGATATAATCTCAACGGTATCGGCAATAATATGTATTTGAGAAGCTCCAAATTGAAGGGTAACTTCTATTTCTTCTAGAGAATCTAATACTCGAATAATTTCTGCTACTGTTTTACTTGGAATAATCAGAGAGAAATTCTCTTCAGCGGGACTTGAAAGAGTAATTCTTTTTTCACTAAGGCGAAATCCATCAGTTCCCACAAAAATTAATTGCTGATCTTTTTTTGCAATATATACTCCCGATATTTCTGGGCGGAAATCATTTTTAGGCAAAGCCCCATATACTGTTTTGAGAGCTTGTTTGAGTTCCGTACTTCCTACTACCAATTGCTTATCTGCTTCTATTTGAGGAAGTTGTGGAAATTCATCTGCAATAATACCTTTGAATTCAGCTGTAATATCCTTTCCTTGTTCTATAGTGAGTTTATCATCTACTACTGTTAAATCTAATTTATCTTGAGGCAAATTTCGAATATAGGCAAGCAATGTATCTTGAGGAATACAAATAGCACCTTCAGCTTCTTCTTTACCTCTAATATGTACTCGTATTCCAATTTCTAAATTGGTGGAGCTAATAGTAAGAGATCCCTTATCTCCTTGTAATAAAAAGGTTTGTAAAACAGGTAATGTTGTAGCCCGAGAAGAACTCTGGCGAGCTATACTTAATCCCTTTAAAAGATTTTCTTGCAAACAGGTAAATTTCATATCTTCTCTATCTTATTCTATTTCTATATATGTATTATACCTTGAATAATTTCTTTTTTCTAGGTTATTTGTCTTTTTGTCCTTTATTTATATAAAGTATAATAGTAGATAGTAGTCTGTGTGGAAAAGCTGAAAACTGGTTTTTACCCGCATAAATAGTGTATGTCAAGTGGGGATATCATTTGGGATAAGTCTTGTGAAACTTTGGGGATAAAGTAAGGGTTAAAAATACTCTGTGGATTAAGTCCTATTTATACACAATATTATTCACAGAAATTTAGGGATTTTGTATAAGTTATACACAGGTTATACACAATAGGTAGGGAATTGTGTATTTAATTCCCCTCTCCACCTACGGTCGATAAATTGAGGGCTTTAAGTCCCTCCCATTAGCTCTTGAGAAGAGATATTGGGAGGGGGTGGTAGGCTTGCCTGACGGGGTGGAGATTTCTGTACTCGTAGGGGCGACCTTTCAGTCGCCCGCTTTTACTATGGTATGATTGGTAAATTCTTAGAGTCGGCGGGTGTGTATGTCATTTGAGCTTCTGTCCTCCTTAGGAGGAGGTGGCACGAAGTGCCGGAGGTGGATAGAGATAAAAGTTATTTATATTTTCTAATAATATTAAATTTTAGAATATGGACTTACTTTTATCCACCCCCGCCTTTCATGCTTCCCCCTCCCTGCCTACCGCAGGCAGGCAAAGGGGGACAAAAAAACATAATGTCACACCTATATAAAAAATACAAAATCATAACAAAATATAATAATAAATTAATTAATAATGCTATAGACAATAGTAAATGTTAAAAATAAATAACAATAACTATTGACAAAAACGGATAAATGTGGTATATATAATGTATGTTCATTTTACTGTCATGAAACTTCCTTCTTCGACCAGAGTTATGGTCACAGTTGCTATGATCATTGCAACCCCCCTTGCTCTGATTCATATCTTGTTTTTCAGGCAAGACAAGGCAGACAAAGTCGTGAATTGAGTTTCACAAACACTCCCCCGCACTCCTTCCATCTTGGTTGGAGTGCTTTTAGTTTACTATATCAATTAACTATATAATATCTCTATATATGAAAGTACTATCGGCAGGGTTGCCTGACGGGGTGGGTGGATTTTACTATAGTATTATTGGTAAATTCTTAGAGTCGGCGGGTGTGTATGTAATTTGAGCTTCTGTCCTCCTTAGGAGGAGGTGGCACGAAGTGCCGGAGGTGGATAGAGATAAAAGTTATTTATATTTTCTAATAATATTAAATTTAGAATATGGACTTACTTTTATCCACCCCCGCCTTTCATGCTTCCCCCTCCCTGCCTACCGCAGGCAGGCAAAGGGGGACAAAAACATAATGTCATAACTATAAAAAATATAAAATCATAACAAAATATAATAATAAATTAATTAATAATGCTATAGACAATAGTAAATGTTAAAAATAAATAACAACAACTATTGACAAAATTAGGAAAATGTGGTATATATAGTTTTGTAAACATCGCCGATTTTTCCATGGACGAATCAACCGAAACTGAATTTCTTTCACTGACCAGCCATGACGGGCCTGTCTACATTCGACCAGATCTGATAGTGGCTGTTTCAGCATCATATGTCGCCGATTCGAACAACAGGACCAGGATAGATTTAAGCACAGGGTCATCTGTTTTGGTAAAACAACGAGGCGAGTCTATAATGAGAGTAATAAATGCAAAAATTGTTGAGGTATAAACAATTCATTCATTTAAATCCATATTTTAAACTCTCCCCCGCACTCCTTCCATCGTGGTTGGAGTGTTTTTTTGTTTACTATATTAAGTCAATTAGTAGTTTTATCCAAGTATAACACTACTAATTTCTAAGAATTTACAGGGTTTTCTTCATTATACAGTTTATTCTTAATAAGAGTAATATCTTGCTCAAGGCTATAATTAGTTACAATATCCTTTTTTACCTTATTCCAAGCATGCATAACTGTACTATGATCTTTTCCCCCTAATAATTCTCCAATATTTGGGAAAGTGAGTTTTAATTCTTCTCGAATGAGATACATTGCAATTTGACGCGGTATCGCAATATCTTTTTTACGGCTTTTAGATAATATATCAGCTTTGTTAATATGAAAATGATTAGCTACTATATCCAGAATCATATCACTATTGACAATACGCTGAGAATGAATTTGTCCTCCCTCAATCAGTTTATCTACTAATTCAGGAGTAACTTTAGTACCGAGCAGCTGTACTCGCCCAATAATTTTATTGAGAGCTCCCTCTAATTCTCTCACATTGCTTCGAATACGCTCCGCAATAACATAAATAATAGCATCATCAAGATGAAAATTCTTTTGAATACATTTACTTTTGAGAATAGCCACACGAGTTTCAAATTCTGGAATAGCAACATCCACAATCATACCCCCTTCGAATCGAGATTTTAATCTATCATTTAAGGTCTTTATTGCACTCGGTGGTCTATCACTCGTAAACACAATTTGCTTATTATGAGCATATAAATCATTAAAGGTATTGAAAACCTCATATTGAGTAGCTTCTTTACCCCCGATAAATTGAATGTCATCAATAATCAAGAGATCAACAGCTCTATGCCGAGCTTTAAAATCTTCCATACGCCCATTTTTGAGAGAATTCATCAAATCTGAGATGAATACATCCGAGGTAACATACAGAATATTCTTATTCTTTTTATTGAGACTATTAGCAATAGCTTGAATAAGATGCGTTTTACCAAGGCCCACACCACCATAAATGAATAAAGGATTATATCGAGTTCCAGGTTCATTAGCAACTGATTGAGCCGCAGCATGAGCAAGTTCATTGGAGGAGCCCACAATAAAATTCTCAAAGGTATAATTATCTTTTAAGAGAGCCGTTCCACTTGGTCTGTCTGGGATAATAGTAGGCTCAGCATATTGATAATGGGGATTCGTAGATGGGGTTTTCTCTTTCTCCTCAATTTTAGACTTTTTCTCCTTTAATTCTTTATTTTTGAGATTAATAACAGATTGAATAGCTTTTGGGGATTGTTTTTGCGTATTCTGAACGACATATTTTACCCGCTTTATAGAGCCAGTAATCTTTTGAATAGAGTTTAGAATAGTAACATTAAATTTATTCTCAAGCCAATCCCGTGTAAAAGCGCTTGGCACGCAAATTACAATTTCTTTCTCATCCATACTTATAGGATAAGTATTTTTGATCCAGGTATTAAACTGAGGTTTACTAATATTGAGCTCTATCTCACCTAATACGGAGTTCCAAACTCTTTGTTTCTCGTCCATTGCAATCGTCTAAATTGATGATGTTGATAATCTGTGGATAAGTTGATTTTATTATACGCTATTGCAGGATTTTTGCAAAGATATCCACAATAAAGATTGTATATGAGCTATAATTCACCTTGAATTCACTTTAGGAAATTCATTATTAATAATAAAGCTAAATTGTATTTAAATATTATGGTATTTAAATCTAGAAACAACCTCTATCATATGATATTATAAAGATATATAATCTAAAAATATGGATAAAAAAGTTAAACCAATAAATAATCAATCAACTTTAGTCAATAGACCAGCTTACCTTTTTGATGATGCTCTTAAGGCAAGTATAAAAAAAGTGAAAGAAATTATTGAAAGAGAAGAGAGAGAACAAAATAAAGAAGGTATATCTTATGGAAGAAATTAGGGGTAAACATCTTCTTTTAGATACAAACTTATTAATATATAATGTAAAAAACGAAGAGATATTCACTCTATTCTTCGAAAGAATATTTGACTTAAATGTAAAATCAGTTATAGATCAGACGATTAAATTTGAATTTTTGAGAGGGTGTACAACTCAAGAAGATTTACAAGCAAAGCAAGAATATCTTGATTTATTATTAGGATCTAATAGGATGGAGCTTCCAGTAGATAAAAGTGTATTTGAAAAAGCCCGTTTAATTTCCAATATATACTCTAGAAAAAATATTAAGTATGCTAAACAAATTTCATTTGGAGATTGTTTAATTGCAGCACAAATGATTAAATATAACTCAAAAAGAAATGAGTTATTTATTGCTACAACTGATAATAGTAACTTCCCCACCTTTATTTTTAATAGGGTAGATGTTATTACTCTTCATGATGATAATAATATTTTTAATATAGGAATTTATAGTATAAATCAAAAAATCTTTAATTTAAAAGCAAAAGATTTTGATAATTAAATTTTGAACAATACCAAACCTTGACTTTCTCTTAATAATAGGCTATAATACTCATCAAGTCTATCGTTATATATATGATCAAAGGAGCAGCAAGTAAGAATCGTAAAAGAAATCGCCGACATGGTTTTTTGTCTCGTATGGCTACAAAGTCAGGACGAGCTCTTATTAATCGACGCCGAGCAAGAGGACGAGCAAAATTATCCGTCTAATTTATTTTATATAAAAACACACAATGGAGCGGCTGCATGAATCATCAGATATAGCCTCTATATTTGCTGAAATTAAGCCTCAATATCTTGGCATATTCCAGATATATACTCGCAAAAGTAATACGAATATTACTCGATTTGGTATTATTATATCCAAAAAACATATACCTCTTGCCGTGAATCGTAATACATTCAAAAGGCAAATTCGAGAATTATTTCGCAAGCAAATTATTACAAAAACATCACATTATGATATACTTGTACTAGTTCGTACTCGCCCAAAACAAGAGAATAAAACTCAAGTATTGGAGCAATTAACACAATATATTAATACCTTAACTTAAAAATCAGTATGGGATGGTTATTCAATGAATTATTATATAGACCATTATTCAACTCAATGGTATTCTTTTATGATATTATACCAGGAGCTAATCTTGGTTTGGCGATTATACTCACTACTCTCATTGTCCGAATATTGATGATACCTTTGTATCGAGCTAGTATAAAAAGTCAGCGGGAAATCACTATTATACAACCTATAATCAAAGAATTACAGGTAAAATATAAAGATGATAAGCAAAAGCTCTCAGAGGAATTAATGAAAGCTTATAAAGAGCATAATGTTAATCCATTTGCCGGAATAGTATTATTATTAGTACAATTACCTATACTTATTGCTATTTATCAGGTATCTCTTAATTTATTCAAGCCTGAAACCTATCCAGCCCTTTATTCTTTTGTTACTTTACCAGAAAATGGGTTTAATACCTTAATATTTGGTGTTTTGAATATAGCTGACACAAAGAATATTATATTGGCTCTTCTCGTTGGTATATCTCAATATTATCAAATTAAACTTATTATGAAGAGAACTCAACCGAAAAAAGTTGAAGATAAGAAAAAGAAAAAATCAGATAAGCCAGAAGAGCCAGATTTTGCAACAATACTCAATAAACAAATGCTATTCTTGATGCCAATTCTCGTAACAGTATTTGCTTATTCACTCCCAGCATCTATGAGTCTATATTGGATTACTACAACCGTATTCACAATAGTACAAGAATTTTTCCTTATAAAACAAGTTGACAAAGCAGAGGGGCTAAAATAATACTCATCTATGACATTAAATAAGAAATTAGCCCTGAATAGTATTATCCAGATTTTAGGTAAATTTGTGATGATAGTGGTTGGGTTTATTTCTATACGAATACTCACCACTACATTGGGAGTAGAAGGATTTGGAGCTTATATTACTATTACGAGTTATCTCATTATAGCGAGCGTAATCGCTGAATATGGATTTAATGCACTTCTTACCACCGAAATCGCTGGTAAAGATGAGGAAGAAGCCGGACATATTGTCAATAATTTATTCACCGCCCGCCTCGTAATGGCAATATCCATAATTGGGATATTTGCCTCTTTAGCAGTATGGCTTATCCCATCCTATTCTACTGAAGTGAAATGGCTAGTGGCTCTCGGGTCAATAGGAACAATAGGATCATCATTATCTCAAGTTTTGGTAGGAGTCTTTCAGACCAATCTCCGCACAGACAAAATTACCATAGGAGATTTTATTTCTCGAATAACATTAACAGTAGGAGTTATTCTCCTCGCTTTACTTGGTACGGTGAATTTATTCTGGGTAATGGTGATATATAGCATAGCAGGAATAGCTCAGGCTATTTTTGTTATCACCGCTACCTACAAATATTATCCTCTCAAACTCGCTATAGATTGGCCTTATTGGAAATACATATTCAAAAAAGCCTTTCCCCTTTTTATTATTATTACCTTTAATCTTATTTATTATCGAATAGATACTATAATGCTATCTGTGATGAAGGATCAAACAGCCGTAGGACTATATGGGGCTTCATATAAAGTTTTAGAAATATCAATAGCCATCCCAGGAATGTTTATGGGATTATTACTCCCCCTCTTTGCTAAATATTATAAACAGGACAAAGAGAGATTTAAACATATATTCCAGCAAGCCTTTAATATACTTATCACCATCGCCATACCATTAAGTATAGGAGGGATATTATTATCTAGTAATATGTTAAGCCTTATCGCAGGATCAGAATTCCTCCCAGCTACCACCACATTACAAGTATTATTTGTGGGAATAGGCTTTATATTCCTTGGTAACCTTATGGGACATATTCTGATAGGAGCCCAGTTCCAGAATAAAAGTATGTATATTGCAATAATTGGAGCATTCTTTAATGTAGGACTTAATCTTTATCTTATCCCTCGCTACTCGTATCTGGGAGCCGCTATTGCCACCGCTATCACAGAAGGATTAGTACTCATTAGCTATATTTATCTTGTCAGGCGATATGTAAAATGGTTCCCACGCTTCCAATGGATACATATACTGATTATCATCGCCACCACAATAATGGGAGTGGTATTATACTTTATCAGAGACTGGAATATTTTCTTCCAAAGTATAATAGCAGTATTAGTATTTGGGCTTACTCTTCTACCCCTTGGAATTAATCGACTAAAACAGTATTATGCCATCAATATTCAAGAATAAAACCATATCCTTTATTATAGTCTCATATAAGACTAAGCATTATCTAGAAGACTGTATAAAAGCTATTATCTCATCCACCACAGGAGAATATGAGATAATAGTAGTCGAGAATAATTCGGGAGAGAATCTCGATAGTCTCAAAGACTTATCCACAGAAAGAATACATATTGTGTATTCAGATAAAAATGCTGGATTTGGCGCTGGAGTGAATATAGGAGTGACTATTGCGACAGGTTACTGGCTATGTATTATTAACCCCGACACCAAGATACAAGGAGATATCCACACATTATCCACAATTGGTGAAAATACAGGGATAATGGGACTGGCTCTGGTGGATAATAATACGAGAATACAAGAGTATCAGTATGGAGTTTTCCCCACACCTCAGAGTATAATCAGGAATACAGCTAAAAAGACTTGGCAAATGCCTACAGAACAGACTATATCCACCGATTGGGTAAGTGGAGGCTCACTCTGTATCGAGACCGCCTTATTCCGTAAACTTGGAGGCTTTGATGAGAGATATTTTATGTATTATGAAGATATAGATTTATGCTATCGAGCTAAACAAATAGGGAGAGATATAGAGTGGACTCAACAAATCACCGTCTGGCATCAAGAAGGAGGCTCAGAGAGCAATATTCGTAAAACCAAAGAGCGATATTATACCGCCCAGAGAAAATATATCGCCAAATGGTATGGTTGGTTTTGGAATCTTCTCCTAATGCCTATACATTTAAGGTTATTATATTGTTGGGGGTAAAAAAATAGGTATAAATTCCTCGTATACTAGACTATAAAAAATATCATAAATATTGACTATATTACTAATGTATGATAGGGTAATTAAGTTCATCCAAACTTCAGGAGAACCTGATGTCTCTTTCAGCAATTCAAAGTCCGACCCTGCCCCCGCTTCAAGATGCGAGGGGAATAAAAGAAGAGACTATACCTAGTATGCTTAGAGAAATCGAGGAATATCTTTCCCAAGATACTAGACATAAACACCGTATCCGTATCATTACTTTTATTAGCGACACCATTCAGTGCATACGTGGTAGAACAGAAGAAGAAGATGTATTAATAAATCTACAAGATACTATAGTAATATCAAGGATAGTGACGGAACTTAAAAAAATAGATGAGAGTCTCAAAACAATCGAGCAACTCATTAAAGAACCCATCTAAAAACTTATTCATCCTTATCTAAACCCAACCCTCCTACATGAAAGTAGGAGTTTTTTTTATCAAACAAAAAAGCCCCGCGATGCGCAGGGCTGGGTATGTTGTGAGGGCTGGGATTAGCCGTCTTCTTCTCCGCGGCCTTCTTCAAGCTCTTCTTCCTCACAAAAATTTTCGGGGTCTATTCTCCTCACCATTGTGAGTACAATACCCACATAATCAGAAAGAGGATTACGTTGTGTTGAAGGAATTGCATCTCCCTCTCCCGGTAATACCTCAGTTACGAATACATTTTTCCCAGGAGTGGGTGTTGTGTACTCACAATACCCAAAAAGATTTGCATCGGACTGATGAAAGAAGCCGTGAAGGGTTGACATTTGACTAAAGAATCAAAACAGGAACACTATAACATATTTTCTTGACTTTGTCAATAATTATCAACACACAAAAACTGTGCTTAAGGTAAACAAAAAAGCCCCGCGTGTTGCCGTGGGGCTAGGGACTTTGGGGGCGTTTGAATATTTGACCTGGGGATCCCCCATAAGTAGGGATGTCGTTCTTGGTGGATGGATGGAGTCTCCTTACAGGACAATTAGGCCGCCTGGACTCTGTGGGGTCTTTTGGAGTGGGAGGCTCTAACCAAGCTCTGAACTGAGCATGTGGCATGGCTGGCTCCACTCTCCCATCGAGAGTCTCGAAGCATACTGAACTAAAGGTTATCCCAATAACCTTATAATTCTTCAGTGGAGACCCCGCTTGAAACTTCCAACCAACTTGAATCTCCTCACCCTGAATGGTGAGAGGAGAGGCTTTTTTAGGCATAAATAAGGATCAAATATAATATAACTATACCATAAATATGTTATTTTGTCAATACATAACAACACATAATATAGATTTCAATAAGATGAGAATTATCAATAATAAGACCTTTACAAAAATATACTATCCATATAGCACAATTCTGGACAAAAGAGTATAATAAATACATCTAAGCTAATTCTATGAAAAAAGATATAGCAATCAAATTATTTGAGAAAAAACAGGTTCGTAGTATTTGGGATGTTGATCAAGAAAAATGGTATTTTTCTATTATTGATGTGATTGCTATCCTAGCAGAAACAGATAGACCTCGGAAGTATTGGAATGATCTCAAAACAAAACTTGGTAATGAAGGAAGTGAACTGTCCGAAAATATCGGACAGTTGAAAATAAAAGCTTCGGATGGAAAATTAAGACTTACTGATGTTGCTGATACGGAGCAATTATTTAGACTTATTCAATCTATCCCTTCTCCTAAAGCTGAACCTTTTAAAATATGGATAGCACAGGTTGCGCGGGAGCGTCTCGATGAAATTGAAGATCCAGAGCTTGGAATAGATAGATTGATGGAGATATATCTCAAAAAGGGATATTCTAAAGAATGGGTAAATCAAAGACTTAAAAGTATAGAGGTAAGAAAAGAACTTACTGATGAGTGGGATATAAGAGGAGTAAAAAAGGGACAAGAATATGCTATATTAACGGATGAAATTACAAGAGCTTGGAGCGGTTTATCGGTCAAAGCATATAAACAATACAAAAATCTAAAAAAAGAGAATTTACGAGATAATATGACTAACTTAGAGCTAGTTCTTAATATGCTTGCAGAAGCAACAACTACCGAAATTAGTAAAGAGAAAAAGCCTAAGAACTTTGACCAGAATAAAGTCATAGCAAATCAAGGTGGTACTATTGCGGGCAATACTCGAAGGGAAATAGAGGAGAAAACGGGAAAAAAGGTTGTTAGTTCCATATCAGCAAAAAAGCTCATTGATAAGAACTAAAATTATATTGAGTGCATATAGCACAATTCTCGACAAAAGAGATATAATAAATATATCTAAGCTAATTCTATGAAAAAAGATATAGCAATCAAACTATTTGAAAAAAACAGGTTCGTAGTATTTGGTATGTTGATCAAGAAAAATGGTATTTTTCTATTATCGATGTGATTGCTATTCTAGCAGAAACAGATAGACCTCGGAAGTATTGGAAAAATCAAATGATATATAATAAGCTATAAAAATAAGATAATTACTATTGACAAAATTGATAAAATATGCTATAGTCTTCGTGTGATGAGCTATTCCGCTCATTAGAACTTTTACAAAAGGAGGTTCCATCCAGTGCATCAATCTCAATCAGAACCATTAATTGGTAACCAAGAAAAATGTGACTCTCGCCTAGCTCTATCCATGCTAAGTCAAGAATGTGACTTTCGCTTAGCTCGATTAAAGCAAGACGGAGATGCAAGGAAAAGCGAGGTTATTGTAAAAAAAGATGGTAGGGGTAGGTGGTATGGATCAGATCTCTTTGCTATAATTTTAGCACTCCTGGTACTTGCGGGAATAATGAAATTAATAGATATATTTCCGGAAACCTCCGGACTAATTATGCTCTGGGTAGGGGTATTGTGGATTATATGCGTATCTCTTTTGGTCATAGCCGTTTTTATATTTATGCTAATAAAACACCCACCATTTCTGGTATTGATAGGAGTAATTATATTAATAATTCTGGGCTATTTCTTCACCAAGGTTGTATTAGGGACAATCTTTGTAGTAATAGGGATAATGTTTTTGTTGGGCAGACCCTATTGGGTTGGGTTGGTACTCGCTGTTGCGGGTGCTATAATCCTTTTTCATAAAAGCTGTTGAGAGCTCGTACTATGTGCGAGCTCTTTTTCTTTTTACTGACCTAAGCTAGTAAGGGTTTTCTTTAGTAGTTTAAAAGATATCGGCATATTTACTGCCCTCCCTTCTACCTACGGTAGACGAGTGGGTGAGCTTTAAGTTCCTCCTATATTTATTTAGGAGGGTGGACTGTGTAGAGGTAGGTTTGTACTGAGCTTAAATTCCCCTCTTGAGGGGTGGACAGTTCTGCTGGCCGGGGTGGAAAGAAAATAAAAATAAATAAGATAAAGACACTCCACCCCGTCTCCCCGCTATTTAAACATAGCAGGAAGCCACCCCTCAAGAGGGGAATTTTTAAAACATAGGTCGCCCCTACTAAAAACTTATCAACCCTTTACAAAAATATATAAATATGCTATTTTTTGAAAGTCTCACCAGCCCTCGGAGGCTATCATGGCTCTTTCAAAAGCTAATCTTCTTCAAGTATTTTTCATAACTGTGAAGAATATCGTAATATTACCTATATTGGCGGGTTCAGCACTTTATAACTCAACCATAAAGGTACTAAATCTAAATACATCAGTAGCAGTACAGTTATATCAAGAGTACTTTAATTTAGATTTTATCACAATTACAGCATTATATATTATAATGTTTGGAATGCTTCTTTCAATGAAGAATTCTTGGGTAAAAGTTGCCCTGACGGGACTCGTTGCATTTATTTGGCTTGCACTGTTTATTGATGCAGCGAATATAATTTTTATAATGACTAAAAAGTCTATAACTATACCCTTAATTGAGGCTTTTTTACCTCCTATGTTATTGGCACTGTTGTGCTTATATTCAATTGATATACTCATTTTTATGGTGAACTTTCTCCGAAGGAGAATTCATCAACCCCACACCCCTCGCTGAGCGAGGGTTTTTTCTTTCTGTAGGGGAGACCTTGCAGTCGCCTGTCCACATCCGTCGATTTCATCGACACCCCATCCCAAAAAATGTATGGGATGGACTTAAAGACTCGCCAGTTAGGTACAAAAACACTACGGGCGACTGAAAGGTCGCCCCTACATAAGAACAATAGTGGAGGGATAAACCCTCCGCTACGAAAGCATAACTTATCTACGATCTTATCATCTCATACAAATAATAGATTATTTATTTAGAAAAGAGTATAATAGGGCTATATAGTCTGAATATATGATAGGATATTGGATATTAATAGCTAGTGTTATTACCGGACAAATTACCCGTATTGGTGATTTGGGGGTTTTGACGGATATTCTTATACCAATTTATCTCGTATATTGGTGGGTTTCTCGGGATAAGCGCAAGGATTTCCCTTTCTCGGTACCTATTGTTTTGATTGCGATTTGGCTTTTGTATCTCCTCGGTTCACTATTCCTACATTTGAGCTTTATCCCAGCTGTTGGTGGGGAAATTGGTTCTCTGTTATATTGGGTGAGACTGGCAGCTTATATGGCGCTGATATTACCCCTTACAGATTATCGTAAAGATAATGCGGAGCGAGTAGATAATCAGCTATGGTATATGGTTTTTGTCTCCAGTGTGGTGTTGTCTATATTAGGATTTATACAGCTGATTTTATTTCCAGACTTTTCTTTTATGGCTCAATTTGGTTGGGATCCACATCAGGGACGACTATTATCTACTTGGTATGATCCTAATTTTCTCGGAGGATTCTTGGGGCTGGCTCTCGTTATTATATTATCTCGTATATTGGTAGTATTGCAGGAGACAAAAAAATGGAATAAGGCTATTATTGGGCAATTAATTATATGGATTGCGGGACTTGGAATTGTACTCGGAGCTTTGGTTCTGACCTATTCTCGTAGTGCGCTTCTGGCTTTCCTTATTGGTATTACTCTGGTGACTTTATTGATTTCTCGCAAAACATTTATCATTATTGTGATTATATTATCTCTGATTGTGATGAATAGTCCTCGTTTACAAACTCGTATTCAGGGAGCTATTAATCTCGATGTGACAGCTTCTTTGCGTCTCCAGTCTTGGCGAGAGACTCTAGATGATATAGACCGTAACCCCCTATTTGGCATTGGGTATAATACGATTAAATACCAGAATACCGTTCCATCTGAGCTTAATTCCGCTTCGGGCAGGGATAGTAGCATACTTACTCTTTGGCTTACCGGTGGTATTATTGGACTGGGATTATTCTTGGGATTAGTGGCGGCTTCTCTAGTTCGGGCTTGGAAGAGGCTCTCTTTAGGTGGATTGGATAGAACTTGGGGCGTGGCTATTATTGGTTCTTGGGGATTGATTTTAGCTCATTCTATGTTTGTGAATAGTATATTCTTCCCGCATATATTAATCTTTATATTATTCTTATTAGTATGAACAAATTACTTTTTATACTTGGGCTTATTATTCCACTTTATATTATACGATTTCCTATTTTGGGAATACCGACGAATATATTAGAAGTTGCTATTGCTTTTGTGGCTTTAATATTCTTATTACAATACAAAAACTGGTCTTCTCTTGTCAAATTAGAGACTTATCAAAGTCGAGAATTTGTGGTGTTTGGGAGTCTCCTCCTATTAGCTACTATTGGGGTTATTGTTAGTCAGGATTTGCGAGGAAGTTTAGGTGTTTGGAAGGCTTATTTTGTATTACCAATACTATTGATTTGGATAGTCTCACAACTTAAGAGAGATGCCTATCGGGTATTGTTGAGAGGAATTATTGGCTCTGGGGTGGTCGTCGCTATTATATCTATAGTACAAGTGGTGGTAATGGGCTTTAATTCAAGCTTCCGACCTACTGCTCTCTATGCTCTGGGACTTGATTCTGCCGTGGCTCAGGGGGGATTTTCCAATTATATTGCGATGTATCTGGTTCCAATATTTGTACTTACTCTATCTCGCAAGAATTTGCCTGTGGAACTCAGATATACCATCGGTACGATATTATTTACTGGAATTATTATAACTCAATCATACGCGGGAATATTTGCCCTCGCAGGGGTGTTTGCTATATGGGGAATCACTCGATTAGTATTGAGACGCAAGAATAATGGAAAAATATCCAAACCATTAATAAAACCGAGTATTGTAGCTTTGGGAATATTAGGAATATTACTCTTTGGAATTTGGCAAATGAATACGCCTAAATTCAAAACCTTACTCGATATGGATAATCGTAATTCTATTACTACCAGGGCTCAAATTTGGGATACCGCAACCACTATGATAGTTCAGTCCCCTATTCTCGGCATTGGGCTTGCTGATTTTCAGCGAGTATACACAGAGATTATTCCTCAGAAATATTTCCCCCCTTATGAATGGCTAGTTCCTGAACCTCATAATCTCTATTTTGCTTTTTGGTTACATCTGGGTATGGGAGGAATTATCTGGCTTATTGCTGTATTGAGATTTACTATATCTCGACTTATTGGGGCAATTCGCGATGGTAAATGGGATTTGTATTGGCTAAGCCTCAGCCTTATCTCTATATTCTTGTATGGGATATTGGATACGCCTTTCTGGAAAAATGATTTGTCTCTAGTATTCCTCGTGATTTTGTATGGAGTTGTGGGGAAAAGGAAAAAGTAACTCAGTAAGAGTTACTTGGTTTTTAGGTGGTAAGTGGCTCTATTCTCTTAATTACCTCAATACTTTATGCAATCCGATAGCATTTCTTATAATATTGTAATAGTACCCATCTCTACTATCACGGGGAACTACAATTTCAATGTAATAAATACCCTCATATTTCCAAAGTCTAACTATCATTAAAGGAGAAGCATAGTATGCAAATATATTGCCCAAAGTATCAACACGAAATTCACAATGAATTTCAGGGTTTTTATTACTTATACTAATGTTAAACCAAGTATTAAGAATACAACCCAAACCTTGCCATGGCCATAATCTTTTAATACCAATTAATTTTGGAAATAAGGTTATGAATTGGGAAACGGTAGGATATGCAATAAAGTCATTATTTCCTGTTACCCTAAATTCAGCTCCACTTGGTAGAAGGTAGATTTCATCAGAACCTTGAGCAGGATATGCTGTAGGTTGTCTTGTATGTGTATCTAATGTTGTGAAACTTACACCTGTGATTGTCACAGACATAGCCTAAACCCTCCTTGACTTTTTAGTACTATCAAAAAATAGCATATAAAATAATTTTTGTAAAGTTTTTGGTGTAGTGAAAAGAAAAAAGCCGTAGTGATACTACGGCTTTTGTGGATTGAGCCAAGGCTAGCTCATTGGGGATCTGGTGTGTGGAAAAGATCCCATAATAGTTTGATATATTCTTTCATAGCGGACTCATTTTTAGATAATGGTAGATACCAATTATCCGTTACAGCCCCTAATGAGTCTGCTTGTTTCTCAAAACCAAATTTTCTTAATTCAGGTAGGAGAAAGATACTGAGAGTAGTGTTGTCTTTAAAAGTCAAAGTTAAATATGTGATATAATCAGTGAGGTCTAGAAAATTTGGAACTAATTCCATACCTTTTTCTAGGGCAATTGCCAATAGTCTGGCAGTGACTTTATGATCACGGAAGCGGATTATCGTCACCTCTCTTTGCCTTCTTTCTTGCCCATTGATTTTAGCAAGAAGGTTTTTGATGATATGGATAGCCATAACGGCTCCAATTGCAAGGTACAAAAAAGACTATATCACAAAAATTACAAAATGTCAATAGTAATAGACAATATATCTTGTCATGGATATGATCTTAAAGATACTTCAAAATAAAAAAGCCTAGCTGATGGGCTAGGTTTGGGGGGAGCTTTATAATTCTATACTACAAAGATACTTTATACAAATTATTATCTTTGCGATTGGTAAAGAATAATTCTGTTCCCGCGGCATTGAGGAATAAATCTTTAGAATCAACATTTCCAATATTGGTGGATAATTGTGAAGCGGTGGCGGTTGCAATATCTACTTTGTATAAACTTTCATTAAAGTCTCCAAGATTAGAACTATAATAATCATCAGGAAGAATTTTGGTATTAGCAACTTCTGCTTTGGTAAAATAGGCTGTTTTACTATCTGGGCTCCAAGCAATTTTTTCAGCTATTGTGCCTACATTTTCAATTTTAGCAACTTCAATACCTGTTTTATTGATTACAGAAAGACCTAATGTAGATCCTCCGCGCTCAGTGGTATAGGAGATAATTCCTTTTTCTCCATCTGGAGACCAAGATACATTCAGTCCATTTTTTTCTTCTAATACAGATTTTGCTTCCCCAGTATTGATATCGATAATCCTTAAAGCAGAAGCTCTATAGCTACTAGGAATAAGAGTTTGACTTATACTATTCTGAAAGGGAATTCCTTTGAGATATACCGCGCTAGAAGTAAGAGTAATAATTTTTTTCCAATCTGTCCCATCAGGATTACTTACTGATAGCTCAACAGCAGCATCTCCTCCCACAGCATTATTTTTAAAGGTATAAAAAACTCGATTATCTGAGAGGAATTGCCCTGATATCACATCAATAGGAAATGCAAAAGATTTGCGAGTGCTATAATTAAAGGCATATACTCTATCTTTGATTTGGGTCAATACATAGGGGGCTGTGGGTGCCCACTCAACTGAAGTTATACCAGCTAAACTGGTCTCATCTAATATTTTGGCATCCCCTCCACTGGCAGGAATTTGAAAAGTTTGTCCTTTATCAAGAGAATAATATTTTATACTATTACTAGCATCAATAGTAGCATTAACAATGGCTTTATCTGAAACTTTGGTAGCAGGACGAGTAGTATCTGCTGGCTTATTCTCAGTCTTAGCGGTATCAGTTGCTTTTTCGGTATTACGATTACCAATATATCCAAAAATAAGTATACCGATAATAATAAGTGGTATAACTCCAATGGTGATTATAAGTACTATTTTGTTTTTGAAGAATTTCATATTATGTTATAAATTTAATGAGAATGGGTCGGAATTTCCTTCCTCAGTGATTTGAGCTTTGGCAGCCTGGATTCTGAGTAATTGTTCCGGATCTGAGGTGATTATCTGATCCTCTCCATATGAGGCTACTACTTTGATAGCAGCATGTTTTAGTCCCGCAAAAAATATTCCTTCTCCCACATCTGACTCGAGAAGAAGGAATTTTTCCTCTTCAGTAAGATAAAAAGTATCTTTAATAATATCTATAGAGGCAGGAGATTGTTTGAGGAGAATTTGTATAGAAGAGTTGGTCAAAATTGCTTTTCCGTATTCTGAGGCGAGAAAATCAGCAATATCCTGAGTAATAGTGGTAAGTCCAAGATAATATTTACGAGCTCTTTTGGCGAGTGAGAATAGGAATGAAGCTACTGATTTATCCTTCATCATCACCCAAGCTTCATCTACTACTAGAATACGCTTTTTGAGAGTTCTTCTTACCTCTTTCCAAATATATTGAGTTACGATAAACATAGCTAATGGCTGTAATTCGTCCTCCATATCTCGAGTATTGAATACTACGAGCTGATTGGCAAAATTAATATTGGTAGGCTCATTGATAAACCCGCTAAAACTCCCAGTAGTATATTTGGAAAGACGAATAGCAAGGCTTTCTCCCCCCTCCATATTATTGAGAATGTTTTCTAAATCAGAAAGAGTTGGAATTTCTTTATTTTCATAATTAGGAGATTCAATGCTAATATCTTTGCTGGCATATGTCTCATAAAGAGCTCGGTCTAGTATAGCCTCTTCTTCAGCGTGGAATTTGTCCTCATCATTTCTCCCCTCAAGCATTAATTTGAGCATACTTAATAAGTCCGCAATATTAGATTTGAGTAAATCGGCAGGATTCTCATCATCACGAGGATTTGGTAAATCAAAAGGATTAATATGTTGATTAGAATTGAGAGATATTTTGATAAATGTTCCACCAACTGCCTCAGTAAGATAAGAATATTCATTTTCAGGATCAATAACCAGAACATCAATATTGAGCATCAGATGCCTCAATATTTCAAGCTTAGCAAGATAACTTTTCCCCGCTCCTGATTTGGCAAAAATAACCTCATTGGCATTTTCCATAGAAAATCTATCAAAGAGAATAAGGCTATTATTATGGCGATTAATTCCATACAAAATCCCTTTATTAGAGGAAATACTAGCTGAAATAAAAGGAAATGTAGTAGATAGGGGTGAAGTATTAAGATTATTAGCAATGGCTAAATCATCTTTGAGAAGAGGAATAGTCGATTGAAAACCCTGTTCAGTTTGGAATAAACAAGGTTTAGAATATACCATTTTGGTTTGAAGCATACTATCTATCTGAGAAATATTCTTCTCTAATTGAGGAAGACTATCTGCATAAACCGTAATATAGAGCCCAAAGCGGAAAAATCTCTCAGTACCCTGTTGTAATTGGTCTCTGAGATTCTCCGCATCCTGATAAGCGGTTTCCACCATGGGATCTCGCACGAGACCTTTTTCTTGTGCAATACTAATTTGAGCTTGAAAACGGGTTACTTGAGTTCTCAGATTCTTTAATATAACCCCACTATCCATAGGATAGAGGAACATAGAAATATCCAAGACATAATCAAGAGTAATAAGTGGGCTAAACCATCCTGTGACGAGAAATCGAGGATATGTCATCACAAAAATAGTACGAGCAAATTGAGATCCAATTTGAATATATTTGGGATCTACCAAAATACTCGCGGGTGCCAAAAGATCTCGAAGAGTATTTTGGCCCTTGAGGAAATCAGCAATTTCTGGATTAGTTTGTGCTTGCTTGGATGCCATAGTATTAGGTAATATCTAATTCAGCCAAATCATGAAGGGACTCGGTGGGTCTGGAATCAGGATTATAAAAAGAATAATATAATTCAATTAATTCTTGCGTATTAAGAGGAGTCATATAGATTCCGGCTCTTTTAAGTCCATACATAACCCCATTTACTCTTTGCCAAAGCTGAGTTTTGTACTTTTCAAACTCTTCTTTTTTATAACGGACTGCAATTTTTGGATTAAGCGCATTGCTAAGCTTATCAAAAAGACCCTCTTTTGTCTCAACAGGATCAAAAGGAATTATTACATAAAAAGTTTTATTTACAATATTAGCATCTGTAACTAATTCTTGAATAAATTGAGAGTATTCTCCAATCTGAAGACGTAACAAATCATTTTGCTGAGTTTGTTGAAATTCAGAAAGATAATTGACATAACCATTAATATTCAAAACCCTGGAGCTCACCTGTATTTGAAGAGGGAAGTCAAGAGAATTAATAAAATTCTGATAGGCATAAATAATAGCATCTTGCTCATCAGAAGATTTGAGGTCAAAATTAATGGAAGACGTCATCAAAACAGCCCTCAATCCCCCATCTTTGAGAATTACTACGCTGTCTTGAATAGTGTCGATAGATAAGTACTTTTGCGTACTAGTCTCCGGCGAATTTTTGATATTTGATTTTTTATTAGCCATATAAAAAGTATAACATAAAATATATTTTTTGTAAGAGTAAATAAGAGTAAAATTTACTCTTGACAAGAATTACAGATTATAATATATTTATACATGTCCAGCTAAGATCTTTTTGATCTAGATCTGGGCATCACTTCTCATATGGAGTACAATGTCCGCAGCAATCGCAGTTCTCGACCCCACCGCCACCGCACAAGAACAGCTCCAACAGCAACCCCAGCAAGGAAGCGAAGAACCTAGCGACCCTGACTCCGACGGCACCACTGACCCTGACTCCGACGGCACCACTGACCCTGACTCCGGAGAAAGCCTTGATGGCGACGATTGATCCACACACAACTAAATAAATTTCGGGACATTCGTCCCGCATTGGGGGTAAAAAACCCCATCTCACACCCTCAGCCGACACTATGTGTCGGCTTATTTTTTATTAACACCTATATCATATATATGCTTGACCTATAAACTCAAATATGGTATATATTATTTTGTGTTCATTTTCACTGACACCATGGCCTACACCTCAACAGTTCAAGATGTTGCTTGTATATCTTTAATGACTCAAATAAGAAATTGTATAATAAGTGGAATGGTTGAAGTAATTCAATTTATAAATTATAAAGTTGATTTTGAAGAAGTTGAAAGAGTTATAAAGACTATATGTCAAAATCTGTCAACAATAGCTGTAGTTCGTCCTATTCGGAGGTTTAGAAAAATAGTTGCAGTACAAATAATACCGATCTAAATGATTGAGTAATCAGTTGAGTAATCAGTTGAACCCGTCTCTCACCAGACGGGTTTTTTCATTTCTCACAAAATTATCAAATACACCCGTAGGGGCAATCTTGCAGTTGCCCGTGTTTTTGTTGTGAAGGGATTGGGGTATTTTGTTCACACTAGGAGTGACCGGAGGTGGACTGAGCTAAATTCCCCTCTTGAGGGGTGTACAGCTTCGCTGGACGGGGTGGAAAAATATACTGTCCTCCTTTCTACCTACGGTAGATAAATGGAGGAGGTGGCACGGGAAAGGGGTCGGGAAAACGGGAGTTTTCCCGTGGAGGAAGGTTGGCCAAATCTGTGAGGTTTCACAGGAGCAAATCCCATTTGCGACGGCGGAGGTGGATAGTTATTAAAACTATACTATGGTGTTTGAGTAAAATTCAGTAATATATTTTATCCACCCCGCCCTACGGGCACCCCTCAAGAGGGGAATTTTTAGAACAAATAGGCGACTGAAAGGTCGCCCCTACGAAATACAAGTATTATTCACCTCACTCACTATATAAACTCCAATAAAAACAAAAAACTATAACAAAATAAAAATATCAATAAAGTCAAGCAATAAAGGTAATAAATAGGTGTGTTTAAAGTGAATAAAACACAATACACACAACACCTATTGACAAAAATAGGAAAATGTGATATAGTTGTTTTCGTAATCCAATCATTTGGAGTTCATTATCATGGTTTACAGCTTCGCAACTCTCGACCCCCGCAACATTTCGGCTGCCACGGAGGCCAACGACAAGGTGTTCGCTAACCCCGTCTATGGGATCGAAGTGACAGTGCCCTCGCTCGCAGAGCGTTGCACCTTCAACATCGACCCCCAGCACACGGGCGGTGACGCCAATCGTGCGGCCATCGAGGACGCGCTGACGGCGGAGCTTCCGCCCGAGGGCTCGACTCTCGCGACGGTTCGCGCCGATCTCGACGCGGTCGGAGCGATGGCGCTCTTCAATCTCCGGGCGAATGGCGAAAGCCTCGAGCCCGCGATGGAGCGAGTCACGATGGTCGCCACCTCGGACAAGTTCGCGCGTGGCGGCTACTCTGGCCCGAAGCCCCTCCCGACCCGGGACAACCCGTGGATAGAGGAGACGGCGACGGCCGAGTCTTCCCGCCATCTCGCGGCGATCGCGGCAGCAGTCATGGACTTCAGGGTTCCGCTGGCTGACCGTGTTGCCACGATGGAGTTGTGGCTGCTCGCGGGTGAGGAACCCGAACAGTATCGCACACAGGTCGAGAGGGAGCGGATCGACATGATCACCGCTCTCGAAAGCGGAACTATCAGGTACGAGATGGTCTCCTTTGGCCTCATTGCGGTGGTAGAGAGTACGCATCGTGCTGCTCTCAGCATTGGGTATGCCCTTGCTCCAGTAGTAGTCGCGCTCAACCCGAGTTTCAGGCAGGGGCCGAGCGAGCCTTGCAAGAAGTTTACGATCTGCCAGTTCTCTGGCGGGTTCGCGGACATCAAGTCGGCGCTTGCGGAGCTCGACACTCTCGAGGCTGGTTGGGGTGGTTCCCCGACCATCGGTGGCTCGCCACAGGGTGTGAGCTCGAAGCTCACTATCGACGAGGTTGTGGCCGTGGTGGAGAAACATCTCCTCTCATGAGCTCCTAGACCTGGCGAGGTCTGGTAAATATACGTAACTACAACTGAATAGAACCCCGGAATCCATCGTGATCTCCGGGGTTTACATTTTATTAACTTTATATTATTACAATGAAAACTCTATGTTTTGACATAAATATAAAACACATAATTATATATAAGAATATATTTTAAAATAAACAAAAACTTTGCGTAGAAATATTATAAAACTTTTAGACAAAAATCATTGACAAAATGAGGAAAATGTGATATGGTTGTTTTTGTAAATGTTCATTAGCAACAGACTTATGGGATTCCAAAACTACGGTTCCGGCTATGTTCGGTCAGAGCCTCTGACCGAACAAATATACTCAGCCGGAGCAACCCGGAAAACACTTGGTATTAAAGGAGAGGGTATTAAGTACCTTTACCAGTACGGAAAGGATATTTTTCTTAGCTCCTTTGCTCCTTCTGGAGCGAAGCTCCAAAGTTCAGGTAACAAATGTGTGGTTGAGGTTACCACACTAGGTGATGATAGGGTTGTTGCTCTCATAAAGGCTGCCAGTTTCCGCCAGGTAACTGGCCACACCCCTAAGGTGTGGCACACCTCGGAAGCGAGGTGTGAAGGGGGACTATTGGTGGTAGCAGTACCAGGATTCGTCTTCGAGTCTTACAACTACAAACGTCCTTGGCAGAGGTTTGTTCTCACTCTTTCCGGGATCGAAGAGATCCCTATGGCAGAAGAGCCTATCGACTGACCATTAGGTTCAGTAGACTCCCCCAAAAAATAAGCCCCGTTCGCAACTGCGTTCGGGGTCTTTTTTTACTTCAACCCCTGATACAGCTCTATCCAATTATCTATAGTTAGATTCTCGGGGCGGAGTGAGAGGAGGGCTTGGATCTCGGAGCTATACTCCCCTATCGGTCGAGTGAGTTTGGGTTTGAGTGAAGAGGATATTTTCTTTCGCTTTTGTTGAAAGGCTAATTTGGCAAGTTGTATAATATCTTCTCGATTATACTCGGCATAGCGATTATGGGGTATGAGTTGTATAAAACTAGAGTCTACCTTAGGTTTGGGGTAAAAGCATTCCTTGGCTATATGGGACAAAAGTTTGACATCGGCATATATATTGACACTAAGTTGGAATAAGGATTTCTCATGAGATAAGAGATTATTGGCTACCTCTTTTTGAATAAGGAGATTAATACTATCGGCAGGATTATCTCTATCTACCAGTAGCCGAATTATAGCTCCCGTAATATGATAAGGAATATTAGCTATTACGGTATAAGGGGTCTGTATAGTGTCTATTAGCTCTTGGGATTTGAGTATATCTTGATGATATACGGTGAGATTATCTGGATTCTCGAGTATGCTAGGGAGTATAGAAGCAAAAGTTTTATCCAGTTCCACCGCGATTACGGGGACTTTTTGCTGTACTAGTAATTCGGTGAGGGAGCCAAGTCCTGGACCTATTTCTAATAAAGTGGAGTTGGGGGCTATATTGATTTTGTTAATAATTTTGATAAGCAAATCTTTTTCAATAAAAAAATTCTGGGATAAAGACTCTAGGGGCTTTATCTGATATTCTTTTAATAAGGATATAATTTGGGATTGTGTCATAGGGTGGTATTAAATTCCCCTCTTGAGGGGTGGATTCCTGCTATGTTTACATAGTAGGGAGACGGGGTGGAAGGGTTTTGTTATTATTAATATTTTGTTTTTCCACCCCGCCAGGCAAGCCTGTCACCCCTCAAGAGGGGAATTTTAGCTCAATCCACCTCCGGCACTCCGTGCCACCTCCTCCATTTATCTGCCGTAGGTAGAAAGGAGGACATTAATAGTATGCTTCACTTGTCAAAAGGCTTGAATAGTTGTATTATAAAGGTATTAATAGTATTTATCAAGGTGATATGGTATTGGATATCTTTTTCATTATTCTGAGCATTGCCTCTCTTGCCTTAGCTGGGTATAGCTTGTGGAGAGTTCGATTTTTACAGAATAAAATTAAGGGAGTATTCCAATCTGAGACTATAGATAATGTGGATCAATTATTGGAATCATATTCCCAAAAATTCCAAACTATTGATAAAAAACTTGATAAAATCTTTACAGAATTACAATCCCATAGTACAATTCTTAATTATACTGTGCATAAAGTTGCGATTAAACGATTTAATCCCTTTGCGGATATGGGTGGTGATACGAGTTTTACTACTGCCCTCTTGAATAATGAAAACTCAGGTATATTACTCACTTATATTGCGACTCGAGAGCAAGGAGGTCGCTCCTATGCTAAGGCAATAGAAAAAGGTCGCTCAGCTCAAACTCTCAGCGAAGAGGAAACGGCGGTACTAGCCTCAGCTATTAATACCCCACTCATCAATAAACTTTAGATATTATGTCAGATTCCACTATTCAGCCTCGCCCTCCAATTGTCACCATTATGGGACATATTGATCATGGGAAAACCAGTCTTCTCGATTATATTCGTAAGGCTAATGTGACTGCGGGTGAAGCTGGAGGTATTACCCAACATATTGGGTCTTATCAGGTATCTCACAAAGATGCTACTATAACATTTATTGATACTCCTGGTCATGAAGCCTTTAAATCTATTCGAAGTCGTGGGATTAGAACGGCAGATATTATTATTATTGTTATTGCAGGAGACGAAGGTGTGAAACCACAAACTCTTGAGGCTATTGAACTTGCCAAAAGTACTCAATTACCTATTATTGTAGCTATTACCAAAATTGATAAGCCAAATCTCGTACTCGATAAGATAAAAGCTGATTTGGCAGAATTAGACTTAACTCCTGAGGAATGGGGAGGGCAAACTATTGTACAAAATGTATCTTCTGTTAGCGGGGAGGGTATCCCAGAACTTCTCGAAATGATAGCTCTGGTAGCTGAAGTAGAAGAGCTTAAAGCTAATTATGACCCATCCGCAACTGATGGATTTGTTTTGGAGTCATTCCTTGACTCTAAGGCAGGACCTTTATCTGATATTGTGGTATTAAATGGAAAATTAAAATTAGGGGATGTGCTATTAGTCGGGAATACGGTATATGGTAAAATTCGCCGTATGACCAATGATTCAGGAACTATGATAAAAGAGGCTTTACCCGCTGAGCCTGCTCGAATATTGGGGCTAAAAAATGTGGCCTCAGCCGGAGATGAATTTCGTGTAGTAGCCTCAGAAAATGATGCTATGGCTTTGATTGAAGCGGCCAAAATACCTCCAGCTAATAATCCAGTTATTCAATCTCTACTCGAAAAAGAGAAAACTCTTAACCTTATTATTAAAGCCGATTCTATCGGGTCTCTAGATGCTATAGAATATGCTCTTGGGCAAATTGTGCAATTAGATATCAAAATTACCATTGTGGGACGAGAAGTAGGAGATATTACCGCTAATGATATTGCTCAAGCAAAAGTACAGCAAGCTGTAATACTTGGATTTGGAATCAAACAGGATAAGAAAATAAAAGAATTAGCAGACCTCAAGGATGTGGCTATTAAATATTATCGACTGATATATGAATTAATCGATGAAATTCGAGACCAAATCATTCAATTAGAAGGTCCAAAAGTGACCAGAACCGATCTCGGGGAACTCAAAGTATTGAAAGTATTCAAGGAAGATAAAAAAAGTCTTATTTTGGGAGGAATTGTACGCACAGGGCGTATGGTACGTAATGGTCTGATTGAAATAGAGAATTCCGAAGGCAAGGTTATTGTACAGGGTAAATTGACTAATCTTCAACAAGATAAACAAGATGTATCTGATGTCTCAGACGGAAATGAATGTGGAATGGTAATTTCTTGTTCTTTTAAGAAAACCACTCCAATAGAGGGAGATATACTCTATGTCTATGAACAGATTAAAAAATAAATAATGGCAGACAGACATTTAATTCGTTATCAACAACTTATACAGGAGCAATTATCCCTATTGCTACTCCGAGAATTAGATGTGGACCCTGGAATTCTGGTTACCGTATCAAGAGTGATTGTGAGTGCGGATTTGCAAGTAGCAGATATCAAGGTGACAGTTTTCCCGAATGACAAACAAGGTACTGTATTACAAAAGCTTCGTAAGACGCATAAAGAATATGAATATTTCCTGGCCGATATACTCTCAAGAGGTCGCTCTCCGGAACTGAGATTTGAAATTGATAGCGAGGCTCTCGAAGCTTATGAGCTAGATAAGCTATTAGATGAATTAGAGGAAGAAAAATAAAAAACCCATCAAGAGATGGGTTTGAGGAAGGGAAAGAGAGGTGTATACTCTGGTTTATCTTTGTCAGCTTGATCATGTAGTACTGTGAAGTAGCTTAGGGAGGGATTTATCTCTATTACGATAGGTTCACCCCTTCGTTCTAGAAGAGATACTATGCTCAAATACAAACTTAAAGCATCTCGTCCAGCATCACTAACAGTACGCTCAGCTGTTTTAGAATGACCATGAAATCTATCTACTAGTCTTTGGGGTAGTCTAAGTTCTAATCTTTCCATTGAGGAGGGGTATTGAAGGAGCTCATATAGTATAATATATTGAGATATCTTTGTAAATGGAGATATAAAAAGACCAGATACGCGAGGGCATCTGGTCTTTAATTTATAAATAATAAGAATAAATTTATCGTATCGCTATACGATAGGATCATTTGGGATTTCTTTCCACATGGCTAGTATTCCCCACATGACCCATAGGAGTGGACCTCCTAAAAGTACTGCTAGAGTTGTGAAAAACATGGCTTTTTAAATGTGAAACATCATATATAAGTATATGACTAATTTTTATTTTGTCAATAGCTTGTATGAGATGAGGAGATTGTAGATAAGAGAGATTACTATCTCCTAAGGTTTTAATAATAAGAATATCTCTAATACCATAATATATAGGAGCCTGAAAGGTTGCCCCTACGAATACAAAAGCACTCCACCCCGTCCAGCGAAGCTGTCGACCCCCTCCCAAACTAAAGTATGGGAGGGACGAAAGCCCTCAATTTATCGACCGTAGGTGGAGAGGGGAATCTTTAGAGCAAGGTGCTCTTACGAAAGTTAAAATGTATAATAATAAAACAAAAAATAATGACAAAATATAATATTATGTAAAGATAACTAAAAAAGCTAATAATTTTTGATAAAATTTAAGATTTGTGGTATAGTTTTTTTACAATTTGCTCTTTGGAGGATGTTATGGATGTTAATCATCCTGTTGTTCAACATTTTGTTTATTGGTTAAATATTTTGAGACAAAGATACAATACTTCACCCGACAGTGAAGAAGCTAGATATGCTCTTGTTAGTCATGAGCAACTTATGCTTCAGTGGGGTATGCCTATCCCTCCCCCCTCTTTCTAATTACTTTTTCATCACCGACTGCTTTGCAGTCGGTTTTTATTAATTTGAAATATAATAAAAACCCCAGTTTTAATAGTGGGTATCAAGTTTTATAACTAAAGATTTTTCACCCGATAATCATACATCACAATACCCGTGGCAACTGATACATTCAGGGATCTAGTCGTGCCGTATTGTTCTATCTCAAGGGTTTGATCACATAAACTCAACACTTCTGGGGGGATACCTGTACCCTCATGACCAATAGCAATCAGTATTTTAGCATTTTGTGGCCACTGATAATTATGTAATTCTACTGAATCAGGAGTTTGCTCTAGACCTAATATAATATCAAATTCTTGTCGTAGAGGCTTTAATTCCTCAATAAACCGAATATGCCGGAATTTCATAAAAAATTCCGCTCCCACACTAGTACGGCGGTCAAATTTCTTACGCCCATAAATCAACACCTCCTCTACCCCAAAGGTATTGGCTGATCTAATAATATTGCCAATATTATTATCCCGCTCAATATTCACAAGTAAGAGTGATATAGGGATTTTGTTCTCATTAATAGTCTCTAGTATATCCTCTCGCTTCGCCCAGGCCAATTGATCAGTGACATTGCGCTTAGCATTAGCGTCAAACGGTAAAGTCCCCTCCTGTGAGGGGGAGAAGGTATAGGATGATGATTTTAGCTTGGGCATAGAGAATATTTAGCATATAGCCATATTATAGCATAGAGTTTTTTTTTGGGCAGGCTTACCTGACGGGGTGGAGCGTTTTAATGTCCTCCTTTCTACCTACGGTAGATAAATGGACATATTTGGTTATTCCTACAACTACCAAAAATAAAACAGGTACTTGGTATGTGGCCTATGAATATCAAGGTAAGAGAATAACAGCTTGTTTACAGCAGGTCAGAACAATTGATTATAGGAGACTACATAACAAAATGGGGTCTTTGAATGAAATAGATTTTGCTAAAGTAAAAGAAGGGTTTATAAATCTTTATCAATGAGCCCTCGCAAACGAGGGACGTGGCTAACGCCAAATGTAAATATATTTTATAATAGTAGTGTTTTTTTGTCAAGTTTTGGGGTTAGGTTTCGGGCGACTGAGAGGTCGTTTTTTCTAAATAAATATAGGAGGGACAAAAACCCTACGAATATAAAAGTACTCCACCCCGTCCAGCGAAGCTGTCCACCCCTCAACGAGGGGAATTTTAGGACAAAAGCACTACGAAAGTTAAAATGTATAATAATAAAACATAAAATTATAACAAAATATAATATTGTATAAAGATAAGCAAATAAGCTATAATAATGATAAAATAGATATAATTATTATAAATAAATTACAACGCATCTTGACAAAATAAGAGGAGTGTGGTATAGTTTTATCGACCCTTTATCAAAGAGATTGGTCACTATGACTAATGCCCAAAACACCCTACCAAACGATTTTTGCTACATTTCAGCGAAAGGTGGCTACATTGGGAATATAGCATGGTGTAACACGGGTGAAGCAGGATATTATTACCCCCAAGATAGATGGGGTTTTGTACGGACACTGCCGGCATTTCCAAATAATGGTAATTGGTGGGGCCCTTTGAGAGGGGGCTGGGTATACAACCTCTTCACAAGAGGTAATGTATTTTAGTCTTACCTCCGCTGGATACCATGCCAAGCCCCCCCCAACCCCCGTTTTCGGACGGTGGGCTTTTTTCTTTCCTTACTATTTCCCTAAAAACTGAATCTATGCTATACTAAAAGCCGTAATTGGCTCCATGGCCGAGAAGTTAGGCAAGGGTCTGCAAAACCCTCTACAGCAGTGCGAGTCTGCTTGGAGTCTCCATAATTACCTTGTACCAAAGAAAAAATATAATATTGATATATAATGCCAAAAGACAAAATTCATCCTATTCTCCAAGGACTTAATGATAAACAATTAGAAGCAGCCCAGACCATAGAAGGTCCTGTTTTGGTATTAGCTGGAGCGGGTTCAGGGAAGACTTCTACGCTTACTAAGCGTATTGCCTATATGATTGCTCAGGGAATATCTCCCTATAGTATTTTAGCGGTAACCTTTACTAATAAGGCGGCAAAAGAGATGAAGGAGCGAGTAAAACATTTGCTTGAGACCTCTTTTGGAGATAATGTGCCTGCTATGCCTATGGTAGGGACCTTTCACTCCGTTTGTCTGAATATTCTTCACCGTGAGGCTGAGGCTTTGGGTTATGATAAGTCATTTTTGATTTATGACACTACAGATAGCCAGAATATTATCAAGGATTTGCTCAAAAAACGAGATATTCCAAAAGATCAGGTTAAACCAGCTTCTATACAATATATTATCTCTAAGGCTAAAAACAATCTCATTACTGCTAGTCAATTTGCTGACTATAATCCCACTACTCCCCTCGAGGAATTAGCTATTGAATTATATCAGGAATATCAGAAGCAATTACGCAAGAATAATGCCATGGATTTTGATGATATTATTATGAATACGGTAATATTATTCAAAGAATTTGCAGATGTCTTGGCGCGTTATCAGGATAGATACCGTTATATTATGATTGATGAGTATCAGGATACCAATCAGGCTCAATATGAATTGGTAAAATTATTGGCACATAAATATAAGAATCTTTGTGTGGTGGGAGATGATTTTCAGGCTATTTATTCTTGGAGAGGGGCGGACTACAAGAATATCTTGAATTTTGAAAAAGATTATAAAGATACCAAGGTGGTATTATTAGAGCAGAATTATCGCTCTACCCAAATTATTCTGGATGCTGCCAATCAGGTAATTGATAAAAATACCCAGAAAAAAGATAAAAATCTTTGGACAGATAAAGAATCGGGAGAATTAATTCATTTGGTGGAGGCGGAAAACGAATATCAAGAAAGTTTATTTGTGGCTCGTACCATCAAAGACTTGGTGGGTAAAGGTAAATATACTTTGTCAGGATTTGCTTGTTTGTATCGCACTAATGCTCAATCTCGAGCTTTGGAAGAAGCCTTTTTGCAGCTGAGAATCCCCTATCAAATTGTGGGAGGTACTAAATTCTATGAGAGAGCCGAAATCAAAGATCTCCTTGCCTATCTCAAATTCTTATATAATACCAATGACACGGCTTCTTTTCGGCGTATTATCAATGTGCCAAAGCGATCAGTCGGTAAGGCTAGTATAGACAAAATCCTACACGCCTATTCTGAAAGTAATGAAAATGAGCAAAATATCGACTTGCTCGAATTATTGACCCATACGGACAAATATTCTCTCAAGATTACTGGAGGAGCCCGAAGAGGAATAATGGTCTTCTGTGAGCAAATTTTTGAGCTTAAGGGGGCTTTTGAGAGAGATAAGTATACCCTATCTCAATTGGTAGCAGATATCTTGAAAATCACCCAATATACTAGCCATTGGGAAAAAAGCAAAGAAAATGAAGCTAGAATGGAATATATTGAAGAATTGTTCACGGTAACACAGAAATTTGATAATCTCCCTGTGGAGGAGGCTTTATATGAATTCTTGCAAGAAACCGCCTTATTATCTGATATTGATGGAATGCAGGCTACTCAAGCGGTCACTTTGATGACATATCATGCTGCTAAGGGGCTTGAATTCCCGGTGGTATTTATGATTGGTATGGAAGAAGGTATACTCCCCCACTCTCGAAGTCTTATCTCCCATAAAGAATTAGAGGAAGAGCGTCGACTATGTTATGTTGGTATTACCAGAGCCAAGGATAAGCTATATATGACATATACTCAACTCAGGCGTATATTTGGGCAAATTCAATCCAATCCCTCTTCACGATTTATTACCGAGATACCAGATCATCTCTTAGAGCAATTATCTCTCACTTATACTGACTATGATCCTGAATGGTAGTGGATTGATTATAAATTGTGAGGAATGTCCTCCTCCGTCACTTCGTGCCACCTCCCCCAAGGGAGGACAAAATAACTGTCCCTCGCTGGCGAGGGTGTCACGAAGTGACGGGTGTGGACTGGCGACTGAAAGGTCGCCCCTACGACAAATTTAAGCGTAACACCTTTTCTTGCTAAAAATTCTAAAAATTGATATAATATCTTGTGATATCGTCTCTGTAGCTCAATCGGATAGAGCAACAGCCTTCTAAGCTGTAGGTTATTGGTTCGATCCCAATCGGAGACACCCCCGCAAACGAGTAAAAAACCAGAAATCGAAATATTAATTAAAAGCAAATACTTAAAGGATCGAACTGGGAGGGGGTCGGGGAACGGGAGTTCCCCGTGAAGGAAGGCAGCGAGGAGTTTACTCCGAGTGTTGGAAACCGTGGGTTTCCAAAGAGCGATAGCGACTGAGATCCCAATCGGAGACACTGCGGAATAGGATGCAATCAGATATCGGATGAGAAATTAAAAGCAAAGAATTAAACGATTGAACCTGAAAGGGGTCGGAGACACCCACTCAATTATTCAAAACAAAATTATGGCATATACCGAAAAACTCAAAACTCTTCAAGACGCCATAGGAGCTCCCTATCAGCTCGCCCAAACAGATTCTTGGAAATTATTCAAGGTAATGGCGGAATTTGTAGAGGGTTATGATTTGATGGCAAAATACAAAAATGAAGTTACGATATTTGGCTCAGCCCGTACTCATGAAGATGATCAATATTATATAAAAGCACGTAAATTAGGGGAATTATTAGGACTCAATAATTATACTGTGATTACAGGAGGAGGACCTGGTATTATGGAGGCTGCTAATCGTGGGGCTTTTCAAGTAAAAGGTGATTCTATTGGGCTCGGGATTGAGCTTCCAATAGAACAAAAAATTAACCCTTATGTGACAGATTCAGTAGAATTTAGTTATTTCTTTACTCGTAAAGTAATGCTTACCACCCCTTCGCAGGCTTTTGTATATTTCCAAGGAGGTTATGGGACATTGGATGAATTATTCCAAGTTTTAAATGAAATGGCTCTGGGATTTACTCAAAAAGTGCCAGTGATTTTGGTGGGAGTGGAGTTTTGGACTCCTTTGGTAAGCTTCTTAAAAGACACCTGTCATCAAATTTTTGGAGCCATTAAGCCTGAGGATTTAGAAATGCTACATATAGTAGAAACTGCCGAAGAGGCTTATGAGATTATCAAACACACAGAGGATCATCCTAATTTTCTAGATAATATGACTAATACTAATGCTATCTCTAGTATAAACTGGAGAATATTCCGGATTATGGCGGAATTAGTAGAAGGGCTTGAATTCTTGGAATCTTTACCTAAAAATGTGACAATACTCGGAAGTAATAAAGTATCACAAGATAGTCATTATTATCAGGATACCTATGTCATTGCACAGGAATTAATCAAATATGACTTTAGTATTCTCACAGGAGGAGGTTTTGGAATCGCTGAGGCAGCTAATAAAGCCTCTGCTGAAGCCGGAAAACCAGCTTTTGCAACTCTTTTGCATCAAGCAGGAAAAACAATGAACAATTATGTAAGTGATTCTATTCACTTTAGATTCCCCTTTACAAGGCAATTTATCTTAACAGGACCTACTAATCAATATCTATTCTGCCCAGGAGGTTTGGGTACATTGCATCAGTTATTCGAAGTTTTAACCCTCGTCCAGACTCATAAAGCAGATCCTATTTCTTTAATTCTTTATGATGATGAATTTTGGGCACCACTGGTAAAATATATGAGAGAAGTTTTGGATAAAGAGGAGCGAACTATTAATAATAAAGACTTATGTTTATTCACAGTCACTACTAGTAAAGAAGAGGTGTTAAAAGTAATATTGCAAAATAAGCAGGGGGTGTAGTTGCAAATCAAGCTTATTTTTGATAGAATATTCTAGACTTCTTGTCAAAAGGAGAAATATTATGTGGTGGCCATAGTTTAATGGTAAAACTTCGGGTTGTGGTTCCGACATTACGGGTTCAATTCCCGTTGGCCACCCCATAGTATTGCTCTTGTACAAATACAGTATTATTGCTATACTACAACAATTATGGGGGCGTAGCTCAGTTGGTTAGAGCGTCTGCCTGTCACGCAGAAGGTCACCGGTTCGAGCCCGGCCGTCCCCGCCAATGAAGAAAACAGGTTTATCCTGTTTTTTTTGTTGGTAAAAGGGGTTTGGCCGATAGCCACAGATACTTGTCTCCCTTCGGAGGGAGTACCCGCAGGGGGAGGGTGGATAGAGTTTTAATTTTTAGTTAAAATATAGACTACTTATTATCCACCTCCGACCCCTCCCAAACTGAAGTATGGGAGGGGTCACCTCCTCCAAAGGAGGACAGTTAAGTTACCCCCCTCTACGAAGTGGAGGGATAAACCCTCCGCTACGAAAACATCACTCCCAATCTATTATTCTTCCTATCTCTGAATAAGATGAGATACATCGTAGACAAAAGTGACATAATATGATATGTTTTAAGAGGTATGTTGTTTTTATCATGACCTCACACACTTTAACTGGCCAAGCTCCTATAGATCAAGGTGCCCATAGCTCAATGCAAGGCTCATTAACATTTCAGGAGAATGATACAGATTTAAGAATCGAAAAAGTAGACTCCAAATGGTATTTGTTTGTATACAATAAATTCTTTAGTACCACATTCCATGCCTATCTAGAGAGTGCTACCAGTTTAGAGTCTGCTAGAGCACAAGCATGTAAATGGCTTTTAGAAGAGGTGATACAATTAACCCGTGAGCACACTCAAATGTATAATAAAACTATTCTTTGGAGTAATATTTCAGATACAGTATCAATCACAATACCACCGAATATTGTGAGGTTACATCTTCGACGGAGTATACCAAATATAGATACTTGGTGGTTAGAAGTATATACATATATACGGAGTGAAAAGCATAATTCAATCACAAAGGTAATTGACAAGGCTCCAAGCTTAGAAGTTACTAAAGATTTAGAAGCTGTTAAAGAAATAGCGCTTAAATGGGTTTCAGAACAGATAAGACAATTGATTTGTGATTACACTCAATTATCACAGCAATTAAGTGTATGACCAATAACATTTAATGTGAATACACCCCAAATCTCGGCCGCCTCAGCGACCGAGATTTTTTATTATAATATAATATTCCTATAGGAGTATTATATTATTGGTATAGAGCTAATAGTTCTCTATTCGCTCCTCTTGCATAGATAATGACAATCTGATATACTCTAATCTGTAATTAGGGCCTGTAGCTCATTTGGTAGAGCGCCTCGCTTGCACCGAGGAGGTGGCTGGTTCGATCCCAGTCAGGTCCACAGTAAATTAATAATATAGGAGCGAACCAGTTGGGAAGGGGTCGGGAAACGGCAGTTTCCTGTCTAGGAAGGTTGGGAAAACGTGGGTTTCCTAAGACGAGAGTCTGGTTTGTATCCCAGTCAGATCCACATATGAAAAATATATATTTTGTGCGCCATGGACAATCAGAGGGAAATGCATTGCGGATATATCAATCAGCTAGTATCCCATTATCTGAATTAGGTCATGAGCAAGCTCAGCAAATAGCTAGTCGGTTTAATAATATCTCAGCGGATTTACTTATAACAAGTCCCTATGCAAGGGCTTATGATACTGCTAAATATATATCTAAAATTGTTAATTTGCCTATTGAAGAAAACGAATTATTTGTTGAGAAAAAAAGACCATCTATTCAAGAAGAAAAGAGTAAAGAGCTGGAAGAATTAAAAGCTATAGATAAAGAAATTGCAGATAATTGGGAAATATCAGATTATAGACATTCTGATGAGGAAAATTTTGAAGATTTAAAATTAAGAGCTCAAAAAGCCTTTGAATTTATTGAGTCTAGGGAAGAAGATAATATTATTATCGTAACCCATAAGAATTTCCTACATTGTTTGGTCTGGTATCGTTTATTTGGGTCTCATGTGACAGCAAAAGAAGCCAAAGTGGTTACTAATAACTTAGTTATGAGTAATACGGGAATAGTTTGGATGCAATTTGATGAAGATCAAAAAGACTGGAATATTATTACCTGGAATGATCATGCCCATTTGGGATAATATTTTACGCTAACACATTAACTTTAGCCTTGATAAGAGAAGCAACTTCTAATACCATCACAGTACCAATAAGAATGGCTTGTAGAGATATTTCTCCTTCTGAATTAAGTCCACCCAATAACACATGTCCAAATATCAACCATCCGATAAGATATGTTGCTCTATGTAGTCGCTTCCAATCTCCTTTAAGTTTGCGTGTAGCCCAGTTATTAGAGGTGAGGAACATCAGAAGGGTGAGAATCATTGCCAATACTCCAAATGCTTGGTATAGGGGTAAATATACCGGTAATTTGTATTGAATTACCGGTATTACTTTCATTGCAAGATAATGGGTAAAAGCTGCCATAAACATCAAAATTCCGAATTGCCTGCGTACTGGTAGTATTAATTTAATAATAAGGCTGAATTGTTTTGACAGGCCAAAGCGTTGAATAATGCTGGGGATAAGGGTTATTACGAATAATAATAAAGCTATAGTCCCAAACTTTTTCCCATAATCTGATCTTAACGCAGGAGTAAGTATAGCTAAAGGGATGAATACAATAGGACTGATATAGGTGAACCAGATAATGGTTTTGTGAAAATATTTCATAGATTTGTGATTATAAGATTAGTTTTAGTATAGAACACTTTGATGCCTTTGTCGAAGGGAATATGAATATAATTATGTAGTGTAGGGGCGACCTTTCAGTCGCCCGTTATTCCACCCCACCCTACGGGCACCCCTCAAGAGGGGAATTTTTCGTACAGTACATTTTTATATATTCCCCTCTTGAGGGGTGGCAGGCTTGCCTGACAGGGTGGAATTCTGAATAAGATGAGATATACCATAGACAATCATAAAAACATATGGTATGTTTTATTTGTTAACCCACCCTTAGAATAGGAGTTCTTTTAATGGATAGTCTTGACCGCAATCTCAATCCCAACATCTCCCCCGATTCTCCCATACCGAACATACCGAAGAAAATAGTGGTTGTAGTAATCTCTGGCCTCAAATCTAACGAAATATCGAGAATACTCGAGTACTTAACCCTAATGTCAATAATTCTAGGCCACGACCACGATAATGAAAAAAAACACCTCAACCGATGGGTAGATTAACCTACACTAATCCTAACCCCAGCCCCCGACTTGTTCGGGGGTTTTTTGCCCCCCTTTGAAAAAAACTGAAAGGCGGGGGTGGATAAAGCGTAATCTTAGGTCTAGTTTAATAGATAATGCGATATATAATATTGACAAAAAGAGGAAAATGTGGTAAATTTGTTTCCGTCCAACGCCAACACGGAAAATGAGTTACGACAAACGTATTGTAACCGCATACAGCTCAACCAACCCAACTCGCGATGAGTTTACATCCCCCAATGGATTTATTCTATCTGCCAACACCTATCAACACAGTATCGCGTTTTTGAATGAGTTAGCTGTTGAGGCCAAACGTGACTTCCCGTGCCTTACGGACAATGATATTGAGGTGGTTGTGGTAGCTCGCTCAGGCTACAATCAAGGATTCTGGGGAATTCGCTTTAGCTTGCCTGAAGGCACTTCCTGTAAGGATGGTTATCGCGCGGTTTCAAGGCTTGATTTTTCCTACCTCTGAGGCTCCTCCCTCCTCCTAGTCCCAGCCCCCGATCCTTTCGGAGGGCTGGTTTTTTATAAGGCGGAGAATACAGGCGACTGCGAGGTCGCCCCTATGAAATTGTTCCACATGGAACAGTTTCTATACGACAAGAGGAGCTCAACGCTCCTCTTGATATGTACATATAATATTGACTTGTATTGCTTTTGCTTAAGCAGAATTCTAGTATACACCCACCTATCATAAATGTCAAGAGGTGACATTTATAGTAAAGTGTGGATGATGTGAAGTCATACATTTGCATTTTTATTGATATTTAGGTACAATAAACAAAAAGAGCACATATATTACTTATTTTTGTATTGTTTATGAATTCCCATATCCGTAATCTTGCCATTATTGCCCATGTTGATCATGGTAAAACTACTTTGATGGATGCTATTTTGCATCAAACTCAGATTTTTCGAGAAAATCAGGCTGTGCAAGAGCGTGTGATGGATTCTATGGATTTGGAGCGGGAAAAAGGTATTACTATTAGAGCCAAGAATGCCTCAGTTAGCTATAAAGATTATACTATTAATTTGATTGATACTCCTGGTCATGCTGATTTTGGAGGAGAAGTAGAGCGAGTACTTAAAATGGCTGATGGAGCTTTGCTTTTGGTGGATTCTAAAGAAGGTCCAATGCCTCAAACCAAATTTGTACTCAAAAAGGCTTTAGCTTTGGGGCTTAGAGTAGTTGTGGTAATTAATAAAATTGACCGGCCTGATGCTAATCCAGACTCTGTAGTGGATAAGACTTTTGATTTATTCGTAACGCTTAATGCTAATGATAAACAATTAGACTTCCCTATTGTATATGCTTCTGCTATTAATGGCTCAGCATCTCTTGAAATCGATCAAACAGATAAGGATTTGACTGAATTATTTGATGTGATTGTCAATGAAATCCCAGCTCCAACATCTCCTATTGTAGATTCATTTAGAATGCTTACCTTGAATCTTCAATTTGATAAATTCAAAGGGACTATGGCTGTAGGTAGAATTGATGCTGGGAAAATTGTAAAAGGTATGTCAGTAGTGCGTATTGATAAGGCAGGTAATCAGACCAAAAATACTATTACCAGTCTACTCCGATATAGTGGTATGGAACTTATTGATACTGATGAATTAATTGCGGGAGATATTGCGGTTATTGCAGGAATAGGAGGTATTGAAATTGGAGATACTATTGCGGACTCTCAAAATCCGGTACAAATAGCTCCTATTGAGGTGGAAAGCCCAACTCTTCAAATGATGTTTGCGATTAATGATAGTCCTTTCTCAGGCAAAGAAGGAAAATATTCTACTTCTCGTATGATTCGAGATAGATTGTATAAGGAGCAAGAGACCAATATTAGCTTGAATATTGAAGATACTGCAAGTCCTGATAGATTTTTGGTAGCGGGACGCGGAGAGCTTCATTTAGCGGTATTGATTGAAACTATGCGACGAGAAGGATATGAATTCTCAGTGGGGCGACCTCAGGTAATCCTTCGAGACAATAATGGAGCTACCGAAGAGCCTTATGAGCTATTAAGTTTAGATGTACCAGAAGAATATAGCGGTAAAATCATTGAAGCTGTCAATAAACGACAGGGTGAGCTTGTGAATATGGAAATCAATGATCATAATGAGTCTCATATTGAATATAAGATTACTACACAGAATTTGATTGGACTTAGAAGTATTCTTCTTACCCTGTCTAAAGGAACTGTGATTATGAATAGTTCTTTTCTAGAATATGGACCTCGAGTATCTAGTGGTAAGGGTCGTTTAACCGGATCTATTGTCTCTCTGGAACTTGGGAAAATTACCAAATATGCTCTCGATGGAGCTTCAGATAGAGGGGTATTCTTTGTAACTGATGGAACAGAAGTATATCCAGGTATGGTGCTTGGAGAGTCTAATCGTGAGCAAGATGTAGAAATTAATCCAGTAAAGGCAAAGAAACTTACCAATATGCGAGCTTCTGGATCTGATGATGGGGTATTTATTGCTCCTCCTAAAGATATGTCTCTAGAAGCTAGTATTGAATATTTGGCTGATGATGAACTCCTCGAGGTAACTCCAATGAGTCTTCGAATTCGCAAAAGAGTATTAGATTCCAATGAGCGAAAGAGATCTAATCGATAAGGAAAATAAAAAGGGAGGGCTGATATCAGCTCTCCTTTTGATTTGGTGGGGGTTATTTCTTCTTATTACGTAATCTACTTAAGACGCTCCTCATAGGGGCTAGTCTGTGATAGAGGGGTGGGCTTATCAAATAGAGAACTGCTTTTGATGCTTCATAGGCTAGTACTATGAGAGGGGTTATTCCCATCTCTGCTAAACCAGACTTCAGTATTTGAGACATGGTCATAGGATGGGAAAGGATCAATGTGTCAGCATTAAAATAACAGATTATAACTTAAATTGCAAGCCCTCTGTATTCTCGTAGGGGCGACCTTTCAGTCGCCCGTCCACACCCACCGCAAGCGGTACCCCCCTCGCCAGCGAGGGACAATAGGTTGTCCTCCCTTGGGGGAGGTGTCACCGTAAGGTGACGGAGGAGGACTTTCGTAGCAGAGGGTTTACCCCTCTGTTTTATTATTTTCTGCGACTTTGTATACTCAGCTTAGCTCTTAATGGAGTTAATATATTATATGTTTTTGGACTTATACGACATATTATTGATTTTATAATTAGATAAAATAGTGTAAAAACTATATCTAAAAATTCTTTTCCTGCTCCGTAAATTGTCAAAAGATTTTCTCTTAACTTTGAGAGACTTGTCATAAAAAGAACAGCATGGATTAGCATTAAAATAACAGATTATAACTTAAATTGCAAGTGCTTTTGAATGTTTTTGATATGAGTGACTTTGTATATATCTATTTTAAAAATATCAAATAGTCTCATAAACCCTTTACAATGCTAGGGAGATGTAGTACAGTAGAGGTGTTGTATCAACAGCCTTCCATGGATACAAGCTTAGACTCAAATCTCCACACAGTTTTCCTTGAACCATTCTGTGACCAGGAACGCCAACAATTACAGCAATTTATGGAATTAAGTTATACAATTGCTCAGGTACTAGGTATCACTGTAGAGGAGTTGTTTACAAGAGGTATGAACCTGTTGCAGAAAGCTCTTCAAGCCAAACAAGAAGGTCGGGCCGTGAGTGTAGCAGGTTTAAGTGAAGATGGTAGAGAGACATTAAAAATACATGAAATTATTCGAGTTTAATACAATGCTATTTCAACTCAACCCCTCCCCCGCGCCACTATGCGGGGGTTTTCTGTTTCTGTTTAGGTTAGTTTATATGGAGGGATAAAACCTTTGATACAAAATCCACCACCATCTCCTCATCTCATACAATATATTGACAAGTGTTTTGAATCTGATATAATTTTATTGGGAAGTGTTTTTGCCCCGTTTGGTGGTAGCTACTATTAAATCAAGTTAGGAACTGCTTTGTGTTTCTCGGTTAGTTGGTGGGGTTAGGCCTACCAAGGTCGGGAAAAGTATCAGTTTCCTAGTGTGATCCACACAGTGCAGAGGCTCTTAAGCCTCTTCACCTATATCTAGAGGTTGTCCTTATGCTAGTTGGTGAGGTGATGGCTTACCAAGACAATGATAGGGTATCAAATCAACTCTCTAGCGGATTTCACACAGCTAAAGAGATTAAAAATCTCTTCCTCAATACTTCCCACCATATAAATAACAACCTCTGAGCAACGATGCCCAGAGGTTTTCTTATACAATCTGTTTTGGTTTTGAACGTATGAATGCTACGGGCGACTGCAAGATCGCTAGCTTAAATGGGAATATTTTTTGTCCCCCTTTGGAGGGGGTGCCTAAAAGGCGGGGGTGGATAGAACACAAACTAGAACTCTATCCACCTCCGGCCACTCCCGTATAAATACGACAGTGACCACCTCCTCCAAAGGAGGACAAATACTATAGCAATTTACTACTATTAGGATATTAATGTATATAATCCCTTTTGTCGACGACAACCTCATCTCGGGTACTCCTCAACGAGGGGAATTTAAGGCGACAATAAAATAATTTATAATTAAATCAGTCGATACAAAGCCTCAGCTAATTTTAAAGGATCATGACGGATTAAAGTGCGGCGTATAGGGTCTTTTTTATTGGAATTGATAAATATAGTGTCTGCAATAAGATCTCCTCCAATAAGGGCGGTTTTGCCTCTTTTAGATGATTTAGTGCCCCGGACAACAGGTTCTCCTTCTTCTTTATATTTCTCTACTAATTCTTTATCTGGTTGTGTGGTATTGTATAATGCAATATCTATGACCTCTGCTCCAATAAATCGATGTAATTCATCAATATGTTTTTCTACTGACCAATTATTGGAATGTCCAACTTTAGACATTAAATTCACATTATAAATAATCTGGGCGGAAGTTTTGCTCAAAGCTTCTTTCATACCAGGTACAATCATATTGGGAGCTAAACTACAATAAAAATTTCCCGGCCCAATAATGACGCTATCAGCTTTCATAATGGCATCATAGGCTTTGGGATTGATTTCTGTCTCAGGAGTTAATTCAATATGTTTTACGCTATGTTGGGAGAGGATTTCAGATGAGGAAATACAATCTTCTCCTAATAAAATATCTCCATTGCCAAGAGTAAGTGCAAGATGTATATTTTCGGTAGTAACAGGTATAACTTGGCCTCTAATTGACAGGATATTACTTGCGGTTTTGATAGCTTCCTCAAAATTTCCCGTAACCTTTTCAAGAGCTGACAAAAATAAATTTCCAAAATTATGTCCAGATAATTCCCCAGAGTCAAATCGATAATTGAATAATTCTCTTAGAGTTTCAGGAGATTCAGCTAAGGCTACCAGGCATTGCCGAGCATCTCCCGGGGGTAGGACTCCTAACTCGTCTCTCAATTTCCCTGTAGAACCACCATTGTCCGCCATAGTGACAATGGCCTGAAGATTGAGATTGTTAAAAACTTTAAGTCCAGATAATACGGTAAAACTTCCTGTTCCTCCACCAATAACAACAATATTTTTGAATGCCATGAGTTTTATCTAGGGGGTAATTGTGGATAACCTGGGTATAAGTATAGGATTATATGCAAATTATCCATATAGTTTGTATATGATATGATTATAATAGCATACTATATTGCTCTTGAACACAGAAACACTGAATATCGATAAAGAAAAGAGATGAAAAAGGCAAGTATACCAATAGTATTGGGATTAATAGGAATTAGTATTCCCTTTTTAATACGCACAACTCTTGTGAGTTACCCCCTACAAGGAGTTAATTCACCCTATCTTACAATATATTTGTATAGTCTCGATATATTACTTTTTTTGATATGGGGGTGTTTGATGTTTATAACCAAAAAACTCCCATTTAGTTATGGTAATATTGTGGATAAGTTGTGGGTAATTCTATTTTCCTATATATTTTTACGGGGAATATTTACTGAATATCCTCTTATAAGCTGGGTTTATGGACTGAGATTTTATTTGGGGATAAGTATTGTCTGGTATATATCTCGATTACAAAATTGGGCTAAGGCCTTATCTTTTATCACCCAGGGTTTTATTATTGGGATGCTGGGGCAGACAATTATTGCTATTACTCAAAGTATATTACAAAAGAATATCAATTTACCCTTAGTTGTTGAGTCAGCATTATCTCCGCTTTTAGCAGGAATATCCAAAACAACAATTAATGGGGATGTTTTTATTCGAGCTTATGGAACTTTTCCTCATCCTAATATACTCGCCTTTGCGGCTTTAATGGCTTTGCTTATAGTATATACTACGGTGTTTACCCGAAAGCAAACCAGTATAGTATATGGTTTAATATTGGTTTTCGCTGGATTTATTGATCATTATCTTATTACATCGATACAGGCTTTTGTAATCGCAATACTCACTGGATTATATATTGGATATGGGAAAAGTATTCAATTTCCTCGATGGTTTACTCAATTAAGTATTTGGGCTTTACATAGTATTATTCTGCTAACATTCTCTAAATTAGCTCTCATACTCATTATTATGCTAGATACAATGTATTTGACAATGTTGAGAAACTCTCAGTTGTTTCACGTGGAACAATTTCAAAATAATATGAGAAGTATGGGGAGAATAGTATTGAGAGTGATTATTACAGGAACACTTCTGATTACCTTGATTATCCCTTATACTCAAATTGTTGCGACAATATCTAAAAGAATCTATTATATAGAGGATGCTTGGCAAATAATTACAAAGAATTGGTTTTGGGGTGTTGGGTTGGGAGAATATGTTGCTAGTCTCCCAGATGTGGGTAGAGAGTTTTGGCAATATGAACCTGTACATAATATTTTTCTCTTAATATGGAGTGAGATTGGGTTTGTGGGGATGGTTTTGTTTATTACGATTATTATATTAGAGTATTATACAAGAATTTATGGATACAAAAGATAAAGGTAGTCTTGGGGAGAGATTGGCAATAAAGTTTTTATTATCTAAGGGGTTTGAAATTATTGATCAAAATGTGAGATTAGGAAAATTATCTGAACTCGATATTATTGCGAGCAAGGATAAGGTTCTCCACATCATAGAAGTGAAAACTGTGTATAAATGTGGAAAACTTGTGGAAAACCTCGAATTTCCCATATACAATATTACTCCGCGCAAGGTGCAACATCTCAAAAAAGGAGCCCTAATCTATGTACAGAAGCAGAAATTAGAGAATATGGATATTACAATAGATGCTATTGGTTGTATTGTGGATAACTGTCATCGTAAAAGTTATATTCGCTTTTACCCCAATATATTAGAGGGGCTTGACTAAGCTGTTCCATGTGGAACAATAGATAGTATGGGGAAAATAAAAAACTATTATCTTGCCAAGTAAACAGAAATAATGTACAATAATTGAACACTGCTAGGGTGGCGGAATGGTAGACGCAACGGACTTAAAATCCGTCGGTGATTAAACACTGTGAGGGTTCGAGTCCCTCTCCTAGTACCAATAGAGAAACAGTCAGTTTTGACTATTGCTCAGGACTCGAAAGTCGGAGCCATGTGTGAGTTTGTGTTATTTTGTCCTCCTTTGGAGGAGGTGGCCTTTAGGCCGGAGGTGGATAGAGTTGAAGTCAAAGTTTATTTTATAATAAGATTTAATTTCAAAGTATATTTTTCTGACTATCCACCCTCCCCCTACGAGAGGTGTTATTCGATAATTCAATACATAAAATTGACAGATAGCTTGTATTGGTATATAATTATTTTGAAGGTTATTGAGGTGAAAGAGCTACGGCTCTGTTCCTAAGGTCACTTGTGACATAGTATTCCCACATTAGCTTGGTAGACTCTGTCTCACCAAAAAACTATGGGAAAAATCAATGCCTTCACCCCATTTTCTAAGTTTTCAAAAAGCACCAGGCAAGTCCTGGTGCTAATTATTTTTTATAATAGGTAAAATAGATAGATAGTCTTTATAAGGCATGGGCGACTGAAAGCTTAGCCCTACGACAAGACTAGATTGTCTCTTCACAATATAGACAAAAGCTTAAAAATATGTTATGTTTCGGATTGTCCAGACTCTAGAGTGATTTAGAGTCAAATTTCTACCCTGAGGGATGTCTAATGGCTAAAGTATTTTCTTTTGAAGATTTGAAATTAGTTGCTGCAGGGCCTGTGTACATTAGGCCTGTGAATATAGAAGGAAGACCAACCATTATTACCGGTAAATATATATTTATTAAACGCAATGCTCATAGAAGACAAAAAATAGATCTTTTGCTTATTGAAAGTGAGCGCAAATCTATACCTATATTCATAAGTACAGATTGGTGTGATGCTGCTCAAACTGATAGGATATTTGAAATCGATTTTGTCATAGTTAATGACGAATATAGAGTGTTTGATATAAAAGTAGTTCAAGAATAAACAGTCACTCAAGCCCCCCCCCGCGCGTGCGATGCGGGGGTTTTTATTTTTATGCAAATGTCGATTATTTTATTCTCTCCACCCCGTCCAGCAAAGCTGACCACCCCCTCCCAAACTAAAGTATGGGAGGGACTTAAAGCCCTTAATTTATCTCCCTCCCTACGGTAGGTAAACCGTAGGGAGGGAGATAAATTAAGGCGACTGAAAGGTGGCCCCTACGAGAGGTGTTATTTGATAGCTCAATACATAAATTTGACAGATAGGTTAGATTTGGTATAATTATTTTGGAAATGTCATTGAATCGGAACAATTCACCTAGGTGAATTGTTCTTGGTGGTCTCCATAGGTAGGTAAGTGAGTTTGGTGCCTACAGTCCAGTTATGGATCAAGACTATTTCATGTTCCCCCACATAGCCTAGCGGCTCGGCTCTTCATTGATATTTCCACCCTATTTTCTAAATTTTTCAAAAAGCACCAGGCAAGTCCTGGTGCTAATTATTTTTTATAATAGGTAAAATAGGAGGTCTTTATTTTAAGGCTAAACCTTATTCCACCCCGTCCAGCAGAGCTGTCCACCCCTCAAGAGGGGAATTTAAGGCGACTGTGAAAGGTGGCCCCTACGAGAGGTGTTATTTGATAGCTCAATACATAAATTTGACAGATAGTTTATATTGGGGTATGATTATTTTGGAGGCATTAAGGTGAAGGAACTCTAGGGCTCCGTTCCCAGAGCCATTCGTGGCCTGGTATTCCCGCAAGGGAAAAATTAGTGCTTCCACACCATTTTCTAAGTTTTCAAAAAGCACCAGGCAAGTCCTGGTGCTAATTATTTTTTATAATAGGTAAAATAGGAGGTCTTTATTTTAAGGCTAAACCTTATTCCACCCCGTCCAGCAGAGCTGTCCACCCCTCAAGAGGGGAATTTAAGGCGACTGAAAGCTTAGCTCTACGATGTGGGTATATGTTCGGTAAAGGGTTTATACTTACACAAATATAGACAAAAGCGGTAAAATATGATATGTTTCTGTTTGTCCAGGCTCTAAAGTGATTTAGAGTCAAATTTCCACCCTGAGGAGGAATTAAGGTTATGTCCAATTTAATTAGAGGAAACTTTAGTCGAACCGAGATTGTGACAGGGGTAGTGAAGGAAATGCGGCCTAGGCCCAATACATCTCCAGAAGAATATATTCTTAAGTTTCGCATAGAACTGCTGGCATGGACAGGTACTTATAGAGTATATATTTCAGAAACAGATTCCAGAAAAATCAAGATTGGAGATCAAGTAGAAGTAGAGTTTAATCTTTATAGAAATCCTACACAATTTAACCCAAATAATATTCAGGCAATAATAGTTACAGAGAAATAAACAGATTTTGTTTTTTGCCCCCCCCGCGTGCGATGCGGGGGTTTTTTATTTAGAAGCTTTTAGGATTATTTGGTATAATAGATTTATAATAAAGATAATGACTGCAAGCTATGCCTTCTCCGATGATGACTCAATTCTATGAATTAAAACAGGCATATCCCAATGATATTTTGTTTTTTCGCCTAGGAGATTTTTATGAAATGTTTGGTGAGGATGCGAAATTGGCGGCTCCAATTCTGGATTTGGTCTTGACTGCTCGCAAGAATACGATAGATGGGAATATTCCTATGTGTGGGGTGCCTTATCATTCTTCAGCTCAATATATCAAAAAGCTGATTCGGGCAGGATATTCAGTGGCTATATGTGAGCAACAAGGCAATGCTTCCGAGATTAAGGGCTTAGTACCTCGTAAAGTAGTAAAGGTTATTACCCCTGGTACGGCTTTGTTAGAAGGTGAATCGGCGGAATCTCGGTATATTGCGAGTCTTTATCAGAATAAAAAAGGGTTCTATGTATCTTTTGCTGATTTGGGTACGGGATTATTTGAAACAGGTCAATTTGGGGGGGGTGAGATAAGAGATATATTGAAGGCAAGGCAAGTAAAAGAAGTAATTATTCCAAATAATACAGATATTATAAATCTAGTACAGGATTTAGGGATAAAAATAGTCTCAGAGTCTCGTTGGAATTTTGAATTAGCAAGAGCCGAGGAAGTATTGACTAAGCATTTTGGTATTAGTAATATGTCTGGCTTTGGGTTTGATATTGAGGATAATAGACTGATACCAGCAGGGGCTCTGCTGTCTTATCTTGTTTATACTCAGCAGGAGGATTTAAGGCATATTACTCGATTGCAATTGATGAGAAAGTCTCAGTATATGCAATTGGATTCTCAGACCATACAGAATTTGGAATTATTTCAGATCAATCGAGCAAGTAATAAAGCAAAAAGTTTTTATCAGGCTATTAATTATACCAAAACTGCACTTGGTATACGATTATTGCGTCAATGGATACTTAACCCTCTTCTTGATATACAGCATATTGAGTTAAGGCAAAATCATATCTCAGGCTATGTTGAGAATACTGCCAAAAGACAAGAGATAAGAGAAATATTTGCTTCTATTGCAGATATTGAGAGATTGTTGGCACGGCTTTCTAGTAATGTGGGAGGCCCAAGAGATATGTTGCTCTTGAATCAAAGTTTTAATTATATTGAGAAGATATTGAATATCGATACCGAAGATTATACTCAATTAGCGAGTAAGGCTATGCAGGAATTAAAACCTCTAAGAGAGGAACTCGGCAAGGCTTTACAGGAGAGTGTTCCATTACTTGCGCGTGATGGTGGTTTTGTGGCAAGAGGATATCGGGATGATATTGATGCTTTACTCGACTTGAGTCAGGGAGGTAAGGATTGGTTATTGGATTTTCAAGCTCGCGAACAACAAAGATCAGGTATTAATTCCCTCAAAGTAAAATATAATAAGGTATTTGGCTATTATATAGAAATTAGTAATGCTTATAAGCAAATAAGTCTACCCGATGATTATATCAAAAAACAAACATTAGCTAATGCCGAGAGATATATTACGCCAGAACTCAAAGAATTTGAAGAAAAAATATTAGCCTCAGAGGCTGATCTTTTAGCTCAAGAACAAATTATATTCGAGGAGCTTCGCCAATTAATTCTGCAATATGTAAATGAAATATACACTATATCCGAGGCTATTGCCTATATTGACTGTATACAATCAGGAGCTGAGCTTGCGATAAATTGGCATTATACAAGACCTCAAATACATAATGATAAAAATATTAAGATAGAATCTGGCCGCCATCCGGTATTAGAACAAATTGTATCAGAATATATTCCCAATCACTGTGAACTCACTGATCCTAATCATTCTCTGATGCTAATCACGGGCCCTAATATGGGGGGGAAGTCAACTTATATTAGGCAAATTGCATTAATTGTATTATTGGCTCAAATGGGCTATTATGTCCCAGCTCAACAAGCTCGTATTGGTATCGTGGATAGAATATTTACCCGAGTTGGTGCTTCAGATAATATGGGAGAGGGTCAAAGTACCTTTATGGTGGAGATGTTGGAAGTTGCAAATATTTTGCATAATGCTAGCGCCTCGAGTTTGATTATTCTGGATGAAGTGGGTAGAGGTACTTCTACCTATGATGGAATGAGTATAGCACGCGGACTGATTGAATATATTCATAATACTATTAGAGCCAGAACTCTATTTGCGACACATTATCATGAATTATTAGGGCTGGAAACAGAGTTTCAAGGGGTAATCAATTATCAGGTAAAAATTCAAGAATCAAATGGAGATATTGTGTTCCTGCACCGTATTGAAAAGGGTGGGGCAGATAAAAGCTATGGAATTGCAATAGCCCAGTTAGCAGGATTTCCCTCTGATGTGTTAGAATTAGCAAAGAAAGCTTTAGACCAATATGAGCAAAAAAAATCTCAAATATCTTTTTTGCCGAGTACCCCTAGTCAGCCTATTATAACTCCTCATCCCGATATTTCTAAATATAAAGCATTATTACACGAGATTCATTCATATAATCTCAATGATATTACCCCGCTGGAGGCTTTGAGTATATTGGCAACATTACAAGAGAAAAATTCATTATGATACAATTATTACCCAAACACATTATTAATCAAATTGCGGCAGGAGAGGTTGTGGAGAGACCAGCTTCTATTGTAAAAGAATTAATTGAAAATTCCCTCGATGCTGGGGCAACTGAGATTAGTATTGATATATTAGATGCGGGGCTTACCGAAATAAGTATAAAAGATAATGGTATTGGTATTGAAAAATCTGATTTTGATAAAGTGTTTCAAAGACATGCTACCAGTAAAATCCAGAGTATAGAGGATTTACAAACATTATCTACTATGGGATTTCGAGGAGAGGCCCTCTCCAGTATTCAGGCAGTTGCCCAAGTTGAACTTATTACGCGTACCGCTACCGAAGAGACTGGATATCAATATAATCCTCATACCGATGAGACTAAACAAGTCGCCAAACACAATACTGGTACTACTATTATTATTCGGAATCTCTTTTATAATGTCCCTGCTCGCAAAAAATTTCTCAAAACACATAATACCGAACTTGCTCATATTACCCGTATTATTGAGGAAATTGCTTTAGTACATCCCGAGGTGGCTTTTATCTATACTTCTCAAAAAAGAGAAATTATTAATGTTAGTTCGAGCGATGCCTTGTCTCGAGTGATAGCAATTTTGAAAGTACAAGAATCAGAATATTTACTTCCCCTTGATTCACTAGGAGCTAGTATACAGGCAAGAGGTTTTATTGGACATCCTCGTATTTCCAAAAAATCTCCTCAATATCATATATTTGTCAATAATAGACCGGTTATACAGCCATTGCTCACTAAAGCTATACAGCAAGGTTTTGACACTATGTTAGAAGTTGGTCATTATCCATTTGCCTTTGTATCCTTGTCTATTCCCCCAGAAGCGGTGGATGTAAATGTTCATCCTCGTAAAACAGAGGTAAAATTCATTGATGAGAGAGCTATATTTCAAGCGGTAAAATATATTATACGAGATACTTTGCAAAAATCAGCTTTTGAAGTGGTTTTAAAACCAAAATCTCCTACCTTTAATGCTCCGAGCAACTCAAACTATATACCAAAACCCTCTTCAGATAAAGCCTTTGAAGGCTATCACCTAAAAGAGCGAACACAAATATCTCATATATCAGAGCCCTATATTGCGAGCTATAGCTATAAACAGCATAATACAAAAGGTGAATATTCTTTTGAAAAGCTACAGCCTAATTTCAGAGAATTATTAGAAGCTGATACGCTAAAGCCCCAATATCTTCATATTTTTGACACCTATATTGTATACCCAAATCAACAAGGGATTATAATTCTGGATCAACATGCCGTTCATGAAAAAGTTATACTGGAGCAATTGATGAGCCAAGACACACCCGTGGCTTCGCAACAATTATTATTCCCTATTGCACATAATGTGCCTCAATCAGAAAAAGATATAACTATTGAAGTATTATCTCAATTACCAGGATTTGAGGTTGATGACTTTGGATCCGCTGAAATTATTATCCGAGCAATACCCGTTTTCCTTGCCAAAACACAAAAAGCAGAAGAGTATATTGCGGGGCTTATTGCTCTTATTCAAGAAAGAGGGCATACCACAGATATCGGGGAGCTAAGAATTGAATTACTCAAAACCATAGCCTGTAAATCTGCTATCAAAGCGGGCTATAGTATGACAATGCCCGAAATAGAAGCTTTGATTAAAGATGCCGCCAAGACAGATTTTGGATTTGCCTGCTGTCATGGACGCCCAACTATGGTACAATTAGATAAAGATTGGTTCGAAAAACAATTTTCACGATAAATATATATGCAAAATAAAAAAATTCTCTATATAGAAATAATAATATTGGTATTATTTTTTTGTACAATAAGTAGTATTATCCTCACAATAGGTGGTTATATTGCGGGTTTACTGGGTATTATCCTCACAAGTATATGGGGAATAGTATATGTGGGGCTTTTCGGTTGGTATTCTTGTATTGAAGATAGTTATTTACACATCAAAACTCTTATTGCCATACATAGTATACCTTTACTTGTATTAATACCGTTTTTTGATAATATCACAAAATATATGATAATTGCCGTTCTGGTTTTAGGAATAGAAGTATTATTAACTACTTCTCGTAATATTATTACCAGTGAAAAAGATCATATTACGTTTCGAACAAAGACCATCATTCTTCCCCATACAAGAGGATTAGTGATTTGGCTTATGTTGTTATCTTCGATTTTAGTGTATGGAAACACCCTCAAAACAAATCCCAATGGAATTATTTTAGATGAGTCATTTATCTCAAGTCAAACTACTGCTTTGAGCCCTCTATTAAAAGAAGTTGCCCCCGGAGTAAATATACAAGGCTCAGTTGGTAATTATATAGAAAGTGAAGCTAAAGATCAATTATCAAATTCAAGCCCTATCGATAAGGGTGTAGTAAAACAACAAGTATCTGAATTATCTCAAAGATTTGGTATTCCTCTTAATCCTGACACCCCGATTGCAGAAGGATTTGCTCTTTATGTCAACAAATTCCTTGAGCCTTGGATGAGTGGCCCAATTTGGGGAGCTTTGGTATCTTTTGTAATATTCCTAACCTTTATACCTCTTGTGGGCTGGTATCAGACAGGAATAAGATTCGCAATTCATATTATACATAGAAATGCAATTAAATATAAATTCATTAATCTGCATATCAAAAATATTGAAAAAGAAACTATTATTTTTTAATGTAAGAAAGTTGGACAGATATTTTTTTGTAGGGGCGACCTTTCAGTCGCCTGTATTTGGTGTTAAAAATTCCCCTCTCGAGGGGTGGATAGCTTTGCTAGACGGGGTGGATATAATTAAAATCAGTGTTTAATTTTTACATATAGTTTGCCAATTGTCCACACCCACCGCAAGCGGTACCCCCTCGCCAGCGAGGGACAGATGACTACCTCCACCACATCAAAACTCACTCTACAAAACCTACACGATGTATTATATTTTATACATACTATGGACTAAGATGAGAAAGATATCATAGACAAAAGTGGGGAAATATGCTATTGTCTAGGAGTTCCCTCTTGAGGTTTTAGACTTGTTAGGTTCCGAATTTAAGGCTGTTACAGTTGCCCTCGCTGACTATCGTATGGCTCTCATAGCTCGTTCAAAAATCACGGATAGGGATGCATATGATGCCGAACGCCGAGTTATTTTGAGGATTCCTCTAGAAGAGTCGGATGATAATATACCCGTTTGAATAAACCTTTTTTTCCTTCCCCCCCGGACCGTTTCGCGGCTCGGGTTTTTTCTTACCTAAAAAACCAAAATAGCACTCTTCACAGATTACTGCTAATACGATATACTATAATACAAGAGTTATTAATTAGAATAAAGGTAATGGCAAAAGATTATTATGACATTTTGGGGGTATCCAAGGATGCTAATGATGCTGAGATAAAAAAAGCCTATCGTAAACTTGCTCATACCTATCATCCAGATAAAAAAGGTGGAGATGAGACTAAGTTTAAAGAGGTAAATGAGGCTTATCAGACTCTTAGTGACCCTCAAAAGCGTCAACAATATAATCAATTTGGTTCCAATTATCAGCAAGCTGGAGGAGATGCTGGTGGAGGTTTTTCGGGATATGGAAATGCTCAAGGGTTTTCCTTTGAAGATTTATTTGGGCAATCTGGATTTTCTTTTGGGGGAGGTTTTGAAGATGCCTTTTCAGATGTATTTGGGGGAAATGGACGAGGTCGCTCTCAGGGTCAAGCCAGAGGTCGAGATATACAATTAGAGGTAGAAATAACCCTAGAAGAGGCATATAGTGGTATATCTAAACCAGTCGAATTAGATTTGAATATAGCTTGTGATTCTTGTGATGGAACAGGAGCACAGAATAAAAAAATGAAACAATGTACTGAGTGTCGCGGACAAGGCTTTGTTGAGAGGCAGGTGAGGACTATGCTTGGAAATTTTGCCCAAAGAGAAACCTGTAATACGTGTCAGGGAAGAGGAGAAATTCCAGAATCCATTTGTAAGAGTTGTCAGGGAAAGGGTGTCAAGAGACGGCGTAAATCTATTGAAATCGCAGTACCAGAAGGAATATCTGATGGGCAAACCCTAGAAATGCGAGGAGCAGGAGAAGCATCAGCTGGTGGTAGAGCTGGAAATATTTATATTCATATCAGAGTAAAAAAACATAAGCAATTCGAAAGACGTGGAAATGATATTTATTATACACAAGATATAGTGTATACCACAGCGGCATTAGGTGGAGATGTGGATATTAATACTTTAGCAGGAGAATTGAATTTAAAAATTCCTAAATCTACGCAATCGGGGGAAATATTCCGTATTAAAGAAAAGGGTATGCCTCATTTACAAAGCCGAGGTAGAGGAGATATGTTTGTAACGGTGAGAATTATTACCCCCAAACATTTATCTCGCCGAGCACAACAATTGCTAAAAGATTTGCAATCTGAAGGAATATGATATACTTAAATAAACTTTAAGTATATAAAAATATGGATGCATTTGAACCGTTATTTGGTAAGGTAACACCCAGCTCATTGTCCGGGGACTTTGTGATTAGTATAGTGCTTATAATTGGACTTTCCATTTATATTTATCAAAAAGGGGTGAAAGATATTTTTATTCTAGCTCTCGCCCTGTATATCGGACAAGTGGTAGTATCTGTATTTCCTTGGGATATTCCTAAAATAGGGAATTTACCTGGGGATGCCGTATTATTCATACTTTTTTCTCTTATTGTTAATTGGGCTTTGCAAATATCAGCTTTGGGCAGCGGACTCTCCATATCAAAGAAAAATCTTGGACTTAATTTATTATTTGGAGTGTCAGTAGCGGGACTTTTGCTTGTCAATATATTGAGCGTGATCAAAACTCAAGATAAATCTATTCTTAATACGATAGAAAAATCATTATTTAGTAAAGATTCATTTCAGGTATTCTGGACTATATCTCCACTATTATTTCTCCCATTCCTCAAGCCTGCTATCAAAAAATCTAGCTCCAAGAAAAAATGAAATGTCCCCACTGCTCACATATAGATACTCGTATTGTAGATTCTCGTATATCTCGAGATTCTCTCATTGTCAGGCGCCGTCGAATTTGTGAACAATGTAATTATCGGTTTACTACTGCTGAGACAAGAGAAGTACTCGATGTAATGGTAGTCAAAAAATCAGAGATAAAAGAGCGATATAGTACCGAAAAACTCCTAAAAGCAGTTTCAATTTCGCTACATAAAAGACCTTTTACTCAAGATAAAATTAGAGACTTTATCCTTAAAATTGAAGTAGATTTATTCAAAAAAGATCCCAAAGAAATTTCAACTAAGCAAATTGGAGATACCGTTTTAAAGCATCTCAAAATGTTTGATGAAGTTGCTTATATTAGATTTGCATCTATTTATCGAGATTTTCGTACTATTAAAGGATTCCGTCACGAAATCGACAAATTATTACAGGATTAAATCCTGATTACATTTGATTATATAATTTCAAAATAGTTGTCGTATCATCATAGGCGATTAGTTCTCCTTTGTGTAATAGTATACATTTGTTGCAATGTTGGCGAATTTCGTCCATATTATGGCTAACAATAATAGCTGTTTTACCCATTTTCTTGAGTCTTTGTAGTCTATTATTCACTTTTACTTGAAAATTAGCATCAGTAGTAGCTGGAATTTCATCAAAAAGATAAATATCTGCATTAATATTCAAAATAAGGCCAAGAATTAAACGGGTTTTCATCCCAGTAGAGAGAAATTTAATTTTTTGAGAAGTATAATCATGAAGCTCAGAAAAATTAACTATATTTGTATAGATTTTAGCTGCATCTTCACGAGGAAGTCCAACTTGAAGGGCTTTCACAAGAACGGCATCCTCAGCTCTTCCTTCAGGATGTAGCATTTCATCAGGTCCAAAAAAAGGCAGTACTGAGCCTTCTATATTGATATTTCCTTTGTCAGGACTATGTACTCCAGCCAAAAGTTTAAGAAAAGTACTTTTTCCACTCCCATTTTTTCCAATAATACCAATCCATTCTCCTTGATTAATATCAAGAGTTATATCCTTGAGCACAGGATTAATAGTATTTTTGAATGATTGAAATCCATCCATTTGCCCGCCAGAGCGGCTAGTATTTTTACTCTGAAGATTAAAATATTTGGTAACACTATCTACCTGAATTAATTTTTTTGTACTCATGTCAGTATTTTCTCCAATATTATATTTAGTATAAAGAAATTTTGATAAAAAAGCAAGAAGTGGAAGTGTTCTAAAGTTCCCCTCTCTCCCTACGGTTTACCTACCGTAGGTGGGCAGATAAATTGAGGGCTTTAAGTCCCTCCCATGCTTTGTTTAGGAGGGGGGGTACGGAATGCCGGAGGGTGGACTTTTCTCTGGTGGGTGTGTCTAGTCGACTGAAAGGTCGCCCCTAAGACAAAAACTAGACAATAATAATTGAATGTGATATTTTTTATATGTTTTCTGCGCACATTGTACATCCCATGAACAATCCCGACATCTTTATTCAGGCTATCGATCCATTTCTATCTGTGATGCTGGTGACGGATATAGTTTTTTTAGCATTTATCTTATCAATATCAATTTTCAATCAAGATAAGTGGTCTGTTTTGGATGAAAAAAGAAAATCCACAATATTGGGTACAATTTTATATTTTTTAATCTTTATAGTTTGGGAAATAACAGTTACTAGTATTATAGTGCTTGAAAAAGATAATATAGACAATGGGTATCTTTTTCTCGATTTTATAGATCCACTGTTATCAGTAATGTTGATAAATAATACTTTAAAAGCCCTAACTATTGTTGTGTGGTTGTTTGATGCAGATACATGGAAAGATTTCCCAGATGTATTTCAGAATATATTGAAAGTTATATTTTCAGTTATATGCATTTATTTTATTGTTTTGGTAGTCTGGGAAATAGCAATCGCATCAGAAATAATCTTTACCTAATCTCTAACCCCAGTATTACTGGGGTTTTTTCTTATCTATAAAATAAAAAGAGAAGGAATAAAATCTCTTCTTTTCTCTGGTGCCGAGGAGAGGACTTGAACCCCCACGCTATAAGCACATGCTCCTAAGGCATGCGTGTCTACCAATTCCACCACCTCGGCAATGGTACTATTCTACTATAAGTATTGACTTTTTGTCAATTATATGCTATACTCTTGTTCATCTCTCAAGGATAAGACTAGATTTATCTATGTTTACCCTGTTTATGATTAGAGTCTTGGGAGTGATTATTGGTTGTCCTATTTGATGGATACATTATATATTACAATGGCCTTAATTGTTGGTGCTACAGGAGTTGTTCCTGCTGATCAACAAGCTGTCATTGATAACTCGTATACCGAGTCTCAAATCTCTGTTTTACATGGAGTTAATTCAACTGAAACAGTTATTACTCCAAAACCCGTAGGGTTGGCTGTAAAACAAGTTACTGTACAGACCCAAAAATCTTATTTTGCTTCTGTTGAAGCAGAATTACAAAATATTCCTGCTCAGGGTTCATGTTTCGACTATGTGCCTGAGATGTCCCAAAAATATGGTGTTGATGCTGATCTTATGACTCGAATTATCAAAGCTGAGTCTGGTGGAAATGCTCTTGCTAAGAATAAAAACTCTACAGCTTCTGGTTGTGGACAGTTTATTCGAGGAACTTGGGCTGGAACTTTAAGACAAATGGGTCATGAATGGGTAACCCCGTTTGACGCTAAGACCAATGTTGAGGCCATGGCTTTCAAAATCTCTCGTGGAGGTATTGGAGCATGGAATGCCAGCAAGTCTAAGTGGTCTAAATAATATAGATCACAGCACTAAAAACTCCCTTCGGGGAGTTTTTAGTTTATATGTCTTATAAGTCTCGTAGGGGTGACTTTTCAGTCGCCTAGCTAAAATCAACTAGAGAAAAATCCACCTCCGGCACTCTGTGCCACCTCCTCCATCTATCTGCCGTAGGTAGAAAGGAGGACAATTTTTCTGGCTCCCCCACATAATATAATAATATATAACTACACTACCCCAACTCTTGCAATAAGACTAAAACTATGCTATTATAAAGGTAATTACTAAGTTTAATAGGTGTTAATTATGTTAAATGCAGCCTCAAAAGAGCAGATTATTGAAAAATTCCAAAGTCATAAAACTGATAATGGTTCTACTTCTGTACAAATTGCTTTAATCACAGAGAGAATTTTATATCTAACTGAGCATTTAAAAGTAAATCGAAAAGATTTTCACTCTCGAAGAGGACTTATTCATCTTGTTTCTCAAAGAAAGAAACTATTATCTTATCTAAAAAAAACCGACCTCAAGGCCTTTGAGATAATTGTCAAAGAACTTGGGCTTCGAGCATAAGCTCACCCTATATATATGAGTTTCAAAACATATCAAACGCAAATAGCTGGACAAATACTAAAAGTAGAAACGGGTAAATTAGCGAATCAAGCCGATGGTTCTGTTTTGGTTTCTCTAGGAGAGACAACGGTATTAGTAACTGTTGTAATGTCGGCTAAACCAGTAAGTTCTAATTATTTACCCCTTTTTGTTGATTATCAGGAAAAGTTTTATGCTAATGGTAAAATCAAGGGAAGTCGTTTTGTAAAGCGTGAGGGAAGACCGAGCGATGAGTCTATATTGACTGGGCGTCTTGTGGACCGGGCTATAAGACCTTTTTTTGATCAATCAATTCGTAATGAGATACAAGTTATTGTAACAACATTATCTTTGGATGAAAGAAATGATCCTGATGCAGTTGCTTTATTTGGAGCGTCTCTGGCTTTGTCTATATCAGATATTCCGTGGAATGGTCCTGTTGCGGGCTTGAGAGTAGGGCAGCAAAATGGAGAGATAATTGTTAACCCTTCATTTGATGAAAGGGAAGAAGGAGACTTTGATACTATTATTACGCTTAATGCTGATGAGAGATTGGTGATGATGGAGTTTGGAGGGAAGCAAATTCCTGAAGAGACTATACTAAAAGCTTTTGAAGTAGTGACTCCAGAAATTAAAAAAATAATAGATTTCCAGAATACTATTATTGCTGAGATTGGTAAGTCCAAAAGAGAGGTTTCTGTCTCGGAATCGAATAATGAGATTATAGAGGGGATTAAGTCTCTTGTGCAAGGGAAATTAGACTCTGCTTTGTATGGGGATACTCCTTCTACCAAACAAGCTCATCATATATTGCTAACTGAACTCAATCAGGCTTATCCTGATCATAGAGATTTGGTAGAGCATACTTTGGATAAAGAATTAGATGCTATATTTAAGCAGAATATTATTGAACAAGAAAAACGTCCCGATGGAAGATCTATAGATCAGCTCAGAGAATTAAGTGGAGAAATTGATATATTACCTCGAGTGCATGGGTCAGGGCTATTCAATCGTGGAACTACACAAACATTATCTATTTTGACTTTGGGTTCTCCAGGGGAGGCTCAAATTATTGATGAGATGAAAGATGAAATCAAAAAGCGATTTATGCATCATTATAATTTCCCCCCTTTTTCTGTGGGAGAGGTGAGGCAGCTTCGTGGACCCGGTCGCCGTGAAATAGGTCATGGAGCTTTGGCTGAGAAGGCTCTGGAAGGAGTATTGCCCTCTGTAGCTGATTTTCCATATACTATTCGTATTGTCACTGAAGTATTAGGGTCTAATGGATCATCTTCTATGGCAAGTGTATGTTCTTCAACCTTAGTTCTTTTGGCAGCAGGTGTTCCTATAATAGCTCCTGTAGCTGGAATTGCTATGGGTATTGTAGAGCAAAATGGTAAATATAAGATTTTAACAGATATACAGGGGCCAGAAGATCATTTTGGAGAAATGGACTTTAAAGTCGCAGGAACGCATAATGGAGTTAATGCAATACAAATGGATATTAAGGGGCAGGGTATGTCTATTGCTATGATAAAAGAGGCTTTGGAAAAAGCTAAAATAGCTAGGCTTACCATTCTTGACACGCTAAAGAGTGTGATTGCAGAAGCTCGTAATCAAGTTTCAGAATATGCTCCTAAAATTGAAACCTTTGCAATTAACCCCAAGAAAATTGGAGAAGTTATTGGGACCGGAGGTAAAATTATTAATGGTATTATTGATGAGACGGGAGTAAAAATTGATATAGAAGATGATGGGCAAGTATTTATTACTGGTCAAGATGCAACTCAGGTGATTCGAGCTAAAGAGTGGATAAAGGATTTGGTATATGAGCCACAAGAAGGAGAAATATTTGAGGGAAGGGTAGTAAAAATTATGCCATTTGGAGCCTTTGTATCGATAAAGCCAGGAATAGATGGACTTATCCACATTTCAGAATTATCTAAAGAACATGTTAATAATGTGGAAGATGTGTTAGAATTACATCAGAGTATACGAGTAAAAATCAAAAAAGTAGATGCTGAAGGAAAAATAAGTCTTATTCCCTATACTGAATAATAAACTGATAAATATACAATTATGCCCGATCAAAATCAAAATACAATTCCAGGAACATTAAGAACTCTAAAAACAGACTTAGATTTGAATAATACCAATCCACAAGATAGATTACAGCAAGCTGGTAATTTTGTACAAGCACGACCTACCTCTGAGCCCCCTGTCACCACTCCTCCAGTCTCACCTTCAGTTAAACCAAGTTTATCTTCCCTAGATCTTAATGAAATAAAGCAAGATATTCCAGAATCAATTAATCCTAATAATGAACAGAATGAATCTGGAGTAAAGTTAAATGTTTCAGCTTTGGATGAGTCGATTAATTTGTCACTCGTTCAAAATGTTAGTCCAAAAAATAACTCATCAAAATCTTCAAACTCAACACCTCCTCTTGGAAATATTCCTGAATTTAAGGCAAAATTTCAGCCAGGTACTAATCCGGCAGATGTGTTCGGAGGAAGTGATAATACTAATTCTAAAAAACCTCCTCTAAAATTATCTCGTAAAACTATTATAACGGGATCGGTGGCGATAGTATTGTTGGGCCTGATTGGAATCGGTGTGTACTTTTATACTACTCGTTCAACTCCAGCAAAGCCTACCCAGACCAATGATAAGCCAAAACCCAATACTCCTACAACAGCTCCAAACCCAACAGTTGTCACTAAACCATTATTTACGGGTATTACAAAAAGTGATATAGCTTTTAATGATACTGAACCAATACGTAAAACCATTGCTACAAGTCTGAATACGCAAAAAGCTCCATTTATAGAGTTAAATTTAACCAAAGATGGGAAAAAAGTTTCATTGACTGATATTTCTACAGCTTTTGGGCTAACTATTCCTAAAACTATTACTGACAATGCTATAGAATATTGGCTATATGGTTATAATCAAGAAGGTATATATAAATTAACGGCAACAATTCAACTGAAGACAGGTCAAACAGCAAAGACTCTTGTGGATAATTGGTCTACTGCAATACCTCGTGATTTGTCTTCATTTTCACTCAATTCTCCTTCACGAATTGTAAATAACCCAGAAATCAAAACAACAACTATAACTAATTCTGCAGGAAAAGTTTATAATAATTATTATTATAATTATACTTCTCCAACCGATTCAGCTGATGTGTCAAGTTTAGAAAATTACATTGTAATAGCCTCATCACAGACTTCAATGAAATATCTTTTGGACCAAATTAAATAAATTGTGGATAAGTCCTCTAGTGTGTATATAATTAAACTGATAGAATACAAGAGTGAGGTATAGAGTAATCATACAATCACAAGTATTGGTACATATTAGTCCTTAGTTATATATATACTTGTGATTGAATTCTTGCTCTAATCTTTACAATCATAAACAAAAACCCAAACTAATAATCGTTTAAGTAATATAAAAACAAAGTCCCAAACACAATAGCACCTTTGGCAAAAATAAAAAGGCGTTAGCCAAAGATTAGAAAAGAATATCTATTTTCTGGCAAACTCTATATATACCACGAGGTTGTCAGAAATAGAGCAAAATAAAATACTCTTACCCCCCTTTGCACTAACAGAGTCAAGAAGGTGAAGGAAGAGTATTTTGTTTTTATAGTAATTATCCATACTTAAATTATATAAGAATATTTTTGATAGAGTTTGCCTTTAAAACTATTGGTAATTGATTAAATTAGCGCAATACCAAGATAATTTTTGATATTTATAATATAATATTGACAAGATAAGAAAATTGTCATATACTAGTGAATAGATTATTGATATAGAGTTATTACACCCTATGCCCGAAAGCCAGGATTTGAACGAAAAAAACCTTCTTATACAAGAAGGAGTTGTCAGTGAGGTATTGCCAAATACAACCTTTCGTGTTATACTGGAAAACAATTCAGAGATATTAGCCCATCTTTCGGGAAAAATGCGTATGCATTATATCAAAGTATTGCCGGGAGATAAGGTTACCGTAGAACTGAGTGCTTATAATCTCGCGCAAGGAAGAATTACTAGAAGGAATTAGGATATTATATGAAAGTTCAGGCTTCAGTTAAAAAACGATGTATCAAATGTAAAGTCATTAAGCGAAAGCGAGTGATTCGTGTTATTTGTGAAGCAAATCCACGACATAAGCAACGTCAAGGATAATATAAGATAGAGTAAATTATGGTTAGAATTGCAGGAGTTGTCATCCCAGAGTATAAAAATGTTGAAATTGCGCTCACCTATATATATGGTGTTGGGTTAACTCGTTCACAAAAAGTTTTAGCTATAACCGGTATTGATCCTTATAAAAAAGCTAAGGAATTAAATGAAAAAGAAGTTGCTTTACTAAAAGAGTGTATTGAAAAAAATTATAAAATTGAAGGAGATCTTCGAAGAGAAGTCGCTACTAATATCAAGAGACTTAAGGATATTGGATCATATCGAGGAAGTCGGCATGCCAAAAAGCTTCCAATTAAGGGGCGAACCAAAACTAACTCTCGAACTATTCGTGGAAATGTTGTTCGTACTATGGGTAGTGGACGACGAAAAGTAGAGAAGACATAATCATTAAATAAGTATTTATGGGAAAGAAGCGCGTTGCACAGAAGGGAGATACAGCATCTGGACTAAAAGTCGGGGTAAAGGAAACTTCATCTAAGAAAAAAGTATCTCGAGGAATTGGGTATATTATTTCTACATATAATAATACTATGGTTTCTTTAGCTGATCTTTCAGGAAATACTCTTGCATGGTCTTCCTCTGGAGCCCTTGGATTCAAAGGTGCTAAAAAAGCAACTCCATATGCGGCTACTCTTGTTGCAAAAACGGTAGTAGAAAAAGTAAAGAAAACTGGACTTGAGGATATTAAAGTTATTATTAAGGGTGTTGGTCCAGGACGAGAAGCTTCTATTCGAGGTCTTGCAGCAGCTGGACTAAATATCTTGTCTATTAAAGATTTGACTCCAGTTCCTCATAATGGAACCCGTGCCCGTAAGCCAAGAAGAGTATAATTGAGTATAAGAGTATATGTATAGTCGTAAGAAAGTTAAAATCTGTAGAAAATTTGGAGAAAAAATCTTCCCTGAGGTTAAGATTAGTGATGAGCGTTTAGCTAAAGCTCCTGGAGTACATGGAGCTAAGCGACGTCGATCTGTTTCCGAATTTGGAAAACAACTTCAAGAAAAGCAAAAAGTGAAATATGTATATGGACTTCGTGAAAAGCAATTCCGACGATTTTATGAAAAAGCTTTGGCTGATTCCGAACCTACTCCTACTGCTTTACTTCGTATTTTGGAGAGTAGACTTGATAATGTGGTATATCGCTCACATATGGCTGCTACCCGAGAACAAGCTCGACAAATGATTTTACATGGACATATTTTAGTGAATGGTAAAAAAGTTACTATTGCGAGTTTTATCGTAAAGCCTGGAGATATTGTTACTTACTCAGCAACTAAATCAAAACTTGTTGCTGAATATCGAGAAAAACTCAAAGATTCTGAACTACCAACTTGGCTTACTTTAGATAAGAAAGCACATAAAGTAGAAGTTGCTCATACTCCAGGAGTTGAGGAGCTCAGTCAGAACTTCGACATTGCCCTCGTGATTCAGTATTATTCCCGATAATAATAATCCAATACAATTATGCCTAATCATATCATCCTTCCTAAATCACCAGTACTCGTAAAAGAAGTAAATGCTTTTCAAGCAAGCTATGCTATTGAACCTCTTAATCCAGGATATGGAGTAACTATTGCTAATTCTCTTCGTAGAGTTATGTTATCTTCCCTAGAAGGAGTTGCAGTTACTCATTATAGTATTAAAGGAGTAAGTCATGAATTTAGTACTATCCCTAATGTTTTAGAGGATGTAATTGATATTACTCTTAATATTAAGGCATTACGATTCAATGCAGTAATTGACTCTCCTACACTTCTTACTATAAAAGCTCAAGGAGCTAAAGTTGTGACAGGAAAAGATATTAAACTTCCAGGAGGAGTAACTATTGTTAATCCAGAAGCTCCTATACTTACTCTTACTGATAAGGACGCAAAGGTAGAAATTGAACTTGTGATTGAAAAAGGTGTTGGATTTAGAAAAGAAGCAGAACAAGAGGGGCAAGCAGAAGTTGGTCTTATTGCGGTTGACTCTATTTTTACCCCAGTGGTGAGAGTTTCTTATGATGTAGAAGATACTCGAGTTGGAGATAAAACTAATTATAATAGAATTGTATTCCATATTACTACTGATGGAACTATTGCTCCTGTAGATGTGATTACTAAATCAGCAGTTATTTTGGTAGAACAGTTCTCAGCTCTCAGTGGAGATATTGCTCCTACTTCAATTCAAAAGGAGGAGGTACAAGAATCTTCAGAAATCGAAACTTCAAGTATCAAAATTGAAACTCTTGATATTTCACAAAAAACTATTAAGGCTTTAGAGTCAGCAGGTATCAAAAATATTGCTCAATTAGCACAATTTACTAAAGCTGATTTATTAGAAATCAAGGGATTATCAGCAGCTTCTATTAAGAAATTAATAGACCAAATAGCTGCGCATGATATAACTCTTGCATAAAAGCGATAAATAAGGTACAATTGAGTGCATTAACAGGATCACAAGACTATGAATAAGGGAAATAAGTTACATAAAATAGGGCGAAATCGAGAGCAAAGAAAAGCACTTTTGCGAAGTCTTGCTAATGATTTGATTATTCGTGGTTCTATCACTACCACAGAAGCTAAAGCTAAGGCTTTGCAACCATTTGTAGAAAGAATGGTAACTCATAGTAAAAAAGGATCTATCGCATCTCGCCGCTATGTATTAAGATTTTTGACCAAGGGTGCAACTCATAAATTATTTGAAGATATTGCACCTACTTATACAGAAAGAGTGGGAGGATATACTCGTATTATCAAAGCTCCTATTAGAGTAAGTGATGTGAGTAAAATGGCGGTAATTGAATTAGTTAAATAAGTTTATATGCAAAGAGAAATTATTACCATTGATGCTGAGAATAAACGATTAGGAGCTCTTGCTACTGAAATCTCTAGCCTTTTGATAGGGAAAAATTCAGCGCAATTTGAATATCATATTGATGGAGGAGCAAAAGTTATTGTATATAATACGAATAAACTTTCTATTCACCCAAATAAAATTGCTTCCAAAACCTATTATAGGCATACAGGATATCCTGGAGGAATTAAGTCAATTACTGCAGAAAAGCAAATGGCTAAAGATTCTACTGAAGTTTTGAGAAAAGCAGTATATGGTATGCTTCCAAAAAATCGACTAAGAGCTAAAATGTTAACTCGATTAGTATTACATAAGAATGATATAACGAAATAAGTATGGCAACCACTAAGACTACAGCAAGTCATTATTATGAAGGAGTAGGACGAAGAAAATCTGCAACTGCAAGAGTTCGAATTACTTTGTCACGAAAAAAAGAACATAGTTTTGTAGTAAATGATAAAGCTATTACAGAGTATTTTGATTTAGTGGAGCAGCATACTAATATTGTCAAGCCATTATCTGTACTTGGAGTAGAGAATTTTGATATTACAGTAAAAGTATCAGGAGGTGGAATTACCGGACAAGCTGATGCTATACAGCTTGGTATTGCAAGAGCTTTAGTTAAATATGATGAAAGTCTAAAAAAACAGCTCAAAGATAATAATTATCTTACTCGAGATCCAAGAGGAAAAGAACGAAAGAAACCAGGACTTAAAAAAGCTCGTAAATCCCCACAATGGGCAAAACGATAAAGCATTCAAAAAAGAGGATAATATCCTCTTTTTTGGTATAAGAAAGTTTCTCATATGTATATCTTCTTCACTTCGTAGGGGAGATCTTGTAGTCGCTTGTATTATGCACTCCCTTGGGGAGGATAAAATACAAACTTAAAGCTCCATCCTCCTCCGGCCTAACGGCCACCTCCCCCAAGGGAGGACAATAATAGTACTGGAAGCTGTAATGTTGCTCCTACACAATTTGTCTACAATAGGGTTATCTTATGCAGATATATTAATTGTTGAGATTAATAAGAGGGGTACGAATAGGGAAGCTAAAATACTGAATAATATTATTAGTATTAGTGATAATTGTCTTAGCATCATTGCGTAATTTGATGCTGGCTGTATTCATGACATTATCTAGTAGGGTGTAGGAGTTTACTAATCCTCTGGTATCAGATTCTACCACTTTCAGGGTATTATTTTCAATAAATAAGACATATTCTGAATTTGGTTCCCATAACTCAGCTTGAGTGATTGGATTCTCACTACTATATAATGTGTCAAAGTCTCCCTCTACGCGGGATTTGTACCCCTCAACGGTATCAAGATATAGAATAGAAAGGCTATTTTTGCTCTTTAGGAGTGCTTTTTTGGAATCTAGGCTAAATTGTATGTTGTTTATCTCAAGATCGGATATTTGATTAAATCCTGGAGTTTTCTCCCCAAGCGATTTGAGCCAAGCATGTTGTTTATCATCAATAATAATAATATGTCCCTGATTGGGGCTGACAATTATTTTATCAATAGCAATATCGGGGGTATCAACTGCGGTACTTTTTTTGGTATCAAGGGTGTAAATCCGAATAATATTTGTAGTATTATCTTTATCAGAATAATAATAAATAGTATTATTTACCAAATCACTATGGGTTATATTTGCTACAAGAGCATCAGAGCGAATACTAAATTGTTGGGTAAGCTTATACAGAGATCCTCCTTGAATAAAAGTCAAAGTATCAGCATCTAGGCTCACGACTTTAATGGGACTAGCTATTGTATCAGCAATAGGGAATTGATTCGTAATATTAGTTAAAATAGGAGTTGTATCAATATTGGTGATAACAAAATATTGGAATACATTATTAAGTGAAGTTTTGAAGCTAAGAATATTCCCTGTATTATTCCAAGTAAAATCAGAATAATCTTGATTATCTAGGCCTCCAAGAGCCACACTATCCGTAAGTCTCTTGCGTATTTTGGTGTCAAGATTCAGAACCCAAAGTCCGGATTCTTTGGGATTATAAGAAGTATATAGTATTGAAGAAGCATCAGGTACTCTTTGTATATTACGAGCTGTGGATAGGTCACTAAATTTCTCTAATTCAGGCTTTTCAGGAAAAAGAGTTACATCACTAATTAATTGTACAAAAGAGGGCTGTATAGATACTTTTTTAGCCCATGACTGATATCCTGGTAGTGATAAGACAATATTTAAATCTTGAGGAGCAAGCCCAACTTTTAAAAGCGGACTTTTAGACTCTAATTTATCATTGATAGTGATTTCATAGGCAATTTTGGTATTTATTCGAACTCCTCCAGTAGAAGTCAATATAGGAGAATCATTATTATCACGACTAAGTCTATATCCCATACCATATAAAACCAGTATCGGAGCTATGATAAAGAAAAGAATCATAAGTGATCGGGCAAAGATTTTTTGTGCGTTTCTATTCATATTATATATATTATACTTCGTCTAAAGCTTTATTAGCAAGAGCATCAGCTTGTTTATTGAATTCTCGGCGAATATGTATAAAATCAACAGATTTGAATTTAATTCTCAAATTCCAAATTTGAATAAAAGCTTTTTGAATAGCTTCATCTTTAAGCTCATAAATACCTGTCAATTGCTTTTGGGCAAGCTCTGAATCCAAATACACCTCTACCGCATATTTTTTGGTATTAACCTTACCTACAAGAAATTTTGTTTTCTCGAGAGCCACCACAATAGCCTGATATTCAGCATAATTATTAGTCGCAATACCAAGAGTTTGATGATGAGTTTTAATACTCCCATCTGGTAACTCAATCACTACTCCAAGAGAAGCAGGACCTGGATTTCCACGAGAAGCACCATCTGTATGTATTTTGATTGTCATATAAAATATAGGTTGATATTAGTATAGCATAAATATATTTGGGGGACAATTTTATACTGTGGGGAGATCGGAGGGAGGGGTGAGAGCGGGATTTGGGTCTTGGGGTTCATGATCTAATGTATAATCAGGACGTAATTCTTCCCAAAGCTCTTTGATATAAGATAAATCTGGTGTTCTGAGCCTACTTAAATCTAATAACCCAAAATGAATCATTTTTTTTGCTGTTTCGAGATTAATTCCAGATACTAAAATAAGATTTTGAAGTTCAGGGTATTTTAAAATTTCTTCCACTACCGCCTTTTGCTCTAGATAAACAGTGTCTTTGGTAGAAGGAATAGAGCGGTCGGTATTATTAAAATTGATTGAGTTACGGAATAATCTTCTAGCACTACTAAGAGCCGTCTTGAGAGCCGATTTTGATTTTTTAGGATTGACTGATATAGTGCTTTCATAATAAGCTTTGACACAAGCTAAATAATCTCCTCCAGCTTGTTTGACAGCTATAGCTCTTAGATAGTGGGGTCCTGGAGGGCTATCAAAGCTAAATAATGCTTGAGAAGCCTGATCTTGATAATACATAGCTCCTCCTTCTTGGAATAAATCAGATCTATCTCCACCCATTTGTTCGGGATTAGTATATAAAGGCAGTCCAATTTCAGCAGTATTTTCTCTTTGCAGGATATGAATTATTTCATGAGTAGCGCCTTTAGTTAATACATCTATAATAGATCGGTTTTTGGTGGGAATAAATAAAGTTTTACTTTTGCTATCAATTTCAAATACGGACTGATTAGGCTTTATGTAACATCTCCATTTATTATCAGCGGGTTTAATATTATTGTCTACTTGATCGGCATCTGCAGGATATTCGCTTAAAAGATCATAGCTTGCTAAAACTCTCTCTATATATTCTTTCACTTGCTCAGGCTCAACACTTTCAGCTTCCATTTTTTTTACATCTAATCCTTGTTCTGCTAGGATAGATGCTTTTTCTTGATTTAACTTAATATGTTCCTCAGCTATTTCATCAGCTTGTTGTAATAATCTGCTGTCTATTTGGTCATAATTACCTTTAGAATTCATCTGCCCAACTCCATATCTAAACTTATCTAATTTATACTTTGGTTTGTGAGATGGCAAATCTGCTTCAGCATCTAGGATAGCTTTATCTTCTAAAGCTTCAGCTAATAAAACATTTACCTTTTTAATTAAATGTTTAAGACTATATAATTTTGCATGGATTAGAGAGAGACTTTCTTTTAGAGAATCAATTTCTTCATTTGCAATAGAAGCTTCCTCTAGGAACAGTGCGGATCTTGCTTCTTCTAGCTCTGATTTTAGAGTCCTCAGGGATTCAATTTTCCGAATTAACTCTTCAGGCTTTTTAACAAACATTATTTTCTCTGGATTCTCGAGTCCTTCTATATCTAGATGCCCATCTTCAGCAATACGATGAGATAAGTTCTCTAACATTGTTTTAGTGTGATGTTTTAGACCTTTTTCCCCTAATTTAGCCAAGGACTCAGGATCCAGTTTTCTTAAAACATCAATATTTGTTCTGATATCAATAGGAGTATTGTTATCAGGATATAATTCTGAAATTATATCTAATTCTTTCAAAGCATCTTGCCCTTCAGTAGTATCAAAATATTCAGGATATAATGTTTTTGTGTTATATTCTATAGAATATGCTTCTGCTAACTTGTCTACAAAAGGCTCTTCAAAAGCTATTAACTCTAACTTTTCTTCATCTGTTAACACTTCTTTTTCCCTGTCTCCGGATAAATACTCTAGAATTTCTTTTAAGTTTTTCTCAGCAGAATAGGAAGGCCTTTCTGGAAATAAGTGGTTTGCTTCAGAGTTATTTTCATAAATTGGATTATTAGTTTCAATAGACATAGTTCTTATAATTTTATACTATTTTTTAGATTCAATTTCTTGTATTATATGCTTTGTGATAATTTCAAATAAGTTAATTCCTGTTGTGGCCATAAAACCGTTGAATTGTGGGGCTGCATTTACTTCCATAATATAATACTTCTTGGTATTAATATCTTGAATAATATCTACTCCAGCCATATCTAAATCTAGAATTTTTGCTGATTTGATAGCCATATCTAATACATCATCAGGAAGTTCTGCTAATTGAGCACTTCCACCAAGAGAAATATTAGATCTAAACTCACCCTCTGTATTAGGACTTCTCTTGATTACCCCTATAACTTTTCCTTTTAATATCCAAACTCGATAGTCTCCATCATTAGGGATCATAGGCTGAATGATTAGGGGAATTTCAGATTTTTGTATAGCGTCCATTATGGACTCTAAAGATGAGTGTTGTAATATTTCTCTCCCCTTTTTTCCGTTTATAGGTTTCGTTATAAATAGTTGGGTATATTGGATTATAAAATCAGCTATTGCATTCTGATCACTTGAGATTAAAGAAGGAATAATAGGGATATTATCAGAGGTTAGCTTATATATTTCAAATGTCTTAGCATGATCGGCTGTTTTATGACCATAACATATAAAAGGAATATTGTACCGCTTAATATAATCTATTACTATCGGGGCTAAATCTCTAGATTTTCCCGTTAGCCCTATAAATATAAAGTCATGCTGTTCAAGAGGGGTGCCTTTATAAAAGATCGAGCTTTTTTTATAGGTTAATTCTTTAAATTTAGTAAAAGATGATAATATATAAAACTTTCTAAAAGTTTTATCAAAAAAAGGTATGGCTTCTTCTTTTAATTGAATAGAAATTATATTTTTCATAAGCAAGGTATCTGACACAGTGTAGACATTACAATACTTTTTAAGTATAATATTTATAATAAATAATACATTAATTATATCATATAATATGAAGTTTGAAATAGACATCTTTCTAAAACCAATCGTAGAAGAAGCAGAAAGTAGGGGGATTGATGTCCAACTATTTCTTGAAGTTAGTGCGACATTTGCTGTTTTAAAGTATGGAGATCATGAAGAATATATTCAAAACACCCTAAACAATTATACAGGAGCATCTAAAAGTAGAATATTAAAAGACAAATATATTCAATCAGTTTTATTAAATCAAAATGGATATATAATCCCTAAAACCCAAATAGTTTATTTAGCTGAGTTAGAGCAATTTTCTCAGAATTTTAATTTATTTCCTTGTGTTGTAAAACCACTAGATCGTTTTGGAGGTAAAGGTATTACTGTAAATATTAAAAATAGTAAAGAGTTAGAAAAGGCGATAGAACATGCTTGTAATATGGGAAAAAAGCATAAAGATAGATCTTTAGTACAGGAAATGGTGCAGGGAGATGAGTATAGGATTTTAGTAATCGGTAATAAAGATGTATTCTTAGTCAAAAGAACCCCCTTTCAAGTTATTGGAGATGGCAAACATTCAATACAAGAGTTGATTGTAATATATAATGATAACGCAGTTAATAGTACAAGAATAGTAGAGGTTGGGGATAGTATTAAAAATATATTGGCTAAACAGTCACTAACTTTAGATTATATCCCTAAAGATAAAGAAATTATAAAGTTAAGTTATAAAGCTAATTCACATGATGGTGGGTCATCAGAGGAAATGACTGAATTTTTACCAGAAGGACTGAAGCAGTTTGCAATTAAACTATCTTTAGATTTTAAGTTGCCAGTTGTAGGTATTGATATTATAACTTCGGATATAAACAATCCTAATCCATGTGTTCTAGAGTTAAATATAGTCCCGGGCTTAACTATACATACTACACCAACATTTGGAACACCAACTAAGCCTCAAAAGGCTATTATAGATCTTCTATTTCCAGAAACCAAATCGATATAGTATTATTTCCTCGGATCAATAATAAATCTTTTTAAATCCTGTTTTCCTAACAGAAAAAGGTATTTTAAATGAGATCGCTTTACTATTGAGCATGTTGTTTCAGTTATATCATCTCCAACTTTCACGAGGATTTTTATAAAAGGGCGAACGGTATATCCATTCCCAGCTTTTATAATGGCAACCTTTTTGAGTAGATGGGGAGCTTCTTGTGACTTAAGCTTGATATTTATAGTATCAGTCAACTTATTAAGAGTATTATATTCTATATCCTCGGGTATATTCAAAGCTTTGAACTCTTTTAATACCTCTCCATAGCCAATTTTAATCAGTAAAGCTTCGTCTATACTGGAGGAGTCGGCTCCCGTATCTACCTTGGCTTCTATAGTTTGTTTTTTATCATCTTTGCCAAATAATGTAATTTCTTCAATAAGCCCAATCACTTGTCGTCCAGTAATTTCCTCAATTTCTTCTTCAATTTCTCCTCCAAATAAATCTTTGGCAAGTCGAATAGCTCTTTTTACCGTTTTTACTTTAAGTCCTTTTACTTTTTGTAATCTTTCTTTGAGTGGGGCGAGATTGGCAATTTGAATAGCGAGACCCGGTCGGGCATTCGCTTCTAATACAACGGGGCCTGCATCGCGGTCAATAGCAATATCTATTCCTGTAAATCCTAATCTAGTAATATCAGCGGTACGAATAGCAATATCTAAAATTGTATTCCAATAAGGTATACGTATACCAGAGAGACTGATTTCCGTTCCTGGAATGGTGTCTATGAATCTTTCTCTCATAATAGCATTGGTAGTAACTCCTGTTGCCATATCAATACCAATACCAATTCCTCCTAGATGAAGATTAGCTTTACCATCAGATTCTTTGGTAGGGATTCGTATCATTGCCATTACGGGAATTCGATTGAATACAATCACGCGAATATCTGGGATTCCTTTATAGGCAAGATGTTTGAATGATTTGTTAAGTTTAATTCGCTCCTCAAAGAAGGCCACATCAGGGCTATTGGTACGAGAATATGTTCCATCAAGAATATTACTTATATGATTATGTATCACAGTCTCGCTGAGTTTAACTCCCTTGGTTTTAACCCATTGCCTTTCTCCATCTCCTGTTCTTTTTTTATGTTCTCCAAATATTACCACGATTCCCTCTCCTCCAAATCCAGAAGTTGGTTTTAATACAAAGCTTTTAGGGAGTTTGTTATAATCAAATTCATTGAGTTTTTCATAAGAGCGCACTGTGGTGATGAGTTTTGGGGTTGGGATATTATGTTTCTGTAATTCTTTTTTGAATTTAATTTTATTATCTACTAGGCGTACCCATTTACGATAATTGTAGGGTTTGATATAGGAAAGGTTGCGGGCATTCATCCCGAGTATTTTTTGACTAAATACGAATGATTCTAGCCAATTCATAGCCTATTGATTGCTAATAATTTTACGGAATCGGATATATTCAGAAATACGGAGTCCTTCATAGCGTCCAAGGAATATAATTCCCGCAAAGACAATTAAAATAATCCAAGGATTATAGAAAACGAGGTCTCTTAGCTGAGTAGTGGTCATAATTAAATTTCCAAGAGATGCAAGAACTAAGGTTTCTACAGAGAGAGTTACGGCAGTGCGATATCCTTTTTCCATTTGAGCATTGATGAATTTTTCTACCAGTGTAATAATAATAAGAATCTGATAAATAGAAGCCTGTACAAAGACGGTGCTATCCGAGAATATTCCCCATACTAGGCTCAAAAACATAGATAAGGCAGTAATAGATAGTATCAAAGCCATTTTGGGTAAATACAGAATACGAATTTTACGAAGGAGATATCGGACAATAGAAGCGACAATCAGGGATACAATAAAGATACTCACCCCATATTTGAAGCCAATTTCTGTTAAAGCAAAGGTAATAATAAGCGGTGTATATATACCAAAAGCTTTAATCCCCACAATTTGTCGGGCGGCTACAATAAATCCTGCCATAATCGGGAACATCAAAAGAATGTCGATAGTTTCACGCGGCACACCATTGTCCATAAGGTAGCTAAAGAAGATATCCATACGTCAATATAACTTAACTAATTGAGATAATTGCATTACTTTGCTATAGTATAACATAAGAAGATATTTTGACTAGTAGCAAATTATGGACAGAGCAGTATATGACAATTCTAGTTCACATAAAGGAAAATTCCAAACAAAACCGGGATTGAGAATTGAGGTAATACAAGAGATTTCTCGCCAAAAAAATGAACCTAATTGGATGTTGGAAAAACGGCTCAAAGCCTTTGAATTATATCAACGAACTGAACTCCCGAATTGGGGGCCTAATTTGGAGGGATTAGATTTAGAGCAAATTATTTATTTTAGTAGACCAGATACAGAAGAGGCTAAGACTTGGGATGATGTGCCACAGGATATACGAGACACTTTTGACAAATTAGGCATTCCTGAGGCCGAAAAACAGGCCCTAGGAGGGGTGGGAGCTCAATATGACTCAGATATGATATATCATAATCTCAAGCAAGATTTAAAAGATAAGGGGGTTATATTTGAGAATATGGATACCGCATTACAGGAATATCCCGATTTGGTCAAAAAATATTTTATGACTCAATGTATTCCTATCAATGATCATAAATTTATTATGTTACATGCTGCAGTTTGGAGTGGGGGGACATTTATCTATGTGCCAAAGGGGGTAAAAGTAGAATTACCATTACAAGCCTATTTCCGGATGAATATGGAGGCTGGGGGGCAATTTGAGCATACCCTTATTATTGCAGATGAAGGCTCAGAGCTTACTTATATTGAAGGATGTTCTGCTCCAAGATGGAATGCCTCAGCTCTTCATGCGGGGGGAGTGGAAATATTTGTGCATAAGGGTGCTACAGTTAAATATATTAGTATTGAAAATTGGAGTAAAAATACCTATAATCTCAATACCAAAAGGGCTCTCGTGGATGCTCATGGTACTATTGAGTGGCTAAATGGGAATATGGGAAGTGGTGTGACAATGTTATATCCTTGTAGTATATTGAGGGGGGAATATGCTCGTTCGGATAGCCTTGGAATTGCCTTTGCAGGAGAGGGGCAAGAGCAAGATACAGGCTCCAAGGTAATTCATGCAGCCCCTTATACCAAATCCACCATTAGTGCTAAGAGTATTAGTCAAGATACTGGGATTTCATCTTATCGCGGTTTGGTGAGAATTACTCCTAATGCTAGTCACAGCGAGTCTCATATTGTCTGTGATGCTCTCCTGATGAATGATGGAGCTAAATCCGATACATATCCCGTGATGAAAATCGAAACGACAGATGCTCAAATTGGTCATGAAGCTCGAGTTGGACGAGTAGGGGATGAAGAGATATTTTATTTGATGAGTCGAGGAATGACTGAATCTGAGGCCCGTAAAATGATTGTGAATGGTTTTATAGAGCCGGTAGTAAAAGCCTTGCCTCTCGAATATGCAATTGAGCTAAATCGCCTAATTGAACTTGAAATTATAGATTCAGCAATATAATATGGCAATTTTTACTACACAACAATCAAACGGACAATATATAGTGATTAAATCTCGCAATAATGAAGAATTGTCTTTGAATACACTTTCCCCAGAGACTATTATTCATATTGGGGAGCAGGCTCGGCTTAATATTATAATCCCAGAGGGAGATTATAATCATAATATTCATATTATTGCGACAAAAGGAAGTCAAGTAGAGATTAGAGAAAAAGAATCTTGGTCAGGGAATATGAGTTGGAATATTGAGCTTATAGAGCCTTATGCTGAAATAGACTATATGACACGTGTGAGAAGTAATAGAGAATCAAATAATACTATCACTATTACTCATCAAGCTCCCTATACCAAATCCAAAGTAGATTCACGATACATTATAGAGAATTCTCATCCATTAAAACAACATACTATTATTACTATTCCCCCCACAATATCCCACTGTGAGGCTATACAATCAGCAGAGATAATACTATTAACCGAAAGGCCTAAACTTGAAATCATCCCCGAACTCAGAGTCGCCACCGACAATAGTAATGCTAGTCACGGAGTATCTATACATCCAGTTAGAGAGACAGATATATTTTATTTAATGACGAGAGGCCTTACGAGAGAACAGGCTCAAAATAGTATTATTGATGGGTTTTTGGAGGGGTGAATAATATCGTTATGTGATAAAAAATACCCCGCTCAGTGCGGGGTGGGTGGTAGGTATTGTCTGATGTCTCGCCATTCTTTCAATAGAATGGTTGGTGGATTTATAGGGAATCCATTTTGATTACAGGGTAATATAAAGTAGCAATTTTCGCTACCAATTAACTCTCCATTTATCCCATAGATTTTGGAGCCAGTGAAGTTATTATGGTGTTTCCAATGAGAACTGAGACTTATAGTTAAGTCAGGAGGATTGACTCTATTTATTGTTTCAAATATATCAAATAAATTTGGCCAAATTTCAAGAAATTGTTGATAGTTCAAAAGTTATCCTCAAATCGAAATATACATTAACATAGAAAAACAATATTAGCAAGTTTTTATTTTATAGATAGCCCTAAAACTGTTTGAGCTGCAATTTGAAAATGTACTCGATTAAATTCCTCAGCTTTAGGATCTCCTAATGGATGATATTCTTTAGCCAAAAAACCAACTTTATCTGGGCTAACCGCCATTTTGCTAGCTTTGTATTTTTCTGCTGTTCTGGACATTTCACTTGCTTGAGTTTTGATTTGTATTTTGTGAATTCTTAAAATGTGTGACAAATCTATATTCTTTTCTTTTAAATCAGCAGCAATATTATCTAATTTTATAGTTCGATTTATTCTAATGATATCTCCCAAAATATTGTCTCTAGGGTTTATAAGAGAGTTTTCACCTTGTTTCATCATATGATCTAATAAAGCTACTCTATACTCTTCTATCACTTTATATATTGCTAATTGAATCTCTTGATCAGTAATAGAATCTACTAATTCTGGATTAAGAGTAATTGCTATGGTGTCAGCTTTGTGCCGGGTATCCCCAATTGAAAATTTAGGTATGTCTATTGTAGCTAGCACTCCTGGAACCTGGGATAATTCCTCGGTAACTATTCTTTCTGATTCCGCGCCTTTCAAATCATCTTGGGAAGTTGTTCTCTGCCCATCTGTTAGTAATCGAGCATTACCCTGCGCTATTGTAGTGGATCTTGCTTTGTATCTAGCAAATTCTGGGTTTTCGGTATCTGGGATTATTAAATCACTAAGATATTCTATTGACATCTTTCTTCCTTCAGCAAATCCAAATCCATATTTTTTATCAATTCCAGTTTCAGTTATTATCTCTAAAATCTTGGTATAGTAAATATCTATAATAGCTTTAATATCTGTTTTGGCAAGGCTAGATTCTGATTCATCTAAAGAATTTAAAAGTGTCTGATATGTACGATATCTTTCTAATAAAAATTCTACAGAATCACCTTCTAATTCTAAACTACCTTCTAAATGATATGAATTCAACTCTTTGCAAGCCTCATATACTTTTTGAGATGATTGAATCTCTTCTAATTTTTGTTTCAAGGTGTGGATTTGTCTTTGAAGTCTTGTATTAGAAGATTGCTTTTCGGAGGAAGTTATAAGTTGTTGTAATGTCTCAGATTCCTTTTCTTTTTGAAAGGATATATTGTCTAAATCTTGTCTTAAATCTCCATCCCCTCCCTCAGCGTTTGAAGTATATATCTCATCTATAATTTCCGTCAATGAATATTCAGAAAATGGTTTTTCTTGTTCTTGTGTGGGTCTTAGGGTTTCCATACAACTTTATATTTACTATACACTTATTATATCATATATTATATAATATATGATATGAAGTTAATTGACAATATTAGATTAGAATTCACACCATTAAATCAGGATATTATTTATCTTGATTCAGGTGCGTCCGCGCTTACGCCTAATGTGGTTTTGGATGGGATGAATGCGTATTACAGAGAATATCGCTCTAATATTCATAGAGGATTATATGAGTTATCCCAGAGGGCAACTACAGAATATGAGAATGCTCGCGAGACAATAGCTCAATTTATGGGGGCGAATAGACCTGAGGAAATTATTTTCACCCATGGTACTACGGATGGTATTAATATGCTCTCAGAATTATTGCAAGATAGATTTGAGGTGGGCCAGAATATTATTATCCCAGTAACTGAACATCATAGTAATATGCTCCCTTGGCGAGAATTTGCTCGAAGGCAGCAATTAGAAATACGATATATTGGATTAAAGGGAGGAGTGCTAGATGAGCCAGCTCTTCTAGCTGCTATTGATGGAAAAACAGCTGTGGTCGCAATAGGACATATATCCAATGTATTAGGGACTATTCATAATGTGAAGAATATCTCAGATAAAGCTCATAAAATGGGAGCTTTATGTATTGTGGATGGAGCTCAGGCTGTGGCTCATATACCAATTTCTGTATTGGACTTGGGGGTAGACGCTTATGCTTTTTCGGGACACAAATTATATGGTCCGACAGGTATAGGAGTATTATGGGTGAATTATGAATTATTACAATCTCTCAAGCCTCGACGTATGGGGGGAGATATGGTGGATTATGTAACTTTGGAACAATTAGAATATGCTCCTATTCCTCAGAGATTTGAGGCGGGAACTCCACCGATTGCGGAGGTAATTGGACTTGCCCGAGCCATAAACTGGATTCAAGATATTGGTTGGGAGCAAGTTCAAAATCATGAAAGAGAATTAATTCAATATATGTGGCGGCAAAGTCTCTCACGCCCTTGGATACAATTATTAGGGGGAGACAAATCTATTCCCCGTATTGGATGCTTTGCTTTTACTATTGAGGGAATACATACTCATGATATTGCTTATTTACTCGCGAAAAAAAATATTTGTGTGAGAGCGGGACAACATTGTGCTAGTGGTATTGCCGAAAAACTTGGTATAGCGGGTAGTATACGAGTAACATTTGGTATATATAATACCCTAGAGGAAATTGATATCTTGATGGGAGAATTAGATGCTATTTATCACAAATTTCAATAATATGGATGATATATATAGAGAATATATACTTGATTTATATCGCAACCCCCTCAATAAAGGGAAATTAAATCATTATACACATCATCAACAGGGGTTTAATCCTAATTGTGGCGATGATATTAGGCTGTATTTAGATATTCAGGACGAAATTATTGTGGGGGTAAGTTTTGAAGGAAATGGTTGTGCCTTATGTATTGCGGGAGCCTCTATTACGACTGAGAAATTAAAAGGATTATCTATTGCTGAAATCCCCACTATTTCAGCCGAACAATTATATCAATGGCTTGGTATTAATATGGAAAGTACGCGTATAAAATGCGTGACTTTAGCTTTACGCACTGCCCAGGAGATGATAGTATAAAGAATAATTAATAAGTCAATTAGACAATATAGCTTATGCTAAAATTAGAACATATAATCATCAAAAAAGATGAGAAAAGTATTATCAAGGATATATCAATTGATATAGAGGAGGGAAATATCCATTATTTCATGGGCCCAAATGGAAGTGGTAAAAGTACTCTAGCTTTAGCTATTGCAGGATATCCAGAATATAATATTGAAGGAAATATATTTTTTAAAAATGAGAATATTGTAGAGTTGTCTCCAGATAAAAGAGCTAAATTAGGATTATTCTTATCTATGCAATATCCCCCAGCCATAAAGGGGGTGACTATTTTAAGCCTTATCAAAAATGCCTATCAAGCTATCAATGGACCAGTAAATGTATTAGAATTCCGTGCCCGAGTGGTTGAGGAGGTGAAGAGACTTGGGCTCGATGAATTAATTTTATCTCGAGGGGTTAATGAGGGGTTTTCCGGAGGAGAACGAAAACGCCTAGAATTATTACAATTACTTATCTTGAAGCCTCAATTAGCAATATTAGATGAGCCAGATTCCGGACTTGATATCGATGCTCTCAAATTAATGTCATCAGAGCTCAAACAACTGAATCAAAATGGTATGACTTTTATTATTATTACTCATCAAGGACAATTAGAGCTTATGCCTAATAAAGTGACAGTAATCAAAAATGGTATTGTGGTAGAAGAGGGCGGGGCTCATATTCTATCTCAAATTAAATCACAAGGATATAATGCATATATATGATTACAAAAGAAGATATTATATCAGTATGTAAAACAATTCAAGACCCAGAAATTAATATAGACATTTATACTATTGGCCTAATTTATGATATTACCATTAGCGAGCAGGATGATATTATAATTTTGATGACATATACTACACCACTTTGTCCATTTGGAGGCCGTATACAAGCAGAATTAAAAACAGCTCTCGGCATTCTTAAACCTCATTCTATTACTATTAATGTAACTTTTACCCCCCCTTGGAAAGTAAGTGATGAGTTGAGGCAGGCTTTGGGGGTATAATTAGTATGATTTAATTAAAAAATAAATTTATATACAAAGGTATGAAGATTCTAAAAAACCCAGCTGTATATTCAATACTAATTCCCAACTTAGTGACTATGTTTTTTGCGATTTGGCAAAATTGGGATGTGGCGACTATAGTTTTGGTCTATTGGGCACAAAGTATTATTATAGGATTCTTTTTTTGTATCACATTACTTACACTTAAACTTGAAGATTTGGGAAATGATGAGTTGTTTACAAATAAAGATGTTAGCGTAAATACTGTTAACCATAGTATAAAATTATTGTTGTTCATATTTTTTATTATTAGCTATGGGGGATTTCATTATGGATATTTTACATTTATTCAATTTTTTATAAATCAAGTAAATTTAGATTCCTTTAATATATTTATCTCTATCTTGTTATACTTTTTAGGGTATCTGTATACATTTTTATACTATAAAGATTTTAAATTACATTCTAATAATTTCAAATATCTGATTGATTTAATGTTTTCTATATATAAAAGGATAATTCCTATACATATGACAATTTTAACTCTAATCCCCATATTTATAATTACGTCGTTTTTCCCAAGAATAGAGTTAATTCTAAATCAGATTATTCTACTTACATTTCTTGGTATTAAGACATATACTGATGTCGAGTCTAATTTGAAACAATATGAAAGTAAGTGATGAGTTGAGGCAGGCTTTGGGGGTATAATATTCTTGACAAGTTTTGGGGTGGTGTTATAATTAATTGTACATAATAAAATCAATATATGAAATCACATTTCTTGTCCATTATCTGTGCAAGTATTATTGTTCTTGGGGGATCATTTGTAGTAGTTAAAACCATCTTGGCTAAAGAAGAGGGCTCAGAATTAGATAAAAAAGCTCAAGAAAGTCAGCTTGAATTCCAGAAGCAGTCACAAAAAATAAGAGAGAGTAGGTCTCAAACAGGTGTTAATCAAATGCCTTCTAATGAAAATCAAAATGAGGCTCAGCAAAAATTATTAGAGAGACAAAGAGAACAAGCTGAAAAACAAGCTTTAGAGAAAAAAGATAAACAGGATAGACTAAATTCAAATGATGAAGGGCAAGATGACTCTGTAGATGCTTTGTCTGAGCGAATCACAGTGGCAGGTCCCGAGCGAGAAAAGAAAGTCAAAGATAAATGCCAAGAAATCAGTAATAAAATTACTGAACATCAAAATGAATTGAAAGCAAAAGCTGAAAAAAGACTTGGTAAATATAATAAAATTATTGCTCGATTGCAATCAGTTTCAGTAAAATTAGCAGAATTAGGTGTGGATGTCAGTACCTATAACGGGTATGTATCTGAGGTCAATTCAAGAGTTACTGATTTAAATACTCTCATCCAAAAATATATAGCTTCTCTTCAATCTGATAGTGCTCAGCTTTGTACTAAAGATAAGGCTGCAACAGATTTAAATACGCGAAAAGCTGACCTCAAGGTAATTATTGTCCAGGATAAAGCTATTAGGACTTATATTAAAGAAACCATTATTCCTTATCTGAGAAGTATAAAGCCACAACAACCAGCTTCAACAGAATCAGGTAATACCACAACTCCAACTAACACAGTCCCTACTACAACTTCAAACCCAATTCAATAATATTAATATAATACCATTCATATGAGCGACAATCTTGATGCCAATAACTCAGAATTAGTAAACTCTGAATCAGGAGAAATTAATCCTGGACTCACTTCATTTACACCCGAAGAAATAGCACTCCCTACTCAATCTCCTAAGCCCGTAAGTCCTCTAGAAAATTTAGCTAAAAAAGAAGTGGTAACTCGACCGCTTTTATGGGGGGTAGTAGTATTCTTATTCTTTTTTGCTCTCGTAATTGGTGCTGTAAGTGTGTATCGATATTATCAAGATCAAAATAAGCCAATACAAGATGCGATAATATTACCCGCTACTAGCCCAGCAGCTACAACACCAGCAGATACAACACAAAGTTCTATTGATGCAATTCCAGTATCTACAGATACCAAAGTACAGGCTGACGCAATTAGTGCAGAAGTACAAAGTATTGATACTGATATAGAAGGAGATGTATTATCAGACTCTTCATTAGGACTTTAAATTAAGATAGTAGTTTTTTATTTGACAATATCGATAATCTTGGGATACACTCTAGATAATAGTTAATATATTTGTAAAATGACATATTTTATTATTACTGGGGCTACGGGAGACTTAGCTCGTACCAAATTATATCCAGCTTTAGCAGAGATATTTTCTTTTGGCCAATATAGTCCTGATACCCAATTCATTGGAGGGGGAAGAAACCCCTATACACAAGATGAATATAGGCAATTAGTGAGAGATTCTCTTGCTTCACATGATTGGAAATTAGATTTTATTGATAATTTACATTATATACAATTAGACTTTGATAATATTGAGACAATTCAGAATTTCATTCGAGATTATGATATAAAAAAGGGGGATAGAATTGTTTGGTATATGGCAATACCACCTCAAGCATTTGGAAATATTATTAAAACTCTATCTGAGATTAAGCAACAATATACTGATATACATTATACTCTTGTATTCGAAAAACCATTTGGCTCAGATATTATATCCGCCAGAACATTAAATAATCAGCTACAAGAATCATTTAGAGAAGAAGAAATCTATCGGATAGATCATTATCTCGGGAAAGAGACAATACAGAATATTTTAGCTTTAAGATTTGGCAATGCTATGTTTGAGCCATTACTCAATAATCATTATGTAGAGTCAATCGCTATTGATGTTTGGGAAGAAAGAGGTATTGATGAGAGGGCTGAATATTTTGATAATACCGGGATTATTAAAGATATTTTACAAAATCATATTTTACAAACCCTTGCTTTGATTACTATGGAAGCTCCCGTCGCTATGGAAGCAGAATATATTCGTGATGAAAAGCATAAAATTCTCAATTCCCTAAGACCAATTCAGTCAAAAGATATAATCTTAGGGCAATATATCAGCTCAGGAGATAAAAAGGGTTATCTTGAAGAAACTGGTGTCCCTACAGAGTCCAAGACAGAAACATATGTGGCATTAACAGCATATATAGATAATTCTCGTTGGGAAAATATCCCAATATATATATCCACCGGCAAGCGATTATCAGAGACAAAAGCTGAAATTAGAATAAAATTTAAGCAAAGGTTTAAATATTTTAGTCATATTGATGAGTTCTGTAACCCTCAACAAAATGAGCTCGTTATTAGCATACAACCAAATGAGGAAGTATATTATACCGTAAATGCAAAATTCCCAGGAAAGGGAATGTGTATACAACCAGTAAAACTTAATTTCACCTATGAAGAATCATTTGGACAGAGAAGTCAAGGGGCATATACACGGCTTATACAAGACATTATTGATCAAGACCAATCATTATTCATACGAGCTGATGAAATCGAAGCCGCCTGGAATTATGTGGACGCATTAATTCAATTGAATACTATAAAGACAAGACAACTGGTATTCTATGAGGCAGGAATTAATCCAAATAATATCAAATGATATTATATTTTTAATAAATATCCAAGACTAGATTGGCAGCACAGTGCCACAGCAAGTCCATCAGCCGCATCATCTGGTTTGGGAATGGATTTGAGACCTAGTATTGTCGCTACCATTTGTTGCATTTGAGCTTTAGGGGCTTTGCCATAACCTGTTATTGCCTGTTTAATTTGGAGGGGAGTGAATTCGAATAATTGAAGATTATGTAATTCGGCATTAAGAAGTACAACTCCTCGAGACTGTGCTACGGTGATAATAGTAGTTGTATTGCGAAAAAAGAATAATTTTTCAACAGCAATAATATTAGGTTTATGCGTGGCAATAATCTCTTTGAGACTCTCATCTATAATGGCAAGTCTCTTAGAGTCTGAGAGATGAGATTCTGTGGTAATAACACCATAATCCACTACATTGGATACACGAGATAGGGAGGTGTCAATAATACCAAATCCTGTGGTGGCTGTCCCTGGGTCAATACCGAGAATACGATAGGGGGATTTATTATCCATACTCTAAATGGAAGCAGTAGTCCAAATTTCCTCTACATCATCCAATTCTTCGATGATTTCAATGATAGTTTCTAACTTTTCTTGAGCCTCTTCAGTAATTTCAGTCGGAATATTAACTTTATACTCTTGTTCTCTGACAATCTCCTCAAACATCCAAATCACTGATCCATTAGCTCCAAGACTACCCCCATTTTTGGATAAAAGATGACGTAAATCAGCCACAGTACGATTGCCATTATCGGTATAGGTCTTGATCAGAAGCCCAACCCCCTCAGGACCAAATCCTTCATAAATCACAACTTGCCCATTGGTATTGGCAGCCTTTTCTAATATGCGACTAATATTATCTTTAGGCATATTCACTTCTTTTGCCTTCTCAAGAGCTAATCTCAACTCAGGATTCATAGCAGGGTCAGTAGAACCTTTGCGGGCCGCAATTTGAATAAGTTTTACCACTTTAGAAAAATTCTGAGCTTTAAGCTTATCAGTAGCTGCCTTCTTATGCTTAATTTTAGAAAATTTATTATGCCCAGACATAGAGGTATTTATTACTTTAATACTAACAATTATAGCATAAAATTAGCTAAATTTCAAGATTTGGTATCTTTCTCCACCCCGACAAGCAAGCTTGTCACCCCTCAAGAGGGGAATTTTTTGTACAGTATATTTTAATATACTCCTCTCCTGGGTGGTGTCCAGCGGTTAGGGATATAAAACTGTCCTCCTTTGGAGGAGGTACCCGCAGGGTGGAGGTGGATAATAAGTAAAGTGTATTTTATATTGAACCTATAAATCTATCCACCCCCGCCTTTCAGGCGGCCCCCTCCAAAGGGGGATAGTAAAGATCAGCTACCCTAAAGCATTACAATAAACTTTCTTATTAAATTTCTTAACTCATTATTTCTGAATAAAAATCTCTCGTAGGGGTGACCTTTTAGTCGCCTGAATTCTATACACCTCATAAAACTAGACAAAAATATGGTATAAGATTAAAGCACATTATGGAGCGATCCATGTCAAGGTTTACTAGGTCAATTATTCTAGCTTTCCTCTCAACACTTCTCCTTGGAGTGTCGGGGTGTAATGGAATACCGAAAAGTGAAAGAAAGATTTTTAATGAAATGAGATATACAGTACATTTATACTCCGTTGATAATGCAGGTGATAAGAGGATAGGTATGCATAGGGATGTAAAGCAAAAAGATTTAGAGTATATGTGCCAATCCACGAAAAGATTTACCAGGGCATGTCATATTGTGTCTATGCTTCCAGTTGGGCTGCCAAATTTTCCTGGCAACTATATAAGAGTTATTCCTACGGATATTGTTGTGCCCGGATATTCATCCCTCCCCCACACAATGGTAAATGGGCGTGATACTGTCTTATTGCTTCCCAAGCCTACCCATTAGCTCATAGCTATACCCTAAAGCCCGGCATGGACTGGGCTTTTTTCTTTCCCTAAGGTTCTATTTAAGGGGGTAGTGTACTGGATGGGTATGGGTTTCTTTGCTTATAATATGCCTTACTGAAATAATAAGAATAAAGTAAAAACCCCCGAGCTTTGATTAGCGCGGGAGGGATTTGAGTTTTGACAAAATCATATTAGCTTGCTGGAGATATTTACGGCGGTCTTTGCTATGGACTTGTTTTTTATCCTCGAGTTCTTTAGGTAGGGCTATCTGATTCTCAATGAGTTCAATGAGAGCTTCCTTAGCAAGGTTCCCCCTATGTACAGCTTCCAAGAATATCACCATATTAGCAACACTTCCAGAGCTGAGCTTGAAGAATGCTTCAAGGGATTTACCAAAAAGCCCATAATCAGTGCCGGGAATTGCAAAAGGCCTTGAGATTAGGAAAGTGGGGTCTCTTTCCTTCAATAAATTGCAAACCCGTTGAAGCACTTGAGCTTCGGTGAGGCCTTGTTCAGAGAAAAAAGTCATGTTTGAATGTGCAATGTGTCGCGATTATAACATATATGCAAATTTTATGCAATATTGGAGGTCTATAGGGCAAAGTGTGTTATAATTACTTGACAAAAATGTAAAAATATGGTATAAGATTAGAGTACATTATGGAGCGATCTCCATGTCCCCTTTCAATCAACGTATTATGGCTATGGCTTTCCTCTCAACACTCCTCCTTGGAGTGTCGGGGTGTGGTAAGGTACAGCCACCTGAGCAAATTCAGGTTACAGAGTTAACAAATAAACTTCAGCCAAGAATTAATACCTTTACTTTAGTGGAGAGTAGGAAAACCAATCTTAGGGATTTACCTCAACAGAGGTGTAATAAAGGTAAGCTTTTTAAAGTGGAAACAGGGTGGCATGATATCAATCTTATTAAAGATAAGTTTCCAGCAAATTGCTGGAGCTACAGGGGTGAGGTGAGTGGTATTTACGCCATTTCATCTCAATAAAAGAAAAAATGACATCTCTTCCCCCATTCAAAGGCTCGACATTGATCGGGCTTTTTTTCTTTACTCTACCTGGTTGCTGTGGGCGGAGAAGGGGGTGAACTTTTTCTGAGAGTAAAAAACTATTGAGTTAACTGTATAGATATGAAAAAGCTCCCAGTGGTAAGGGAGCTTTGATGGCATGTAGATTAGGAGGTGGCACAAAGTGCTGGAGGTGGATTCGTTTCCCCACTCGTAGGGTCGACCTTTCAGCCGCCCATGATATTGTATGATTGAGGGAGAGTATTTTTTGAGTAAAAAAATTAAATAAATTGAAAGGAGTCACTCTTAAGTGACTCCAGTGTAATGTTAGGGTATAGATTACTGCCAATATTATCTTTATGAATTATCTATACGCTTTAAAATGCTACTTAATCCAAGCCCAACCAGCGTACAGATAATTGCAGAAAATAAATTATTAAAAAACAAGCTTAGTTTCCAAGATAGGGTATTATTTGTAAAAAATACATTCCCAAAAGCATAAAGCATAATAATTACTGCACTTAGGAAAAGTACTATACTGGCTAATGCAAGTATAAATTGGATAAAATCTCTACTACAGTAAAATCTTGGAAGCACGGAAATTCTCCGCAGGGGACAATAGACTTATATCATATTTTGCTAATTTTGTCAAGAGTAAATAACTAGAATTAATTATATCACGGGACGGGCGACTGAGAGGTCGCCCCCTACGAATATAAAAAGACTCCACCCCGTCCAGCGAAGCTGTCCACCCCTCAAGATGGGAATTTTAAGACAAGTTTGTCGCCCCTACGGAAAACAATGTCGGCGGGGTTGCCGACTCTATATGAACTGGAGGGATAAACCCTCCGCTACGAAAGTCCACATTATTTTCATAAAATATGATATAATAACAGTATATGAAGAAGAAAATTGTAATCTTAGATAGCAATGCGGTGATTCACAGGGCTTATCATGCCCTGCCTCCTTTTACGACAGCGGAGGGAGTGATGGTGAATGCGGTATATGGATATGCCAAATTATTGTTAAAAGTTATCAAGGATATAAAGCCGGATATAGTATTAGCAGCTTTTGATGTGGCTGGAGGGACTTTTCGGCATGAGCAATTTGATGATTATAAGGCAAATCGAGTGGCAGCAGATCAGGATTTGTATGATCAAATTCCTTTGGTGCAAGAATTAGTGCGAGGGCTCGATATCCCTGTTTTAGAGCTCGCAGGATATGAGGCTGATGATATTATTGGAACTATTGCCGAGCAAACCAATAAAAGCAAGAATGAATTGGTAATTGTGACGGGAGATATGGATACTATGCAATTAGTAAAGCCGGGTATTTCAGTTTATACTCTTAGGAAAAGTATTAATGACACGGTAATCTTTGATACTGATGCAGTCATTGCAAAATATCAAATTAGGCCCGATCAAGTGAGAGATTTTAAAGGGCTAAAGGGGGATCCTTCAGATAATATTCCTGGAGTTCCTGGTATTGGAGATTTGAGAGCGGTCAATTTATTACATCGTTTTGAGACTTTGGAGAATATTTATATTTTTGTAGACAAATATGACAATTTTGATGATATAGACAAAGACAATAGAGAGGCTTTGACTAAATCTATTTTTGCCAATCTCAAACAATATAAAGAACAAGCTTTTTTTAGTCGTGAGCTTGCGACAATTATCCTCGATGCTCCTATCGGAGATATTGTAAATGAGACCTTAGAATATCAATTCCCCGTAGAGAAGGCAAAAGAAACCTTTAAACAATTTGAATTTTTCTCCTTAGTAAAGGATTTGAATATTATATTAGAAAAAGAAAAACCGAGTAAGGCTCAGGCAAGTTTTTGGAGTCAAGAAAATAAATCAATAGAATTAGAAAAGTCTATCAATACTCAATACGACTCTCTTGATGCATTAGTCTCGGCTCCATTAGCCATATATCAAGCAGGAGAACATTATGCGGCAATAGATGCTGAGGGGCGGCGGGCTAAACTCAATGAAAAAGAACTCAGAGATTTGCTCTTAACCAATCAAATTCTTATTTGTGCCGATATAAAACCTATAATACGGAATTTATATCCTTTTGAACTTAAGGCTAATCTGCAGGATATTGTTTTGATGGCATATCTTATCAATCCTGGAGAGAGGCAATTATCTCTGGCGGCAGTGGTCTCAGCGTATGGAGTTGATTATAATGAATCTCATCCGGAATTGAGCTTGCATAGCCTATATACTATTATTCTTGAGAAGATGAAACCTCAGCATATTGAGGAGGTATACAATACAATTGAGAGACCATTATTGCCGGTGCTTGCTCGTATGGAAGCCATTGGGGTATTATTTGATACTGACAAACTTCAAAGTACTAAAAATTTTGTGGAGAATAAAATCAAAGATTTGACTCAGAAAATTTATAGTATAGCTGGAGAGGAATTTAATCTTAATTCCCCCAAACAATTATCTCAAATATTATTCACCAAATTAGCCTTATCTCCAAAAGGGGTAAAGAAAACTGGAGGAGGACAAATTTCCACCTCAGCGGATGCTCTGGAGTCAATGCGAGCAGAATTTGAAATTGTCGATTTAATTTTGCAATATCGGGAAGTTGCTAAACTCAAGTCTACCTATATTGATAGTCTACCTCTGATGATGGATAAAAAAGGTCGTATACATACCAGTTATCAGCAAAATATTGCAGCCACTGGAAGGCTTTCATCAATTGATCCAAATCTTCAGAATATCCCTGCTCGTAGTGAACTTGGTCGCCAAATTAAACAATGTTTCGTGGCTGCTAAAAACTGGACATTATTAGCTTGTGATTATTCTCAAATCGAATTAAGGCTAGCAGCTCATCTGGCACAAGATACAGCTATGTTAGAAATTTTTAGTCAGGATCAAGATTTTCATACAGCCACAGCTCAGCGAGTATATGGAGTAAACCCAGAAGACATTACCAAAGAAATGCGAACTTTTGCCAAAACCATTAATTTTGGAATTTTATATGGAATGGGAGCGGTAAGTCTTGCTCGTAATCTCAAAATTAGTCGCACCGAGGCACAGGAATTCTTAGCTCGTTATCGAGAAGCTTATCCGGAACTTCATGAATATATGGAATCTCTGAAGCAATTTGCACGCCAACATGGATATGCTCAAACTGAATATGGAAGAATTCGGGATTTATCCAATATAGATATTAGAAATCCTCGCAATCAAGCTTTACTGGAGCGAATTGCAGTCAATATGCCAATTCAGGGACTGCAAGCCGATATTATAAAATTAGCTATGATACAAATTGATGAATACCTAAGAGATAAGGATGATATTCATATGATATTACAGGTACATGATGAATTGGTATTTGAAGTCGCATCAGAAAGAGTGGACTTGTATCAGCAGAAAATAGTAAATATTATGGAATCGGTATATAAAGCCAGTATCCCGATTAAAGTTGGTGTTACGATTAAAGATTATTGGGGTTAATTAGTCACCTTTTCTTCGTAGATTCCAGTCTCGGTATTAATACGAATTTTATCTCCTTGATTGATAAACATAGGAACCTTTACCTCTAATCCTGTTTCTAATTTTACTACTTTTACTGCAGCATCTACGGTATTTCCTTTAATTGCAGGCACAGCCTCGGTTACCTCGAGCACAACTTTTGGAGGGAGATTGATAGTAATAGGAGACCCATTGAAGGTGATGATTTTAACCTTTGCACCTTCTTGTAAATATCCAATAGTATTATCACCCAAAGTCTCAGTATCAAAAGCATATTGCTCAAAATTCCTCTCATCCATAAAATGATATCCCTCAGAATCATTATACAAATATTCAGCATAGGATTCTGAAATATCAGCCTCAGCAAACATATCAGATTGTTTAAAATTACGCTCTTGGGTATTCTGGGTTAATAGATTACGCATTTTGACGGTAAGAACCGAACCTGCCCGTCCTTTTTTCGCTAATTGGCTAAATAAAATTAAATAAGGGGTTTCATCAACCACAATAATTTTACCTTTTTTAATATCTGAAATAGAAAGCATATGATATTTCTTATATAACCTTGCTATTATAGTCGATATAGCCTCAAAATGCAATATAAAAGAAAAAAGACCAAACCTCGGCGGCTGGTCTTTAGAGGTGTAATTGGAGAAGGGTTCAGCCTTCATCGGGACGACCTTGTTCGAAGGTTGGTGGAATGCTGCGATGAAGTGGTCTAATACTTCCTGCACGTGTTGGTAAAGTCTCTCGGATATCGGGCCTGAGGTTATTGGGATTACCGTCACCCTTGTTGCCCCTGGATCTACCAGAAAGTGTTTCAAATAAATCATCGAGTAAGCTCATAGTCAATACTATCAGAGAACTTCAAAATAATATCATATCATCATATCAAAATCAATATGTTATACTATATATAATAATCAATAATAGTTATATCAATGTCAAAATATCAATATATTATTATAGGAGCGGGGATTGCGGGGAGTAATGCGGCCGCTACAATACGTAGGGAATCTCCAGAAGCAAGTATTGCACTGATTGGAGATGAATCATATCCTGTGTACTCAAGAGTTAATATTGGTAAAATTGCAATAGCTGCCAAAAATCCAGAAGAATTATTACTGAAAACCGAAGAGCAATTCCGTGAGCAAAATATCAATCATATTATTGCTAAAGTCACAGCCCTTGATAAAGAGGCTAAATCGGTCACCTTAAATAATGGAGAAATAGTACAATATGATAAAGTATTAATCGCAACGGGTGGCAGAGCTCGCAAACTCACACAAGCAGGAGCTGATTTAGCGGGAGTATTTAGTTTTCAAACCTTGGACGATGCTATACAAGTAAGAGATTATATACAAAATAAAGAACATATTACTATTGTAGGAGGGGGATTTATAGGAATTGAATTTGTCGAATTATTATCAGCTCTTGGAAAAAAAGTGACACTGATTATTCGTGAAGAATGGTATTGGAAAGGAATGATAGATAAAATTGGAGGTAATCTCATCAATGAATATATTCATCAGAGAGCTAATGTATATTATAATGCTGAGATTGGTGAAATAAAGAGCGAAAATGGGGCTATTGCAGAGATAATTCTAAAATCAGGTGAAATTATACCTACGCAAAGTTTATGTACTGGAATTGGGCTTGAATTAAATAAAGATTTTCTTCCCCCTGAATTATGTAATCGTGGGTTGAAGGTTAATCAATATCTTATGAGTGAAAATACAGATATATTCGCGGCAGGTGATATAGCCGAATATTATGACATATTGCAAGAGAATACCACAAGTGGCGGAACTTGGGCTAATGCTTCTCTACAGGGTATGATTGCGGGATATAATATGGTACATACGGATACTATGAAGCCGTATTCTTTGATACCAGTTTTTAGTCCTAAAACCAGCCTGCCTATAGCTTTTGTAGGAGCTTGTAGATTGGGGCCTGATATGCAATCTGTCGTAATAGAGCAGGGGGATAGATATGTACAAGTTAATATCAATAAAGAGAATATTATTATAGGAGGCGTTATAATAGGGGACTCAGCCTATATGGGAATTATGCGTAAATGGGTAGAACAGAAAATCCATATTGACAATATTGCGATTAAAATATAATATTTTGTCAAAAATTGACAAATAAAGTTAATATATATTGACAAAATAATAGGTAAATAGTATTATTATATTGCCCTAACTCAAGGTTATACATGGCACACGGTAAGCGTCATGACTCCCGGAAAGTTCGTCGGAAGAAAAATTATTGGGGAGTTTCTCCCTCTAATAGCGGCATCCGAAGCCTCTACCCACAGCGTCATGGACGTCATGACCGCTTGACCATTCCGGTCGAGCCCGTTGTCAACCCTATCACCTAGCCCCATCACAGCTAGGTACAACTAAATAACTAAAACCCCCGTTTCCCCGGGGGTTTTCAACTTTATATGCTATACTAAATAGATAATATAATTATACAAAATACTGTGACTGGTAAGCAATTAGATACCTATTTTCAAGATATAATACGAGAGCGGGGAAATAGAGCCTTATATAGTATTCAGGTTTTCTTGGCACATAATAAAGCTTCATATAGGCAGGCGGCTCTCCGAGCTCTTGAGAATTTTGAATGGGATAGGGTCAAAGATTTGATTACACCTCTTATCAATGACTCCACTTTGACGGTAAAAAAGGAGGCTATTCGAGTCCTCACGCATTTTCCTGAGGGAAAAGCATACCTAGAGGCAAATAAAGTGACTATTCCCCAGGAGCTCACACAATATGCTAATACCAAAGTCTCAACCCCAGATATGTCCTCAGAAGTAATGAGTGTATCTCAGTTTATTGCCCAAATTAATAGCATTATTGGTGAGAATACGGTGCAAATTGAAGGTGAAGTTTCAGCCTTTCAAATGTCTACTTTTGGGAATAATCAATGGGTGTTTTTTGATCTTAAAGATGAGAAAAAAGAAGCAAAAATTCGTTGTTTTACGACCGTGTCTCAGCTTCGGAAATCCCGTATTTCCCCGGTGAATGGTATGCGTATTATTGTAACGGGTAAATCTCGCCTTTCTCCTAAATCAGGAATATTCAGTATAATGGTAGATACTTTGGCGGTTTCTGGAGAAGGAGAACTTGCTAAGGCTTTCGAATTACTTCGAGCAAAATTAGAGGCAGAAGGATTATTCCAACAAGACCGCAAAAGACCTATTCCTAATATGCCTCAGAATATCGGAGTTATAACCTCACAAGATGCCGCTGCCTATAAAGATTTTATGAAAGTGCTTGGAGCTCGTATGGGAGGTTTGCAATTATATTTTCATCATGCACAAGTACAGGGTGAGCGAGCAGTAGAGAGTATTATTACTGCTATTAATAATCTCAATAGTTATCCCGAAATAGAAGTGATAGTATTAACTCGAGGGGGAGGCGCTATGGATGATCTTCATGCATTTAATGATGAGTCGGTAGCTCGGGCAATTTATACTTCAACAAAGCCTGTTATTTCAGCAGTAGGGCATGAGAGGGATATTACTATAGCGGATTTTGTGGCAGATTTTCGAGCTTCTACTCCCTCTAATGCTGCTGAATTATTGACACCACATCGAGATGAATTAAAGGGAATAGTGGAACAAAAAGAGAGCCAATTACAAACCAGTATACAGTATCAAATTCAACAATTATCTCGTAATATTGATCAGCGATTATATTCTTTAGAACGATATACCAGATTTATTTCTGATACGGTGAAGATTACTATTCAGAGATTAGAGAATAATGCTTTTCAACAATTACGACAAATACAACAATATCAATATAGTATTAATTCGAGCATACAGAATATTCAAAGTAGTATTCATAGCGCTTTTACACAAAAACACAATAAGCTTCTTGTCTTAGAATCTCAACTTTCAGCCAATGATCCAAAAGCAATTTTACAAAAGGGATACAGTATTACCAAAATCTATGATAAAATTATTACAGATATTTCACAAATTACTGAAGGGGATATATTGACTACTCAATTCAAAAATGGAAAAGTCAAAAGTATTGTAACAAAAAAATAATATGCGCATTAGTGGAGTTCTTAATCAAAAATACCCTGCAACTTCTGATATGTATAAGAAGGTAGAAAGTACTCGTGTCTGTATGTTATATAATGAATTAGTACAAACAGATTTTGAAGAGCTTCAATTCTCAGAAGCAATATCCCTACAGCAAGGTTCCCTGGCAGTAATAGTAGGCTCACATTTTGAAGCTCATAAGCTTAAATTATATGAATTTGATATTATACAAGCTCTCAACAAAGCTATTAATGTCATTAATTTTGAAGTAAAAAGATTACAAATTCGAATGCGATGATACAAAAACTTCCTTACAAATTACCTATAACTACTATTCTGTATGGATTAGTGATGGGAGTTTTATGTATTGTTATTCTTCTATTTTTGTTTCGTATACAAACGCAATTTGGAGATAGAGTAGGAATTAATATAGGGTTTAATTTTTATGAAGGAGTAACAGTAATAGGTTCAGCAAAATATGTTTGGCAATATGGTATATATGCTCTTTTGATTACAGCTATTAATGGATTTGGAATTTGGTATATACAAAAGAGGTTTACGAACCACTCAATACAGTATATAATAGTGTATTGGATATTTGGGGCGAGTATTGCCGCTATTAGTTTAATAGGAGTTTATTTGTGGTTAGTACTTGACACCAATATCATTAGTTAATTATATGTATATATATCCTGATCCCAAAACAACTGATCCCAAACAAAGATTTTGGCAGAGATTTTTTGAAATACTGCCAGCATTTTTAACCTGGACAACTTTTATTGGACTTATTGTATTATCATTTTTCATCCCCTTTCAGGTAGCTTTATTTATTTTGATATTTGATTTGTATTGGCTATTCAAAGCAATATATTTAAGTGTACATTTGATAGTTGCCTATAGGCAAATGAAACATGATATTAAAGAAGACTGGTTGGCTAAAGCAAAAGCTTTATCAGGATTTGAGGATATTACTCATATTGTTATGTTTCTCACCTATGATGAAGAATCAGAAGTATTGGCTCAAAGCATACAATCGTTGACAAATAGTGAATATCCCCTTGATAAATTAATTGTTGTGGTGGCTACTGAAGAAAGAGAGGGAGAGGCCCGTCAGAAAAAAGAAAATTATCTCAAAAAAGAATTCAAAGGAGTATTTCAAGACTTTATTGTCACCATACATCCTGATGGAATAGAAGGAGAAATGAAAGTAAAGGGAGCTAATGCCACTTATGCTGCACAGCAAATAAAAATCTATTTAGAACAAAAGCAAATTCCTTTTGAGAAAACTATTATGTCAGCTTTTGATAGCGACACTGTTGTTCACCCTAAATACTTTGCGGCTCTTACTTATGAATTTTTACATTCAGAAAATCCTCATAATCATAGTTATCAGCCCTTGCCAATGTATCATAATAATATTTGGGATGCCCCTGCTTTTACTCGTGTTGTGGCTATTAGCTCTAGCTTTTGGCATATGATGGAATCGGTACGTTATGATAGAATGGTGACTTTCTCAAGTCATTCTATGAGTTTTAAAACTCTCGTAGATGTGAATTATTGGCCTGTCAATATGATTTCAGATGATTCCGTTATTTATTGGAAATGTATTGATTATCATAATGGAGATTATGATGTTATTCCAATTCATATCCCGGTATCATTGGATGCAGTGCAGGCTCATAATCCACTACAGGCATTTATTAACCAATATAAGCAAATGCAGAGATGGGCTTGGGGAATTGAGAATTTACCTACTACTATGCGATCATATGCTATTAATAAAAAAGCTCCTCTGGGAGATCGTATTCGCCGAATTGGTAATATGATAGAAGGACATTATACTTGGGCAACTTCAGCTGTAATTCTTGCTATATTTATTTGGTTTCCTATTTGGTTTGGAGGAGCTGCTTTTAAATCGAGTGTATTTTCTAATAATTTACCCCAATATACCGGTATGATTATGAATATTACCTTGATAGGATTAATTGTAACCACTTATATTAATATTCTTTTATTACCTCCGCGTCCCGCTAAATATTCTCGTTGGAGAACTATTATGATGTATGTGCAATGGATATTTATCCCTGTTGTGGCTTTAACTCTTGGAGCTTTTCCTGCCATTGTGGCTCAAACAAGATTATTATTTGGTAAATATCTTGGTTTTTGGGTAACACCAAAAGTTCGTAATAATCCTAAATCATAGACTATGAATGAAATTAGAATCAAGGGAGCTCGTGTACATAATCTCAAGAATATAGATATTACTATACCTCGAGATAAACTTGTGGTGATTACGGGACTTTCAGGGTCAGGGAAATCTTCTCTTGCCTTTGATACTATTTATGCCGAAGGACAAAGGCGTTATGTCGAAAGTCTTTCAGCCTATGCTCGTCAATTTTTAGGAATGATGGATAAGCCAGATGTGGATGTGATAGAGGGATTATCTCCTGCTATTTCTATTGACCAAAAAAGTGTGTCGAGAAACCCCCGCTCTACTGTGGGTACAGTAACAGAGATTTATGATTATTTGAGATTATTATATGCTCGAGTTGGAATCCCATTTAACCCTGATACCGGTGAATTAATTCGAATGCAAGATGCCAAACAAATGGCAGATACAGTAGCTCGCTACAAAGATAAGCAAATAATGATACTTGCTCCTATTATTCGGGATAAAAAAGGAGAACATAAAGGAGCTATACAAAAAGCTTTCCAAGACGGATTTATGCGACTTCGCGTCGATGGAATCGTGTATTTGACCGAAGAAGCCCTAGATCTTAATCTCGATAAGCAAAAAAAACATTCTATTGAGCTCGTAATAGATAGATTATTAGATGCTTCTGGATTTGAGCCAGCTCGCATATTAGATTCTGTAGAAACAGCTTTGCGGCTCGGAGAGGGAATGCTTATTATTTCTGAAATATTAGAAAAGAATAAAAATTTGTATCGTGATGAGTTAATGAGTGAAAAATATATAATGGAATCAGGGGAAAGTTTTGGAGAGCTAGAAACCCGAAACTTTTCATTCAATAGTCCGCATGGAGCTTGTGCTACTTGTGATGGACTTGGATATACTCCAGAAATTTCAGCAGATTTAGTCATACCAAATCCTCGACTTACTATTAATCAGGGAGCTATAAAACCTTGGGGAGTGGGTAAACAAAAAGGAGCTTTCGGTTGGTATATGAAAATTCTAGAAGCTGCTGCTGATATAAAAGGTATCAGCCTCACCACTCCTGTACAGGATTTACCCGCAGAAGATTTACATTTTGTTTTATATGGAGCGAATACTCCTATGAAAGTGCCTATACAATCAGGGGGGCATAAAATGGAAACTACCTATGAAGGAGTAATCCCGAATCTTTTACGACGCTATCAAGAAACTGATTCAGACTTTATACGAACAGAAATTGAAAAATATATGCTGAATACCATTTGCCCAACTTGTAATGGTAAAAGATTAAAAAAACAATTTCTCTCCGTACAAGTTGCTCATAAAACTATAGACCAAATAGTTAATATGAGTATTGATGAATTATCTGCTTATGTCGCTAAGGTACAAGAAAATAAAGAATATTTTACCGAGCGAGATATTGCGATTAGTACTCCAATATTCAAAGAAATACAATCTCGATTAAAATTTTTACTCAATGTGGGTCTTGATTATCTTACCTTAGATAGATCCAGCAATACTCTTTCAGGAGGAGAGGCACAGCGAATTCGGCTTGCAACCCAAATTGGCTCAGGACTTATGGGAGTATTATATATATTAGATGAGCCGTCTATTGGATTACATCAGCGAGATAATAATCGACTTATACAAACCTTACAGCACTTACGGGATCTTGGGAATACCGTCATCGTCGTAGAACATGATGAGGATACTATTCGAGCTTCAGATTATGTGATTGATGTAGGGCCAGGGGCAGGAGCTGCTGGAGGGCGTATTATTGCCAAAGGGACTCCAACTGAATTTATGGAACAAGAAGGTCTTACAGCTGATTATTTGTCCGGAAGAAGACAAATTCAAGCACCCAAAAAATATCGCAAAAGCAATGGACAATTCATACATATAAAGGGAGCTGCAGAGAATAATCTCAAGAATATAGATATTCAAATTCCTCTTGGACAAATGGTATGTGTGACAGGAGTGTCAGGATCAGGTAAAAGTACCCTTATACAAGATATCTTATATAAACATATAGCTCATACGCTATATGGCGCAAAGGATTTACCAGGGAAATTCAAAGATATTACGGGAGTACAGAATATCGATAAAATGGTGAATATTGATCAATCTCCAATTGGAAGAACTCCACGATCTAATCCTGCCACTTATACCGGATTATTTACGGTGGTCAGAGACTTATTTGCTCGTACTCCTGAAGCTCAGCTCAAAGGTTATCAAACAGGCCGCTTTAGCTTTAATGTGAAGGGTGGACGATGTGAGACCTGTAAAGGAGATGGCGTACTCAAAATTGAAATGAATTTCCTTCCGGATATTTATGTAGATTGTGAAGATTGTCATGGTAAACGCTATAATAAAGAAGTATTACAAATTCTCTATAAAGGTAAAACTATAGCCGATATACTGGATATGGATGTAGAGACAGCCTTAGAATTCTTCAAATCCATACCAAGTCTTAAAGATAAATTAGCTACTCTTTATGATGTGGGTCTTGGATATATGAAGCTTGGACAACCCGCCCCATATCTCTCAGGAGGCGAGGCTCAGCGAATTAAACTTGCTACCGAATTATCCAAGAGAGCCACGGGTAAAACTCTGTATATACTCGATGAGCCAACCACTGGACTCCATTTTGAAGATGTAGCAAAATTGCTAAGAGTATTACATCAATTAGCAGATAAAGGAAATAGTATACTTATTATTGAACATAATCTCGATATTATCAAAAGTTCAGATCATATTATTGATATTGGACCAGAAGGAGGAGCAAAAGGAGGTACTGTGGTAGCAGAGGGAACCCCCAAGCAAATTGCCAAAAATGCCAAGAGCTATACTGGGCAATATCTCAAACATCTTGTCTAAATTATGATATAATAGGTATAATTATATACCAATATGCATCATACATTACTTCAAACTTTTGCCTATGCCACTTCTCAAAAAAGATTGCTAACGCTCGAGGAAATATATCGCTATCAAATTGGAACGCAATATACCCTACAAGAGCTGCCCTCTCAAATCGCAAAAATTCCTCAAATAAAGACTCAATATGGTCTCTATGGTCTAATCCCTAATTTCGATATATTACTCGCCCTAAGGCAAGAAAAAGGCCGAGAATCTATACGTCGCTATAGACAAATTACCAAATATGGACGGTTATTAATCAGCATACCTTTTATACGAGGTATATTCCTGGCTGGCTCATCTAGTTTTAGCACTGGTAATACCAAAAAAAGGAGTGATATCGATATATTTATTATTACCAAAAATAAGCATTTATGGATAGCAAGATTCCTGATAACGAGCATAACCCAAATACTCGGAATACGTCGCTCAGGAGAAATGGAAGAAAATCGCTTTTGTCTCAATCATTATATCACCGAGAATAATCTCAAACGCTTCGACCATAATATATATTCAGCCCAATTATATGCAGATTATATCGCAATAGGAGCAAACTCACAGCAATTATTAAACAAATTCTGGCAAGATAATATGTGGACAAGAGAATTATTCCCCCAAGCCAAAGCACGCCAATATCCCATATTCAATCATTTCCAGTCCTATACCATAAAAACGTGGCTAGAGAATATATTAACTAAATTCTCCATACATATTTGGAATAGAGTAGCTCGATGGGGACAAATGCAAAAGATTAAATCTAATAGTATACAGTCGAACAACAATAATCGTATACAAGTTAATGATACCGAGCTCGAATTTCACCCAGAACCGAATAGTATAAAAGTAGAACAAATAATGAAACAGATATTACAACAGATAGGATAGGATTTTATCAAGAATATCTCAAAAGTTTTGGTTATACAATACGGTATTTAAGCTGTCCAGGACTTGCCGATATAACAAATTTTTGGTGTAGATATTATTATAGATTCTAGTCAATATATAGCCGAGAGACTAGTTGATTATATCGTACGACATCCGGAATATATAAAAAAAAGCCCCAAGCTATGCTGCGTGGGACTGCGGAATAAAGAGGGAAGAGGGAAGAGGTGTAAGAGGACCCTTTTTCTCTTGGATTTTAGATAGTCTCTGTGGGGGCTTTTTAGTAAAGCGAGGACTATCTAAAACTAGTATAGTTTATAACACATCCTATTAATTTTGTCAAGGGCTCTTGTGTTAAAAGAAAAATTCCCATATTTTGTGGGAATTGAGGGGTGGATCCCTCCTATACTTTATTGAGGAGAGAGACGGGGTGGAATAATTTGAAATTATAAATTAAAAACTCTCTGTCCACACCCGGCACTCCGTGCCACCCTCGCCAGCGAGGGACAGTTATTCTGTCCTCCGAAGGGGGACAGGTTATTCGAGATTTTTGTCTCCCTTTGGAGGGAGTACCCGTAGGGGGAGGGTGGATTTGTTTTTAATAATATTAAATTTTAGAATATATTTTTTAATTATCCACCTCCAGCCTGGCGGCCACCTCCTCCCTGCCTACCGCAGGCAGGCAAAGGAGGACAAAGTAAATCCAATTTGAGATGGCTGAGGAGGACTTTCGGGCGACTGAAAGGTCGCTCCTATGATATATAAAACAAAAAATCTCCCAAGCACGGTACTGGGAGACTTTCTTTTGGTTTGAGCCGAAGCTTCTCGGGAGTGATAGTTAGGATTGGATAAGATTCTATACAAATTCATATCAACTGGTATAATATGGGATATATGAATCCTCAAATTGCCCTACAAATTAATCAATGGATAGATAGACTTCATAATCCAAGTTATTGGATTATTTTTTGGGTTATTGCTTTGTGTATTCTATTAGAGTATACAATTTTCCCTCAAAAGAAAATCATATTGAATTCAGTATATAGTCGTATAGTCATATATGCTAAATTGGGTATTTTACTCTTTACTTTTGCCATTGCCTTGTCTCAAAGTGTATTGGGAGGATGTATTATCACATCTCTTCAGAATTATTTTGCTGTACATTATCTGAATCGAGAATATTGGTATCCTTTTGGATTGGTTTTTCGTGAGAATTTAGACCCTCAATATTGGATTTGGCTGAGATTATTGTATATTATAGGTACTCTATTATATGGATTTTGGATTTATCGGTATTATCGTTTTGTGCAAGGAATAATGAAGAAATAAAAAGGGAGGGAGACATGTTCCGAAAGCTTTTTTTGCCTAATATGTATTAATATCTATTTTTCCTATGATATAATAAAAAAATAATTTAATTAATATAATATGGGACATATCCCCAATATCGAATTACAGGCAAAAATTGAGGCTTTAGCTACCGAGATTATTGTGGGAGGTCAATATGTCCATTGGCGTAATCCTGATAGTGTATATGAGATTATCTCCCTGGCTTTATCTGAATGGGATGAAGAAGTTGTGGTGATATATCGCAATCTAGACTCTGGTATTACTTGGGTACGGCGAGTACATGGTGAAGATGGTTGGCTTACTGATGTGACAAAGGGGGGTGATTTGATAGGACCGAGATTTATTTTGATTACATAAAAGAAAAAAGCCCGATCTTGTGACCGAGGCTCTGAGTCGTGATGAGCTAAATTGTCCAGCGTCTTTCTCTTTGGGGAGGTAGTACTGATTTATCAAATTGCCCGAACCACTGTTCAATTGTACGTTCTGAATACCGATACTTATATGTTAGCCAGGATATGGCTGCAGCTTGTTGTGTTGAAAAATATCTATTCCATTTAAGTCCAATAATATTATGTGCTGCAATTGCTATGCAGCCATCTGCAATTTCCTGACCGCTGAATTTTGCAAGTGCTTCAGGTTGTTTTCCCATGAGCTGTTTAGTGCAACCCAAATAGTATACTATATCCTAATATATTTTGGCAAATAGTAAATCTGATATCTAATATTGACAAGTCTTATAAAGTATAGTTTAATAGAGGGGTTATGTGATGCGACTGCCCAGTATAGTGTAGAGTATAGGCATAGTCTATAGTATACCGGGCAATCTGTCACAACCCGGTGCTTCAAGACCATGTCGTCTTATGCGTTACGAGTACTTGTTATCAGGGATCACAGGCGAGAATATTTGGCAGCTGTCCCTACGGACGACAATCAATCATCGTTTCAAACTGTTCCTTGGCCACCCGAGGCAGGGTATTCACTGAGACCACCTTTTCTTGAACCTCTTGTTAATTGGGTCAAGTCCCAATTCCCTGGAGCGAAGTTTTTCGTGGCTCCGATAGCACCTGTCCCTGAAGTGGCCTTGGCCACTTCCTCATCCCGTCATACTCCCTGATTCAAATCTCTAATTTTACCTTTTCGCCGAGCCCACAAAAGCTCGGCGGTTTTTATATAAAAAGCCTCACGACGGGATCGGGAGGCGGGGAGAATATCATCTTATGGTTAGGAGGTAAAACCTTAAACCAAGAGCAATGAGTGTAACCCCAAATGCAAGAATAAATGTAAAATTATAGGGTGTGTTTCGGTAAAGGGGGAATCCTCGACTCAAATGATTGATGAGGAATACAAATGCCAAAACATAAAGGATAGCGGCATCAAAGAGCAAAATAATGTCGGGAGAGGGCATGGTGATACAGAAGCGGACTATATATATTGTATCATAAAGAAGTTTATCTATGATATACTATATATAATTAATTTAATGTCGTATATATGCAAAAAGTTATTGTAATTGGTGGGGGTATTGGTGGTTTGGCAACAGCCTGTATCCTGGCTCGCAAAGGATATGAGGTGACTTTATATGAGAAGAATCAAAATCTTGGTGGGAGAGCCAATGTCTTTGAAGCTGAGGGATTTCGTTTTGATATGGGTCCTTCTTGGTATCTTATGCCGGATGTATTTGAAAATTTCTTTGAATTTATGGGAGAAAAAGTTGAAGATCATTTGGAATTGATTCGGCTTGCCCCATCTTATCGGATATTCTTCAAAGACGATAATAAAATTATTGATATGTTTTCTAATTTGGAGCGGGATATTCCTGTTTTGGAAGAATTAGAACCTGGAGCGGGGGATAAACTTCGAGAATATTTAGACAAGGCTCGCCAGCAATATGAAATTGCGAAAGACGGGTTTATGTATAAGAATTATAATTCTATTTTTGATTTTATCAATTTCCGTACTATGATTGAGGGTTCAAAATTGTCGGTATTTAGTGATATGGATGCATATGTGAGCAAATATTTCAAACATCCTTTGGTAAAGAAAATTTTACAATATCCTTTGGTTTTCCTCGGTAGTTCTCCGTATAATACTCCGGCTTTATATAGTATTATGAATCATATTGATTTTAATATGGGGGTGTTTTATCCACAACGAGGTATGTATACCATTACAGAGGCCTTGGTGAATATTGCCAAGAAAAATGGAGTAAATTTGGTGAGTGGGAATGGGGTAAAACAAATTGTCGTAGAAAATGGTAAAGCGGTTGGTGTGGAGCTTGAGTCTCGAGAAATTGTGAAGGCAGATATTGTGGTGTCTAATGCTGATATGACTCATACGGAGCTCAATTTACTTCCCGTAGAGTATCGTGAATATGATGAAAAGTATTGGGATAAAAAAATTCTCGCTCCATCAGCTTTGATTATGTATTTGGGGGTTAGAGGAAAAGTAGATAGTTTAGTTCATCATAATCTGTTATTCTCTCAAGATTGGAAGACCAACTTTAAGCAAATTTTTGATGATCCGATGTGGCCAGAGGATCCATCTATGTATGTATGCGCTCCATCTAAGACAGACCCAAATGTAGCTCCAGAAGGGGATGAGAATTTATTCGTATTAGTCCCTATTGCGGCAGGACTTGAGTATACTGAGGAGCATCTTGAAGCTTATGCGGACAAAATCTTGACTATTATGCAAGAGGAAATGAATATTCCTGACTTGAAGGAGAGAATTATCTATAAGAGATTATATAGTGTGAAGAATTTTGAACAAGATTATAATGCCTATAAGGGTACAGCTTTGGGGCTCGCTCATACAATTAATCAGACAGCAATATTCCGCCCTAATAATTATTCTAAAAAGGTGAAGAATTTGTATTATGTCGGAGCGGGAACTAATCCTGGTATTGGAGTTCCTATTCAGCTCATTAGTGCTGAAATGGTATATAAGCGTATAGCTGATATCAAACAAGATAGTCCACTTAAGGAATAGAGAGTATTCAATCCACCCCGTCAGGCAAAGCCTGCCACCCCTCAAGAGGGGAATTTTAAGACAAATTAACCCTCTCTCTATTTGTCTCCCTTTGGAGGGAGTACCCGTAGGGGGAGGGTGGATTACTATTTGCCTGACGGGGTGGAATAATTTGAAATTATGAATTATAAATTTTGTCCACACCCGGCACTCCGTGCCACCCTCGCCAGCGAGGGACAGTTATTCTGTCCTCCTTTGGAGGAGCTTTAAGTCCCTCCTATATTTATTTAGGAGGTGGGTGACCTTTAGGTCGGAGGTGGATTGAGCTAAATTCCCCTCTTGAGGGGTGGCAGGCTTGCCTGACGGGGTGGAATAAATCATTAATAAATAGCTCTCAAACACTCCACCCCGTCTCCCTGTTATGTAAACATAGCAGGAATCCACCCCTCTTGAGGGGAATTTTTAGAACAAAGATCGGCCCCCTCCTAAACAATGTATAGCGGGGACAAAAGCCCTCGATAGATTTATAATATAATAATTTGGCAAAAAAAAGACCCCGGCCTTAACCGGGGAGTATGCGGGGGGAACTTTATAAGGTGTATTGGTTTAGGAAGACCAGATGAACATTAAGGTAATGTTCCAAGGTGGTTAATCTTTCTTTAAACTCAATACTTATTATATATACCACATTTCTCAAAATTTGTCAAGAGGTTGTAAAAACTTTACCTATACCAAATCACAATACTCCAAAATAAAATAAATCCAATAATGCCATTAAGCAGGGGGAAATAGGTATATAATTTGAATATTCGAGCGGAATTCTGATTATAGCTAAGTCCTATCATAAAGCCATATATAATAGCTATTCCAATTCCGAGTATAAGGTTAAATTGTGCTAACAAAATCCCAGCCAAAGTATAACAAATAAAACAATAAATGAGGGTTAATTTTGAGCCCAGTACTGTCGCAATAGTAGGGGTTTGACTCGCCCTGTCAGCCTCAATATCTGGTATGGCGGAATAGGTGTGCATAGCCATTGTCCATAGTCCAGCACTGATGAGAAGCCTATAATCCAAATTGAGGGATAGACTAAATAAACTATATCCAATAATGCCCGGGAATATATATAATATATTGAATAGGGAGTCTAGGAATGGTCGAGACTTGGCGCGAATAGGGATACTAGAATATTGTATGCCAAGGAATAAAAAGCCTAATATTCCCATACTAGTGAGGGAGTTTATGAGATATAGGGCGAATATAAATGGGGTATTAGTAGCGAGAATAAAAAGCCAAAGTCTTATTCGCTCTTTTGGGGTGACGAGAGTTTCATATTCTATTTTTTTGGGGTTTAATTTGTCAGTTTCATAATCAAAAATATCATTTACTCCATATATAAGGAGATTGGCAGGAAAAGTAAAATATACAAATCCAAGCCAAAATTGCCATTGTAATATAAGTTGAGTAGGCTCAAAAGCAAGTATACTCCCAATAAGATAGGGGCCGAGGAGATATATCCAAAAGCGGGGGCGGGAAATACGAAATAATTTAGCAATACTCATATGATATAATGTAATATAGTATATAGTATATCATATGCAAAAGAGATTATTAGTAATTGTACCATCTATTATTTTGGTTTTGAGCGGGTTTTTTGTCGTGTATTTTAGTATTAATCCCGAGGCTTTACCTTTTGATTTTGTGATATTCCAAGCGATTTCACAGCTTACCAATGTATTACTCGCTATACCTCTGATATATGGATTATGGCTTTGGCTGGATTGGAGGAAATCTTGGTGGAAAATTCTGATTATATTCTCATATCCAATCTTGATAGAATCATTCTCTATTATAACGGGCTGGCCATATAGCAATTTTGTATATGGTGAGTTTCTCGGGAATATTAAATTCTTTGGATTAGTGCCTTGGACAGTGAGTTTGTCTTGGACACCAATTTTTTTCTTGAGTTTGGTATTGGTAGAGAGATTGGGACTAAAGGGAATATGGGTAAAAAGTATATTAGGAGCAGTATTGATGACAGCCTTTGATTTGATACTTGATCCAGGGGCTACTGCTTTAGGATTTTGGATTTGGGAAATTGATGGATGGTATTATAATGTGCCTTTGATGAATTTCTTTGGATGGATGGTGACAAGTTTATTAGCTTTTTGGGGATTTTATTTATTATTCCCAAAACGTAAAAGTCTGGATAAAAATATTACCTATTGGCTTAGCTTATCTGGTATATGGAGTCTGATATTCTGGACCGGTATAGCTGGGTGGTTAGGATATTGGTATCTGATAATAGGGGGTATAGTATATTTGGGGTGTATAAGGAGTCAGTTAATATTGACAAAATAGTAATTATGTGCTATATATAGGAGGCACATTTGCAATTCTTCTATTATGGGACTTTTCTCAGCTATCAGAAAAATGTTCACCTCACCTTATTGCCTGAGGCCTGAGGAGTGGCTTCGGGCCATTCCTCTGCTTCAGGAGGAACTCGCGGTGTGTTGGCCTATACATCTTGATCTTGAAAAATTGAGACATTGTCGAAATATCTTTGACGCCCTTGAAGCTCTCCTCCTTGTTAAGGTAGAGCTCGAGAATGAGGCTCAGATCTCCCGTGAGATGGGTGAAGAAGGACTTCCGTACCCTGTCAGAATTACCAAGCAACAATTCGCGCTGATATGCGATTTGCTCTACTTACAACCCCTCAGTGAGGGGGAATTGAGCCAAGTACAAGCAGGAGGTCCACGGATGCTTCTTCCTGAGAGATTTCAAGATGATGTTGGGTAAACCCCTACTTGATTCACATCACCCCCTGTTTCGGCAGGGGTATTTTTTTATAAATATTATATATAGCAGTCAAAAAGAGATGACAAGATATTTTATCTCAGCAGATACTATTGCTCCCTATTCACAAATAATAGATTATATGATATATATATTGAGCAATTCGCAAGAAGATCTCATGATTAAGGTTATAATTTCTTGGATCTTGGGGCTTTTTAACTCCAATCCAGAGCTGGTTCATCTAAGTACTGATGAGTGGCTGGCAATACATGACCAATTATTATCTCAGAGAGAATTTTTGGGGGTGGAGTTAAAAGAGTTGTTATCCATTATACAAAGACATCACTTTAATTTAGTTGGAGGAAGTCTTGCCACTATAGACGGTGGCCCAGCTTTTTATGGCATAATTATACCATTACACGTGCACCAATATTTGGAGAGGTGAAGGAATAATTAAAGTTTTATAAGTCTCATAATCCCCAATACGATTGGGGATTTTTCTTTTCACGAAGTATAAAACTCATAATTTGCTATATATTATGCTTGAAATTATTCTCCCAGCTCTTGACAAATTCTATAAAGTACGTATAATCATATACGGTTTATGCGAAGATAGCTCAGCGGTAGAGCATCCACTACTTAAGTGGAAGGTCGTGGGTTCAAATCCGACTCTTCGCGTTTTATCGGGATGTAGCGCAGCTTGGTAGCGCACTTGCTTTGGCAAGGGGCCGGTGGTTCGAATCCATCCATCCCGATTTGTCTCAAAAACATAGTGCCGTTTCACAGAGACGGTACTTTTTCATTTTTCTATCATTTTATATCCACCTCCGGTACCTCCTAAACAAAGGTATAGGAGGTACCACCTCCTCCGAAGGAGGACAGATTTTTTGGGCTTTTTGTCTCCTTACTGCTGACAGAATAGGATTGTCTTTCTGTCTCCCTTTGGAGGGAGTCCCCGATATAGACCGAAGGTCTGGGAAAGGGGTCGGGAAAACGGTAGTTTTCCCGTGGAGGAAGGTTGGGAAACCGTGAGGTTTCACAGGAGTAAATCTCATTTGCGACGGGGGAGGGTGGATAGGTTTCAGGTTGAGCTTGAGAGTCTAAGCTCAATCCACCTCCGCCTTGCAGGCTTCCCCCTCCCTGCCTACCGCAGGCAGGCGAAGGAGGACAAAGTAACTATTCCCCTCTTGAGGGGTGGACAGCTTTGCTGGACGGGGTGGAAACACAGGCGACTGAAAGGTCGCCCCCACAGGAATTATCTACTTGCATAATACAATAGTATATGATATAAAAATAATGTTCTTCGCATTGGTGTTTGAGATGGAAATCATTAATTTAGTTCTCGCAATATCTAGGTCTTACGAGAGTTACATTATATCTAACTCAGTTAACGATGGTAAGAATTTATATGATCAAGTCATCAACATTTTTAGGCACGTGAGTGCCATGGGGGATCAAAGCGTTCAAATGCTAAACAACTTGTTCGTTCAGTACCCTGTACTCGAGCAAGCCTGTTCAATACTTGCTCAGAATACCCCAACAGCCCAAGATACAAGAAATACCAAGTTCCTTATATCTAGACCGACTCCTTTCTAGTAGCTTTCCTTCAGTTCAATTTTTTCTCCTCCCGTCGCTTGATTGGGAGGAGATTTTCTTTTTAAGGGGGATTATTACTCCTCGATATTTATGTGGTTGATTTGTTGCATTAGATGATGGGTATTGGTGAGGGCGATTATAATTTTTTGATAATGTAATATATCCTCAAAGTTGAGTTGTCTGTTTTTTCTATCTTTGAGCCATTTTTGAGCTGGTTGATAGCCTCCGATATAGAATTCCCAAGCGACTTTAGGGACTTTGTCAAAGTATTGGGTGGGGTTGATGTAAATTCTGAGTGTGTCTTTATTCACCCCGTCAGGCGAAGCCTGCCACCCCTCAAGAGGGGAATTTTTAGGGCAGTTCTCCTCCGCCCTGCGGGCATCTCCCCCAAGGGAGGACAGTTTGTTTGAGTTTTCTGTCTCCCTTTGGAGGGAGTCCCCGATATAGACCGAAGGTCTGGGAAAGGGGTCGGGAAAACGGTAGTTTTCCCGTGGAGGAAGGTTGGGAAACCGTGAGGTTTCACAGGAGTAAATCTCATTTGCGACGGGGGAGGGTGGATAGGTTTCAGGTTGAGTTTGAGAGTCTAAGCTCAATCCACCTCCGCCTTTCAGGCTTCCCCCTCCCTGCCTGCCGCAGGCAGGCGAAGGAGGACAGGGTTCTACTTGGATATTGGTGATGGTATTGTCACCGTCGATTGGGTATTGGGTGATATATGTCTCTAGAATTGGGCTTTCTAGGAGATGTAGGGCTCTAAGTTGAGAGCCGAGAGCGACTAATTGCCAGAATTTAGCTATATCTTGAGGATATGGTACTCGAGGGAAGTCAATTTTCAAAAACTCTTTATACTTATCTCTATAAGTAGGGGAATGTAGCACTGCATAAATATAATCTAATATATCTATCGGGGCAAAGGTGTCTTTGGTTGTTTCTTTTTCTTTAGTAAAATTCAAACTTAAATTATCTGCAATTTGCTTTATAATTTCTGTATTTAGATTTGGAGTTCGACCTTGCACTGAGCTTGTCGAAGTGTGTGCTTTGTCTTGTAAAAATTCAGAATTCTGATCTTCTGGATAGAGATAAAGTGGGAAATTATAAGTTTCACCAGTAATTAAATGTTTGCAGGTAATGTTTTTTGAAATTAAACATTCAATTCCTTTTGATTTAGATTGTCTACTTATATTTAAACCTAAATTTTCACCCCAATTATAGTGCTGCATAACATTGTATCTTGCCCTTTGTAAAATATTATTATCAAAAATTGTATACCTAATATCAAAAGGTCTATAATAAAATTTATTATAACTTTGAAATTTATCTTGAATAATATTTTTATCAAAACTTACTAATTCATCATCTTTTCCAGTTACAATTCCAATAGAATTTTTAATAAACAAAGTTCTTAAATCAATATATTTTTTATAAATAGATTCTCCTTCAAAATCTTTACTTACAAAGAAATAATTTGGTTCTTTTGGTTGTAATTCTTGGAATTCTATATTGGCAAGATTATTGTCTTGGAGGAAATTATATTTAGATTCTCTTTTACCATATAGGTCATAATGATAGATTTTACCTAAGTCATTAGGCTTTTTGGCTCCTGTTTTGATGAAGAAATTTATTGAGACTCCTTGTTGAATATCAAAGACATTGACATCGGGGCTACCGTCGGGGGATATTTCTTTTTTCTTGCTATTACCGTGTAAGTCTAAAATATAAATTTTATCAAAACTCTCTAATAGATTTTTTCGCATTGATTTATGAATAATTCCGTCAACAAAGCTATTATTAGATATATATGCTAGTATACCACTACCGTTTTTGTCTATATAATACTGTCCATAACGAATGAATTTTATGTAATCATCTGATAATGGCTGAATGTTTTTTTCGTCTAGATCTTTTTTATAATCCATAATTAGATTTTGAATCCAACTTCCTTTGTTATTACTACTAACACTATACGGTGGATTGCCGATTATACACATTACGGGGGTGTCTCTTTTGATATGATTGGCTTCATTGGCTTCGGTGCTGAGCCAGCTAGCAAAGAAGGTGCCAGTGTCGGGATGGCTTTCCTCAAGGCTATTGGTAAGATAAACTCGAAATCTCTGTCCTGTATTGGATTTGTAGCCGGTATCTCTTAATAATAAATCTAATTTTAAGTGTGCCATAGCATAGCTTGCCATTAGCAATTCAAAGCCATTGACTCGGGGTAGGAGATGATTATCTACATAGTCGCTCCAGAGACCTTGCTGTCCTTGGAATTTGGCATTGATTTGGCGGATTATTTCAGCAAGAAAAGTTCCTGTACCGGTGGCGGGGTCTAGAATTTGGACTTTGTGAACTTCTTTGGATATGCTTTTGTAGCCAGTGGCGGTGCGATTGTCGGTGGTTTGAGTTTTTAGATTTATATTGGTTTTACTGGTGTCGGCTAGTCCTTGGGTGAGATTAAATTCGGTTTTGAGTATATCGTCTACGGCTCGGACTATAAAATTCACCACAGGCTGTGGGGTATACCAGACTCCTCGGGCTTTTCGGAGTTTGGGGTCATATTCGCTGAGGAAATTTTCATAAAAATGAATGATTGGGTCTTCCATTTTGGTGGATTTTCCATAATTATGTAGGATTTCGTCTACATTGGCGACTTGGAAGATGTCGGCTAGGCTATCTACTACCCATTTGATTCTGTCATCTATATCTGGTCCAGCTATATATCCGAATAATTTTCGTAAAAAAGGATTGGTTTTGGGTATGAGTTCGGCGGCTTCTTGTCTCCCAAAGGTGGGTAGGGTAGAATCGTGCAGTCTAGCAGCGAACATCCCATAGGCTATGGTCTGAGCATAGACATCAGCAAAACCTTGCGGGGTGATATCGTGGATTAGGATTTTTTTGAAAGCGAGCATTTGCTCTCTGAGGGTACTATTTTCTTGATTGTCTTCATCGCTTAGGAGGGCTTTGGCGATTATATCGGAGAGTAGTCTTGCTTTACCTGCCATCATCTCGGCGAGTTTTTTGCTACTTTTGATATTCTGTCCAATATGAGTGCTGAATTCTCGGATGAGATTGCTAAATATGGAGAAATTCTCGGGTATGGGCTGTAGACCTTTTTCGGTTATCTGGGCTATGCTGATTTTGGTGATGAGTTCACCGTCTCGGTAAAGGTGAAAATTGATATAATCGGTGAATATGAGATTGTCTAGGGAGTCTTTGTAGCGGTCAAATTGTTCTTTGTTACCTGTTTTTTTGAGGCCATCTAGGTCTTTATCACCGATATCTTTAGCTTCGATAAATCCAACGGGGATATCTCTTTTGGTGAGTATATAATCTGGGGCACCACAACTTTGTCTTTTAGGCTCATTGGTAGCTCGGATGTCGGGCACTAGGCTTTCTAATAATTGTTGTAAATCTCCACGGAAAGTATGCTCGGTGGCATTGCCTAGCTTGTATCTTTGATTGAGATTGTCTATATACTGCTGTATTGTCATTACATTGATTATATAATACAATTTGCTTTTTGAGGAGGGGGGAATTTCAAAAGCTCCTAAATATTATTTTACCAATTTACCGACTCGGAGGGCTTTTGTGAGGAATATTTCATAAGGGCTTAAATCCTGAGTAGAGGTGTATGTAAAGCTTTCGATTTCTTTACCGAGAGATATGCTGTTCTGTGACTTATAGGCTCTCACAGCTTCTACTATGGATAGTATATCTGTCATCAGAGCTTGCTCAGTATCGCTGAGATTAAATTCAGGCTGTGATTGTGGCCAAACTGAATTATGTATACTCTTATATTGGGTATCAGAATATAATCCCTGATATAATTCTTCAGTAATAAATGGCAAAATAGGGGCATATAATTTGAGCAGGCTTTCAATATAGATGTGTAGAGTATATTGGGCGGCTAGTCGTGAATTTTGACCTTCTGGAGTCTCATCATATAGTCTATATTTGATAAGTTCGAGATAATAATCGGTGAATTTATTCCAGAATAATTGGTCTATTGTAGTTCGGGCTTTATAATATTCATATTGCTCAAAGCTATTGGTTGCAATTGTAATAGTTTGATTCAGTTCGGATAATATCCATTTGTCGATTAGCTCTAATTCTGGAGCTGTATCAGGTAAGGTGAAATTAACTAAATGCATTTCGGCAAATTTACCTGCATTGAAGAGTTTATTGACAGTCTTTTTCCCTTTTTTAATTTCCTCTTCATTATAGCGAATATTCTCACCAAGTGTAGTTCCTGTGGCCCAATATCTCATAGCATCAGCTCCATAGGTGGCAATAGTTTGCTCGGGTGGGGTAAAATTACCTAATCTCTTTGAGATTTTGCGACCTTGATTGTCGAGTCCATGCCCTGATATCATCACATCAGTGAAGGGGAGTGTATTATAGTGAAAATAGGCTTTAGTGACCGTATAGAATAGCCAAGTTCTGATTATCTCAAAGGCTTGGGGTCTTAGGCTAGATGGGAATAATTTGGCTGCAATATCGGGGTTTGAGACGAGTTTGGCTCCAATTTCTGGAGACATAGAAGATGTCATCCAAGTATCCAGCACATCTTGCTCTGGTATTAAGTCTTCGGCTTTATATCCTCTTGGAGTATATTCAGTTGGATCTACGGGGAGTTCATCTTCTTGAGGGAGTATAATTTCTCCGGTTTCTCGATGATACCAGACAGGAATCGGTACTCCATAATAGCGTTGGCGGGATATACACCAATCCCATTTGAGTGAGCTTACCCAATCTGAGTAAATAGAGAACATTCTTTTTGGATTCCAATTGAGTTTTCGTCCTTGCTCTAATAATTCATCTTTATGCTCCACAACATTGATAAACCATTGCTTGGTGATAATGAATTCAATAGGAGTTCCGGATCTTTCGGATACTTGTATTGTATGGGTGATAGGGGTTTGTTTGATCAGGAGATTTTGTGCTTTGAGATCTTCTAATATAGTATTGCGAAGTTTACTAATATGAGTGCCTGCATAGGCTCCTGTAAGCTCACCAAGAATTCCTCGCTCATTGAAGATAAGGCGGGTGTCAAGTTTATACTTTTTCCATTTTGCAATATCTTCGCTATCCCCCCAAGTACATACCATCATCAGTCCTGTTCCAAATTCTCGGTCTACCGTCTCATCGGTAAGTATGGGAACAGTATGTCCTGAAATAGGGGTAATAGCCTTTGTTCCAATCAGATGCTGATACCTGCTATCCTCGGGGTGAAAGAATAAAGCTACCGCTGCTGGTATGAGTTCAGGGCGGGTGGTGGCAATAATAAGGCTCTCTCCTGTGTCTTCGGATTTAAAAATAATATCATTGAGATGAGAGTCTTGCTCTGAGTCTTCTAAATCGGTTTGGGCGAGGGCGGACTGAAAGCTAATATCCCACATAATAGGCTCTTCTCTCTGAGTGAGGAATCCTTTGCGATAAAGGTCAATAAATGACCATTGAGAAATTTTTTGAGAATGAGGGTCAATAGAAGAATAGGTTTTAGACCAATCTACAGAAATTCCAAGCAATGACCAGAGATTGCGATAAGTCTCTATCCCTTTTTGGGTTTCCTCCAGACATAATTTGACAAATTCAGAGCGACTAATGGCATCTTTATTCTTGATTTTATATTTTTTCTCTACATGTCGTTCGGTGGGCAGTCCATTATTGTCAAATCCCATCGGATAAAATACATTATAGCCTTGCATTCGCTTGAATCGTACCACAAATTCAGCTTGAGAATAACTCATTATATGTCCTGGATGCAAATGGTCGGCTGAGACATAAGGTGGGGGAGTATCTACTGAGAAAATAGGCTTATCTGAATTCTCATCAAAGGCATAAATATTATGTTTTGCCCAAAATTCACGCCAATAGGCTTCGCGTTCGGTAATTTCGTATTTGGAGGGAATTGCCATATATGAGATATAGTATACTAATTACTGTGTAGTATATCAAAGAATAGCATCTTATTCAATAATAGGCTGAGATACATCGTAGACAAAAAGGATGTAATATGGTATAAGTGTAGGGTTGTCTGTGACGAATTATGTGACTATGATCATTAGCTTCAGTTGGACTGTAATCTTAGCTACCATAATTAGCAGGGTAATACATAATACCTATTTATTAGGAGTTTTTATGAAGGGATTGCTGTGGGGGGTAATAGTAGTTTTATTAATATTAATAATCAAACCCATAATTATACAAGTAGTAAATATGATAAAAAGTAAATAAGTTAACCATCTTCTTGCTATTTGTGAGAAGATTTTTATTTTGAGAGTATTTCTACTTGAGGGTTTTCTATATAAAATGTATTTTGTAGTCAGCTATTGACAAATATTTTGGAATATGATATATAATATAGTTATACTTGCTCTTATAAAGATGATGATTCTTGCTCCTCCTCCCACCCGTCCCGTAAGAGAGTATAAACCCTCACGTTGGCAGTTAGTGCTAATGGCTTCTGGAAAGATAATTGACCCAATTCCCCCTCCTTCACCAGAAGTTTTTACTGTTGCTGCTCTGGATATTGGCGCTATAACTAAGCTTGCAGAGATAGAGCTGGGATCTGTTGATCATACATCCCGGTACCATCAAAAATCTGCTACTCCAAAGCGGTGGCAGCCAGGTGAAGGCTTCGGCAATACTCGCTAATCATCCCAATCTCAATCACCCCCGCAGCTTGCTGTAGGGGTTTTTTACTTTATGCTATAATAAAAGAAGTAATAATTAATACTACAATTATGTTGGAATTATATCAAAGAGAAGATTGTCCCTTTTGTCGTAAAGTTAGAGTTGTGCTCAATGAATTAGAGCTTGACTATATATGTAGAATTTCACATACAGGATCTCAGCAAAGAGAAATTATGTTGAAATTGGGAGGGCAATCTCAAGTTCCTTTTCTCGTGGATCAGGATAAAGGTATTATGATGTATGAATCGGATGCTATTATAGAGTATCTATATAAAACCTATAGTAAATCCACTCAAGATGAAGTAGATAATAGCCCAAAAGTATGTCCAATAGAATAAATCTTTCCCCTATAGCAACTCCTCCAGCATCCAATAAACGATGGTTACGCAATGGTATTGCAATTATAGTGGTGATAATTACGACTACTATATTTGCTATTCTGAGCCCTAAAACTGAAATTATTAAAAACAGTCTCAGTGCTGAGGGTTGTGGTCAAACGGAAGCTATAGGCTCAAAATGTATATTCAAATCAGGAGAAAAAGAATTAACATTGCGAGAATGTACTACCGATAAACCTTGTGATAAAGCTGAATATATTCTTGGGAAAAAAGATAAAAATACGCAATATGTTCTCATGAAATCTCAAGTTTTTGGTGAATCGATACAAATTATCGCGATAGATATTGAAGCTATGAGTAAATCTGAAATCGGTAATGCTTTTTATACTGAGGTGAGTGAAGAATGTAAGTCCAAAGATAGCTATGAGGAGAAATGTTTTAGCTTTCCGGTAAATGAGGAGCAGAGAAAAGATATTGCTGAGCAGAATAAAAAGTATAATACTTTATTAAAAGATTATAGCAAATAGATTTATTTCTTCTTTATCTCATGTCCCCCAAATTCATTGCGGAGGGCGGCGAGGGTTTTACCAGCAAAGGATTCTTCTTGGCGAGAGCGGAAGCGAGTATAGACGGCATCGGTGATTACCGGTAGAGGTACGGCATGTTCTATAGCGGTATTAACTGTCCAGCGTCCCATACCATTATCATCTATATAATCAGTAAGAGCGTCTAAATTTTTATCTTTTTGGAAAGCATCATAAGCTAAATCCATTAAGAATGAGCGAATAATAGAGGCATTTTTCCAAACTTTGGATACTTCTTGCAGATTGAGATTGGAATATGGCCCTTCTTTGACGAGTTCAAAGCCTTCAGCCATCGCTTGCATAATCCCATATTCAATTCCATTATGCACCATTTTTACAAAATGTCCTGAGCCTGAGGCTCCCATATAGGCATAAGCTTCAGGGGCGGCGAGAGCCTCCCAGAGGGAAGTATAGGATTCGATAAGTTGTTTGTCTCCTCCTATCATCAAAGAAAATCCCATTTCCTCACCCTTAAGCCCTCCACTAGTCCCAACATCAATAAAGTGAATGGATTTGGACTCTAATAATTCTGCTTGAGCTTGAGAATCTTTAAAATAACTATTCCCCCCGTCAATTATAGTATCTCCGGGGGAGAGAATTGCAGATAAAGTAATAATGGTTGAGCGGGTAATTTCACCAGCTGGCACCATAAGCCAAATAGTGCGAGGAGTAGGTAAATGAGATATGAGATCCGCTAATGATTCATAAGTATCAACTCCAAAAGTAGTAGCTATATTGCGCGTTTCCTCTGATGGTGCAAATCCAGACACAATATGATTATGTTGTATGGCTCTCTTGGCAATTGCCATCCCCATTTTTCCAAGTCCAATAATTCCAATATTCATATATGTTATAATTTAGATATAGTAATAGTATAACATAATATGAAAATAATTTTGACGGGAGCACATGGTACGGGTAAAAGCACTTTGGTAAGTCCCTTGGCCACAGAATACAAATTGCCAGTTTTTCAAAGAACGGTGAGGAATTTTTGGGAAGATAATGGTATTATGGATTTTGAAAAATTACCGAGTGATGTGCGGGCTATTTTTCAAAAACATTTATTATTGAATCAATTAAATAAAGAAAATGCTCTTTGGGAAAGTGGGTTTATAACAGATAGGTCGGTTTTGGATTATTTGGCCTATGCAGTGGTGTCAAGTGCAATGTCCAAGACAGATTTAGATTTATACAAGGCTCTTATCAGAGAGAGATTATTGCAATATGATTATATTATTTATTTACCGGTGGAATTCCCTGCAGAAGAGCGAGAATTGAGGGCTGATCCTAAATTGCAGACACAAGTTGCAGAGGTGCTAGAAGAGCATTTGGCTTTATGGTTAAAACCAGAACAATATTGTGTGGCTCGAGGTAGTGTCGAGGAAAGATTAGAGCAAATCAAAAAATTTATTCAAAAAGGGTAAAATAGCATATATAAGCTATTCTGTTGTGAAATATTGACAATTTTGATGAAGGGGGTATAATTGTAAATGTTGTGATTCACAAAGGTCAATGTCAACTAAAGTCCACCAAGACGATCTACCTACTTCAGCCTTGTTTGAGGCTACTCCAGGTCGTTATAATGCCCTTTTGGAGGGATCAATGCATGTTTACGCGATGCCCCCGGCCACAAAGCCTTATCTCACAAAGTGTGGAGTAGTTACTGATGTTCCGGTTCGAGCATAATCTTCGCTCGATATCCCTACTTGCTAACTAGATCCATCAATCAATCAAAGAGCCGTCCTCATAGGATTGGCTCTTTTCATTTTGTTTACAATAAAAAAAGCCCTCAATGCAGGGGCGAACATTTGCATGCTGCGTCTGAATCCCTTAATATAGACATCGGAAAATAATATATTTTTCCCTGTAAAGTCAGGTGGGTTTCAATTTTTCGCAGCCCCATTCTGAAGGCTTAAAAACATTATATACCTTTTTGGGTGAATTGAAAAGGAAGTCAGATTATATGTATCCTGGTATCTGGTCTTTCTGTAGTTCTATCAAATTTTTTCTCACTGTGTATCTGACTATATAATGCTCGAAAGAAATTTATAAAACACGAAAGACATTATTTATATGTATCTAGTACAGAATACTGCTTTTATCTTGAATACTATACTGACTTATGCTACACTACATATTAATAATAGATTAGTTATACAATAAAACGATATGTTCAAAAAACCTCTCTTTAATGTGTCTTTTCCTGAATTAGAAAAACAAATTTTAGAGTTTTGGAAAATTGAAAATATTTTACAAAAATCCATAGATTCAAGGCCCGCAGATAAGACTAAAACATTTTATGATGGACCTATTACTGCTAATGGGGCTCCTCATTCAGGGCATATGCTCACCTTTGCGCTCAAGGATATTATTCCTCGATATTGGACTATGAAAGGATATCGTGTCACTCGTAGTCTTGGTTGGGATTGTCAGGGTATTCCGGTGGAATACGAAATTGAAAAGAAGCTTGAATTTCAGCAAAAAAAAGATATAGAAGACTATGGAATAGCCAAATTCAATCAATTATGTCGTGAATCAGTATCAACTCATCGAGAGGGCATTATTGAATTAGAAGAAAAATTAGGAAGACTTACTAATTCTGATGAGGAATATGCTACTATGGATGCTGATTATATTGAGTCAGTATGGTGGAGCTTATCTGAATTGTATCGTAAAGGACTTTTGTATGAAGGGTTTAAAGTAGTACCATATTCTACTCGAGCAGGAACTACACTTTCTAATGCAGAAGTGGCTCTGGGTGGTTACAAAAAACAAATTGACCCAGCTGTAACGATAAAATTTGAACTCACAGAAAGCCCGAATACCTTTATGCTTGCTTGGACTACTACTCCTTGGACTTTGCCTACCAATTTTGCTTTAGCCGTCGGAAAAGCTATTGATTATATTGAAGTTACAATATCTAATACAGAAGAACATTATATTGTGGCTCGTGATCTCGCTGAGAATATATTCGGATCAGATTATACGGTAATGAGAGAATATAAGGGGTCAGATTTGATTGGAAAATCCTATAAACCTTTATTTGATTTTTTTGCAGGGAAAGAAAATTCTTTTGTAATCTATGATGGAGCTCATGTGACTACTGATTCTGGTACTGGTATTGTGCATCTTGCCCCTTATGGTGCTGAGGATAGTGAAATTTTTCAACAAGTGGGAATTCTATCAGTGGATGTAATTAATGATCAGGGTGATTTTGTGGATGAAATTAAGCCTTATGCTGGTATGTTTTATCGCAAAGCTAATAAATATATCATTGAGGATTTACGACAGGCGAATAAGCTCTATAAAGTCGAGGATTATGAGCATGATTTGCCTATGTGTTGGCGTACTAATACTCCGCTTATTTATAAGCCTATTACTTCTTGGTATGTGGCAATGAGTACATTGCGGGATAGATTAGCGGAGAATAATAGTTCTATTAACTGGATCCCTGAACATATTAAACAGGGGAGATTTGGTAATTGGTTGAGAGAAGTCAAAGATTGGGGTATTTCTCGAACAAGATATTGGGGAACTCCGCTCCCAGTGTGGAAATCTGAATCCGGTAAGACAAAAATAATGGGTTCATTTGCTGAATTAAAAGAATTGTCTGGTATAGAATTAAATGATCCCCATAGACCTTTTGTGGATGATATAGTATTTACTCTTGAGGGGGAAATATATCATAGAATTCCTGATGTATTAGATGTTTGGTATGATTCAGGATCTATGCCATTTGCTCGATTTCATTATCCTTTTGAAAATAAAGAATTATTTGAGTCTAAATTCCCAGCAGAATATATTGCTGAGGGAGTAGACCAGACGAGAGGTTGGTTTTATTCCCTTTTGGCTATTTCTACCGCATTATTTGATAAGCCAAGTTATCGTAATGTAATGGTAAATGGTTTGGTTTTGGCTGATGATGGCCAAAAATTATCTAAAAGTAAAAAGAATTATACTAATCCGATTGAACTTATTGACCAATTTGGAGCTGATGCTGTGAGACTTAATTTTTTCTCTACTCCTATTGCAGCGGGAGAAGATACTATTATTTCAGGGAAGACTGTCAAAATGATGACTCAAGAATATATATTACCTCTTTGGAATATATATAGTTTCTTGGTTACTTATGCCAATGTGAGTGATTGGGCTCCTGCTCTTCAACCTGAAAAGCCAAAAAACCCTAAAAATGAATGGTTATATACCAGGCTGAATTATACTAGTAAGGAAATTAATAATGCTTTAGATAATTATCGTATTCCACAAGCTACTCGTGAGATAAAAGCTTGTATGGATGATATGTCAAAATGGTATATTCGTACAGCTCGCAATGACTTTGCAAGTGGAGATATTGAATTTTTACAAAGTTTATATGATAATTTTGTGAAGTTATTGCATCTCTTAGCGCCATTTGCTCCATTTATTACCGAATATTTGTATCAGCAATTAGTAGTATCACAAAACCCACAGGCAGTTGAGTCAATTCATTTGAGTCAATATCCTGAATATGATGGAGAAATTGATGAGTTGGTATTAAATCAAGTAGAGCAGGTAAAAGTTATTCTGGAGCAAGGATTTAAACTACGAGAAGTGTCAGCGATAAAGGTAAGGCAGCCATTGCAATCTCTTGGGATTGAGGGATTGGAACTCGCTGATTGGATGAAGGATATTATCAGGACAGAAATTAATGTAAAAGAAGTAGTAACTCATAATGTTTCAGATAATAGTATTGAACATTTAGGATATATATTGAGTCTTGATGATACTATTACAGATGAGCTTAGAGAAGAAGGATTAATACGAGAGCTAATTCGTAATTTACAAATTACTCGAAAAAACGCTCGTCTTTCTAAAGAGCAGAATATTAAACTAAGCATAGATGCTTCTGAGGTAATGGTAAATCTTATCAAAACCCATCAAGCAATTATCAGTGATCCTGTGGGTGTGATAGACTGGGAATTTAAATCTTTGTCAGAGCAAGAAAATACGCAAAAAGTAAAAGTAGAGCAAGAAGAATTTTTGATTTATATCACCGTATTTGAGGAGACAAAATAGTCTATGAAAGAACAAGAGTTTATACAGCTTGTTTGGGATTATTATTATCAACATAAGAGACCTATGCCTTGGAGAGACAATACTCATCCTTATTGGGTGGTGGTTTCTGAGATTATGTTACAGCAAACTCAAGTAAATAGAGTTCTTGAAAAATTCCCTGTATTTATAGAACAATTTCCCAGTTTCCAAAGTTTAGCAGAATCTAGTCTTGGAGAAGTATTACAGGCTTGGCAGGGTATGGGATATAATCGTCGAGCTAAATATCTTTGGCAAATTGCTCAAAAAGTAATACAAGAATATGATGGAATACTCCCCGATAACCCTAGTTTATTAGTTAATTTTCCCGGTATTGGAAAGGCTACGGCTTCTTCAATTGTAGCCTTTACCTATAATAAACCTACCATATTTATTGAGACAAATATTCGGCGGGTATATATTCATCATTTTTTCTCAAGATTAGAGAATATTGCAGATAATGATTTACTCCCTTTTATTGAAAGAACCGTGTCCCAGGATAATCCCCAAGAATGGTATTATGCTTTGATGGATTATGGGACTTATCTTAAAACTCAAATTATTAATCCTAATCGTAAAAGTAAACATTATACACGACAAAGTGTATTTGAAGGCTCCAATAGACAAATACGTTCACAAATTATCAAATTATTATTACAAGGCCCAAAAACCTTACCCCAGATACAGGATATTATTGGAGATAATAGGGTTCAAGATAATATAGCATCTTTACTAAAAGAAGAATTAATACACAATGAGAAAGATTATTATACAATTAGTTAAATATTAACATTTATGCTATACTATATTTAATGTAATGTCGTATAAAATATGCCTCAAAACCCTAAAAAAATTCTCATTTTGTCTTGGGAGATATTACCTTTGATGGAAGGAGGATTAGGGGTATTGGTAAGAAGCTTGGTGGATGAATTACGTCGCCAAGGGGCAGAAGTTACTATTTTAACCCCTCATAATACCGATCATATTGATGATGTTGTCTCCCTTGAATTGGGAGTTCATAAATATAGTAAACTAGATACACCAATTCCTGGGCTTACGGACTTTATATTAAAAGAATTTGTTCCCAAAGGAAAAAAGCAATATGTAAAATGGCCGCAATTATATAGTGAGTCTGTAGTAAAAAGAGATACGCTTTATCCTAATAATACTCCTATTGCAACAAGAGCTTATGCCTATGCTGTGTATGATTGGTTGCAAGAAAATGGGCAAGATTTTGATGTAATATATGGTATGGATTGGATGGCTATCCCAGCACATTTACTCTTAATACATCATAATATTACTATTCCTTTTTATTATCATATTAATTCTACTGAAGTTGACCGTTCAGGTGGGTATGTACATAACAATGATCATACAGCAAGAGCTCTGTATGAACTTGAAAAAAAAGGGTTTTATTTGGCAGAAAAAATTGCAGTAGTATCAGATATATCCAAACAAATATTAGTTGAGGATTATAATATTCCTGAGGAGAGAATTTATCCCATTTATAATGACATTAGTTTTGAGCCAGATAAAATTGGATTCGAGCATTTGGATCGCGGTAAAAATGTATTATTTATGGGGCGTGTTGTAGCTCAAAAAGGATTATTCTTTTTGATTGAAACAGCGGCACGGGTTCTTCAAATTGATTCACAAGTTACGTTTATTATTGCAGGGGACGGTTCTACAGAGGGAAATCTTTTACCCGAAATTGTAGAGCATGTCGCTAAGCGTAAATTAGAGCGAAATATTGTATTTACCGGTTGGGTTGATAGTGAATCCAAAAAACAATTATATAAGACTAGTCAATTATTTGTTATGCCTTCTCCCAATGAGCCATTTGGGCTTACAGCCTTAGAGGCTATTCGCTCAGGGGTTCCTACTATTGCCTCAGAGACAAGCGGATTTATTAGTGTTGTACCCTCAACCCCCACTTTTGCCTATTATGATATTGAGGCCTTTGCCAATACGATACTTCATTTTATTCAAAATAAAGATGCACGAATTGATTTGTTAAAAAGACAACAAGAGGATTTATCTCATCATAGCTGGCCACAAGAAGTGAAAAAATTATTGAGTTTAATAGAGCCAGTATGACAAAAGATATACAAATCCCAGCCTCAATTGTAAAAGAATATCCCGTATTAATTTCTTTATCTTTGATTTTTTCTTATACGTCTAAATCTTTGGTGAATATTTTAAAAAATCCCAAACTCCCTTTTGTAGATAAGCGGCGAAGTAATACCATTTGGGAAAGAGAATTTAAAAGTATATATATTCCATTATTTCAATTTCTTTGTGAGCAAAATATCAAGGTCTCTGTAATTATTACGGGCCATTTTCTTGATGTTGTAGGCAGTAAATATCCAGAATTTTTGGAAATTTTACAAAAAATGATTCAAAAAGATTTACTCTATATTATTCCAGATGCGTATTGGGGAAGCAGTCATCTCAGTATGTATTATTTTGATTGGTGGAAAGATGAAATTGCAGGAACTATAGATAGAATCAATGCATATTTAGGCATTACTCCTACTTCAGTATATTTGCCTTTGCTTTATCGGCAATTACCATTAGAGAAATTATTAACAAATTTTGGAATGGTAGATTTTGTGTCCATAGTAGATGAACGCAAAGGAGGTATTATGACTATGCCATTAAAATCTTTTCGGCGTTTTCGAGGGGGGAGAGTAACTTGGATTAAAGAAGTAGAAAAAACAAGTATTAATATCCATTGGTATTCCTACAGCCATTATTTTGATCTTATGAATGTAAAAAATCATCAGACAATAGAATTGATGACAAAATCAATTGGGCTTGAAATAGCTCTTGTCTCTACTAAGGCTCAAATTTCATCAAACAAAAGTAAAAAGAAGCCATCTATTCGTATACAAGAAGAGCGACATTGGTCTCGTTATAGTAATCTCGAAAAGGGGGTATTTCGGCTTTGGGAATATGCTACCTATATGCTTGGAAAAGAACACGCAGAGATAGATACTATTGATGATGACCCTTTAATGCGAAATTTATTTTATAGTATGAATAGAGATTTCTTTTACTATTTAGGCTATGATAATTATACCAAAAAACAGCAAATCCCTTTTACTTCACCCTATGAATCATTTATTCACATTCAAAATACTAATATACAATTAGAAATTTTATTAAATCAAAGAGAATCTTAATATAAATTAATGTTTATATCCTTTGCGAATATATTCTAATACCATACGATGAGTATTATAATAGCTTCCAATTAGGGATATTGCTGATCTTTGCATTCGAGTAAATTTTTCTCGATTATTATAGAATAAGTCAAGAGCATTCCCGATATTATCATACATACTATTGATCTCCTGATATTCATCCTCTCCAGCTATAGTCCAGCCGTTGACATGATGTATACCACTTTCGGGCCACCACCCATCATAAGTAGATATATTGAGTACCCCATTGAGTGAGGCTTTCATACCACTAGTTCCTGAGGCTTCATAAGATATTCGAGGGGTATTAAGCCAAACATCTACTCCACTAACAAGAAGTTTGGATAGCTCTATACTGTAATTGGGTAAATAAATAATTTTGAGATAATCATTAGAATATTCTTTGGCAATATCTAAAATACGTTTAATAATATCAAATCCTACACTATCAGTATGATAGGCTTTACCTGCAAAAATAATATTAAGTCCTTTATATTGTTCCGCAAGTTTAGCGAGTCGCTCAATATCAGAAAATATAAGATGAGCCCTTTTGTACTCAGTAGCACGCCGAGCAAATCCAATAGTAAATGCATTGGGTAAAAAATTAATATCAGGCTGTTGTTTGAGATATGTAGCTAATTTATCTTTATTTATTTGATGGGCTTGCTGTATATCGGTGGTAGGTATCCCATCAATATAGCGTAAAATTTCTGGATGAGTTTCCCAACTAGGAAAATATGATTGAAATACTTTATTCATAGATTCAGAAACCCAAGTGGGGCTATGAATACCATTGGTAATTGAATCAATTTGATGACCTGGGAACATTTCTTGAGATACCTCCTGATGTTTTTGTGAGACCGCATTAGAATAATCAGCTAGAGACAAGGCTAGTCGAGTAAGATTAATAGTGTGCTCATCTTCAAAAGCATCTTTGGCTAAATTTTGTAATTGTTCTAGCTTACATATTCCTTGTAACCATTCTAGGGGGAGTCGTGTATGGCCACCAAGAAGGGGAGTATGGGTAGTGAATACTACTTGTGAAATAGGATGATCAATTACCAGTGAAATAAGAGCACTATGACTTTCATTGAGATGAAAGGTGTCAATATGGGTTAGTCCAAGACTATCAAGAGCATATTTACTCCCAAGTCCTAAGATGAGTAATTGTCTTCTAAATACTTCTGGGTCTGGAGAATATACTTTATTAGAAACTTCTCTAAATAGCTCGGAATTATCAGGTAAATCAGTATCTAATAAAAGAATGGATACCGATTTATTGGAAAGAGGAGAGGTATAGGTATATTCCCAAATATTAATATGTACTGTCTCTTTGGCCAATGGAATACTTGTTTTTCCAATTAAATTAAGTGATTTGGTATAATCCCATTCTTGAGGATTTGCAATTTGTCCTTGCTCAGCATCTAATACTTGATCTAAATACCCATGTTTATATAATATTCCAACCCCAATTACGGGAAGGCCTAAATCAGCAAAGCTTTTCATTGTGTCCCCAGCCAAAATTCCAAGTCCTCCTGTATAAATTTTGATATCATCAGAAAGCCCAAACTCCATACAGATATAGGCGGTACTCGGGATATAATTCATTGTATTTATATTATGTATATATATTATTATAGCATAGTATTAAGATAACAAAAAATCTCCTTATTGGGGATATCTTGTTATGAGGGCTAAAATTAGATAACGGATACAGTTTTAATAATATGTTTTCTACCAGTAAATGAAGTTTTTCGAGCTTTTCCAAATTCAATAACTCCATTTGCTATTGCATATAATGTGTCATCTGCTCCACGGGATACATTTTTACCAGCATGGAATTTTGTTCCACGTTGTCGAATAATGATATTCCCTTTTTCTACTTTTTGCCCAGCATATAGCTTAACTCCAAGATATTTTGGGTTTGAGTCTCTACCTAAGGCTGTAGAACCACCAGCTTTTCTATGTGCCATATCAAATAATATTACTATATATGGTATAATAATACATATGAAATACAAATTTGTCAAGAATAGTGAAATTGCACTGTTGATTGTATCCGCGATATTGATAGGGGGAAGTGCTTATTTTATTGGGAAAATTCAAAACAGTGAATCTCAATCAAATGCAATACAAATTGTATATCCCGATGCTATTGCAGTAAAAAAAGATAGTATTAATACTTTTAATCAAGCAGAGGCTTCACTTAATACTGTTATTGAGACAAAATCACAAGCGGGTAAAATTATTGCAAGTAAAAATGGAAAACGCTATTATTATGAATCCTGCAATGGGGTAAATCGTATTAAACCAGAAAATAGAATTTATTTTGATACCAAAGAACAAGCTGAAGCCAAGGGGTTGACTCTTGTTTCTGGATGTAAAGCCTTATGAGAAAAACCTATATTCCCCGAACATATACCAAAAAGAAATCACCCGTACATAAGGTGAATGTATTTGTACGAATAATTCAATTTTTCATATGGATTATATTTTTTGGGGGGATAGGATATCTTTTATATTCTCCTTTATTAGATATCGCAAATATAGATATTCGAGTAGATAATGAAATATTGCAAAAGGACATTAAATCTAAATCAGAAGACTTGATACAGGCTCACAATTCTTGGTATTATAATAATAAGAATATTTTTCTTGCTCGTAGTGATATCTTGGAGAGAGAATTACAAAAAGAATTTCCTCAAATTAAACATATTACTATTAAAAGAACAATAAATCGTTCCTTGGAGCTGACCATTCAATTAAGAAATCCATTATTCACTATTTGTGAAAATACTATTTGCTCCAATATTAGTGATGATGGTATAAATATGGGTAATGATTCTCTATCAGCTTCACTCATATCTTTAACAGGAATTAGTCCTCAATCTCGTGGTGAAATTGTTGTGTCAGAAAGAGAAATACGATGGTTTAAAACTATTTTAGAAACATATAATCAAATTGATGGCATTAAAGTATCTTCAATTGCTATACAGCAAAAAGCAGAAAATAGGATATTGGGAGTATTTGTCTATACAGAACAAGGATATTATATTATGCTAGATTTAGAAACGGATATTGTGTATCAAGCAGGGGCTTTGAAACAAGTTTTTATTTCTCAAATTTCTCAAGAACAAAGGCCAAATCTTCAATATATTGATCTTAGGATAAAGGATAGAGTATATTATAAGTTTAAATAATCTATGAAAAAGCGTATTATCGAGTGGTATCAAAAACTCCCATTATGGGTATATGTAATAGGTATTACTACTATACTCGCAGTTTTGGCATTTGGATCAAGTGCTGGAGATTCATTAACCATAGATGAAAGCCCTCATATTGGAGCTGCATATTCTTATATTGTAAAAGGAGATTATCGTCTCAATCCAGAGCATCCTCCTTTATTAAAGCTTTTATCAGGAGCTTCTATTTGGTTTGGATCAAAGCTCACGGGGAATATCATTAATTTCCCAGATACCATTCCTGCTTGGACAGAAAAGGTAAATGCCCAATGGGATATTGGATATGCATTTCTTTTTAAATCAGGTAATGATGCTAATACTATTATATGGTGGGCTCGCTTACCAACTATATTGATATTGCTTTTAGGAGGGGTTTATCTTGCTTATTCGGTATATTATCATACGAAAAGCAAATCTATTAGTATTCTCACTCTTTTGTTATATGCATTTTCTTCCAATGTAATTGCTCATGGACGTCTTGTGACAACTGACATTATTGCAAGTATATCATTTATTATGGCTATTGATATCTGGGTGCGTTATCTCAAAAACCCCACTCAAAAACATATTGCATTCCTTATATTAGTGGTATCATTTGGCTTTTTATCAAAGTTCTCAACTATTCTTTTGCTCCCATTGTTTTTTGTTACTGGAATTGGATATATTGGGGTCAAATACTGGGGGAATAAAGAGTTTGGTAAGCAAATTTTACTCTTAATAAGAAATGGTATTATTGTAGCTATTGGAGTATTTGTTATGATAAATTTGGTGTATTATATGGCAATGAGAAATATGAGCATTGATACACAAATGAGACTAATTCAAGAGTCATTTACCCAAGACAATGCTATATCTCAAATTACAAAAACAAGTTTATCTAAGGTTGTTAATACTCCAGGATTACAATATTTTGGACAATATCTTTTAGGTCAATCTATGGCAATACAAAGAGTTGGTGGTGGTAATACAACCTTTTTATTAGGACGCTTCACTAATCAGAGTTTTACGGAATATTTTCCCATTACATATATATTAAAAGAGCATTTAGGTATACTTGCTATAATAATGAGTTTAGTATTAGTTAGTATAGCGCTGTTAATTAGAGCTATCCGACATAAAAAATGGAAATTAAATAGAAAATGGCTACTCAAATATTGGTATGAGTGGATAGTTATTACTATGATACTCTTATATTGGTTTATTAGTATAAGAGGGAATTTAAATCTTGGAATAAGGCATATATTGCCTGCCGTCATATTAACCTATATTATTGTTGCTATTGGAATTGTACGTATATTGCTACCTTTAAAATTTTCAAAAATAATTTTGGGTATATTCTTCTTATGGTATATTGGTACTGCGCTCCTTGCATATCCCTCCTATATATCTCATCTAAATGTATTGGCTGGGTATAATCAAGGGTATCAAATTTTTACTGATTCTAATCTAGATTGGGGACAGGATTTGAAACGACTTCATATATGGACGAAAGAGCAAAATATTGATACACTGTATATAGATTATTTTGGGACTGGAGATATAAAGTATTATCTTCCAGATATCAATATAATACCAGTAAAATCAAGCGATGGTCCTAAAATTGGCTATACTGCAATTAGTGCCACTATGTTTCAAGATTCATTTTATCTAAAACAAAAAAATCCCAATTATCAAGAATATTGGTGGCTTATGGGAAAACAACCAGATTATATTATCGGGAATTCCATATTGATTTATTATAATAACAGATATTAACTTTATGGCAGAAATACAAAATAATTCAGAATCAGTATCTTCCCTAGAACAAAGCTCTCAATCATTAGAGCAGAGAATTGAGCATAATTTTGAACAAAATACTCTTGTGGAACAAAATCCCCCTGCAGTAGAACGGATCATAGAGAGTTCAGCCTATCAGGAAGCTCAAACTCATATCAAACAAGTAGTAGAAGACCAAAAAGTTGTACATCAACAAAATCCTATTGTAAAACCACTATCTCCAAAATTGCAAGAAAAATATGGATGGCTATTATCAATTCCAGAGGAGACAAGAACAGCAATTTCTATTAAATTGATTACCACAAAAGGTAAGGATATTTTGGAAGTTATACATGCCTTTTTGGCCATTGAAGATTATGTTGGCTTAGATAGATTGGAGGAATCTCTAAATGAAGTCTATCCAACTTTAATTCAAGAAGGTATACTAAACAATATACATAATAAATAACTATCAATATGATAATTGTACTCTATGTGCTACTGGTACTATGGGTTATTGCTATAACATTTATTATAGCGACAGTTATTATACATCCATTTTGGGAAAAACGCCGAATCAATAGGGGGCTTGCTATGACACAATATCAAATTATTGTACCTCGTAATATTGTAAACCCAGAAGCCAATATCAAAGATTTAATTAGTGTAATGGAACAGGTATATGCTGGTTTTTCTTATCTCAAATTAGAGACATTGATGAATCGCCTTCGATATGGAAGTCCTTATATTTCCCTTGAAATTGTAAGTCCTACAGAACGAGATGAAATTAATTTTTATATAGGAGTTCCTAAAGGATATGAATCTATTTTTGAAAAACAAATTCATGGAGTATATCCAGAAGCTGAGCTCAAACATATTACCGATTATAATGTATTAATTCCTGAAGGAGAAATTCGAGCAGGATTCCTTCAGCTCAAAAAACCTTATATTCTCCCGATTCGAACATATAAAGAATTAGAAACCAATCCTTTAAATGTAATTACCTCAGCTCTTTCCAAAATTCAGGAAGATGAAAGTGCTGTTGTGCAGATTTTGATACAAAGAGTGTCTGATGATTGGAGCGGTAATGGTAAGAAAGTCGTAAAGAAAATGCAAAAAGGAGAAAGTTTTAAAAATGCATATAATGAAGTTTTTGGAAGCCTTGATAAGCAATTTTTAAAAACATTGAGCTCAGCAACAAAGTCTAAATCAACGGAAGTCTCTGAGCCAAAAATGTTAACTCCTCAAGAATCGATTATGATGGAGAAAATTAGTCAAAAAACAGGTAAAATTGCCTATGCTACAAATATTAGATTATTAACCATATCTCGAGATAGTCAAAGAGCAGATATATTATTTGATCAATTAGAGGGAGCATTTTCTCAATTTGCTAATGGAGATTTGAATGAATTTAAAGTTATAAAATACCCTATAAAAAATATTAAACAATTTATTTATACCTTTATATTCCGGCTATTTTCAGCAAAAGAATCTATGTTATTGAATAGTGAGGAATTAACTAGTATATATCATATACCAGCTGTAGGAGTTGAAACCCCTAAAGTTACTTGGATTACTTCTAAAACATCACATCCTCCAGTAGATTTGCCTAAAGAAGGATTATTATTAGGTAAAAACATATATCGTGGTGAAGAAGTAGAGATAAGAGTTACAGAAGAAGATAGGAGACGTCATATGTATCTTATTGGACAAACAGGAACAGGAAAAAGTTCTTTGATGAAAAAAATGATACAAGAAGATTTGCAAGCAGGACATGGACTAGCACTATTAGATCCTAATGGCGATTTTGCAGTAGAGGTATTGGGAATGATTCCAGAGCATCGTATGCAAGATGTGATTTACTTTAATCCGGCGGATACCGATTATCCTATGGGTCTTAATATTCTGGAGGCTCGTACTCATGAAGAAAAAGATTTTTTGATTCAAGAAATGATTTCTATTTTTTATAAATTGGTGTCGGATCCTAGTATGATAGGTCCAATATTTGAGCATAATATGAGAATGGCAATGTCAGCTTTAATGTCTGATGTCAATAATCCAAGAACTCTGGTAGAAATTCCTCTTATGTTTACTGATGAAGGATTTCGCAGACAAGTATTATTAACCGTAGATGATCCGGTTATACGGCATTTTTGGGAAAAAGAATTCCCTGCCACCCAAAAAGGCTCACAAGCAGGGGATACTCTTGGGTATCTTTTGAGTAAATTAGGGCGATTTATTGAAAATGAAATGGTACGCAATATTATTGGACAATCTCGCTCAGCTTTTGATTTTCAAGATATTATGAATTCCGGTAAAATTTTGATTGGAAATCTTTCTAAGGGGGGACTGGGAGAACAAAACAGTAATTTGTTAGGTATGTTACTGGTATCCAAATTACAAATGGCAGCTTTCAAGCGAAATGAAATTCCAGAAGATCAGAGGCGAGATTTTTACCTTTATTTGGATGAGTTTCAGAACTTTACTACAGACAGCATATCCACCATTCTCTCCGAGGCTCGTAAATATCGACTATGTTTGATATTAGCCCATCAGTATATAGGGCAATTGTCTGATGGAATAAAGAATGCAGTATTTGGAAATGTTGGTACTATTGTGAGTTTTCGTATTGGTTCTGAGGATGCTGAGATTATTGCTCAACGTATGCAACCCTATTATACTCCAGAAGACTTAGTATTAGTAGATAATTTGAAAGCAGTAATTACCTTGATGATAAAGGGTAAAACCAGTAAGGCCTTTAATATGCAAGTGATATTCGCAGATAAGCCTAATCCATCCTTGCAGCAACGCGTAATATTAGAATCTCGTAATAAATATGCAAAACCAGTAGCTGAGATAAGAGCCGATATTAATAATAGGACACATACTATGTTTGAATAGGAATATAGGTTTTATATGATATACTGTAGTATATACAGATTATAAAAGATTTATGAGTAATACTTGTGTAACCGGAATAAAACCTACAGGAAAATTACATATTGGTAATTATTTTGGAGCTCTGCACCCCCTAGTAGAATTATCTAAGCAGTCAGAATTTGATAAAATTTTAATGTTTGTAGTAAATTTACATTCTCTGAATAGTATTAAAGATGCTGAGACTTTAAGAAATTATACGAAAGATATAGTATTAGACTTTTTGTCACTTGATATAGATATGAGTAAAAGTAATTTGTTTTTACAATCAGATATACGAGAGCTAACTGAGTTAACTTGGATATTCAATAATCTCGTGAGTGTTGCCTATCTAGAGCGTTCTCATGCCTATAAAGATGCTATTGCTAATGGTAAAGAAGCTAATATGGGATTATTTGATTATCCTGTATTAATGGCAGCAGATATATTATTATATCAATCAAATGTGGTACCAGTGGGACAAGATCAAAAACAACATCTTGAAATAGCCCAAACTATAGCTAAAAAATTTAATTCTCAATATGGTCAATTTTTCACTATACCAAAACCACATATCCAGGATAATACAGCCATAGTCAAGGGACTGGATGGAAGGAAAATGAGCAAATCTTATAATAATGCAATTGAGGTATTTGAGTCAGCAGATTCAATCCGATCTAAAGTAATGAAAATAACCACTGACTCCAAGGCTCCAAATGAACCAAAAGATCCAGATAATTGTAATATATTAGCCCTATATCGACTATTTGCCTCCCCAGAGGAAATTACCCATATTGAAAAGCAATATCGAGAGGGGACTATATCATATCGTGAAGCAAAAGAATTATTGGCTGAGGTAATACTGAATTATTTTGCACCTATTCGTCAAAGACGACAAGAATTAACCCTACAGCCAGAATATGTACAAGATATATTGAGTAAAGGAGCTAAGGAGGGTCAGGCTATTGCACAAAACACTATGCAACAAGTACGTAAATTAGTAGGTATATAATAAAAATTATAAACTACCTTTAAAAATATCAGCAATAGTATCATTCATATCTTTGGGTTCATCATTATCCATTGATGAATGAGAAAATTCATAATTATGAGCTTTCGTAGTAATTTTTTTGGCGATAAAATTAATACCCACAATAGATTCGATAAATTCAGCAATGCTATCTAATATAATACTACTGTGTTTTTCTAATCTATCACGATAAAAGTTGGACTCAACTGCAATAGTTAACATTTCATCAGATAATTCAATGGGCTGGGTTTTAGCAAATATAACACTAAGACTTTTATTGGCTTTGCTGAGAGATTTATTAATTTCAGGATAGAGTTTTTGGACATTATCAATATCGGGAGATACAGTTTTTTTGATGTGAGCTGGAGTTTTGACCTCAGCTTTAATAGATTCTTGTACTTGAGGTTCTATTTCATATTTAGCTTTAGACTCTTTAATTTCAAATTTTGGGATAGATTCTTTTAGCTCTTTCTCCTTGGGGATACTATCAATTGTAATATCAGAAGGGGGAGTATATTGACCCCATATTTGTACAATAATTAACTCTAAGGGTAAATAAGGTATATAGGCAGAATGCGTTTGAGATTTTATTCTTTCTAATTCTTGTATAAATACAATAATTTTTGACTGAGGTATGATATTAGAGAGCTGGGTAAGCTTATTATGCTCGGATTCCAATAATAGGCTTATATCAAGCAAATTAGGGCTAATTTGTATGAGGAATAGAGAATGAGTTATGGTAATTAAATTCAAAATTAACTGATCAATCCCAAATCCTTCATCATAGAGATTATGAATATGCCTAATTGCAGGATATAATTCTTGTTTTGAGAGGAATTCTAATAATGTATAGGCTTCAAAATATGAGTTTTTACCAAGAATTGTTGAAGCAAATTCAGTATTAATATCTTTAATTCCGGAAGAAATAAGTTTGCCTAATATACTCTCAGCATCCCGAGCCCCGCCCATAGCTTGTAAGATAATTTGATTTACAACAGACTCATCAATAGTGACTTTTTCCGCTTTTGTAATATAGAGTATTTTTTCTCTAAGTTCAGCTGAAGATAGTGGGTTAAAATCAAATTTTTGTACACGAGATAGAATTGTCGGAAGCATTTTATGGGCATCGGTTGTTGCGAGTATAAATATGGTATTCTTTGGGGGTTCCTCTAGGGTTTTGAGTAATGCATTAGAAGCATCCTTGGTGAGCATATGAGACTCATCAATAATATAAATTTTATATCCATTTTTTTGAGATGGAGCAAATCGTACCGCTTCTTTGAGATTGCGAATTTCATCAATACCTCTATTAGAGGCGGCATCTATCTCAATGAGATCAATAAAAGCATTATCATTAATGGCTTTACAATTCTCACAAGCATTACAGGGTTCAGCCGAATTATCCTCACGCTTGAGACAATTGAGAGCCTTAGCAAAAATTCTTGCCATTGTGGTTTTTCCTGTACCGCGAGGTCCACTGAATAAGTAAGAATGCACCGTGCGATTATGAATAATAGCATTCTGAAGAGTTTTTTTTACTATTTCTTGTCCGACAACTTGTGTGAAGTTTTGTGGTCTATATGTTCTATATAAAGCTGGCATATATGTATGATATTATTTACGAAAGACGAAGAATTTATACCCAACAAAGCTCACAATCATTGATCCCCCTGTTCCTAATAGTTTACCAATAATTGCAGGATCTATCAATTGAGATGGAATAAAAGCTAATGATACTGGTAATACAATTATTGTAGGTAACAGATATATAGCAAGTTTTAATATAGAGGTATTGACTATAAACCCTAAACCATTCACAATCAAAAAACTTCCCACTTCTCGAGTATTTGCCTGGGTCTTATGTTGAAAAGTAATATATTTATTTGCAAAATAGCTAAATATAATAGCGGTGATAACAGAGATAAGATTAATATAAATAATAAGATGTGAATCATTAGGAATAGCAAGGACATATTTTAATAAAGCAAATACCCCGATATCAATCGAGGTATTGAGAGCTCCAATAATAATAAATATTAAAATTTCGCGATTTTTTACCAAGGCTGTATTTTTAGTGGCTCATCGGTGTTCTCTTCTTCAGATTTATTGTCTTCTGAAGCTTCCTCAAGCAATGGAGTATCATCGACAATTTCCTCATCAATATCAATAGTAGCTGATACTTCAGGAGTGTCATTGAGATTAGATGGAGCATTAGTATTTACAATTCCAAGAGCTTGAGCCGAAACTACATTTTCAATGGCAGCCCATTCACTTTTTTTGGTAAGGGGGGTCAGAATTGTCACCTCATCACCGGGAGATAATCTAAAATAAGTTACGGAAGCTGTTAATAGTCGATACAATTCATTTCCTACCTTAGCAAAATAACTATTTTCCTGATAAATAATATTCCCGATAGCACGACGACGTGGAGCAGGTCCAATTTGCTTGTAAATAAAAGCTCCGTCAGCTGTAATAGTCAGCTTCAATTGATCCCCCTCAATCAATTTTGATTTACTTGCATAATTAGCAGGTACAGGATATTGTTTTTTGGTTTCATCCACCATATATTCCCCAGTAAATTCTCCAAGAACAACTTTTTCAGCTTGTCCTGCTACACTTACATAAGGTTGACTAGCTCCTGCAACTTGAGTAAGCATAGCACGAGCTTGATTAAGCCTAGCCTCTGCTTCTTTTACAATTTGTTCTAACTCAGCGATTTGCTGAGATTTATCCTCAGAATTTGACATATCTATTTTATTTATTTTGATATTATTACTACAAAATTATTATATCATATCTTCTAATTATTGACAAGGGGTTAATTAAATAGATATAATAGATAAGTTATCTTAAGCTGGTGTGGTGGAATGGTAGACACGAAGGACTCAAAATCCTTTGAAGGCAACTTCGTAACGGTTCAAGTCCGTTCACCAGCACAATATTATAAGACCGCCTTCAAGGCGGTTTTATAATATTGTTGACTGGATTTGATATAAGTAATAGTCCGTTTGGACTATTACTGGAGGACTTGAAAGTCGGAGCGATGTGTGAGTTTGGGCATAAGCCCAAGGCGAACACCGCGAGACGGGGTAGCGAGAATTTTCCGTCAGGAAAATTACTTGTGACCAAGTCCGTTCACTATATATTTTGTCTGGAGGACGGACAGGGAGGGGGAGGGGAACGGGAGTTCCCCGTGAAGGAGGTACTGGAACCGTTGGTTCCAGAGAGCATCGGCGATGTCTGTTGCACCAGCACAATAGTAATAATTATATTAGCTTGCAACTATTGTAAATATGCCGCTAGAAGTAAGGGTTACTTGCAACTACAGTAAATGTACCATTAGAAGTAAAGGTATGAATGGTATATGCTCCAGAAGTTGTTTTTGTACCACCAGTTGATGAAGGAGAAATACCATCTGATCCGTCTGTTTGATAACGGATAATCACGATACCCGAGCCACCAGCACTGCCACCAGTACAATAGTTGCCCCGCCCACCGCCGCCGCCACTGTTAACTATTCCGGCTGAATTTGTACCACCAACACCACGCGTAATCCAAGCACCAGTAATTGATGAAGCAAGGCCCGATCCCCCTGAACCTGATAATCCGTCCCCGCCGGGGCTACCTGCGCCACCACCACCACCTTGGTTAATCCCACCC
>JBIKWJ010000009.1:0-15447 GCA_044356325.1 Minisyncoccia bacterium | reverse complement strand
TGCACAACTATTCAAACCGTCTGTATTGGTTATTTTCCAATTTGTACCAATTAGATCTCCTGTCTTTATTGTTAAAGTCCCTCCTTTTGCTACTGTTGTACTTCCACTCCTTAAATTGAAATCTACGATAGGTTCAGGATATTCGTTGGTTGTAAATATTCCACATCCTTTCCATCTATCTCCTAAATGTGCATTCCTATTATCATTCAAACTTATCTCTACATTATATCCATAGCCTGAGATTAAGTTAGCTATATCTTGAGCTCCTGCTCGATTCGTTGGAAGATTTACTGTTGTCCATACTGACTCTGTTGTCTTTTTATATCTTAATTTGAATACTAACATATCTCCTGGCTCATCTGTTCCTGTATAATTCCAATTTGCTCTCCCTGATGTATATCCTGTAGATTCTCCATTACAACTTAATTGATCTAAATTCGGTGGATTATTTGCTAAGGTTGTGAATGCTGGGCCATTTACCCAACCTGAACTTGCTTTAGAATTACCAACTTGTACACGGGTATAATATGTTGTATTAGGAACTAATTTACTTCTATTGAGAGGGTTTGAATCTATTGATGTATCACTACTATTTCCTACCCCATATTCTCCTGACCATATAACTATATCGTTTGTATTGAAGCTAGGAGTAGTAGATATCTGAGTATTCCACCATGTTTGAGCATCTCCATCCACATCACTATAATTCCATGTGATTTTCCCATCATTATATCCTATTTCTTGTGCTTGTATAGGAGTTACTGTCGGTTTACTATCTGGTACTGTTGATGTAATAGTATAACTCAAATTGTATGGATAAACATAACCTCCATCTGATCCGCTAGGGAAATCATTAGTTGCAGTAATAGACACAGCATTAGGAGGTTGATGATGACAAGGAGCAATCAAAACAGGTCCTGGGTTATAAGAAAGCCCATCCCCAGTGTCAAATGGAATCCAGTCCCATGTAGTACAGAACCCATCATAACTCGTAAATGTTACTGGTGCTCGAGATACTGAATAAACTCCATACCCAGACCAAGTGACCAAAATATTTGCCGTACCATTACCAACTGCTGTACAAGCTGTCCCTGAACAAGTTATTGCTGATTCGTTATTACTAGTAAGAGTATAAGAGGTATAGTCACTTAATGCTCCATATGTATAAATTCCTGATGTCTCTGCGTACCAACCTTGATGAGCCTGAAAATATACACTATCAGGTCCAGCCCATGTAGGCTCATTGAATAGTGGCGTACCATGGTCTGCTCCTATTCTTGAATATGATGAAGTGAGATAATTAATAGAAGATGTAGATTCTATTCTAGTACCTGATATTACTGTACCCCCATCCTCTAAATTACCCGATGAATTAGTAAGATTAAATTCTTTATTTATATTTACATAAAATTGATCTCCTGTACCAATACCATTACCTTCAACATATGTTTCAATAGCATTACCGTCACCATCCTGCCCCTTCCAAACATTAGAATCTACACTAAAATCAACTATTTGAGTAGGATGAGTCCTATATTCTATATCAACACGCCTAGCTTTTGTAATATAAGGGAATAAAAACAAGCTAAATACAAACAATCCTATACTCAATGGTAATATTCTATTAAGTTGCAATATATTATTATTCATATCTATTTCTTTATTAATTTAGCTATTGTCTTTCTTTGCATATATATAGCATATATTGCTCCCAATACTATTACTATTAGACCTATTATTCCTAATATATTTCCTAGTACCCCCTCGAATGGACCCGCTTTAGTACAACTACTTGCATCTATTGCCTGGCAATCATAAGGAATACTTACCGTATCTACAATATTACCTGAGCCATCTTTTATAGTTGAAACTACGGTTAAATTATTATACGACTTATTTTTTGGTAAATCTACAGTTATAGCATCAACTTGTCCGCTTACCGACCCCTTATACAAACTTTTTGTTACTTCTTTTCCTTTGCTATCTAATACTTTCGTCTCTACTTCTATATTTTCAGCTATACCATTACTGGTATTATGTATACAGGTTACTACTTTTGCATCTTGTCCTGCTATCTTAGGAAAGCTATTGAGTCCTACCCAATTAAAGCGTACTGCATCTGCATCTAATACTGAAAATCTTATATTACTGATACTTTTATATTGTTGTGCTGGGGCGATATATCCTGCTTTTGTTGCAGTTAATTTAAGATAATATACCGGTAATTCTACTTTCTCTACTGTTCTTGTTATTAAGACTTCTCCTTTTGCTGGAACTTTGATTATTTCTTTTTCTTCTTTTTGTAATTGTTCTTTTCTCAGCCCATCCCAACTATATAATTGACTGGTCAATTCCATATCTTGGGCTTTATCTGTATTATTCTTTAATGGTATTTTTATCTGCACTTTAGCTCCCTTCTTTTGGCTAGCCAAAAATCCATGATTAATATTTTTTTGATCTCCTACCATTGTACGAGTTTGGTCTAAATATACTTGCTCCGCATTATTCCCTCCTACCTTAAAACTCACCGAATACCCAACCACATCATCAGTAAATGGAAGTCCTGATAATGTAAATCTATCTTGTTGATACGCAAAGAAGAATAATTGATAATCTCCTTTTGGAGATTGAAGATTGAGATTATATATTTGGCTTATATCTATTTTTCCATTTGCTTTAATACTTATATCTTTTGTTATTATAAACTCATCTAATGTGGTTGTATAAGCTTGGTCATTCGCATTAGGAATATTCTTAACTAGTCTCGCTGCTACAGTTAATCCTGTTACGGGATAGGCATTTTCATTCTTAATATTTCCTTTCAATTGGATTATATCTCCTGATGTATATTGAGGTTTATCTTGGGTAATATCTATTTTAATACTTCCAAATTTGTATGTATCCATACAATTTCCTAATGTTCCCGCTTTAACTCCTTCTGAGTCCAATTGATTTTGATAGACAATAGCAGGAGTATTTTTTACTATTTTATCTATTTCTTCTTTGCTTGGGATTTTTCCTGGCTCAAATTTTATACTCCCCCCTATTAATCCTGATTCTTTATTTTCTTGTGCTATTACTCCTACATGGGGCAATAATAGGCTTAATCCAAATACGATATATATTCCTTTTTGTATTATTTCTTTCATATGGATTATTTATTTTCTATAATACTATTAGTATATCATATCCCCCACTCTATTTATATATTGTGGATAAGTTTTATATCATTATTTTGATAAGATATTTTTTCTTTTTGAATAATATACTCCAGTATATTGTTGTGTCTGGGTGTATAAGGAATACATCTTATATCATTGATTGATTTATCCTTCTCTTCTTAAATATCTCTCTAAAATGTAGAGGTTTACAAACCGAAACCTTGCACTATTCTTTACAAATACTAGTGCGAATTTGATTTATGTCTCCATATAATAATAAAGGGGTATTAGATTGACAAAATGAAGTATGGGCAAGTGAAGCTTTAGTGTTGGATAAATGTAAAACAGATCCAAATAATGCTTCTAATAGTCCTCCAGTATATTCCGACACATTAACAATTTGAACGGGATTACCTTGATTTAATTCTTGATTAATTATCTGTATAGCAAACTCTTCATTTCCTACTTGGTCTACAAGGCCATAGTTTTTAGCCTCAGCAGAATTTCCGAAGAAAACTCTAGCCCCTATTTCATTACGAATTATTTCGGGAGAAATTTGATTATATTTACTGATATGATCTACAAAAGCTGAATAGAGTCCATCTAAATCTGGATCAATACAGTCTTTTATATACTCGTCGGAAATATTGAGATCATTATCTGGCTGTTTACATTTACCTCTATAAAGAGGAGTAAATGAAATATCAGCATCAACAGAAGATCCCAAAACTCCTTGAGAATAGGATGTGACATTAGTAAATTTAGGAGCATATCCTCCTGCAACTCCTATACTACCCAATATAGCTATTGGGCTAGCAATAATGGTAGAGGCTGGGGCAGATGCCCAGGCACCTCCTGAAGCCGACAATTCATTTACAAAAACATAAACTTTTTGATTAGTTTTTCTTTGATAGGACTCAATAGCATCAGCTATATCACTAGACCCCCAAGGATCTCCACCAGGAGTAGTAAGATCGATCAGAACAGCTTTAATATCTTTATCCTGAGCTAACTTATCTAATTGAGAAGATACATACTTACCATCAATTCCTCCTGGGGACAAAAAAGCGAGAGGATCATCTCCTCCAATCCCAATAATAGGTCCATTTAATTCCAATCTAGCTACCTTAATATTTGATTCTTTATCTCCTTTATAATAATCATAAACAAATTCGGAATTATCGCTTTCAGCATTTTCTATACCCAAAAACTCACCCACAGGAGACGGTATGTTAATAATCACCCAAATTACTACTAAGACAACACATGTTAAAATGATAAACCACCCCGAAGTCAAGAATTTAGGGAATCGTCTTTTTTTTGTTACCTGTAAATTTGATACAGGTTGAGTATTTTCCATAGTATATTTATATTAAGATTTATATTATAAATATACTAAAAGTTGGGGGGGAAGTCAAGAATGTGTATGAGATGAGGAGATCGTATATACAAAAGAGATACTATAATATTACTATCCTACCAAACGCAGCTTGGTACAAAAATTGTCCTCCTTTGAAGGGGGGACAAAAATAATAATTCTTTTGTTAAGACAACATATGCGACTATAAGGTCACCTCTATCAAAACCTGTCTACGATGTATCTCATCTCATTAGATACCACTTTATATTTTATACCGTAATTTTGATAATATGTTTTTTCCCTTTTTGAATAATATATTCTGATACATTATTCTGATTAAGTTCAAAAAAAATATCTTGTATTATTTCTTGATTTACTCTTACTCCCCCTTCTTGAATAGCTCGCTTAGCCTCAGAATTAGATAAGTCAAAAACCTGTGCCATTACTGTAAATAAACGATTACCCCCTATTTCTGCTATTGATATAGTCTCTATATTATCCGGAATTTCTTGTTTGCTAAATAATTGCTCAAAATATTGCTGGGCTTTTTGAGACTCCTCTTCACTATGATATCTTTTCACGATGCTTGAGGCTAAAACTAATTTGATATCTTTCGGATTTACTCCTGATTCTAACTGCTTTTGATAATTCTCAATAGTAGTATTGGATATATCAGTAGTGAGACGAAAATAATCAATAATAAGTTCATCTTTTATTGCCATTATACTGGTAAACATTTCATTTGGAGTATCGGTAATAAAAATACCATTACCCCAAGAAGTACTCATTTTTCTACCATCTATACCCAGTAATAATTCAAAAGTAACGATATCTTGTGACTCTTGATTATAATATTTTTGAACTTTACGCCCCGATATAAGATTAAAATACTGATCATTGCCCCCAATTTCTAAATCTGACTTTACCATTACTGAATCATAACCTTGTATAAGAGGATATAAAAACTCTCTTAAACTAATTCTGGTATGGGATTTATGTCTTTCGCTAAAATTATCCCTATCTAGCATTTCATTGACTGAGAATATATTAGCTATTTCACTTAAGGTATCAAAAGAAAGGCTTTCAAGCCATTCTGAATTATATCGTATTTCTACTTTTGATATGTCTAAAATCTTGCCAATTTGATCAAGATATCCTTTAAGATTATTATTAATTTCCTCCTTAGTAAGCATTGGTCGCTCTGAGTCTTTATCAGAAGCGTCTCCAATACGAGCAGTAAAGTCTCCAATAATAAGAGTAATATGATGGCCCCAATCTTGCAATTGTCGTAATTTCCAAAAAGGAACAGCTCTTCCTAGATGTATTTTATCCCCCGTTGGATCAATTCCAAATTTTACTCGAAGCTGTTTGCCAGATAGTAATTGAGCCTTTAAGTGTTCTTTATCTATATAATTTGTAACTCCTCTTGTTAACCACTCTTGAACTATATTCTCATCTGTTACTATCGACATATCAAATTCTCTTAATTATTGATTTGAGTATAGCATATCTCAATCATTTCGATAATATAATAATTTATAATATAACTTTCAAATCTAATATACAGCCTCCATTGGGATATACAATAATAGGATTTACATCCAATTCTTTTATATTAGGCACAGAATATACCAATAAATTAAGCTGAAAAATAGTATCAATAAGCCAATTAATATCATATTCTATACCTCTTGCACCTGCAAGAATCGTATAAGCTTTCGTTTTTTTGAGTGTTTTCAAGATATAAGGCTTAGTAATAGGCATACTTGCAAAAGCAATATCATTTATAGTCTCAGCATATATACCTCCGAGCCCCAATACTAATATATTTCCTAATTGAGGATCTCGCTTTACTCCCACGAATATTTCTATACCTTTATGAGCTTGCTCTTGAGCAATAATAATTCCATTTTTATGTTTACGATAAAATGATTTTACCTCATCTAAGTTATTAATTCCTACCTTTACCAGGCCCGCATCAGTGCGATGCAATATATTGGGATTTACATCTTTTAATACGAGAGGATATTGTAAATATTTTTCAATTTTTTGGATATCCTTGGTAGCATTGAGTGATAATGTTTTTGGCAATTCCAATGATAATTCTTTTGCAATCAAATTCACCGTGTCCCAAGAAGCACTAATTAGTCCTTTTTCTTTATCCTGAATTAAGGCTTTATCAATATCTTGAATTGAGGTTTTTTTGACATAACTCGTAGGAGCATCCCATAATTTTGCATTACGGGCAATATGATTCCAATTATATAATTTTGATACTGCTGCAATGGCTCTTTCTGGACTTTCAAAATAGGGCAAATTGGGAATTTCTTTTGTAACTTCCTCAGCAAGATTACCCGCTACAATACTGGTAATAATAGGTTTGTGGGGATTTTTTTTACTAATATCAGCAATTACTCTTCCAATAGCAGATAAAGGAGTCATTACTTGTGGAGTAATCAAAATAATAATAGCTCCTACTGATTTTTCTTTTACCAAAACTTGTAATGTTTCACGATAACGAATATCGTCAGCATCTCCTAATATATCGACTGGATTAGCAGTACTTGCAGCTGATGGTAGTATTTTTTGCAAACGACTAACTGCTTTTGATTCAATTTTAGTTAATTTTACATTATTTACTGATACCGCATCTATGGATAAAACCCCAAGTCCTCCTGCATTGGTAACAATTGCAAGCCCATGGCGAGATACATATTGAAATCGAGAAAATAATTGAACGGTATCGAATAATTCTTCCAATGTATTGACAATAATTGCGCCTGCTTCTTGCAATAATGTTTCTATTACAATTTCATCTCCAGCAAGGGACCCTGTATGTGATTGTATAGTCTTTTTTGCTTTGGCTGATTTACCAGCTTTTAGAATAATAGTGGGTTTTTTAGCATTTTTAATTGTCTCTATAAACTCTTGAGGATGTGCTATACCCTCTAAATATAAGCTAATTACCTCTGTTTTAATATCTTTTTCGAGATATTGTATAATCTCAACCTCATTAATATCTAATTTATTCCCTAGGCTTACAATTTTATTAAATCCAATTCCTAATGCATCTGCTCTATTAATAAAAGCCGATATCAGAGCTCCTGATTGTGAAATAAGAGAAATATTCCCTGATTTTGCTGACAATAATCCAAATGAGCCATTATATGCATATTGATTAGAATCATTATTGATAATACCCAAACAATTTGGACCTATAATACGAATATTATATATTTGAATTAATTTAGCTAATTGTTTTTCACGAGCCCGCCCTTCTGCTCCAGACTCTTTGAATCCTGCTGATATAATAATAATATATTTCACCCCCTTTTTGCCAAGCTCCTCTACTGACTCAAGTACAAGAGGTGCAGGTAATATTATTATTCCAACTTGTATTCCTTGTGGTAGTTGATTAATATCTCGGTATACCGGGTATCCTTCAATTTTTCTCGCTGAAGGATTTACCAAAAAAATTTCTCCCTTATAATTACTTTTTAAAATATTATGAAAAATAACAGAACCAATTTTAGCCTTATGTCTAGAAGCTCCGATAATTGCAATGCTTTTAGGGTAAAATAATTCTTGCATATCTTTTAGCTTAATATAATTATTTGATTTTCTGTTGGGACTTCCGCTCCAATATGAAGTGTCTCTTTGATAGCATTAGCTAAAGACTCCGAAGCCTCTTGTTCCCCTTGTACTACAAATATATTCTTGGTTTGCTTAATATGAGATAACCAATCTAATAACATTTCTTTATCTGCATGAGCAGAATATCCCTCTACTCGTCTTATTTCTATTTTATTCTCAATAGGATGATTATGTATATATACCGGACTTACTCCTTCCTGAATACGACGTCCCAAAGTACGAGGAGCCTGATATCCTACAAATAAAATAATATTATTTGGATCAGACAAATATCTCTCTTCATGATACAAAACCCTTCCTCCTGTTGACATACCGGATCCCGCCATAATCATCTTGGGTTGAGGTTGACTATTTATTTTCATAGAATCTTCTCGATTTTCTGTCATTGTTAAAAAAGGAAATTCAAAAATTTTATCAATTTTAGCAAGCTGTTTTGCTTCTTGATTATAATATTGCGTATATTTAGCATGTATTCTAGTCGCCTTAATAGCTAAAGGCGAGTCTAAATACACATCTATACGCCCTACTCTTCCCTGAGGAAGTCCTTCTCCTGAATGATTCTCTACTATATCATTGAGTTCATACAAAATATCTTGTGTACGCTCAATAGAAAAGGTTGGCATAATTAATACTGCCTTACGGTCTATAGTATCTTTAATGGCTTGTTTTAAAATTTCTTTTCTCTCAGCTAATTTTTGATGAATTCTATCTCCATAGCAGGATTCTACTATTACATAATCTGCTTCTTCAATATAATCATATTTACGCAATAATACCGATGGGACATTACCTAAATCTCCTGAGAATACCAATTTGATACGCTTACCTGTTTCAGGGTCTAATACCCAAATTTCACTAATTGCCGAACCCAGAATATGCCCTGCATCTTGAAAACGAAAAGATATATTCTCATCAATTTCATAAATTTCATGATATTCCTTACCTCGCCATTGAGCCACAGCTTTATCTACATCTTCTTCAGAGAAAAGCGGCAATTGACTATGATCATGCTCCATAATAGAAACAGTATCCCTTAGAGATATCTCTGCAAATTCTTGAGTGGGATAGGTAGAGTATATTTCTCCACTAAATCCATCTTTAACCAGTTTAGGAATTCGTCCAATATGATCAATATGAGTATGTGTTGATATCATAAAGGATATACTCTTTGGGTCATATACAAATGACTTATAATTTATTTCATCAGCCTCTGAACTTCCCTGCACTAGCCCACAATCGACAACAAAGCGTATTTTCCCGTTATCTATAACATAATTAGCCCCAGTAACTGAACCTGCTCCACCACAAAATTGAATACTTACCATTATTTGTATATTAGTTTACTATGTATTTATAGTATCACAAAGAATATCTTTTCTCAATAGATAATAATTACTATTCTTTTATCTTGATTTATAATCATTTTTTTAATAGTGTTTTTATCCCCTATTATCTGATTTACTTTAACAGATTCCAAAGCTTTTTGTTGAATAGCATCATTATCTAATTGTGCATCAACCGTAATAATATCTCGCATTTTTCCATTAATATGAATTTGATAATCTATTTCTGCTTGAATTAATTTAGATTCATCATATTGTGGCCAAATAGTTTTATGCACAGATTCTTTCTCCCCTAATATTTCCCATAATTCTTCCGTGATATGAGGCGCAAAGGGGGCTAAAAGAGTAATATATATCTTAATATACTCAATACCAATATCTTTATTAATATAGGTATTGAGATATTCCATTAAACTACTGATACAGGTATTATATTTTTGATTTTCTATATCTTCAGTAATCTTGTGTATTAAAGTATGGGTATCATAATCTAATTTGATTGTATCTACGGCTTTCTCTAATGTTTGAGTTTGCATATCAGTAATCCATTGATATACTCGCTTCAAAAATCGACTACATCCAATAAGACCGCTTGTATCCCATGCAATTGACTCATCATAAGGTCCCATAAACATTTCATAAATTCTGAGAGCATCTGCTCCAAAAGACTCTACCATTTCAATAGGATCAATAGTATTTCCTTTAGACTTAGACATTTTTATACCCCCTTCAGCTAAAATCATTCCATGTGCAATACGCTTTTGATAAGGTTCTATTGTAGGCACAACTCCAATATCATATAAAAATTTATGCCAAAATCGAGAATATAAAAGATGCAAAGTCACATGCTCCATACCTCCATTATATAAGTCCACTGGTAGCCATTGCTCTAAAGCAGCTTTGCTTGCTAATTCTTGAGTATTATGAGCATCAATATATCTAAGATAATACCAAGAGCTTCCTGCCCAATTAGGCATAGTATCAGTTTCTCTGATACCCTCTACCCATTTCTCATCTGGCTTTGTTTCACTACGAGGAAGTGTTTTACCCGTCTCAATATGATACCAAACTTGAACCCAATCTTTTGCTAGTGCTAATGGCCCTTCACCTTGTCCCTCTGGAATATATGATTCTACTTCTGGTAATTCGAGCGGTAATTCTGTAAGAGCCAAGGGAGCAGCGTATTCCGTATTATTATTTTTTTGTCGAGTAACGGGATTTGCTGGTAGAAAATTAACAATTTCACCTGATATTTGGCTATAAGACTGCTCGTGAATCCACACAATAGGAAATGGTTCTCCCCAATAGCGCTGACGGGAGAATACCCAATCACGAAGTTTATATTGAATTTTCTGATGACCTAGATTCTTAAACTCTAATTCTTGTGTTAGATTTTGTTTAGCTTCTAATGTTGATAATCCGTTATATGAATCTGAGTTCTCTAAAATATTATCCTCTGTAATAACATTGATAATTGCTAAATTATATTTTTCAGCGAATTCTCTATCTCTCTCATCATGAGCGGGTACCGCCATCACAGCTCCCGTTCCATAATTCATTAATACATAATCTGCAGTCCAAATTGGAATATTCCCTCCTGTAATTGGATGAATTGCATAAGCTCCGGTGAATACTCCCGTTTTTTCTTTTTCTTGCTGACGATCTAAATCACTTTTAGATTTTGTTTGCTTTTGATAAGTTTGTATTGCTTCTTTATATTCTGATGGTACAATAGCATCTAAGATTGGGTGTTCTGGAGCTAATACCAAAAAGGTAACGCCAAATAAGGTGTCTATTCGGGTAGTGAAGACTTCTACAGACCCATCTGAGTCTAGAATTTGGAATTTTAATTGAACCCCCTCACTACGGCCTATCCAATTTCGCTGTTGAGTTTTGATAACGGGCAAATAATCGACAGTATCTAAATCTTTATCCAATCTATCGGCATATTTGGTAATAGCCAACATCCATTGTGTTAATGACACCCTCTCACAGGGATATCCTCCGCGCTCTGATTTCCCATCAATAACTTCTTCATTAGCAAGAACCGTTTTTAATTCATCACACCACCAAACCTTAGTGGTGTCTTGATAAGCAAGTCCAGCTTTATACATTTGTAGCCATATCCATTGAGTCCAGCGATAATATTGTGGATCAGTAGTATTAATTTCACGACTCCAATCAAAAGATAATCCTAATAATGCTAATTGTTTTTTGAAAGTATTAATATTATTTTCTGTTGCAATAATAGGAGATATATTATTTTGAATAGCATAATTTTCTGTTGGTAGACCAAAAGCATCCCAACCTATTGGGTATAATACATTTTGCCCCTGCATACGATACATTCTTGCCTTTATATCCTGAGCCACATAACTACGAATATGCCCGACATGTAGTCCAGCTCCTGATGGAAAAGGGAATTCCACCAAAATATATTTACTTTCTTTACCTGAAGAATTATTAGCCGTATAATCTACAAAGCCCTCAGCCCATCGCTGTATCCATTTTTGTTCAATAGTTCTGTGATTATACATAATAACAATAATTTATTATGATTATAATAGCATATATACACCATTTTGTCATCTATTATTGTAATCTTGATTCTAATACTTCACCTGTATTTGCATTATAATCTAACAGCATAGTCTGAGCTAATGCTAAATCTATTTTTAGAGTGTCCTCTATTGATAATTTATTAAAATATTGAAGAAATATTTTAATACTATCATTGTGAGCAACAATGAAAATATCTTTCTCTGCTTTTAATAAAGGAAGAACTGTATCTTCTATAAAACTATTTACTCTTTTGGCTACATCTTCTAAGCTTTCTGTTGTGGGTAATAATTCAGATGCAATATCAGTATATCTTCTATCATAACTAGGATGACGATTATCACTAATATCTACTGCCTCAGGTTTTTTATCCCAACTTGATATAATATTTTGAATTTCTGGATATTGCAATAAAGCTTCTTGATGAGTAAGTCCTTGTATTTTTCCATAATGCCGAGGATTTAATCTCCAATCATGTATTTCTGGTATCCAAGAGTGATACATATTATTAAGTACAGTCCAGCCACTTACAATAGATCGTTCTAATACTGAAGTCAACATAATATCAACATGCAATCTTTGATTCAATAACAAATTACCCATATGTTGCAATGATTCTCGAGCATTAACCAAGGGAACATCAGCCCAACTAAGATACCGATTTTCTTGTTCCCATAAGGTTTCTCCATGCCTAGCTAATATAATTTTTGACATATTAATTTATTTAAACAAAGATTTAACTTTCTCCCAAAATGGCATATTTTGTTTCAAGGCATCATTAAGATAATAACGCTTCTCTACTTTTAAATCTGACTCCCTAAGATGATATATTAACGGTTGTCCAGTTGGAATTTCTAAATCAATGATTTTCTTATCAGACATATTTTCAAGGAATTTGATTAATGCTCTCAAACTATTCCCATGTGCGGAGATAATAACCCTCTTTCCTGACAATATTGCTGGCTTTAATTCTTGCTCCCAATAAGGAGCTACTCTATCTAAAGTATCTTTTAGAGACTCCCCAATAGGCAATTGATCTATAGGGATATCCTTATACCTATCGTCAGAAGCAGGATAGCGAGGATCATATTCTGATAATAATGGAGGTCTAATAGCAAAAGCTCTCCTCCACACCTTTACTTGATATTCTCCAAACTCTTCTATCGCATCAGTTTTATCTTTTCCCTGCAATCCTCCATAATGCCTCTCATTAAGATGCCAATTTTTAATTACCGGTAACCATGTCATATGCGCCGCTTCTAGAGCATATTGCAAAGTATCAATAGCACGATCTAATACTGAAGTATAAGCAATATCAAATTCAAAACCATTTTGATTCAATGCCACTCCCAATGTTTTAGCTTCCTGTATACCTTTAGCTGATAACTCTACATCAGTCCAGCCAGTAAATTTATCTAACTGATTCCATACACTTTCCCCATGGCGAATAAGTACCAATGTGTAGGCCATATTTATTCTTCAATTGAGCTAGTATCAAAACTAGGAGCTTCTTCAGTTTCCTCAGTAATATCTTCTTTAGCTAATACATCCGCATATAATTTTTCTAATGTTTCTGGATTATCTCTTAATGACTTACGGGCTGATTCTAATCCTTGCCCAAGAGTATTCCCCTCTAAATCCTGAATATAAGTACCCTTTTTCTTTAATACCCCTACTTTAAGAGCTAAATTAATCAAATCTGTTTCCAAAGAAACACCTTCATTATACATAATATCAAATTCAGCTACTTTAAATGGAGCTGCCACTTTGTTTTTTACAATTTTAGCTTTAGTTCTTGCCCCAATAACTTCTTCTCCTTTTTTAATTTGAGCAATACGCTTAATTTCAATTCGAACTGAAGCATAAAATTTTAAAGCCTTCCCCCCTGGGGTTTCAACTGGACTACCATATCCCATCATACCAATTTTCATACGAGTTTGATTAGTAAAGAGAATGGTAGTATTTGCTTTTGCTGAAATAGCAGTTAATTTACGCAATGCTTGAGACATAAGACGAGCCTGAATAGCCACATGAGAGTCCCCCATATCACCTTCAATTTCTGCTTTTGGCACAATAGCAGCAACAGAGTCAAGAACAATAATATCTACATTTCCTGATTGTACCAAAGCTTCAACTATAGACAAAGCCTCCTCCCCTGTATTCGGCTGTGATATCAACAAATCATCAGTATTTACTTTAAGTTTTTTGGCGTATTCTGGATCAAGAGCATGCTCAGTATCAATAAATGCTGCTACACCACCTTCTTTTTGTGCATTAGCAACAACCTGAAGACAAATGGTTGTTTTTCCACTCGATTCTGGCCCATATATTTCAACAATTCTTCCTTGTGGAATTCCTCCAATTCCAAGAGCTCGGTCAAGAGAAATAGATCCAGTTGAATAAGCGTGAATATCTACTTTCTTCACCTCACCCAATTTCATCATAGACTCATCACCAAATTTACTTTTGATATCGTCTAATACGGACTGTATTTTATCTTGTTTACTTGCTGTCTTATCAATTGCTTTGGATTTAGTCTTTGCCATATCAGTATTGGTTAATATTAATTGTAGTATATCATACAATTGCTATGACTTCAATATATTGTATAAAATGAGGAAATCACAGATAAGTTGTAAGTTATAAAGCAACTGAAAAGCCCTCACCGCACCACACAGCGGAAGCCACGATTAGCGGCCGTATCGGTAGGAGCCCTAAACAAATACAGAGTAAAGACTCCCGCAGTAGTCGGAGAACTCCAATAACCACCGCGGATGAAACCATAGTTGGCAGCATTACTACTTGTTCCATCACTGTATATTTGTCCCATATTCTGCGTGCTATTCCAGGTATTATTGCCGGGCCTGGTTAAATCATAGCTTAATGTGCCATAATTGGTTATGGCTGTGTATTCTCTCCAATCAGATCCTGCTGGACCTCCTGTTGGTTGGTCTTTTCCTAATATGGTATCATTTGTCCAGTCCCATACATTTCCTCCTATATCCCAGATTATCTCTCCATTGCTTAATGTATGGGTTCTCCTATTTACATGCCATTGATTGGTACAAGTTCTTCCATCTGTATATCCAACACATCCTTCTAGATCATTTGTGCTAGCTGCTAATGCACTTGATGGATTATTATCAGTATGGCCTCTATTTAAAGAGTTTACATCAGATATTGTATTATTGCTCCAATTACTTGTCTGCCCCTCTATATTCCTGGCTATTGTCATCCATTCTGCATTGGTGATGAGGCCATAGCCCGCTCCATTATTAGTACATGCTTGATTGGCATCGCTTTGATTTATACTTACTACTGGAGTGCCTACTGCTTGGGTGGTAGCTGCTACTGTTGCTGAGCCTGCCTT
>JBIKWJ010000005.1:0-55431 GCA_044356325.1 Minisyncoccia bacterium | reverse complement strand
AGGATGCAAGAGTTCCAAAATCAGTAAATGCAAATATTACATTAGTGATACAAAGCTATCCGTTAATAAGTTGTAGAATAGTGAATAATAAAGTAGTAAGTACAGAGAGCCCAATAGCCCAAGTAGAGGGTACGATAAGTAATGCAAATTCACCATATACCTGGAAAATAAAGAGATTTGCAGGAGAAAATTATGGCAGCCCAATAACGGGTACTAGTACAACACAAAATTTCACTCTAGATTATAACGGACTGGGACTTGGGAAATATAAGCCAGTAATACAAGCAAATGGATTAGGATCAAGAATATCAGAGAAGGAATGTAGTGAAATAAGTAATTTTGCTAATAGATCTATTAGAGAGGTGGCCAAATAGGTTGACAAGAACAAGGAATATCTATAGAGGATATTCTTTGTTTATGTTATACTGAATATATACTACAATAGTAATTATTATGAAAATACGAAAAGCAATTATTACGGTGGCGGGATTTGGAACAAGATTTCTCCCAGTAACCAAAGCCCAACCTAAATCGATGCTCCCTTTGGTAGATAAACCTATTGTACAATATTTGGTAGAGGAGGCAGTAAGTGCTGGTATTGAACAAATTATTTTTGTGACCGGTAAAGGAAAACGGTCCATTGAAGATCATTTTGATTCTCATTTTGAATTAGAATATCTCCTAGAGCAAAAGGGGAAAGAAGAAGCTTTAGTTCAAGTTCGTGGAATATCTGATATGGCAGAATTTTTCTTTGTGAGACAACGTTATGCTCGCGGTAATGGGGATGCCATACTTGCAACAAGAAGTTTTATTGGAGATGAGCCTTGTGCGGTATTATTTGAAGATGATATTGTAGATTCTGAAGTCCCTGCTATACAGCAATTAATAGATATATATCAAAAATATCAGGATCCAGTTATTGCTCTTACACGAGTTCCTCATAATGAGGTTTCAAAGTATGGAATTATTGAAGGAACCCAAATATCAGAAAGATTATTTGAAATTAATCAATTTGTAGAAAAACCAAAACCTACAGAAACTCAGTCTGATCTTGCAGTGATTGGAAAATATATTATTACGCCTGCAATATTTGATGAATTAGAGAGATTAAAGAGTTCGGTGAAAGGTGAGCTAGGGCTCGATAATGCTTTTATTGAATTATTACAAAATAAGCCATTATATGGATATGAAATTGAAGGAAGGCGATATGATTGTGGAGATAAGCTTGGATATATTCAGGCAGTGATTGATTTTAGTCTTAAACATCCTGAAATAGGGGAAGGAGTAAAGAAACATATTAAGCAATTATAGCTTGAATATTTGCTATTTTTATGCTATAATTAAACACATTATGTGATAAATATCTATTATTATGAAAATTACTCGAAAAAATCTTCCTAAATCACAAGTTGAGCTTAATGTTATCATAGAGCAAGCAGAAATGGTTGCTTATATTGATAAGACGACGGTTCGTCTTTCTAAACAAATTACTGTTCCTGGATTCAGAAAAGGTGAGGCTCCAAAAGAATTAGTAGCTAAGCATATTAGTGGGCCAGAACTATTGAATGAAACCATTGAATACGCAGTCAATCAGTCATACAAGCAAGCAATAAAAGATGAGAAATTATCTCCATTAGCTAATCCTGAAATAACATTATCTGAAAAAGAGTCAAAAGACGGATTAGAATATACGGCTACTATTAGTATTATGCCAGAAATTGAACTTCCAGATTATAAAAAACTAGCTAGTAAAATCACCAAAGAATCAGAGGATATTACGGATAAAGATATAGAAGAAGCTAAAAAGTATTTACAAAAATCTCGTGGTACTCAAACTGTTATAGAGAGAGAGGCAAAAAACGGAGATACAGTTTCTATTAATTATATATTAACTGTTGAGGGACAAGAATTTGATAAGTCTGAGGCGATGCCAGTAGAAATCGGTGCAGGAAAATTCATTCCAGGTTTTGAAGATCAAGTAATTGGGCTTAAGGCTGGGGATAAAAAAGAATTTGATATTCCCTTTCCAAAAGATTATCATAATACTGAATTAGCAGGAAAATCAGGACATTTTGCAATTGAGATAAAAGATGTACAAGAAATTCTATTACCTAATTGGGATGAGGATTTCGCAAAAATTTTGAGTAATGGTGAAAAAAGTATTTCAGATTTAGAAATGAGCTTAAAAGAAGGTTTGATAGCCGAGCGACAAAAAGAAGTACAAACTACGTATACTCAAGCTATAGTTGATGCTATATTAGCTAAGATAAAAGTTGAGCTACCAGATGTATTAGTAATTGCTGAGCGAGATCAAATTATTCAAGAGATGGAACAAAGAGCTCTTTATTCAGGACATACTCTTGATGATGCTTTAACACAAGCCGGGAAAACCCGTGAAGAATTATTGGCAGAAGCATTGCCACAAGCAGAGTCAAGAGTAAAATTAATGCTTATCCTAAAAGAAATTACTGCGGAGCAAAAATTTATTGCTGATGAAAAAGAAGTAAAGCATCGTATTCATCATATTCTAGAGAAGTATTCCGAAAAAGAGCAAGAACAAATTGATATGGACAGACTGAGAATTATAGTATCAGCAGAGATAACTGATAAAATGGCTTTAGAGTACTTGGGAAAATTGTAAAATGATATAGTATAAGAGAGATAGGTTGAATATTATCTCTCTTATACTATACATTTATTCATAAATTCATTATAATAATTCTATATACGCGCGTATAGCTCAGCTGGTTAGAGCGCATCCTTGACGTGGATGAGGTCAATGGTTCGAATCCATTTATGCGCACTATGAAATATATTATCCCAAATACCAGTTTGGCTTTACAATTAGGTATATTGGGAGGAGCCTTACTGGGCTCTTTTTTTGTATTACAATCAATATGGGTTTTAGTCACTATCCCTTTTGTAATAGCGGTGTATTGGTTTTATTCAGATATAAGACTTATATTCTTGGGAGTAACTCTGATTGGATTTATTGGAGGGGGGTATTATGTGAATACTATTATTGATAATTACCATCAAATTCAGGATAATATCCCTAATCGTATAGAGAATACAGAGATCATTATTGAATCAAGTCCCCGTTCACAAGCTTTTGGATATCAATACAAAGTATATATACCCAAATATAAAGCTAAGGCTTTTATGACCATTAAAGATAATGATTTGATATATGGTAAGAGATTGATAGTAAAAGCCAAAACTTCCATTCCAGAAGAGGCAGGAATAAGGAGGTTTTTATTAGGAAAAGGAATTCACCGCTATATGAGTACTTCAGAATATACAATAGAATCAGACAATACTTGTAATATACAATGTCAAATAATGCGCGGTATTATACAAATGCAAAAAGGAATTATTAATAAAATTGATAAAGCCTATCCCAATCAAGTAGGAGAATTCCTAAAAGGTATTCTTATAGGGTATACAGATACATTACCAACCGAGATTAAGGAATCATTCAAAAAGACTGGAGTAAGTCATATTTTGGCTGTTTCAGGATATAATATGGCAATTATTATTGTGTTAGTATATCAGCAATTAATTAATAGACAAATATATAGGCCTCTGTCATTCTGGATTACTATTGCGGTTATGATAGTATTTACTCTTTTGACAGGGGCTGAGGCATCTATTATGAGGGCTGGTATATTTGCTATTATTATACTCGCAGCTGAGCAATTACAAAGATATGTAGGAGGTATGAGGCCTTTGATATTATGTGCTACTATTTTAGTTTTGATAAATCCCCTTTATATGGGCTATGATATTGGATTCCAATTGTCTTTTTTAGCAGTAATAGGACTTATATTATATGGTCAATTATTCAAAACATATACGGAGGGCATACCAAGTCTTGGCATTCTACCAATGATAGGGGAGACTTTATTCGCTCAAATATTGGTATTACCATTACTCATATATTATTTTGGACAAATATCATTGATATCTATTATAGCTAATATACTTATTGTCCCTATTATCCCTCTTGCTATGGCTTGGGGTAGTATTACAGCACTTATTTTTCCTTGGAGAATAGTTACCTATCCTTTAGTAATACTTATTCAATCAGTCTTATCTATGAATCAATATTTAGCCTCTCTATCATGGGCAAGTATAACAGTACCTAATATAAAAGGGTATATGCTTATTCTAATATACGTTATAATGGGTATAGGATATTGGATTTATATAAAACAGAAGAAAATATGAAATTGAAAATATTCATACTTATTATTAGTACTATTACTTTTATATATGGATACCAAGAATATCAGAAAGTAATAAATCCAGAAAACCAGATAACATTCTTAAATATTGGGCAAGGAGACTCTAGTCTTATTCAATCTAAAAGAGGGGCTAGAGTTGTGGTAGACTGCGGACCTGATTCTAAGATTATTGATCAATTAGAGTCAAAATTAGGGTTTTGGGCCAATCGTATTGATATGATAATTATTACTCATGGGGATAAAGATCATTTTGGGGGGTGTAAGAATATTATTGATAGGTTCAAAGTAGAAAAGGTAATGATAAATGGAGTATTTGATGAGAAAAATAAAAGTTATCAAGAATTACTCCAATATATCAAACAAAAAGATATTCAATTATTGCCATCAATAGAAAATACTACTATTACCTTAGGGGATAGTATAGAATTAACATTATTAAATCCTCAAGAAAATCTTTGGGGACAAGATATTACTAATGATAATTCTGAGTCAATTGTAATGCTACTTCGTAGTCAAAAGCACTCTGTATTATTAACTGGAGACGCTGATGAGAAAACAGAAGCAAAGATAATAGCTCAATATCCTAATCTTGATATAGATATTTTGAAAGCTGGTCATCATGGGAGTAAAACTTCTACATCCGAACAATTTTTAGATACTATTAGCCCTCAACAAGTCATTATATCAGCAGGAGCTAACAATAGATATAATCATCCAAGTCCAGATACGATAAAAAGGCTTGAGAACAGAAATATCGAAATTAAGGAAGTAAAAAATTTTATGACAGGTATTGACATTTTATTATAAATAATATATTATGATATAACATATTAACACTTATTTTTATATTATGGATGAACAACTCTTAGCTAAACTCCGTTCTCTTGGATTCTCTGATAAAGAATCTAAAGTTTATGTTGCTTCTCTCAAATTAGGATCCGCACCTATTCAAAAAATCGCAAAATTAGCAACGGTAAATAGAGCTACTACCTATGTATTGGTAGAGGGATTTATGAAAAAGGGACTTATGAGTTCCTATACTCAAGGTAAAAAGAGATTATTTACTCCAGAGTCTCCAGACAAATTATCAGCTTTGATTAGAGAAGATAAGGCTGTAATAGAAGCTAAAGAAAATACTATCAATCAAATTTTACCATCATTAAGTGGTCTATATGATACTACTCAAGGTGGTAATAAGCCACAAGTAAAATTTTATGAAGGGAAATTAGGTTTGAATAGTGTTCGTGAAGAAATGTTAAAGGCTAAAGAGAAGGAGATCTTTGGTATTTTTGATCTTGATGCTCTTGATGGAATATTTACTCCTGAGGAAAGTGCAACTTTTTATAAAAAGCGATTAGGTAAGAAAGTAAATGTGCATACAATTTATTCTTCATCAAAAGGTGATATTTTGAAGGATTCAAAATTAGAAAAAGTAGTATATCGTTATATTGATAAGTCTAAATATAATTCTCCCATTGATATATCGGTATTCGATAATAATGTAGCGATAACTTCATTCAAAGATCCTATAATGTCCGTTATTATCCAAAATGAGCCAATTGCTGAGGCTATAAAGCAAATATTAACGTTAATTGAAAATTCAGATACTCAATAATAAATTTAAGAGAGGAAGTCGCATTGCGACTTCCTCATGGGGGGGATTTAGTTGAAATAGATTCAGGGTCAGCCAACACCCACGTTATCCTCCGCTAGCAAAGCTAGCATAAATTAACATTTCTATATTATCATGAATATAAGTAATTGTCAAGATTATACAACTAAAAACCTATTCGAGAAATCAAATAGGTTTTTAGTTTAGGGAAAATAGATAGAATTATTTAGTATTCTCTACAATATGAGCAAATACTTCTGGTTTATGCTCAGCAAGATAAGCTAAACTTTTTCGATCAAGTTCAATATTCGCTTTATTCAAATTATTAATAAGTCGGCTATATTGTACACCAAGATTACGACTAGCAGCATTGATTTTAGCTTGCCATAATACTCGTCTGTCCCGCTTTTTATTGCGGCGATCTCGATACGCATAAGTCCAAGCATGTAATAATGCTTCTTTTGCAGCTCGGAAATTAGTTTTGCGTCGCCATTGAAAGCCCTTTGCATGTTGCAATAGATTCTTTCTTCTTTTACTAGCTGTAACTCCTCGTTTAATTCTCATACAATTATCTTAAAACTCTTATTGATTCAATACCCTTTTTAATTTTTTGACTGATGTATCAATAATTTGGGTTTTTCGCTTTGATCGCCCAGAATCACCAGATTTTTTTGCCAAAAAATGATTTTGAGCAACTTTAAGAGCTACTACCTTATCATTCTTAGTAAGGGTAATGCGTTTGGATAATGATTTACGAGTCTTTAGCTTAGGCATATGTTCAGATTATCAATTATATACTCAATTCTGTGTATTTTATCATAATTAAATCTTTTTTGCAAGTATTGCACTAAAACCTTGAGGTGAGCGCTTTAATTCTTGGTCAAAGCGTATGGTATCAGGAAGATTGCTAAGTATATTTTTCATCTTTATTCCCGCTTGTTCAGCAAAAGCTTTTTCTCTTCCTCTCAAATACATATCAAATTTTACCTTATGTCCTTGATCAAGGAATTTATAAGCTTGTTTTAATTTCACTTCTAAATCATGAGGTTCGATTTTGAATCCAATACGAAGCACTTTTAACTCAACTTTCTTTTGCTTAGCTTTATGTAATCTTTGTTGTTTGGATTGGGTATATAAGAATTTCCCATAATTCATAATCTTACATACGGGAGGGCGGGGATCGGATGCTATTTCAACTAAATCTAAATCAGCTTCACGTGCTTGCCGGAGAGCTTCTTCTAGAGGAATCATCCCAATCATTTTTCCTGTGACATCGATAAGACGCACATCAGGACCAATAATATTTTCATTAATACGCTGATTTGTTTTTGATGAGCTCTTCGGCTGTTGTGACATTGAGTAATACTTATTAATAGGGTGGAGATGATGGGAATTGAACCCATGTATAGCCCAGCATCCGTATACAATTACTTAGAGAAATAGGAAATTGCTGGTCTTTTTTTGTGATATATTCTTAATTAATTTCCAAAGACAGAATACATCAGAGCCACAAAAAGATTTTAGAATATAGGCTTTGTGGGCGAATATACTCCTATCAACAGGTATATGACACCAGTATTCTTGTATGTTGACTAAAAGAATATGATGGCAGTCGCGAAATTACTTAGGCAACTGCATACCCGAATCCGTAAGAGGATCGGGCTGCAAAAGGTTTTGCATTTGGGTTTGTCCGTCTTTGGTCTCGTGACAGACATACGAGTTCTCATTGTATATAGATGTGAATGAACTAGCAAAGCGAAACATCCCCGATTGAGTTATTTGATTCGCAATATTCTTTGAATAGATCTTTGTTCTTCTCTATCTCGAATACTATGGCGCTTATCAATCTTTTTTTTGCCCTTTGCAAGAACAATTTCAATCTTAATAAGTCCACGTATTAAGTATAGCTTAATTGGGATAATTGTCAAGCCTAAAGCTGATTTTTTGGCAATTAAGGAGTCGATTTCAGAGCGCTTTAAAAGTATTTTGCGAGGCCGCTCAGTATCAAAATGGGTATCAGTATGATTTTGATAATGGGGGATATGGCAATGAATCAAAAATAATTCATTATTTTCAATAGTAATATAAGCTCCTTTGAGACTAGAATGACCTAATTTTACTGATTTCACTTCATTTCCAAATAATTGAAGTCCAGCCTGATAGGTATCAATGATTGTATAATCAAAAGTGGCTCGAATATTTTGTGCAAGAGGCTTCATATAGATATAATAATCTAAGTTTACTGTGTAACAGTATAGCATATATAGAGCTCAATATGCTATACTAAATTATATAAAATATATACTCTATGAAACTTATCATCAATGGAGATTTTCTTGCAAAACCCAAAACAGGGATGGGGCAATATTTGTTACAAATACTTGAACATCAAAAATGGGATTATGAAATCATCATCTTAATACCAGAATATCTCAAATCTTCAGTCAAACATATTCCTCAATCTATTCAGAAGCAAATTCAATATATTCCTGTTTGGTATAAACGCAATGATCTTATTGCTCAAGTAGTATGGGAAAAATTGATATTCCCAAAAGCAGTATTAAAGCTAAAAGCTGATATTGTATGGAGTCCTCATCCAAGTCTTTCTTATATTCCTCAAATCCCTCATATTATGACCGTGCATGATGTGATTTATTGGCGATTGCCAGAATATATTCCTAATTGGAAAGTGAATATGTATGTTCGTTTATTACAGTCTTCCATTAAAAAAGTTACACAAATTGTGACGATATCAGCTTTTTCAGCTCAAGAAATAGCAGATGTTTTTGAGTTAAAAGTTAAGGATATTCCTATTGTCTATCCTGCATCCCCCCGTATCGCGACAAAAGAAACATTATCTATACCAGTAAAATATATCTTTTATGAAGGAGGACTTGATATTAGGAAAAATGTCTCTCAATTAATTGAGGCCTTTCGTATTATAGCTCCTAAATTTCCTGACTTACAATTGTATATAGCAGGTAATTACTTTGAAAGCCCTCTTATTCCTGATATTCCTAAGCTCATCAATACATATCATTTAGAAGATAGGGTGAAATTACTGGGATATATATCAGATGAAGATATGATTAAATATATACAGCAAGCTGAAATATTGGTATATCCATCTCTGTATGAAGGATTCGGTATCCCTATTATTGAAGGGTTGAGTTTAGGTACTCCCGTTATCACCTCGAATATAGGGGCTATGAAGGAAGTTGGAGGAGATGCGGCGGTAATCATAAACCCCCATTCAGCCAAATCAATAGCAAGAGGTATCAAAAGTGTAGTTACTGATGATCTTTTAAAACAATCATTAATTCATAAAGGATATGAGCGGGCAAAAGAATTTGATTGGAATATAAGTGCTCAGCAATTGGGGAAAGTTTTTAAAATTAAATAATATTATAAAAGTCAAACTTTGACTTTTATCCACGAATAAGCTATACTATTTGAAAGTATTGAATAGATATTCAACATATATGGCAAGAATAAATCCTGAGATAGAAGCATTTGCAAAAATTAAAGTTGTTGGAGTTGGAGGTGCTGGAGGAAATGCCCTAAAAAGAATGATAGATTCAGATATTAAGGGAGTCGAATTTGTGGCTGTCAATACTGATGCTCAAGATTTACATCATTCACAAGCAGAACATAAAGTTCATTTGGGGAAAAATCTTACTCGTGGGCTTGGGGCTGGTATGAATCCAGAAGTTGGAAGAAAATCAGCTGAGGAAAGTAAAGAAGAGGTGTATCAGGCAGTAAATGGGTCTCATATGATTTTTATCACCGCTGGAATGGGTGGGGGAACTGGATCCGGAGCTTCTCCAGTTATTGCTCAAGCCGCTAAAGAAAGTGGTGCCTTGACTGTGGCCGTTGTAACAAAGCCTTTTATGTTTGAAGGTATACAGCGTAAGCGTATTGCAGATGCTGCTTTTGAAGAATTAAAGAAAAATGTTGATACTATTATTACTATTCCTAATGATAAAATATTAAATATTATTGATCGTAATACTCCGGTACTGGACGCTTTTTCTATGATTGATGATGTCTTGAGACAAGGAGTACAAGGTATTTCTGACTTAATTACTACACCAGGACTTGTTAATGTAGACTTTGCTGATGTTAGTGCTATTATGAAAAATGCAGGATCTGCTTTGATGGGAATTGGTAGTGCATCAGGTGAAGATAGAGCAATAACAGCTGCTAAAATTGCAATTAATAGTCCACTTTTAGATATTTCTATTAAGGGAGCTAAGGGAGTATTATTCAATGTTACGGGAGGTAAAGATTTATCAATGGCAGAAATTAATGATGCCGCTAATGTCATTATTGAGTCTATTGATCCGGATGCCCAAGTCATTTTTGGAGCGGTAATAAATGAGAAATTAACAGATGGGGAATTGCAGGTAACGGTAATAGCCACTGGATTTGATCAAAAAGATATTAAGCCACCAATTAAGCCATTTAAGACAGAAGAAGTTAAAGAGCCAACTTTAGAGGAATTACAAAAACAAGTTGAAGCTGAAAAAATAAAACAAAAAGAAGAGGAAGAGCGACAAAAAGCAGTGGAAGTTAAAAAAGATGAATTTATTAAAACTGTAGATTCAGATGGGGAAGATGAATTTGAACTTCCTACCTTTATTCGTAATAAACTCAATAAAAAATAAATCTCTCTTGCCAAAAAGATTTAAAATCTGTATACTGTACAGATATTGGCCACATCGTCTAGCCTGGTCTAGGACATCCCCCTCTCACGGGGAAAACAGGGGTTCGAATCCCCTTGCGGCTACAAATTTTTTAGTAAAAGCAAAGGGAGATATAGTATATCTCCCGTGGGGATGAGAAGGTCGGAGCCTGGTGTGAGTTTGCGCTAAGCGCAAGGCGAACACGGCGAGACGGGGTAGCGAGAATTTCCCGTCAGGGAAATTACTTGTGACCGAATCCCCTTGCGGCTACAAATTTTTTAGTAAAAGCAAAGGGAGATATAGCATATCTCCCGTGGGGATGAGAAGGTCGGAGCCTGGTGTGAGTTTGCGCTAAGCGCAAGGCGAACACGGCGAGACGGGGTAGCGAGAATTTCCCGTCAGGGAAATTACTTGTGACCGAATCCCCCTGCTGCTACAAATTTCCCTTTTTTATTCTGGTAATTTCTCTCTCAATTTACGATGATAAGTAACCGCGAAACGATGAGATTCATCTCGAATTTGTTGTAATAATTGAAGGGCTCGAGATGAGCGGGGTAATAATTGCGGCTTATCTTGACCTGGAATATATATTTCCTCTAATCTTTTTGCCAAAGATATGATAGGGATAGAACGATATTCAATCTTTCCATTTTTTTGAGCCTCTAAAGCTTTTGATAATTGCCCCTTGCCACCATCAATTAAAATCAAATCAGGAATAGGCCAGTCATTATGTTGGAATCTTCGGGTAAGAGCTTGATTGAGATTATAAAAGTCATCACCCCCTTCAGGAGGTTTTTGTATACGGAATTTTCTATATTCAGCTTTATTGGCTTTTCCATCTTCAAATACTACCATTGACACTACTGCTTTATCGCCGTGAAAATGGGAGGAATCATAACCCTCTATTCTTTTGGGTAATTTGTCAAGATTGAGTACTGTTTGTAAATCTTCGGTATATTTGATATTTCGACTCTTATCCGATGTGATAATACCTTTATGGAGAGATATTTTTTCTAAAGCTTCAATTTGTTGTTTAATCTCAAGAGCTTTCTCGAATTCCTGCAATACTGAATAGCTTTGCATTTGAATAGTTAAATCTTTTAAAATTGACTTTGTTTTTCCTTTCATAATCTCGAGTATGGTGCTCAAGTGTTTTTGATAATTAATTTTATTTATATTTTGTATACAGGGAGCCTCACATTTACCGAGGCGATAATAAATACAAGGATGTTTGGGCATTGTTTTACAGGATCGATAAGGAAAGCTTTTACGTAAAATACGTAATGTTTTGCGTAAAGCATCTCCATTGACAAAAGGTCCCAGATAATTTAATTTTTCTGTATGAGAATCTAAATAGGTTTTATGAGTGACAAATATACGAGGAAAATCTTCTTTAGTCCAAACAAGATAGGCATAACTTTTATCATCTTTTAAGAGTATATTGTATTTGGGATTATATTTTTTTATCAGATTAGATTCTAATATCAATGCCTCAATTTCACTATCACAAGGTTTGATTTCAATATGATGAATATCTTTTATCATAGCTCTTTTTGCTCCATTGAGAGAGGCATTAGCTCGAAAATAACTTTGTACACGACTTTTGAGCTTAATTGCTTTACCAATATAAATAATGGTATTATCGATATTATAAAAGAGATATATCCCTGGAATTTGAGGAATATCTTGAATTATTTTGGCTAAGGTGTGAGACATAAGTATAAAACAGTTATCCACTATTATTATAAAGGATAAAATTATGATATACTACTAGTATATCATAATAGTAATATTAGTTATGGCAATTGAAATAAAAAAACGGTTATACAAATCGACAAATTATCAATTTTTGACTGGAGTAGCGGCAGGAATAGCAGATTACTTAGATGTTTCTCATATTTCTATTAGAGTATTATTTATTTTATTAACTCTTGCAAGTGGTATCGGTTTAGTATTCTACTTAACTTTATCAGTATTATTACCTACTGAGCGGGAAGTAATGGAGCAGGATGATCTTGAATTTTATCAAACAGCTATACAAGGTCTACAGAGTAAAGATGATAATACTATAGTAAGAAAATCTACATTGTGGGATGAATTAATTACAGCCCCCAATATTATCTCTATAAGTATTTTATTCTTTGGAGGATTCATATTGCAATTTGATATTGTACCTTGGGCTCTTATTCCTAATTCTTGGAGATATCCAGCCTTATTTATAACAATAGGGATGGCCTTTATATTAAAAAGTCTTACTAATAAAAAAATCTAATACTTTATAAATATGTCAAGTATTATTATTGAATCAGGAGAAAAAAAAACAAATCCCTTTTTAAGAATATTTTCTCATTTAGGTACAATATATATATTAATTTTAGGTTTGAGCTTGGGGATAGTATATTATCAAGGAGTATATCAAAATAATTATCTTTATATATATATCCCTTTCATTTATATTTGGCCACTTGCTTTGATTGCAGTAGGGTTATCAATATTTCGAGTAAAAAGTTTAGTATCATTAATAGTAGGTTTGTTTTTGTTAGTATCAGCTATTACGATTACGAGTTTTTCTGTCCCTATCAGAAAAGATACTATTGAATCTAATACCCAAACAGTATCAGGATCAATAAATGATGTAAAAAGTATATATACGGATATGGCCTTTACAGCTGCAGACCTATCGATTAAAGGAGGGGGATACGGTATTGATGGAGAATACACTTCTAATTATGGGATATTAACCAATACGCTTTCATTAGATCAAGATTTCGTGCAGAATATAGGTCTTAAACAATTAGATATTCAACCCGGTTTTGGTTCATATAGTAAAAAAATAAATTTAATATTGTCCGACAATATCCCTACTATATTTGATATTACTGCTAATATCTCATCACTTTCATTAGATTTAGAGCAAGTGTTATTGAAATCTGCAAGTATTACGCTTAGAGGTTCTGAGGCATCTATTTCCTTAAAGCAAGTTGATACAACAGCTACCCTTAATATTTCTTCTACTGCAAGTCGAGTTACTATTACTATTCCACGTAATAGTAAGGTATTATTATCTACATCACATAGTTTTACTCAGAATGATTTCATTGGTCTTGTTCAAAAAGGAGAGAATTCAACACTATATGAGAGTAGTAATTATCAGGTGTCAGGTGATGAAAAAGAAAAAATAGTAAAGGTAAATCTTAATTCTACATTTTCACAAATAAAAGTGATACAAGAATAATATGATTATAGAAACTGCAGAATATAATGCTAAATTAATAGGAATATTTATTAAATGGTATTGGATTGAAATGCCATATAGAATTATTCGTAAAATTATGCAATATATTGTAGTGTTTGGTAATATTTTCTCTTTTATTTTTCTTATAAAAACATTTTTTTCTCCTTGGAAAAATCAACTATATGCTTATCCTAATAAAGGATTTGACTTAAAACATATATTTGAAGTCTGGACCTCTAATATGATATCAAGAATTGTAGGAGCTTTTGTGAGAGGGTTTACAATAATATTGGGCATTATTATTGTTATTATAGCTGCTTTTGTAGGAGCTATAGGTCTTATAATATGGGTATTATATCCAGTATTATTTATCTTTATTATTATAAAAAGTTTTTAATAATATGAAATATTTTTACTCTATTTATCACACAAGAACATTCTTTAGCAATATATTAGAGAAAATTATATTTAATTGGATAAGTTATATTATTTGGCTCGTATTTATTGGGATTGTTACAATAATTACCTATAATACGGGAAATTATCTATTAGCTATAATTCTCATTGGTACCAGTATATATATATACGTGGTCTCATATTTATTTATTATTTTAAAATTGCGATCAGATAAAGATACTTTGATCTTCTCTCATAATTATGCTGAAATATTTGATTATGATTTAGCACAGCATCTAGTAGGATATTTTCCTAAGCAATTAACGTATAACCAGCTTATACATGCCGTCACAAGCAGTAAAAGGGGACAAATTATCTTAGCTTATATGGGATTGGTTCCAGATACCTTTTATACTAAACTGAAAGATTTGGGGCTTGATACAAACCCTAATCTCCCTCCAATAGATGAACTATTAGCAAGAATTGAATATATAAAAGATTCTTGGGAAGAATATCGTATAGGGGGGCATATGATTCTATATGTATTATTTGAGCAAGGGGGTATATTTACGAGTATATTAAATCAATTAGATTTGTCTAAGGAGGATTTTTTACAAATTATTTCTTGGGAGGCTTTATACTATCATAATAATATACCGGTATCTATGTGGAGTCCCGAGGGAGTTGAGAAAAATTTTGGGACTCTGGGAAGATCATGGACAATTGGATATACTAATGATTTAGATAGAATCACTGAAGATATATCAGATCAAATTATATATCGTGAACCACATCAGGTTATTATTCATCAAGATATTTTGCGGCGTATATTAACTAATCTTTCCAAATCAACTCGACATAATATTCTCCTATTGGGAAATATTGGGGTTGGGAAAAAATCATTGATTGAAAATCTAGCTTTCACTATAAGACAATATCAAATTCAGCATAATGATAATCTTACTCGTATTCTAAAATTACAAACAACAGATTTATTATCAGGTACTACAAATGCCTCTCAATATCTATTAAAAGCTTTAAACTATGCAGAGCATTCGGGAAATATTATTCTTGTAATTGAGAATATATCAGAGTTATTTATATCTGCAGATGATGCTATACGTAATATTATTGTAAAATTTTTAAATTCACGACATATTAATGTAATCGGTATAGATAATCCAGAAGGCTATCATAATGGGGTGAAAAGCTTTCCTATTATTGATAGTTTATTTGAATCAATGCCCGTAGAAGATGCCTCTCCTGAGGACACCATGAATGTATTAATGATGACATCATTTGATTTGACACGACAATATCATAAATATATTACCTATCAATCTCTAAGAGCTGTGATGAGTTTTTCTGAGAGATATATTAGTAAGGGGGGATTTCCTGGTAAATCAGTAGGAATTTTATCAGATGCAGTTAATCAAGCTAATATAGAAGATAGTCCTTTTGTATTAGAGCATCATATTCGTACTGTAGTATCTGAGAGGACTAATATGAATATTAATGAATTACAGAATACCGAAAAAGATACCTTATTATCTCTAGAAACAAAATTACAGGCTGAAATTAAGGGGCAGCCAGAAGGATTAACTGCCTTAGTCAATGCCTTAAAAAGAGCTCAATTAGATGTTAAATCACGTAATAAGCCAGTGGGTACATTTTTATTCTTAGGCCCCACTGGAGTTGGTAAAACGGAAACTGCCAAGGCTCTTGCCAAACATTATTTTGGGTCAAAAGATAGAATGATTCGTCTTGATATGAATGAATTTGGAAGACCAGATTCAGTATATGGGATATTAGGTAGTCCAGTTGGAGAGGATGTGAGTTTTCAAGAAGGGTTTTTGACAAAACGTGTTCAGGACAAGCCTTTTTCCCTGATATTATTAGATGAAATTGAAAAAGCTCATCCTCAAGTTTTAAATATATTCTTACAAATTTTAGATGAAGGATTCTTGACTGATAATAGAGGCATACGTACAGATTTTAGGAATACTATTATTATTGCAACCTCTAATGCAGGAGCTTTATTTCTTCGTGATTTTATAAGAGAACATCCAAGTTTTGATAAAATTACCTTTAAACAGCAATTAATTGACACAATTATTCAAGGAAAAGAATTTGCTCCTGAATTTATTAACCGTTTTACAGAAGTTATTGTCTATTATCCATTGCAACTTGAAACTGTGTCTGAAATTGCAGCTAAAATGATAGAAAGCCTTGCTGAGAGATTTGATCAAGAAAGAGGAGTACGATTAGAAATTGAGCAAGATGCAATTGCATATTTGGCGGAAAAAGGATATAGTCCTGATTTTGGCGCAAGAGAATTAGAGCGTACCGTATCATCTATACTAGAAACATATTTAGCTAATTATCTTCTTATTAATAATGTGAAAAGGGGGGATAATATTATTATTACCAGAGATAATCTTGTAAAATAACATCTCATATAATCTATGAATAAGATGAGATTTGTGTAGGGGCGACCTTGCAGTCGCATATATTGTCGCAACAAAAGAATTATTACTTTTGTCCCCCTTAGGAGGGGGAAGCCTGCAAGGCGGGGGTGGATAAGATAAAGACTTGAACTCTATCCACCTCCGGCCTGACGGCCACCTCCTCCAAAGGAGGACACTTTTTGTGACAAGCTAGGGACCCTAGGTTAGTAATGTATAGTAATCTGTTTTGTCTACGATCTCCTCATCTCATACAATATCTTGAAAAAAGCCTAATTTTATGCTATAATAAGTAAATATGGATGAAAGAAAACAACAGTTTTTAGAATGTGTCATACTGGATCATATAGATACTGCCCAACCAGTATCTTCTTTAGGTATTCAGAAAAAATATCAATTACCATATTCTAGTGCTACTATTCGAAACGAATTGGCTGAGTTAGAGGATGAGGGTTATTTGATGCAAGTTCACACTTCCTCAGGGCGTATTCCTACAGATAAAGGGTATCGATATTATGTTAATCGACTTTTAGGTAGACAAGAAATTTTACGGCAATATGCTTCAGTAACCCATAGATTTTTGAATGATATGAGTGCGATAAATGAAATTCATCTTAAGCTCAGAAATGTATTATTATCATTTGCTCAAGAATCAGGAAATGTAGCTATGGGTAAATTATCATCAGATTTGATATTTGAGGAAGGTGTTGCTAACTTTTTAACTCAACCAGGCTTTTCATCCGTAGAATTTATTCATAATGCCTTAGAAGATTTAGAAGAAATTAAATCTCATATTGATGAAATAGGGCGTGATGTTAGTCAGGGTAGTTATAAATTATATATTGGGGAAGAAAGCCCGCATAGCTCTATGCATAATTATTCAGTTATTGTGGGTAAATTCTCAATTGACTCAGATGATGGTACAATAGTAGTAGTGGGGCCGAAAGGTATGCAGTATGCAAAAAATATAGCCCTCGTTGAATATATGCTTAATAATGATACATATGAAGAAAAATAAGTCAGATCAAGATAATACGGTAATAGGGGATATAAATATTCAAGAATTACAAGATACCATTATTCGTTTAGAGCAAGAATCAGCACATAATTTATCTGGTTGGCAAAGGGCACAAGCTGATTATCAGAATTTAAAGAGAGAATCTGATAGATTGAGAGCAGAGAGTATACAGCTTGCAAATAAAAATCTTATAGAGACATTAATTCCAGTTTTTGATAATTTTGCATTAGCTTTGAAACATTTACCAACTGAATTGGCTGATAATACTTGGGCTCAAGGTATTATTTTTATTCATAGACAATTACAAGATATTTTATTGGCAGAAGGGGTAGAGATTATTGATCCGTTGGGACAGGAGTTTAATCCTCATATTCATGAGGCAGTTGATAGTGAAGGAGAAGGCAATACTATTGCAGAAGTATTACAAGTAGGATATACCTTGCATGGAGCATTAATTCGTTCAGCTCGAGTAAAAGTGTCTTCATAATTATGCATTCTCCTGAATGGATATACTTTTGGATAATAAGTATTGTATATATTATCACAAGAAGTGTATTTTACTTTGTGATTCAGCAAAAATGGACAAAACATATTTTTGACCAATCTATACGAAAACGTGATATTCATACCAGTATTAAGCCTAAAATTGGAGGACTTATTATTATACCATTATTTGTTAGTTTATTTTTATTGTGTATTTGGGGAGGCTTAATTACATGGCAAAAAGAGTTTTTAGGACTATTATTAGGGGCAATAGCTATCTTAATATATGGCTATATTGATGAAAAATATGATTTGTCTTGGAAAATGCAATTTATTTGGCAATTTGGTATCGCGGGTATTGTTATTGTCTCAGATATTGGAATTCAAGCTTTAAGTTTACCCAATGGGGGATTATGGTTTATTGATACCTGGAATTTGGGGCCTATGGTATTCCCAAAAGATATTATTACCGCTTTATGGATTGTGGGATTAATGAATGTAGTGAATTGGCTTGATGGGGTTGATGGGCTTGCGGGAGGCGTGGGGGTGATTGGGTTTGTTACATTAACGATATTGTCATTAACCCCTTTTGTAAATCAGCCACATATAGCTCTTATCGCAACTCTTTTAATGGGATTATATTTAGGATTTTTACGATTTAATTGGTATCCATCTAAAATATTCTTAGGAACATATGGAAGTATGTTTTTAGGATATATGTTGGCAGTATTAGCTCTTATTAGTGGAGGTAAAGTTGCAACCTCTTCTCTGGTGCTCGCATTCCCTATTATTGATGCAATTGTAGTTATTTCTCAACGAATTTGGAATAAAAAATCAATATTTAAAGCAGACAATAGGCATTTTCACCATAAATTATTACAAATTGGTTTGAGACAAAGATTTGCAGTAGGGATCATGTATATTATTAGTATTATATTTGGAATATCAGCTCTGATACTTGATACCCGTGGAAAAATAGCAGTATTTATCATAGGAGCTGGAATATTAATTGTCATATCATTTTTATTAACTCAAATTATTGTAAAGAAGGTAAATAAATGATATACTTGAATTAGGTTTCGATTTAAAATACATATGAGATATAAAAGTGGGTATAGTGTGATTGAAGTATTATTAGCGGGATCAATTTTAGCTTTAGCTGTAGCTGGGGTAGTGAGTGCTATACTTCTTGCGCAGAGAAATAATCAGGCTAGCATAGCTCAGAGTCAAGCTCTGGAAATGGCTCAGGAAGGTGTTGAGGCTTTAAGATCAATTCGAAATAGAGATTATACATTATTAGTAAATACGAGTATTCCAGCAGCTTTGACAAGAAGTGGTAGTCAATGGAGTATTGTTACTAGTCCAGTCTCAAATGATGATCAATTAACAAGTCCCTTAAGAACAAGGCGTATTACCATTGACACCAATACATCGGCTCTTGATTCCAAATTAGTAACAGTAACTGTCACCTATCAAATTAATCCAGAAGGAGATACTAAGACAATAACTTTATCCGAGACCCTTGCTAATATTGTAATAAATAAACCCTCAGGTATTAGTGCTACAAGTCAAAATTATCAATTAAGAGATGATAATTTTGGTGATGCACAAAGCGCATTTAAAGACATAACACCATAATGGTTAAAAAAGCATTTACATTATTAGAAATTTTATTAGTAATGGCCTTAATAGGTATATTGTTAGCTATAGTTTTGCAGCTGGTAAATCCTCGAAGACAGTTTGGAGATGTAAAAAATATGCAACGTAAATCAGATGTATTAAGTATTTATACAGCTATTAATCAATATCGTGAAGATAATCGGGGGAATCTTCCAGCGGGTATTACGACCTCAGCTATTAATATTTGTCAGACTGGTTGTTCAGAGAATTCTACTCAAATTGATATTACAGCGGAAATATCCAAATATATCCGTCTTGGAAATCCTCCCATAGACCCTTCGCAGACGGGTAGTATATTAACCGGATATACGGTATATGCTACTACCCAAGGAAAAGTAATTGTATCAGCTCCGCTTGCAGAAAATGGACTTACTATTAATACTATAGAATAAAAATATGGCAATAACAACACAAACAAAACCACTTATTAAATCAGCGATATTTCGTGTTTTCACTACATTAATATTCTTGTTTAATGCAATGATTTATGTATTGGTTGCAGGATTATGGTATTTACAATATTCAGGAAATATTAATATTATTTATACTAATCAAGTTACTAATATGTTAATAGGAGGCCTTTTGGGATTCTTAGTTTTAGGCTGGTTTTTTTCTTATAGTATTTATGTAGGAATTATTAAGCCTAGTTATGAAACATTTAATATTATTGCACAAATTGTAGATGGTATTGCAAAAAGTGGAGATATTGATCATGCGGAAGTAGCTTATTTACAAGAATTTATGCAAAGCTCTTTATCTCAGCTTAAAAGAACTTCTATTACGCGTAAAATCGATGTATCAAAAGGAACTGAAATGTATATTCAAAAACTAGAAGCACTCACTAAACAAAATACTGAATTAGCAAAATCTAAAGAAGAATTATCAAAATTGGTTGCTCAGTTAGAAAAACAGCAAAAATTATTACAATTAGAGCAGGCTAAAACCACAGCTATTATTAATGCCATACCCAATGGATTATTAGCCTCTAGTAGAGATGGAAATATTTTCTTAGTAAATGAAGAAAGTGAAAAATTATTAGGACTAGATGCGGATAAATTAATTGGAAGATTTATTAATCAAGTATTGCCATCTGCAGAAAATAGTTCTACAAATGCTCATTCACGTGCATTATTATCAAAAACCATTCAGGGGGAGCGAATTACAAGAGTATTTAACTATGAATCTCCTACTGATAAACAAAAAGTTACTATAGAAAATACAGCCAACCCCATTAAGGTTGATAATGATATTGTTGGATTTGTTGACATTATTCGGGATAAGACACAAGAGCAGGAAACAGAAAGAGCACAAAAAGAATTTGTATCTATTGCATCTCATCAGTTAAGAACCCCTATAACATCTATTAAGTGGAATTCAGAATTATTATTATCTGCAGAAAATCTTGATCAGGATTTAAGAGATGCAGTTGATGATATTTATAAGGAAAATAATAGAATGGAGAAATTAGTTAATGCATTATTAAATCTCTCACGAATTGATTTGGGGAAAATTAAATTTGTTACTAAAGAGATTAATATTGTCGAATATATAGACACTTTATTAAAGACATTAAATTCAGAAATTCTTACAAAGAATTTGACAATTCAAAAAGATATCACCATAAATAAACAAATTATAAATGACCCAGTGTATACAGATATTATTATTGGAAATATTTTATCTAATGCTGTTAAATATACCCCCTCAAATGGACATATATCTATTAAAGCCTATACTGCTCCTGAAAATAATGTCATACATATAGAAATAGCAGATGATGGTTTTGGTATACCTGTTTCACAGCAAGCACAAATTTTTGGAAGATTATTTCGAGCAGATAATGCAAAGAATGGTCATACTGATGGAAATGGATTAGGTTTATATGTGGTGAAAAAATTAGTAGAGGCTATGGGTGGTAATGTATGGTTTCAATCTGAGGAGAATAAGGGTACCATATTCTTTATAGAGCTTCCTCTTGTTGTGGATAATCACAATGTGATATAATAATCAATATAGGAATAAAAATGGCATATAGTATACTCATTGTTGAAGATGAACAAGCAATATCTCGTGTGCTTGATTTAAAGTTAAAGCAGGCAGGTATTGTTACCACAATTGCCAATGCGGGTAATCAAGCTTTAGAATTAGTAAAAACTCAAAACTATGATTGTGTTTTATTAGACTTAATTTTACCAGAAGTAGATGGGTTTACGATATTAGAAGCAATTAGAGCCAAAAATCAAGCGACAAAGGTAATTGTAATGACAAATCTAGGGCAGCCAGAAGATAGGAAAAGAGTACAAGACTTAGGAGTATCAGCCTATTATGTTAAATCAGAAATGTCAATTTCTAATTTAATAGACAGTATAAAAACTATACTAGAGACATAATCAATAATCTCTGATATAATAAAAGAAATGAAATAAATACTATATGGAACCAGAAGCAATACTTGAACTATTAGTCAATACACAATATATTACGGATGAAGACCGTAAATTAGCATTATCTAGTACTAATAATAATTTTTCTATTGCGGTAGATTATCTTGTTCAAACTAATTTAATTACCTATGATATTATAGGACAAGCTTTGGCTGAGTCTTGGGGGGTTCCTTATCTTGATTTAAACACCTTTCTTCCACCCAAAGAAGATGTGATTAAAATTCCAGAAGCTGTAGCTCGGGAACTTAGATTAGTATACTTTAAAGATTTGCCAGATAAAATTCAAATTGCTTCAGATAGTAATTTAGTATTAAAAGGAAATGCTAAGCTTATTATTAGAACAGAAGAAAAAGCAGGAATAATCGGCGGAAAAAAAGAAATCAAGGCAGAGCGAGATTTGAAAGAGGAATTAGTGAAGTTATTTAAAAAACCGGTAGAATTTGGATATTCGCTCACTCAAGATATCGATAAGTTGCTCCTCAGTTACAAAGCTCCATTGGCATCAAGATTTGTAGCTATAATGCAAAAGTTTGATACAGTTGCTCCTGAAATTGTAGAAGAGATTGTGCAAGAAGCGGTTGAGGAAAGAGTTTCAGATATTCACTTTGAGGCTCAGTATGATAAGACAGTAAGGATTCGATTTCGTATAGATGGTATGTTACAAGAGGTGGGAAGAATTCCATTTTCTTATTATGAAAATGTATTGAATTTAATTAAAGTAAAAGCTCAGCTAAGAACGGATGAACACTTTATTCCACAAGATGGTGCCATTCGATTTGAAAAAAATAATAAAGTATCAGATGTACGTGTATCTATAGTTCCAACAGTATATGGGGAAAAAATCGTAATGAGAGTACTGACCAACACCTCATCAAGTGTTACTCTTGAAACTTTAGGACTTAATGATAAAAATATTAAAACATTAAGAAAGGCAGCTCAAAAGCCATTTGGTATGGTATTGGTAACAGGACCTACTGGATCAGGAAAATCAACAACTTTGTATTCTATTCTCAAAACTATTAATAGTGAAGGACGTAATATTACTACCATTGAAGATCCAGTAGAATATAAAATTGAAGGAGTTAATCATATTCAAGTCAATAAAGATACAGATTTAACCTTTGCTAAAGGATTACGTTCTATTTTGCGACAAGATCCTGATATTGTATTAGTAGGAGAGATTAGAGATGGTGAAACCGCACAAATTTCTATTAATGCTGCCCTAACAGGACATTTGCTTTTTTCTACAGTTCACGCTAATGATGGACAAAGTACCTTGCCTCGATTATTGAATATGGATATTGATCCCTTTTTATTATCCTCTACATTACAATTAATTATTGCTCAGAGATTGATTCGTAAAATTTGTTCAGGCTGTGTGTATACCTATACGGTGAGTAGGGTTGAGTTAGAGACAACTATAAGTGCCTCATTGGTACGATTTTTTCCTGAGGAAACTCTAACATTATATCGGGGTAAGGGATGTGCAAATTGCGGATTTACTGGATATAAAGGAAGAAGTGGAGTATATCAATTTATTGAAATGTCAGAAGAATTAAGAAATGCTGCTCTACATAATCCGACAGCAGATATAATTGCAAAAATAGCTAGTGAACAGGGAAGTAAATCCTTATTTGAAGATGGTATAGAAAAAGTACGATTAGGGATAACTACTCTCGATGAAGTAATGCGAGTAGCTCAAATACCAGAAGAATAACTATTATGGCATTTTTTCAAAAATCACAAGCATCAAAACAAGAAGCCCCAGCATCAAATACTGGTAAAACTGAGACATTTGATGTGAAAAGCTCTCTTTTTAATAAGATACAAGAAGCTTATCCTGATAAAGATTCACAACAAAATCCTCAAGCTATAAAAAATGCAAATAAATTAAAACAAAAAAAGAGGGGAAGTAGTAGCATTAATAAGGCAAAAAGAACCTTTCTCGATACTCTTGCTCTTTTGGTGAGTTCAGGGATGGGTGTTAATACCGCACTTCGAACATTAGAGAAAAATACTCAAGATAAAGTCCTAAAAAAAACATTATACTCTATGTTAGTTAGTGTTGAAAATGGAAGTAGTCTATCTCAAACAATGGATGAACATAATTTCCTCCCTAAATTTCTGATTTCTCTTATTAGGATTGGTGAAGAATCAGGTAATTTAGCTGATAAAATTCGAAGAACAGTTATTACTCTTGATAAGGATAAAAGACGTCAGGGGCAGTTAAAGTCAGCCTTATTTTACCCACTTTTTGTGATGAGTTTTGTTCTTGTATTGGGAGTTTTGGTGGCTACATTTATCTTACCTCGTATTGGTCAAGTATTTGGAAATATGAATGTCAAATTGCCATTAATGACCAAACTTCTTATTCAATTAGGAAACCTTATGGCATCATATTGGTATATTGTTATCCCTATTATATTCGGAGTGCTTACTTTGGCTATTATGATATTATTTATATTGCCTGCAACCAAGAAATCGGGGCAGTGGCTAATGTTTCATTTGCCTGTATTCAAAGATTTAATTCAAATGAGTGAAGTCTCTCGATTTTCTTATAATCTTGCTATGTTATTAAATTCTGGTATTCCTATTACCAAGGCATTATTCTCTTTAGCTGAAATACATGATTATTATATGTATAAAGAATATACCAAATCAATAGCAGCTTATATTCAAGATGGAAAAAGTTTTCATAATTGTTTTAGTGTTAATCAAAAAAAGACTAATAAATTATTTCCTTTTGCCGCTCAAGAAATTATTACTGCAGGAGAAGAATCTGGTAAATTACCAGAAGTATTGGAACAACTTGGAGAGCGATATGAGGAAGAATCTGATCAAATTTCCAAAAATATTGCAGTATTATTAGAACCAGCCTTATTGCTTGTAGTTTGGATAGGAGTTGTATTTCTAGCGGTTGCTATTCTTCTTCCTATATATACTCTTGTTGGTAATTTTCAGACATAATATGAAAAGACAATATCAATCAGGATTTACGCTGATAGAGATAGTTCTTGCATTTGTATTAATAGCAATTCTTATTGCAATAACTACACCCATAGTGGTAGATACGGTGAGAAGAGCCGATTTAACTGCGGCTCATGAATCTCTATATAATGCCTTAAATCGAGCTCAACAATTATCACAAAACCAAACTAATGGACAGGTATGGGGTGTTTGTCTTGATAATACCAATAAACGTTATATTATTGTTGCAGGAACTTGTAGTGCAAGGGATACAATATATGATGAAATTATATTGATTGACTCTAATATCAATATAAATATAAATAATGGAGATACTATACGATTTGATGCTATCAAAGGCAATAGTAATTCCTGGAACTCTATTACTTTAGCAAATGGAGGATTTAGTAAGTCAATAGTAATATATAATCAAATTATAAATAAAGATCCTGCATCATTAACTCCTAATACAAGTGGAAGTTGATTATAACCCATAATAATTTTTGATATTTATTCGAATTGAATCTGTAGCTGGACTATTATTATATTCCATTATTTCAGAACAATATCCATTAAGATTAGTATAAGATCCTGCACCTCTTCCAATAATAAATTGACTAGGACTAACTGTATTACCAGATGCATAATAGAGATTCAAATTACTAAGACTATCTGAGGAGCTTGTAGCAGCACTAGTTATTCCATTGAGATAATAGGAAGTAAATAAGTCACTTCCTAATGTTAAAGTAGCATAGGTAGTGTTTCTTGCTAAAAATGATTGCGTATACCCAGATCTTTTTCCTACCCAAAATGTTCTTGGGGAGTTACTAGAAAAAGCATTAATTGATCCCAATTCATCATTACCATCAAATTGTAAAGATGGTTTATTATTTTGTAAAACAATACCATTTACCCCATCAATAATTTGGGGTTGAGCTGAGGTATTGGTCTGTATAGCATTATTAGTGTTTCCTGATTGATCATACCATATTGTCACATATCCATAGCCAGTATTGGCATCAGCACCTGTGGGCTGATAAGTTTTGGGTCCAGATGTTAAGCTAGAGCTGATATGTCTCTGTCCTCCCCATACATATATTGAGTTTGTGGCAGAAGCTACATTAACTGTCTCCAGTCTTGCAGAGGAGCTAGAATTAACAATAGCAAGAGTAATATTTCCTGATCCATTAGCATTAGCAGTAGCGGATAGAGAAATTCTATACCACCCATTCCCAACTGAGGTTATGGTAGATTGCCCTGCAATCATTCCAGAAGAAGAACCTAATGTTCCAGTGTTAAGGTTATAATTTTGATAAGAGGTATTCCCTGTGAATCCAGCCCCAGTAGGAGCTAATTGTACAAAATTATAGCCATTTGCCTTAACATAATAGGAATCTGTATAAATACTAAGATTCGTTAAATTTGTATCCTTACTTATAGTTCTTGCAGTAATAGGGGATCCAGCATTTAAATTTACGTTTTCAGCAGTATTTGTACCATTAGGTGCAATATAATCAACATCAGTAGGATTAGAAATTGTTGTTATATTATTCAAACTCCATAGTCCTGTTGTCGTTATATCCTCTGACTGAGTAAGGAAATTCTGATAGCCAACAAAGTTTTGCAAAGCTATTTGATTTAAATCTCCCTTAGAAGTAAAGCCTATATCCATTTCACTTTGATCTGTACCACGATCTCGCCTAACTCGAATAGCTGGTCCGTTATATCCATCAGAAAATTTATTATAGCTGTTATTAACCCCAGATAATTTGCGTAAACTATAAGCTAACCCATAGTTATTATTAGGACTTTCCCCAGCAGGAATAATAGGATTATCATTGAGAATAGGGGTGAATGATGTTTGTTTAGCTTGTTCGATAGGAATTACCGTTTCAAAAGCTTTTTGAGCATCATATTCATTTCCACTGAGGGTTGGCTTTGCATATATTAGCGTAAATTTTACTTTGACTGCTTGTATTATTCCATTTTGGCTATTCTGATCCTGATTATTAATTTGTTCAAATGATAAACTGGAGGCCAAAACCTGAATATTAGTAGGATTAAGTTTTATATCATTTTGACTAGATTGAGAATATATAATATCAGTAGTATTTTGAGTAATATTATATTGTACAAAAGAAGTATTATTCTGTATTTTGAGTAAAGAAGAGGTTCCTCCACCCATAATAGGTGAAATAATAAAACCTTTATTATCATTCAGATTATTATTAATATTGTATTGTATTTGTCTAATAATATTTTCTCCTGTTTGATTGAGCTCATTATTCACTCTAAAGGCAGTGGTTAGGCGAGTAATTTGAACAAAAGAAAAGGCAACGATAACTAAAGTTATCCCCCCAATAACTACATATAATAATATTTCTAATAATGTAAATCCTGAATGTTTTTTCATATTAATAAATCACATATTTAGTATTAAAGTAAGTATTAATTGCATTTAATTCTGAGTCACTTAATTTTTTACTATAGACCAGAATTTCAGCAATATCTCCTTTAAAAAAACCGCTCAAGCCATTTTGCTGAGCCCCTACAATAATAGGCGTATCAGTACTGGTAATGTCACTAAAAGATGCAGTGGCATTGATGGCAGCTATATTATTAATATTGATACTCCCTGTTGTTGATGGAGCCCAGCGAGCTGTAATAATGCGAAGATCAGTATTATTAGTAAATGGTACTGTTTCATTGGTTTGCTCAGCTGTAGCAATATCAGTTGCAATAAAATTATCATTTTGCAAACGCCATTCCCTTTTATTGTCTGAGGCATTAAATTTTGAAATATAAGTCTGATTGGTTGATATGTCTATGGATTTTCCTACTACAATCACAGTGAGCCCCGTGGTATTCCCAATAGAAGTAGCAGTCCCTGTGAGAAAATCATCTATGCCATCAAAGCGTAAAGCAGGTCTATTATTAATAGCATTAGTGATTAAGGTCGGAGCAAAATTAGGTGTGATTGGGGATTGAGCAAAAGAGATAAGATCATCAGTAGCATTCTTAATACGAATAACAGATTGACCATTATTACTCTCAGCCCTATCTGCTTTAAGCCATAATCTGAGTGCTAAGGAATCAATTACATACGGATTATTACTATCAAGAGAAGTGGAGGTGACAAATTTTTGATATTCAATAATAATCTTGGGATTAATTTGTGTTATTTTAGTTTCAAGAATTTTATTTCCTCTCTTTACTTGAATTAAGCGGGTACTATTCCCACTTCCTGTAATGGTATATACACGACATTTTTCGGTTACAAATGTTTCATCCCCTCCATAAAATTTATATAATTTAAGTTTTGCTAATACTTTTTCTGTACAATTGCGAGCTTGGGATTCATCTGTAGCAGCACTAACGGTGTCAATATTTGTTTTTGCAACTTGTGTACTGGAACTAAGAGCACTAAGAGCCAAAGATACTCCCACAGCACAAACTGTAATAGTTAATAATAATACACTAAAGCCTGAACGATACATATATAATTTTGTTTATCATATTTGTATTATATCATAATAAGGAAATATTTGATATACTAAACAGAGTAAATATATAATATATGACTTCACAACAAAGACAAGTAAAACAAATCCTTATTGCCACTACCTACGCCATTATATTGGTGAGTATATTATTCATTGTCGCTATTACCTTTTTTCCTAAATCACCAGCCCCCATCATTGTAGAAAAACCTAATCCAATCGCATTAAAAGTCACTCAATATAATAGTATCTCTCTTGGGAATGGATATTCAGATTTTTGGGCTGAAATTAATAATCCTAATGATGATTTTGGGGCAAAAAGTCTTGATTATACCTTTGTACTCAAAAATTCAACAGGAGATATTCAACGAAAAACAGGTAATACTTTCATTTTACCAGGTGATAAAAAGCGCTATATTCTCCTATTAAATTATCCAGGAAATTATACATTACAAGGCTTTGAACTATCAGATGCTCCGATATGGGCTCAATTATCAAAATTTAATTTACCAGAATTAAGTAAAAAAAATATAACAATAGGAGTCTCAGACAAAGCAGGTAAGTCTTTTACTGTGGGTGGGGTATTAACTAATATCAGTGAGTTTAATCTCAAGAATATTCAAGTTATGGCAATATTAACAGATGATAATGCTAATATTGTAGGAGTAAATGAGACATTAATAAGAGATGTGTTAAAAACTGAATCAAGAGATTTTGAATTTACTTGGGATTCTGTTATTCCTAATGCCTCAGCTGCAAATACTACGATATTAACACAAAGTAATGTACTTGATACAGAAGAATTGTTACTACAATTACAACAAAAGCCCATATTTGATAGATAGTATATGTTAAAATTATTATTCCGTATTGATTGGATGCTTGTGATACCAACTATACTTGTGTCAATAATGGGGATAATAACCTTGGTAAGTCTTCATATACACTCGGTTGAAGCGGTGGCTGTGGGGTTAATTATTAAGCATAGTATTTCCATTATACTTGGGATTGGTATTGCTTTTATATTATCAAATATTGATTATAGAGGATTATCCTCTCTTATAAGACCATTATTCTTTACTATTATCATATTATTAATATTAGTATTATTAATTGGAAGCATCGTAAATGGAGCAAAAAGCTGGTTTTCTTTAGGGGGCTTTAATATTCAACCGGCTGAGCTTGCTAAAATTGTCGTAATTATCATTATTGCTCAATATTTTAATAGATATCATTATCGACTTAATAGTTTTTGGACTATTATTGCTTCATTATTACCAATTAGTATTATTGGAATATTGATTTTGATACAGCCAGACTTTGGAACCTTTTCCATCATCGGTTCTATTTGGTTGGGTATGATAGTATTTGGAGGGGTACGTTTTCAACATATTATGATATTATTCTCAGCAGGGATTATGTCATTAATGACTTTATGGATTTGGATTTTAAAAGAGTATCAAAAGCAAAGAATTCTAACATTTTTTGACCCAACCTTAGATCCATTGGGTAGTGGATATAATACCTTGCAAGTAATCAAATCTGTGAGTGCGGGGAGCTGGCTTGGGAATGGAAGTCAATTAATTACCGTCCCAGAAATTCATACCGATTTTATTTTCGCAGGATTTGCACAACAATGGGGATTTATTGGGATATCAGTATATTTTATTCTAATGATATGTATATTGGGAAGAATGATATATATTGGACTCAAAACTCAAGATGGCTTTGCCCGAATGATTATATTAGGGGTTATTCTCTGTATTCTTATACAAATAATCATTAATATTGGAATGAATATAGGTCTATTGCCAATTACTGGTATTACTTTACCTTTTATGAGTTATGGAGGAAGTTCTATGATAGTCTCCTGGGTATTAATAGGATTATTATTATCCATTAAAAATCATCAGGAAGCAAAAGGAACTATTTTTATGAGAGATAGTCAAGATATATTTGGATAAAATTTACAACCTCATCTACAATTCACCTATAATATGATATAATATATAATAAATAAAGTAATAGGAGTATGTCAACAGAAATTAATCAGCAAAACATAGCAAATATTATTCTTGTCAGTATTTTAGCCTCAGCTGTGACAGGTTTTTTTAGTGGTGGCATTGCATTTTCTTATATTAATAAAGTTCAAAAAGGTGATTCTCAGACCAGTAATGTTAATATTTCAGAAGAGCAATCAGCAATTATTGATCTTGTCGACAAGTCTAATAAATCAGTAGTTAGTATTTCTATTTCAAAATTAATTCCCGTTACTCGACAATCTTCACCCTTTGATTATTTTTTTGGCAAATTACCTCAAAATAATAATTCCAATAATGATTCAGAAAAAGAGCAAACAATTGGAGGGGGGACAGGATTTATCGTGTCATCAGATGGATTGATTATCACCAATAAGCATGTAGTATCTGATTCGAGTGCTACATATACTGTGCTATTTAATGATGGTTCTGAAGCTAAGGCTGAGATAAAAATGGTACATCCTACCCAGGATTTAGCTATTATTAAGGTTGATAAAAAGGATTTAAAGCCTGTTGATTTTGCTGATTCAGATAAGCTTAAAGTAGGACAAACTGCTGTTGCTATCGGGAATGCTTTAGGTGAATTTGATAATACGGTAAGTAGAGGGGTGATATCTGGATTAAGACGATCTATAACCGCTTCAGATGGTCAAGGTAATTCAGAGCAATTATCTCAAGTCATACAAACTGACGCAGCTATTAATCAAGGAAATTCTGGGGGGCCTCTCCTTGATATTAATGCAAAAGTAGTAGGAGTAAATGTTGCAACAGCAGAAGGAGCTCAAAGTATTGGATTTGCAATACCATCAAATATTGTCATTAGTATGATAGATAACTTTAAACAATATGGTAAAGTAAAAATCCCTTTTATGGGAGTAAGGTATACAATGATAGTACCAGGATCTGATCAGGCAAAACAATATGGTGTAGAAGGAGGGGCTTTAGTAATTGGGGATGCTCAGACCCCAGCGATTATTCCCAATTCCCCAGCAGCTAAAGCTGGTATTAAAACTGGGGATGTAATTATTGCTATAGAGGGTAAAAAGGTAAGTGTAAAACAAACCTTGTCAGATATTGTATCACAGTATAAGATAGGAGATACAATTAAGCTTGCTATTATCCGTGATGGCAAAGAGCAGAAATTATCATTAGTATTGGAAGAAAGAACATAATATATGTCTGAAAAACTAGATCAAATAACATTAGCCATATCAAGACAATCAGTTATTAAAATAGTTTTCTTTGGTGTTGTTTTGGCTGCAATAATTTATCTTAAGTATTTAATTGTAACGGTATTTCTTGCATTTATTCTAGCCTCCTTTGCAAAATATTTTGCAAATCTCATTAAGCGTAAATATGGTATTCCAGTTACAACTGGCCTCATTACAACTTTCTTGATAATAGCAATTATTATTTTGTCCAGTATATCATTACTATTTCCTATAATTATTAAGGAAGGATATGGTCTGTTTCAAGTTCTGACTGATTTCTTAAGACAATTCGAGGATCAATTAAGTAATATAGGAATACCTTTTGATATTGGAAGCTTTAAGCAATTTGCAAATATTATTCCTAATTTAGGACAGGTAACTCTAGGACTTGTTGGTGTGTTTGGGCAATTATTAACCTATATTTTATTGATATTGGTATTGGGATTTTATATTGCTATTGATAAAACAGGAGTATTTACTATTGTAAGATTATGTGTGCCAAATCATATTAAAGATGATATTCCAACTATTGTGAATCGTCTACAATATCATATTGGTAAATGGGCTTTTGTAGAAGGGATAATAGCTCTTATGATGGGGGTACTTATGTATGCCATATTAGGTATACTTGGTATAGAATATGCGGTATTATTGTCCTTATTTACGGGTATCGGACAATTAGTACCTTTTATTGGACCTATTATTGTCAGTTTAATTATTATTCTCTATGCATTTGCACAATCTCCCTTATTAGCAATAATAATTATTATTTTATTAATAACATTACAAATTATTAAACAAGCTCTCTTATTACCTATTGTATTTCATACCGTAAAAAGGCATAATCCATTATTAATAGTAATAGCATTAATGGTAGGAGGCGTAATTATAGGGCCTTTAGGGATTATTATTGCAATGCCAGTAATTTCTCTAGCCCGTATTATTTATACTGATATACAATACTATGATTAGTGAGAAATTCCCTAATATTTTAGTTTTTGATATTGAAACTATTGGTAATATATCGAGTCCTCGTTTTGTTGATGAGATGGAAATTACCGTAGTGGGAGTATATCATTATGCTAGTGATGAATATAAGACATATTTTTTGGATGAATTGCCAGAATTAGAATCCGACTTAAAGAAGGCAGAATTATTAGTAGGATTTAATAATGACCATTTTGACACTCCTATTCTCAATAAATATTATTCATTTGATTTAAGTAGTATAGCTTCTTTTGATATATTGCGAGAATTTAGGGCGAGTACAGGCAAACGATTAGGGCTTGATGCTATTGCGGGTATGACTTTAGGATTTCATAAATCAGGTAGTGGTTCCAATGCAATGAATTTATATCAAGAGGGTAAATTACAAGAATTAGCAGATTATTGTCTGAATGATGTAAAATTAACGCGAGAATTATTTGAATATTGTCTCTATAAACAGCATCTTGTTTACCCTTCTCGAGATGGATGGTTGAGGCTAAAGGCAGATATGCTATATAATATTGATGAATTTATACAACAAAACACCAAAAAGTCACAGTATAGTTTGTTGTAGACAAATACTGATAATTGTGATAAACTCAATAAAGTTCCATTATATATAATATAGCCGAAATAGCTCAGCTGGTAGAGCAACCGCCTTGTAAGCGGTAGGTCGGGGGTTCAAGTCCTCTTTTCGGCTCCATAGAATTTTTCTGTGGTATAATGCGTGAACATTTGGGCAGATGGCGGAGCAGTCAAACGCATCGGTCTGTAAAACCGACGCCTTTTCAGGCTACGTAGGTGCGAGTCCTACTCTGCCCACCACATTTCAAATAAAAAGTATTGCAAAATATACTATTTTGTATATACTATTTGAGTGTGAAAACTTAGGGTGCATAGCTCAGTTGGTAGAGCAGAGGCCTTTTAAGCCTTTGGTCGGTGGTTCGAGCCCACCTGCACCCACATTATATACAAGCTTTTTTGCTTGACAATCAGCATATACAGGAGTATACTCATAGTATTAGCAATCTAATATTATGACTGCTAAAATTGATAGTAATATATAAACGATATGAAGATACAACCATTATTTGATAAGATGTTAATTCAACCTGAAAAAGCTGAGGAAAAAACAGCCAGTGGTATTTTTATACCTGATACTGCTAAACAAGATAAGCCTCAATTTGGTGAAGTTATTGCAGTGGGAGAAAAAGTAAAAACTCTAAAAACTGGACAAAAAGTGGTATTTGCAAAATATGGTCCAGTGGAACTTACACTAGAAGGACAAGAATATCTTATTGTAAAAGAAGAGGATATTCTGGCTACTTTATAATATATAATTAATAACTAATACTTATACTATGGCAAAATTAATTTCATATAGTGAAGATGCTCGAAGAAAACTTTTAGCGGGAGTTGATAAAATAGCTGATGTTGTGAAAGTGACATTAGGTCCTAAAGGCCGTAATGTTGTGCTAGATAAGGGTTTTGGAGCTCCTGTTATTACCAAGGATGGAGTAAGTGTGGCAAAAGAAGTGGAATTAGAAGATAAATTAGAAAATATCGGAGCTTCTATTGTGCGTGATGTAGCATCAAAAACTGCTGATGTAGCGGGAGATGGAACTACAACTTCAACTATTTTAGCTCGTCGTATGGTGGCAGAAGGTTTCAAAAATGTTACTGCAGGAGCTAATCCAATGGAAATTAAAAAAGGTATTGAAAAAGGAGTGCATAAAGTTGTAGAAGCTTTAGTAGCCTCATCTGAGCAGGTAAAAGGTGATAAAGATAGAATTCAACAAGTAGCAACAATTTCAGCTAACGGAGACGAAACCGTAGGAAAAGAAATAGCTGATGCTATGGAAAAAGTTGGAGCTGATGGAGTAATTACCGTAGAAGAGGGGCAAACTTTTGGTATTACTAGTGAAGTTGTAGAGGGAATGCAATTTGAAAAAGGATATGTGTCACCCTATATGGTAACTAATTCAGAGAAAATGATTGCTGAGTTTGATGATACCTATATTCTTATTACAGATAAAAAAATATCATCCATTCAGGATATACTACCTATTTTAGAAAAAGTAACTCAATCTGGACGTAAAGAAATTGTGATTATTGCAGAAGATATAGAAGGGGAGGCCTTGACTACTTTGGTTCTTAATAAAATGCGTGGTGGTTTCTCCGCACTAGCCATTAAAGCTCCTGGATTTGGAGATAATCGTAAAGAATTGCTCAAAGATATTGCTATTTTAACGGGAGGGCAGGTTATTTCAGAGGAAATTGGATTAAAACTTGATACTACAGAATTAGAGTCATTAGGGCGAGCGAAGAAGGTTATTTCTGAGAAGGAAAAAACAATTATTGTGGCTGGAGACACAGATGAGAAGTCAATAAAAGCCAGAGTAGAACAAATTAGAATTCAAATTGAGCAAACAGATTCAGAATATGATAGAGATAATCTTAAAAAACGACTTGGTAAACTAGCAGGAGGAGTGGCTGTTATTAAAGTTGGTGCTGCGAGTGAAGTTGAACAAAAAGAAGTACAAGATAGAATTGAAGATGCCCTAGCTGCCACTCGAGCTGCGGTAGAAGAAGGAATTGTACCTGGAGGAGGAACTGCTTTAATTCGAGCTATTGATACGCTTAATTCTCTCAAATTAACAGGAGACCAAAAAGTTGGGCTCGATATATTAAGAGTAGCTATGGAAGAGCCGGTCAAAATGATAGCAAATAATGCCGGTGTAGAGGGTTCAGTTGTTGTAGAAAAAGTAAAAGAAGCCAAAGGAAATATTGGATATAATGCAGCAACCGGTGTGTATGAAGATATGGTTAAGGCGGGAATTATTGATCCTACCAAGGTGACAAGAACCGCCCTACAAAATGCAGCCTCAGCTGCCGCTACTTTACTCACAACAGAAGCGGTCATTACCGAATTACCAAAATCAGATGATGATAAGGGAATGCCTCCAATGGGAGGAATGGGAATGCCTGGTATGATGTAAGAATAGTGAAAAAAGAGGGGGATTGCCTCCTCTTTTGCTAAAATAGAGAATTATCGGTATAATATGAGTAGTAATAGATAATATATACGTATGATTAAAGAGCAAACATTAGTAATTGTAAAACCAGATGGAGTTCAAAGAGGATTAATAGGAGATATTATTTCTCGTATTGAGAGAACAGGGCTCAAAATTACAGCATTAAAGCTCATTATAGCGAGTGAAGATGTATTATGGCAACATTATAATAAGGATGATGCTTGGTTTATCGCAAAAGGTACTACTGCTATTGAATCTCGAACAGCACAAGGACTTCCAATAGAAAAAGAGGCTATTGAATATGGGAAAGATATCCTGAGAGCAAATATCGAATTTATGACATCAGGTCCTGTTATCGCTTTTGTAGTTCAAGGTAATCAAGCGGTAGGTATTGTCAAAAAACTTGTAGGAGGAACGGAACCCTTAACTTCAGATGTTGGTACTATTCGTGGAGATTATACCGTCGATACTTATTCTCTTGCAAATTCTTCATCAAGAGCCGTGAGAAATCTTTTACATTGTTCTGATCAAGTATCAGAAGCGGAGAGGGAAATACAATTATGGTTTAGCGAAACAGAGATTATCAAATATCGTCTTGCTAATGAGAGGATTCTCTATGATGTAAATCTAGATGGAATTTTAGAATAAAGAAAATAATTATTTTTTCTTTTTTGAGTCAATAATAGATTCAGCCTTTCCTCTTAGGAATATTTTGAGTACAAGGAAAATAGAAAAAGATATAATAAGGAAATTAATAATCTCATTAATAAATAGACCATACATAATGAGGGGAGCTTTTGCTGCTTGAGCTTCAGCTAAAGTATTATATGATCCATTAAGAGAAATATAAAGGCTAGAAAAATTAGTACCACCCATAAGCCAACCAAATATAGGCATAATAAGATCTTTTACCAAAGATTGAATTAAAGAATTAAAGGAAGCTCCAATAATAATACCAATAGCTAAATCAATTACATTTCCCTGTAAGGCGAAAGCTTTGAATTCTTGAAGAAAATCAAATCCTTGTTTTTTGATTTGATTAGGGTCAATTTCAGGAACGATTTTAGTAATTTTTTCAGTTGATTTTTCTACAGATATCAGTATTTCTTTTGGATTAGTCATATGAATATAATTTAGATTATTTTAAGTATAATATAGAGTTAGCTATTTGTGAAGGAAGATAGAAATGTCATAGTAAATATGATATGATAAAATTATATATTATTGATATGAAATTACGTATACAATCAAAATACCTATATTATAGTATTACTATACTGATAGTAATAGGAGTGTTTATTTGGATTTTTTCTCAAAATCAACGTATTCAACAATTTCGTACAGAACAAATACAAAGGAATAATCTCATTTCAAAAGAGTCAATAGAAGAGCCTGTATTAAATGGTCTTAAGCCACAAATTATTAATATAAAAGATAAAAAACAAACATTATATCTTCCAGCTGAATTCAATATTAGTGTATTGTCTCAGGGACTTAAATCCCCACAATTAGTAAAATTAGATGATAAGGGAAATTTATTTGTTACAGATAATAAAGCAAATACATTATGGATATTACCAGTATCAAATCCCCGAGAGGCAAAAAAAGTAGATACTAATCTTAATAATATATATGGTCTTGATTACTACAAGGGAATAGTATATATTACAACAGATACTAAAGTGATGAGTTATTCAGATATACAATCTGATGGAAGTTATAAAGAACGTAAAACATTAATTAATAATTTACCAAAACCTCAACAAAATAGTCATAATACCATTGCTCTTAGAGATGATAGAATATATATAGGTATCCCATCAAATTGTGAATCTTGTAAATTAAAAGATCAGCGTAGAGGAAGTATTATATCATTTAATCTTGAGGGCAAGGATGAGCAATTATTTGCAAAGGGGTTAAAACAAATTACAGATATATTGCCCGTAGATAATTATTTATTAGTTACTGATATGGGACGTTCTGGTATAGATAATGGGCTTCCTTTGGTTGAACTTAATAAAGTGGAAGAAGGCAAAGATTATGGTTGGCCTTATTGTTATGGAGCTGGAAATATAGACCCTAAATATCCAGATAAAACTGATTTCTGTAAAACAAAATCAGAGTACTCAATAGCAGAATTACCACAAGGTAATAATGTGATTGGGTTTGATGCAATTCCTGATTCTTTCCCCCCAACTTTCAAAAATAATTATGTGTTTGTATATCAGGGAGGGCAGAGTAAATCAATTCCAAAAGGATATAAAATAGTCATTAAAGATATTAATAAGCCAATGGCAGCAAAGAACTTTATCACAGGATGGCTTTCAGATGAGGGAGATATATGGGGACAACCAACAGGTATAGCTTTTGATAGTAATGGGAGTATGATTATTACTGATCAAAAAAATGGAGTAGTATATAAAGTAAGTAAACAATAATGTCTAAGAGGAAACATACAGCTTTATTAGCAGCCAGTGCATTCTTATTAGCCTCAAGTATTGTGGGAGTTGGTGCTTGGGCTGTATCTAATTATGCTCAAGATATTCCTTTAATACAAAATATTAATCCTAATAATCAAAAAGAGCAGTCACAACAAAAGTCAGATAAAGAAACTATATTATTACTTGGCGCTGGGGGAAAAAATCATGATGGGGGTGGTCTGACTGATACTATTATGATCGCTCAAATATTGAATAAAGAAAATCAAATTCATCTTATATCCCTCCCGAGAGATATGTTGGTATTTGATAAAAAAGGGAATTATAGTAAATTAAATGCTGTTTATATAGATGCAATTGCGGAGGGTAAAACAGAAGCGGAGTCAATCAAGGTATTGCAAGATAAAATTACAGAAATAACAGGCATAACCTTTGATCATTATGCTGAAGTAGATTTTGAAGGTTTTGTATCCCTTGTAGATAAATTGGGAGGAATAGAAGTGGATGTAAAAGAAGCTATTGATGACCCGTATTATCCAGGACCTAATTATAGTTATCAGAGGTTTACCATACAGCCAGGATTGCAGATATTAAATGGAGAGACAGCACTCAAATATGCTCGTAGTCGCTACACTTCAAAAGGAGGGGATTTAGATAGATCTCGACGGCAACAGCAAATTTTGAGCAATGTAAAGGACAGAATATTTAGTCTAAATCCAATTCTTGATGCTCCTAAAATTGTATCATTATTAGGAATTGCAAAAGATTCTCTCAAAACAGATTTGTCTCTAACAGATAGCAAAGATTTTTATGATACCTATAAAGACAGTAAAGATTATACTATTAACTCTGTTGTAATTGGCCAAAATCTTTTAACTGGGAATATGAAAGAGGGGTATAGACAATTTGGTGCTAATAGGGGCTATATTATTGAACCTCGTATAGGAGAGCAAAATTATCTCGAGATTAAAGAAGAAATTATCAATATTAATGATATCAAAGCTTATCAAGATAAAATTACCAAACTTATAAAAGCAAAGTCTCAATTAAATATTATATGGGGAGATACTATTACTCCTATACAAAAAAAGCATATACAAGAATTCCTAGAAGCTCGAGGATTTACTATTAAAGTATTAAGTTTAAGTAGCACTCCATTATCTAGTGATCCAAATATCAACACCTTATATACGGGTAATAAACCATATAATACTGAGACAGATAAGACTACAGATTCCAATATATCCAATGAATATCTCCAGTCAGTATTCAAGGCTGATATTAATGATACCATTAGTTTAGATACTAATATCCCCATACTATATATTGCATCAGATATAATATTTTAAACTATGAAATTAATAGTTGGACTTGGAAATATTGGAGAGAACTATAAAAATAGCTATCATAATATTGGATTTGACTTTCTTGATTTTATTGCTAATCAAACAGTATTCAAGATAAAAAAACAATTTTTAGGTGAAATATATCAACAAGGAAATGTCTTCTATTTGAAGCCTCATACCTATATGAATGATTCTGGAAAGGCGGTACTTGCGGTAAAACAATATTATGATATTGAAGATAGTGATATTTTTATTATTCATGATGACTCAGATATTACATTGGGACAATATAAAATTCAATCCAATAGAGGAAGTGGTGGACATCATGGCATAGATTCAATTTTTAATCATATATCCCAAGAAGTAAAGCGTATACGCATTGGAATTAGAGCAGAGCGATTTATTGGTAAAAAAGCTCAAGATTTTGTGTTAAGGCCTATATATTCCGAAGATCAAATAGTATTAAATGAAGTATATCAAAAAATACAGCAAGAGCTTAAAATATTTGATTTATCTTAATATTTTGGGTACAATAGAATAAAGATTGATAATTACCGCCTATGTCTCTGAGTGTCAAAAGTCCATTAGTATATTTATTGGGAATTGAAAAAGTAAAAATATTAAAAGTATTTTTGAAAGACCGTACACAAGGATTTACTCTGGATGAATTAATAGCCAAAACTCATATTGCAACTAATACATTAAAAACAGAATTAAGACAGGCAATAAAGTATAATATTATTCAAGAAATTAAGGATAAAAAGCAGATAACTTATATATTAAATCCTATAGAGGAAGTATTGGCATTAGAGTCAGTAATATTCCGGCTCAGTCAATCATTTTTTGAGGCCTTTAGTCAAAAGCTTGACAAGATTGGAAATATATATATATGTATTGTGATGGGAGCTTTTCTTCAGCGAGAAAATGATAGAATTGATATGTTCTTGGTTGCAGATGATGTCAATGAGAAAAAATTTGAAGTATTAATACAAGATATAGAAGCAGAATTAGCCCAGGAAATAACCTATACAGTATTAACAGTAAAAGAGTTTGAATATAGACAAAATATGTTTGATAAATTTGTATTAGATATATTAGAACATAATAATAGCCATATACTTATTGACAAATCCGTGATTTCATCAGATAATGAGATAGTAATGCCTCGATAGCTCAGGTAGTAGAGCACAGGTCTGAAGAACCTGGTGTCGTAAGTGCAAGTCTTACTCGGGGCACAAGAATGAACAAATAAATTAATTAAAAATTGCTATGCATACAAATTCCAATATCTTTAAAGCTTATGATATTAGGGGTTTATATGGAAGTGAACTCACAGAAGAGACAGCATATCGATTAGGCCGGGCATATGGTCAATTTTTGCGTAAAGAATACCCTAATAGACCCGAGCTTAAAGTAGTGATTGCTCGAGATATGCGAGAATCAGGAATAAAGCTAGAACAAGAATTAAAACAAGGGCTTGCAGATGAGAATATACATATAATTAATATTGGGCTTGCTTCAACACCAATGTTTTATTATGCCGTATTAGAATATGGTGTAGATGGAGGGATAATGATTACAGCTTCTCATAATCCGGCTGCATATAATGGGTTCAAAATAGTAAAAGAACAGGCAATACCAGTATCAGGAGATACAGGCATATATGAAATGCGAGATAATGTAATGGGGGATAATATAGAGAATTTAGAACATAAAGTAATTATTGAAAGCGAGAAAACGCATACTCTTGAGGATTATATACAAAATGTATTAGAATATCGTAATAAATCAATTACCATACAGCCACTTAAGATTGTTGTAGACACTGCCAATGGAATGGGATATCCTGCTATTAAAGCTTTTCTTGATCATTTCCCCCAATTACAAGTGACTTATCTCTATCCCGAATTAGATGGCAATTTCCCGCATCACGAGGCCAATCCCCTCAAAGATGAAACCTTAATAGCCCTCAAGGCAAAAATACAAGAATTAGGGGCGGATTTTGGAATAGCAGGAGATGGAGATTTTGATAGAGTATCATTTGTCGATAATACGGGTCGTACCATTAGACCAGATATTGCGACAGCTCTATTAGCTCAAATACTATTAATTGGGCGTGAGGGGACTAAAATATTATATGATTTACGCTCATCCAATATTACTCCTGAGGAAATTGTGAGGCAGGGAGGTATTGCTTTACAAACCCGAGTTGGACATTCTTTTATCAAAGCTCAGATGAGAGTGGAAAAAGCATTTTTTGCAGGAGAATTCTCAGGACATTTTTATCTTGATGTCATCAAAGACGGTAAGCATGCCTATTTTGAAAATCCACTATTTGTGATACTCAAAATCATTGAATTATTATCTGAGAATGAACTCAGCCTACAACAGTTAACCGAGCCTCTATTCCCGTATAGTCATTCAGGAGAGATTAATTTTGAAATATCAAGACCAAAAGAAGATATATTAGAAGAGATTAAACAAGAATTTAGTGAAGGTAATTTGAATGAATTAGATGGAATTAGAATAGATTATCCTGAATATTGGTTTTCAGTACGAGCTTCTAATACTGAGCCTGTATTGAGACTTATTGTCGAGGGTAAAACTCAAGCTATTATGGAAGATATAAGAGATACATTAACTCATATTATTGCAGCGTAATAATCTTTTCAATAATATATTTCATTTTCTGATATAAAAAATAATAAAAGAAGCCTTATTAAGACTTCTTTTATTATAAGATAGAATTTTACTTATCTTGTAACAGATATAACAGTACTTAGTTCGGCTCTTGGAGCAAATACAGTTGTTCTACTATTGGTAACGTCACCCGCTTGAACAATATAGTCAGTACATCCCACCTCAGCTCCCGTAGTAGCTGATTGTGGATCTCTAGGTATAGAAGCAATATAATCAGGGCTAAGTATTGCAGCCAAATTAACTATATCAAGAGTGGAGGATAAACCATATGTTGCCCCACTAGCTACGGTACCAGTTGCTGGTGTACCACCAGTCGATGCAGTAAATGACGCAGTTGACACAACACTTCGAGTAGTACAAGAAGTAGGAGTTGCAGTTGTATTTATAATGTTTTTTGGTGTAGTGTTGATACCAGTTGGCAGGGTTCCATTATTTGCTATCAAGAATTGATTAATAGCATTACTAATTGTTAATACATCAGCTCTACGTTGTGCATTTCGAGCTTGGGCAAGTTGACGAGTAGGGTTAATAGCTACAAGTACAATGGCAGCTAAAATACCAATAGCAGCAATAACTAACAGAATTTCTAATAATGTAAAACCTTTTCTTTGTGGGACTGATACTATATTCATATGAGTTTTAATTAGTTAAATGGTAACTCTGAATTAATAGTATTATTAATTTAAAAATCTGTCAAGAGAAAGTTATCCACAATGCTAGAATACGATATTCTTAAACAAAATATAGAGTGTTTTAATGAAAAGAATATATGATATATACAAATCGTGGGGATATTTAACTTATCCACAATAACATATTTGAAATAGGGCGATAGAGATGATATACTATATATAATGATGAATAGAATAAATATAAAAATGCATGGTTGTTAAAAACTATCTAGATCTTATAGATAAATCAAATATAAAAAAACACTATATTGCCTTGATTGTAATACTTTTTTTTGCAATGTTTTTTACTCAGCAAATTAATATAGTATCTGCTGGAACAGGGATAAATCAGCAAATTCCTTATTCTGGTACTTTGGTTAATAATGCAGGAGTGGTTCTTCCAGATAATACCTATAGAGCAAAATTTGTATTATGGGATGCTTTGACTGGGGGCACACAGGTATATGAGGAAATTCGAAATGGAGGGGTTACATATTCAGGTACAGGGGTTTCTCCTGCTCTCTCAATCAATGATGGGCGATTTGATATATTATTAGGAAGTCAAAACACCATTTTGCCAACTATTGTTAATAATGATTCTTTGTATTTAGAGATACAATTAGATATGGATAATAATGGTTCATACGAAGAAATATTTAATCCTCGCCGCCGTATTGGATCAGCATTATCATCCATTAATGCTCTAAGATTAGTTGCGGCAAGTGGTGGAACTAATACGAATACATTGTCATTAGATGTTGCGGGGAATGTAGTAGCTACTTCATTGGGAGGAATTGTTAATTCTTCAACCCCAAGTGGGTTTGATAGGGTGATTATAGCTAATAGTAGTGGTCAATTTAGTCAAGTTAGCTGGAGTTCTATAGTAACTAATAATTGGGCATTGGCAGGGAATTCTACCACAGATGCTTGGAATGGAACTAGTGGTAGTAGATTAGGAACAACCAGTGCACAACCTTTAGTATTAGCTACTACTAATGCAACAGCTCAAGATATAAAATTTTTTACGGGAGTTAATGGAGCCAATGAGAGGATGAGAATTACTGGTACTGGTAATGTGGGTATCGGTACGACGGCACCGACTGCTCTTTTAAACGTAGCTAATTTAACTGCCAGTACAACTGGTACGGTTGCAAGAATTCAATCGAATTCAACAAATGCGAGTTCTGGTCTTACTGTCTTGGCGAATGGTAATGTCGGTATCGGTACAATCACTCCAAATGGATCTCTTGACGTTTTCAATTATAATAGCGATCCCGGATATGACTCGGGTGAGGAAGCTATCACCATTCGAACCAACTTTACTACTCCGAATGCTAGGAATGGACTTAGATTCACTACGGGAACAAGAACGACGGGTCTGGCACAGATCGATCTTGTAAATGGAGCGTCGATAAATGAGGGTATACTCTCCTTTGGTACCAGAAATTCTAGCAACAGTATCACTGAGAAGATGCGGATTGATGCTAACGGTAATGTCGTTATCGGTGCAAACAATCCAAATGGAGGAAGTATTGATGTTGTAACTGTAAATAGCGATCCCGGATATGACTCGGGTGAGGAAGCTATCACCATGCGAACCAGCTTTACTACTCCGAATGCTAGGAGTGGACTTAGATTCACTACGGGAACAAGAACGACGGGTCTGGCGCAGATTGATCTTATAAATGGAGCGTCGATAAATGAGGGTATACTCTCCTTTGGTACCAGAAATTCTAGCAATATTATCACTGAGAAGATGCGGATTGATGCTAACGGTAATGTCGGTATCGGTACCACAAGTCCGACAGCTCGGCTCAATTTGGGAGCGGGTACTGCTACTGCTAATACTTCTCCACTTAAATTTACTGCGGGTACAAATTTAACCACTGCTGAAGCTGGGGCATTAGAATGGGATGGTACTAATCTATTCTTAACTACATCTGGAGCTGTAAGACAGACAATTAACCAGGGACTCACAGCTGCGGCTTCATTAGATTTTCCTTCTACTGATGCTGGTGCAGTTAGTAACTTGACAGTAACAGTAACAGGGGCTGCTCTTAATGATGTGGTTTCTTTGGGAGTGCCTAATGGTAGTGTTCCACTTACTGGAGATTTTTCGGCTTGGGTTAGTGCTGCAAATACAGTTACAGTAAGATACACCAATAACTCTACAACAACAGCTCAAGATCCTGCAGTTAATACTTTTAAAGTTTTTGTAACTAAATAAATACTCAATATATATGATATAATATATTGAGTATTGTATAGAAATTGATATATGGCAATTGATTTAAGGAATATAAGAAATAAAAAAAATCAAGAGATTAAAAAATCTTATATAGATAAAGATATCAAGCGACAAAAATCATCTCATACTCATAAGAATTCAGATATTACTCAAGCTGATACTCAAACTAATTTAATTCATACGAGATATAATGATCTTCATTCTGAAGCATCTCGTATTACTTTTATTCCTCAATCAGCCAAACAATATATTGGTAAGAAAAAAATACAAAAATTTGAACCCATATCTCAATGGATATTATTATTATATTTTGCAGTATTTTTTACTATATTAATCGTAATATATGTTGGTGATTGGACAAGTTCATGGCAATTACCTAAAACATTGGGATTGATATTAGGTAGTACGGGAGCTTTGATATTGAGTATTACCTTATGGATATTTGGAAATATAAAACATACAGTTAAACTTACCTTATTAGATGTGATGTTGATGGTTCTGGGTTTTTCTATTATTTTTTTGAGTATTATTAATCCTAATCAAATTGCATTTTGGGGTAGTTTATCGAGAATGTTTGACTCAGGTATTTTTATACTATTTTTGATAGTAACATATTTTATTATACGATTATTTTTGGAATATAAATTTTTGATATTATTGGGTGCTATATATTCTTTTATTATATTTTTAGGTTCATTTATATCGGTATTATTGGTATATATCCCTACTCCATCCAATATAATTGCTTGGGGATCTAAATTAGCTCCTAGTTATTCATTTATAACAGAATCCCCACAAGAATTATTACTTTTGAGTCTAACAGGACTTAGTATATGGTATATGTTTATTCATATTTATAGTAATTCTCGTTGGCAATCAATTATAGTAAAGGCTCTTTATATTATAAGTATTATTGTACATATTTTATTATTAATCCGTATTCCATTTCTTCCAATACAAATACTTTCTATTATAATACTAATTATACAGGGAATCTTATTTATTCGTGATACAAAACAAAAGTCAATGACCTCATTACAATCAATCAGATTAAGTTTTGTATATGCTATTATAATTATTGGGGCTATTTTTCTTATGATTGTCAAACCTTTCAATCCACAGTATGAGTTATTGGTAACTCCTGATATACAGGAATCTACTAATATACTCAAAAATACTTTACAAAATAGCCCGATTTTAGGGACTGGATCAGTATTATATGCATGGACTCAATATGTACCGAGCTCTTTTCTCAAGACATCATTATGGGACTATAGTTTTGATACATTATATAATGAATATTTTAATATCGCAGTTAGATATGGAATTATACCTGCTATTATATTAGTATCAATTGGTATATGGGGACTCATATCATTTATACGCCTATTATTTACTCACAGGGTATTTTTTGTAGAATTATTTCCCATTATAATTCTATGTATTGGGTCTTTAATAATACCATTTACCGTTATAGGGAAATTGGGTGTTATTCTTGGAGTAATAATATCTCTATTCACCATTACAAAATACTTGCATCCTATTACTAAATTTTCTCTTGATCTTACTAAAACAAAACCTCAAATTGCTTCACTTTTTACATTTGTTGCTATTACTATTATTACAGGGAGTTTATTTTTATCTACTAAAGCTATTAATATAGTTCGGGCACAAATATATATATATCAAACAATAGAAAATACTAATATTACAGAAGTTTTACGATTCTCAGAATTAGCTCGTTCATTGGCCCCACAAATTATTGATTATGCTCAAATTTCAATACCATTGGCCATACAACAAATAAATCAGGATATATTTGAATTTATTTCATCACAAAATTCACAACAAAAACCAGATGAGAGTAAGACAAAAGCTATTCAAGATAAAATCAATAAAGTTCAGGCAATCTTAGATGATTATAAAGCAAGATTCCCTAAGGATGAGAGAATTATCCGATGGCAATTAGAATTATACGGAGTTATTCAAAAATATGGAGATGTAGATGAACAATTACTTCTTGATTCTGTCAGGACGGGATCTGCATTAAGACCAAGTTCTCCTTATTGGAATCTCTATGAGGCTCAATATTATATTCGCCAAAGTCAAAAAACAGATCCAATAAATGAAGAATATATTTCAAAAGCAAAAAGTTTATTAGCTAAAAGTATAGAAATAAAACCAGATTTTGCTCCTGCTTATCTTACCTATTATGATATATATGGAATAGATAATAATTATTTTGAACAAATCACTATATTAAATAAATATGTGTCAACAGTTACAAGCCAGAATAGTATTGCTGATAAGGATATAATCTATTCTCTTGCTATTGCATATCAAAATAATAAACAATATTCTGAGGCTATTAATCTCTATGCAAAATTATTAGATGCCTTCCCTCAATATACTAATGTGTATTTTAAATTAGGCGAAATATATGAGGATCAAAATCAAAATCAAGAAGCAATCAAGCAGTATAAAAAGGTTCTTGAATTAGATCCTGAGGCTAGTTTAGTACAAGAAAAGCTGAATAAATTATATAAATCAAAATAAGTTAAGGGTAGTAATTCGTATTGTACTTATTGTATCCATTTGATATACTATATCTAACTATTAATAGAAATAAATATGGAATATATTCAAAATCCAAATATTGTATTAGCTGTAGTAAAAGTATTTGGATTTGCAATATTAGCATTTATATTAGGTATTATATTAACTCCACTTCTGACTGACTTTTTATTCCGTACTAAATTAGGAAAAAATATTCGAGAAGAAACCTGGGATGGTAAAGAAACTCCTATCTTTAATCAGTTTCACAAACAAAAACAGGGGACTCCTACTATGGCAGGTATATTATTTTGGATTATTACCGCTATTTTGACTTTGGTTTTTAATTTGACAAGAGAAGAAACATTTTTACCATTAACCTTTTTAATTTCCGCTGGATTATTAGGGGCTATTGATGATATTGCGAATATTCGTGGTATAGGAAAAATTAAAGGTTTGGGGGTAAAACTCAAGCTAGGGTTACAATTATTGATTGCAGGATTTGGAGCATATTGGTTTACTTTTAAATTAAATTGGACATCATTTCATATTCCAGGGGGAGCCCTTTGGGGGCTTCCTACAGATATAGAACTTGGATATTGGTATATTCCTGTTTTTATGGTATTAGTCGTATTTATTATGAATGCGGTAGATATTACAGATGGACTAGATGGCCTATTGGCAGGTTCAATTATTCCTCCACTTGCAGTTTTGTCAGTATTAGCTGGGGTACAAGGTAATATATCTCTTGCAATTTTTATGGGAACTTTAATTGGGGCTTTGATGGCGTTTTTATGGTTTAATATTCATCCAGCTCGATTTTTTATGGGAGGAACAGGAGCTTTTTCTCTCGGAGCAGTACTCGCTGTTGGAGCTATGTTAACGAATTCCCTTGTAATATTACCTATTATTGGATTCCTATTTTTTGTAGAAGGGTTCTCATCACTTATTCAGGTATTCTCAAAAAAAGTATTCTCAAAAAAAGTATTTTTAGCAGCTCCCATTCATCATCATTTTCAAGCTCTTGGTTGGCCTGAGACAAAAATAGTTATGCGATTTTGGCTTATATCTTTATTTATGAGTGTTGTTGGCCTCACTATTGGATTATTAGGATTATAAATATGGAAGATATTATTATCAAGGATGGACTAATAGTTGATGGCACAGGAAAAAAACCATATAAAGGAAGTGTTATTATTCGCAAAGGAAAAATTCATAAGATAATTTCTCATAGTGAGGGTTATACTGGTGCAATTGAAATTTCTGCCAAGAATAAAATTATCACTCCGGGATTTATTGATGTGAGTAATCATTCAGATACGTATTTGACATTATTTAATGCACCCTCTCAGAAAAGTTTAATCACTCAGGGTGTTACCACATTAATTGGAGGAAATTGTGGATCTTCGCTTGCCCCCCTGATTAGCAATTCTGCCATTGCATCTATTCAGAAATGGAGTAATATTGCTGATATTAATATTAATTGGCATACTATGAGAGAATATTTTACTATTCTTTCCTCTAAATCTTTTGCTCCTAATATTGGGACTTTGGTAGGATATTCTACTGTCAGAAGGGGGTTAATAGGAGATGCCGCAAGAGCATTAACTGCATCGGAACTTGCTACTATAACAGATATTCTTGATAAAGCTTTATCTGAGGGAGCTCTTGGAGTATCATTGGGGCTTGCTTTTTCTCATATGCAAGTTGTAAATAAAGCTGAACTTATACAACTCACAACTATTGTTAAAAAACATAATAAGATATTAACAGTACATACTCGTAATGATGGAGAAAAAGTTCTAGAGTCAATACAGGAAATTATTGATATTACAAGAAAAACTCAGGTAAAGACACATATTAATCATATTAAGATATTGGGTCATAAAAACTGGAAATATGATAAAGATATATATACCTTATTAAATCAAGTTCAAGAGGAAAATCTACCATTGACATTTGATGTTTTTCCCTATACAGCTAATAATACCGTTGCTTATATTCTACTGCCTGATTGGGTTTCTCTCGGGGGGAATGCAGTATTATTAGAGAATTTACAAGATGCAAGTATTCGGCGTAAGGTGATACAAGAGATGAAAGCTAATTCCTATGATTATAGTCGTATGATTGTATCTGATAGTCCTATGAATAAATCTATTCTGGGTAAAAGTATTGTGGAAATAGCAAAACATCAAGATTTAGGGGTCGAAGATGCCTTGATACAGTTGATTATTGCCTCAGAGGGAAGATCTCGAGTTATTGTAGAGGCGATTTCAGAAGCCCATATTAGACAGTTTATACAATATGAAAATAGTATAATTGGCTCTGATTCTGCAGGATATGACGACTCCTTAATTAGATTAAAAGGATATGATCATCCTCGTTCATTTGGAGCTATCACTAAATTTTTACAAGATTATGTTGTATCAGGTAAACTGAGTTGGGAAAAAGCTATTCCCAAAATCACATCCCTCCCAGCCAAAGTATTTGAAATAGATAATAGGGGATTATTGCAAGAAAATAAACAGGCTGATATAGTAATTATTGACCCTGAAAAATTAGAATCCTGTGCTACATTTCAACAACCTATTCAGTATTCGAGAGGTATTGAAATGGTAATTGTGAATGGAGTAGTTACCTTAAAAGATGGAGAAGTAATAGCGGACGAGGGTGATATTATTATCTAACAATATTGGTATGAAGTTACAAGGAAAAAAAGTAATGATAATGGGCTTGGGTCTCAATGATGGTGGCTTTGGAGCAGTTAAATATGCAATATCAGAGCAAGTCTCAGAACTTATTATTACAGATTTGAGGACAGAAGATATATTACAAGAAACAATAGATAAAATTAATGATTTACCTTCACATAATATTTCAATACAATATATATTAGGAGAGCAAGATACTAAAGATTATATTGATATTGATATTTTAATCAAAAATCCAGGAATTCCTGATAACTCCCCCTATCTTATCGCAGCAAAAGAGGCAGGAGTAATTATAACTACTGATATTGAATTATTTTTTACTCATATACAATTATTACAAAATCCTCCCAGTATTATTGGGATTACAGGTACTCGAGGTAAAACCAGTACTACGGCTCTCATCCATCATATATTGAGTGATTATTATGGAGAGGACAGAGTTTTATTAGGTGGTAATATTCGTAAATCAATACTTAGTATTATCCCTAATATTTACGAAAATAGCTATATTATATTAGAATTATCAAGTTTTCAATTAGAATCAATTCCATATTCTCCACATATTAGTGTATTTACTTCTTTTTTTCCTGACCATCTTGATAGGTATAATTCTCTTGAAGAATATTTTGAGGCAAAAACACATATTGTAAAATTTCAAAATTCATCAGATTTTGCAGTACTCAATATTGATAATACTCGTATTGCAGGATTAATATCACTTATTAAATCTCAAGTCACAACATATTCCCTCCATAATAATCAAGCTAATATATATATTGAAAATGATTGTATTCTCTATAATGGAGAAACAATTATTCATATTAATGATATCCCTATACGAGGAGAACATAATCAGTATAATGTAATGGCTGCCATTGGAGTGGTTGATATTGCTAAGGTACCAAAAGACAATATTGTGCAGGCAATAAAATCTTTTGTAGGAGTATCTGGGCGGCAGCAATCATTAGGCTTTATACATGGAATAGAAGTGATTAATGATACTGCAAGTACTATGCCGGGAGCTCTAATTGTTGCTCTAGAAACTTTCAAAGATAAAAGTCATATAGTAATTTGTGGGGGTGAGGATAAAGGGCTTGAATATGATGAATTATCTCAACATATATATGATACTCTCAAGGGTATAGTTTTATTACCAGGATCAGGAAGTAAGCTGATAAAGCAAAATATGCAAAATATTCCCATATATGAAGTGAGTTCTCTTGAAGAATCAGTAGACAAGGCTTTTAGTCTTAGCCAATCAGGATATAGAATTGTATTTTCTCCTGGTGCTACTAGTTTTGGTATGTTTCGTAATGCCTATGAGAGAGGGGAAAAATTTGTAGCTATAATAGAGTCAAAAAGATAAATATGAAGACAAGATCTAAGGAGTTTTTGCAAGGAATCGATCCTATTGTTTTGATATCATTTGGACTATTGATACTCTTTGGACTAGTAATGCTACAAACAGCGAGTAGTGTGATTTCATTTTTGGAGTATAAAGATCCCTATCATTATTTTATACAGCAACTAATAAAAGGTGTATTGCCAGGAATTATATTATTTATTATCTTTGCTAAATTCCCATATCAATGGTTAAGAGGCTTGACATTTATTGGGTTTTTGTTCACAATTGGAATTAATTGTTTAATCTTTGTTCCAGGATTTGCATCCACTGTTAATGGAGCTACTCGTTGGATAGAAGTAGGAGGATTTACTTTTCAACCATCTGAATTATTGAAATTAGCACTACTACTATATCTTGCTATGTTACTTTCAAAATTTAAGCAGCACATAAATATTTTATCAACACTTTTTTTTGTCATAGCAGTTATTGGGTTAAGTGTTGGTCTGGTGGTAAAAGGGCAATCCAATCTAAGTACGGGGATTTTATTGACTGCAATATCTGGAAGTATGTTATTTCAATCTCCATTAAAATTGAGATATTTAGGTATATTGGCATTAGTCGGAATTGTGGGAATTATACTCTTTATTCGACTTGAACCATATCGTTGGGAAAGAGCAGTTATTTATATGCAAGGTCAAGAGCAAGATAGAACTGATAAAGGGTATCACATTGATCAAAGTCTTATTGCGGTAGGATCAGGAGGTGTTTGGGGTGTTGGCTGGAGTCAAAGTAGGCAGAAATTTCTTTATTTACCAGAGGCGAGTACCGATTCTATATTTGCAGTATTTGGTGAAGAGGCTGGATTAATTGGTATTACCATATTAATGAGTATTTTTGGAGTAGCAATATTTCGCATTATCTGGCTTTCAACTCGTATAAAAGATGATTTCGCTAGATATATTCTCATCGGAGCAGCGACATGGGTTTCATTGCAAATATTTTTTAATATTGGAGCTACCATAAAATTAATTCCAGTTACTGGTGTGACTCTCCCATTTATGAGCTATGGAAGTAGTTCCGTATTGATTTTATGTGTATTATTCGGTATTATTACTAATATTAGTACTCATAGAAGATAGATTTTATGGGATATGACTTGCTTTTTATGGTAAATGTGTTACTATATATAGATATTATATATCATCCTAAGTAGTAATTAAGAATAGTTATGGCAAATACACGATCTACAATCTCTCTTGATGATATGGTGAAAGCTGGAGTTCATCTAGGTCATCATACTTCAAAGTGGCATCCAAAGATGAAAGATTATATTTATGGGAGTAAAAATTCCATTCATATCATTGATTTGAATCAGACTAAAGAAAAATTGGAAATAGCTTTAGATTTTATTTCTGAAACAGTAAGTTCAGGTAAAGATATTCTTTTTGTTGCAACTAAAAAACAAGCTATTCCAATTGTAAAAGATATTGCTGAGGAAACAGGAATGCCATATATGGTACGACGATGGGTTGGAGGTATTTTTACTAATTTTAAAGCTATTACTAAAAGAGTAAAACAATTAGTAGTGCTAGAAGATAAACTTCAGGCAAATGAATTGCAATCATATACTAAAAAAGAGAGAAAAGTATTTGGAGATAAGGTGGAAAAAGGAAATAAATTGTTTGCTGGAGTAAAAGATGTAAGAGGTTTGCCAGGAGCTGTATTTGTACAAGATGTAGTAAAGGATTCTCTTGCTATTAAAGAAGCTCATGATTTAAAAATCCCTGTTATTGCTCTGTCTGATACTAATGCTAATCCAGAATTAGTAGATTATGCTATTCCTGCTAATGATGATGCGGTAAGCTCTATTAAATATATTTATACTCTTGTTGGAGCAACTATTGAGGAAGCAAAAGCAAAAAGAGCTATTGCTACTTCTGAACTAAAAGCTAATACTAAAGAATAATTGCTATGATTACTGCTCAAGATGTTGCTAAATTAAGACAAATTACAGGTGCTGGAATGATGGATGCTAAAAAAGCTCTTGAGGAAGCGGCTGGAGATTTTAATAAAGCTCAAGAATTATTACAATCTCGTTATACTGAGAAGGCAGAGAAAAAAGCAGATAGAGAAACAGGAGAAGGGTATATAGGAACTTATGTTCATAATGGAAAATCAGCGGCACTAGTAGCTCTTGCCTGTGAAACAGATTTTGTCTCTCGTAATGATGAATTTAGAGAATTAGCTCAGAATATTGCTCTTCATATCACTGCCCTAATTAATGAGGATGCGAGTATTGAGGATATTCTTAATTCTCAATATATCAAAGATCCAAACTTGACTATTGATAAACTTCTTAAAACTAAAATTGGAGTTTTAGGAGAGAATATTCAAATAACCTCTTTCAAAAAAATTTCTCTGTAGATTAATCTCAAATTAGTCATATATGACAGCTGTTATCATTATTATCATTTTAATAATTGTACTTAGTATAGGATTGTTTTTTGTGATTAAAAAGTTTTCCCATGTAAATTATACTGAGCCTGAAATATATGCTGAAGAAGGGTCTATAGCTGATTTTAATAGTATTAGCCAAGAGCCAAAAAAAACTTTTTCAGATGAGAATATATCTAATTCACAGTTAGAATCTATTCGAGTAGGATTTATACTTACGATAAGTCGTATCTATAAAATTTTACAGAATCAGATTCAAAAAATAACACAATTAGGAGAGATATATCGTGAAAATAATAAGGAAAAGCGTAAAAAACGAGAACAAGAAATTCAAGAGGCTATTAAACGGGATCAAGAAGCATTGGAATTAGAACTTACTCGTAAAGCTAGTACATACGAAGCAGATACGTCTGCGTTTGAAGCGGTCACTAAAAATATAGAGACAGAGATTGAAGAAAAAATTGTAGGGGTAAAAGAAGAAATTAGTCCCGATACTAAAGTCAGTAATTTTGTAGAACAATTATTATCTGAATCTGATGCAATTATAGAAGCTACCTCCACAGAGGATGAAGTCTCAGATACATATTATTATGAATATATGGAAAAGAGATATATTGATCGTATTGTTGTAAATTCACGAGATATTGAGGCCTATAAAAAACTCGGAGAATTGTATGTGGATATGAAAAATTATCCTGATGCCCTAGAAGCATTTACCTATGTGGTTAAATTAAAGCCAAGTGATACCTCAGCAAATCGTCGTATCAAAGACTTAGCTAATAGGTTGAAAAAATAGATAGAGTATATATACTCACGATAATCAACAAAATAACCTTCCCCCCTACACAAAACGGGGGGATATGATATAGTAGAGAGAGGAAAAGATAATAAAAACATATGCAAAGAGCTAAAAGAGTAAAGAAAGGCTTCACCCTACTCGAGATATTATTAGTAATAGCAG
>JBIKWJ010000014.1:0-5277 GCA_044356325.1 Minisyncoccia bacterium | reverse complement strand
GGGCACCTGGTGGTAATTATTTCTTAAGAGCAATTAGATTTGGGAATACTGACCCAATGATTCATTTGTTCAAGGCTGCAGGATATAAGATGGAGGCTGATCTTGTATCTGCGAATACAACTGTCGTTTATTTCCCAGTGCATTCTGGTCATTCAAGATCTGAAAAAGAAGTAACACTATTTGAGAAGATTGCGCTTGCTGCAACTGCTCAGAAATATTGGTCAGATAACGGCGTATCCGTAACGCTTTCATTTGACAAAGAGACTGAAACAAAGCACATTGCGCCTGCACTTCATATGTACGAGGGACAATTAAAAGCAGTCTCATTTTTGCCGATGGGAAATAAAGTATATCCACAACAGCCATATACTGAGATTACCGAAGAAGAATATAATTCTTATATCGGTCAGATTAAAAAGATTGATTGGTCTGCTATTTATGACGGAGCAGAAAATCTAGAGGCACAGGGTGAAATGTACTGTACTACAGATGCTTGCGAAATAAAAATCTCTTAGTATGATAAAATAGACTCATAATGTCTAGCCCGTCAAATTTATATGCAGAGAAAATATATTCGGAGCACCCTCAGTTTTTATGGGCACTCGATGATAAGGCTGACTATGTTTCTTTAATTTCAGAAGTACAAAGAAATACCTCTACTTGGACACTTGATAATGGATCTTCTTTAATAACTGAAGAACTATTAGACGCACCGTTTCCAGACAGTGTTATTAATAAAATAACACCACTATCTACTGGAGCAAATGTATTTTCTACAACTCTTGTTAGTCAAAATATAATAACAGTACAGGAATTAAACAATACATTAAAAACTTTTTCAATTGGTTCTTATTTTTATACTACTAGTCCATATGCATTGAGCATTGAGATAGGTTATAGATATTATGATGATGCACAAGAACAATATATAGATGTTTTAAAGTCTTATGACGCTTCATTATCAAATCGATGGTACTTTTTATCAGAAACCTTTAGTCCAGAAGACACAACATTACCAATAAGACTAGTTATTAAAATAAATTATTTAGGACAATCGTCAAATTTATCCGATTATATTTTTTATATCAACGGTATAACTTTTGGACAGTGGTGTGAAGAGTTCCAGTCCAGTTCTTTGGGGGTAAATAAAATAAGTCTTCCAAGTAGCATAGCACTAAGTAGTGGCGATGTAATTGAAGCAAAAGCATATGGTTTGTCAGATTACAGTGGGTACTATTTTATAAACAACAACTCATTGGCTGCAAAAAATTTTGGCATTCCTATGGTTTTTGGATCAGAAAATGTCACTAAGTTATATAGTAATAACAATAAGCCATGCTTAATTGTTCCTTCAGGTGGAATGATGTCTGAAGGAGGTAGGTATCAAGAATTTACTTTAGAATTTTGGCTAAGAACAAACAATTCTTCTTCTCAGTCAAAAAGAATAGTTGGTCCGATTGCTTCAACTGATGGTCTATATGTAGACGGTCCGTTTTTAATACTAAAAATAAATGAAAAGTATGAGTCATATTATATTGGTCAATGGGAAAGGCCAATGCTAATTCATTGGAGATATTCCAATAATCTGTCTACAGTTTTATTAAATGGCGAAGAAATTGTATCAATGGCAATAGATAGTTCTTCAATCTTACTGCCAGATGCAGAAAACGAATTTGGTAAAAGTCAGGATTGGATCGGATTTTATGCTTATGAAGATATACAGCCGATTGAACTAGACTGCATAGCCTTATATACATATTTGGTTCCCTCGTTAGTTGCAAAGCGAAGATTTGTTTATGGCCAAGGGGTTCAATATCCAGAAAATCTAAACGCATCTTACGGTGGAAGCACTGTTTTGTTTGATTATTCTTTTGCTGACTATACTAAAAACTATAACTATCCAGATCTAGGATCTTGGTCGCAGGGGCTTTTAGATAATATATTAATTGAAGATAATTATCTAAAAACTCCAGAATTTATAGTTCCTGAAATAGTCACTAATAGCGTTATTAATAATGGCAAAGAATTATTAAATGATTGTGCGGTAATTCAAAACGAAACTTCTTTGTTTATAAATTTAAGACCATCTTCTCCAACTTGGGATAATGTTAATTCATATCTTTATTTTGATAATTTTAATTTGTTAAATCAAAGAACACATGCCTTTTATGGCTTGTTTAAAAAAGAAATTGGGGCTGTAGAAAATCAAGTTCTTATTAGAATAGAAGATAATTCTGGTAACTATCTATCAATAGAGTCTGTTGGTGCAGATATTAAATATATTTTGAAATATGGAGATACACCTATTCAGACAATATATGAGGTATTTTCTGTTCCTGACAATGATATATTTGCAGTTGGTCTTGAAATAGATATTTTTAGAGATTATTATGGAGGAAACTTAGTTTCATTTTTTAATGGGTCTTCATCATTAAAGATGTATGTTGGAGGTACCAAAGAATTTGAAAAAACATTTACTGGAAATATTTATAAGATTGCCCTATGTTCTGAAAAGAATGTAAAAGATATTGCAGACTTATTTAATATTCTAGGAGTTCCAAAAGACTATGAAAATATTTTTAATCTTTATGGTTCTGGTGTTAGTTATGATGGCGGAGACGCAGACCAAGATTTTTGGTCTTTTGTTTCTAACGGAGGAGATGTTGGTTCATTTTTAACAATAGAGTTAGAAAAGCATGTTGCTAGTTTTTCAATAGTTCCTAAAAACTATTTTAATAATTTTTATTTAGATATAGACATAAAGGGATCTTGGAAAGACTACATACCTTTATCATATTTTGGCCAATACATTACAGACGAATATGGAGATAGTAAGTTTGGGTTAGACTTCATACAATTTAATGTAAACTATCCAGCGCCAGTAAAATTTAAAGAGTCAGAAATAGTAAGTGGGTATGGATGGAATTATGGACAAACAAAAATAATTGATTTACCAGAACCAAGTTCAGACATTATTATACCTTCATTGCAAGAAGAATATTCTTACCCTGTACAAAGAACTTATGAATCTTTAGACAATTATTTGTATACTGGATATGTAAACTATCAAGATCTTAAAGAAAAGTCTATCAAGACATATTCATATGATACATCAGACGCAATAGTAAAAACATATATTACATTTGAATACCTTGAGTCTGGTGCTAATGCTTCAGAGGGATTTTTTGTTAATACTAAAGATGTTCCTAAAAATGGTGTAGTCAGTCCAGGAGCCGAGTGGATTAATACTAAATATGAGGTTGTTGATAATACGATTATATATCCTCCAAAAGGAATTGATTTTAATGAGATTGCCATTGTTGTTCATCTTGAATTCTTAGTTGATGGAATTAAGTATCAACCAATAAAAATTAAAAATTTACAATTAGCCTCTCAAGCCTTTAACTATAATACGGCAAATAATATAGGTACTAGATTTGGAACTAATGTATATCCGTATGTTAACAACGGGTACTATTATAATTATAAATCTAAAAATCCTTTTGTTATATACAAAGGCTCATCTCCATACCTTTATTTGACTAGAAATTCTGGTTTAGAATTGCGAGGTAGTTATGATCCACTTATTAATAGAGGGCTTGCTATACCAGTTAATGCCAATAAAGATGAAAACTATGAAGTTATGGCTATGCAGTCTTTGATTAGGTTTAATGAAGATTTTTTCCCATATGCTCCTACACAAATTATGCAAATAAATGCAAAAGGAAAAACAATAAAACTGTACATGGTCGCAAATCATCCAACGGGCAAAAGAGCAAAGATATATGCAATTGATGGAAATACAGGAGCGCTTTATAGCGGTATAGCATTTTATTTAAATGGAAAAATAGTAAAAGAGCCAATACTTAATATTAATGAATGGGTAATGCTAGGGGTAGGATTTCCTAGCATATTAAACTTTAAGTCCTATGCTGGATCAATAATGGTTAATGGGCCAATTATATTTAATAGTTTGTCCTTTTATCAAACAACAAACTTGCAGGCTATTCAGACAGTAACCAAGAGACCTTGGGCTAGGGTAAAGTTTTCTGTAGACGGTGTTTTTGACTGGGAATATTGGAATGATTATTTTGTATGGCAGGGCGTACTAGTTCAGTCATCAGTTAGTTATTATGGAGTAAATCCTGCAGATTTGTATAAGGCGTATACTGGAACAAATAAAATCATAATTGACGATTCTAGAGTTTTTAGTTTTAAAGACTACGAGTATGCAGTTTTTAAAGATATATTGTGGCAGTCTCAAATATCAGATGCGGTATAATATGGTATACTAATGGTTATGAAAAACAAAAATCAGCCACTTTTTGGTAAAGACGGTAAGCCAAGAATGCCTGGTCAAATAGGCGATACTAAAGTCACCCTAATAGATAAAAATTATGACTGGGGTATTTATGTATGGAAAAAATCTAATGGTAAATGGTTTACTGATGGAAATGGAAATATACTAAACATTCCATCAATGAAGGGCGATCTTTCAAGAATCGCAGAACTAAAGCAGGCAGCAGCATATTATGGAGAGCCAGATGGCGAAGCATACTTTTTTGCAGGCATGGGAAGAGTTACTGATGAGGAGTACAGTGAGCAGGTAGATAGAATGAAGGCTGGGCTTATTCCTAATTTGAATGATCTTGGAGCCGTACAGGCAGCAAAAGATACAATTGCTAAGTATGGAGATGAGGAATAATGTCAGAAGAAAAAGAATATATAGTTGGCGCTAGAATAGACGCATTGTCAGATTCACAAGATTTATTCAAGTCATCAGACCCATTTAATAAATCGTGGACAGAATTAAAATCATACTCTGGCATAGATAATAATTTTAAAAGAAGGACTAACCGTTTAGTTGAAAAGGCAATGCCAAATGATCCAACCCAGGGTTATCTAGATAGCGCAAGGGCAGAGCAGCATGGAATAGGAGATTCTAAGTCAAAAGAAATTAATCCTGGAACCGTATACAGAAATGGTTATGGACTGTTTGATGTAATAACTCCACCATGGAATGTTTATGAACTTGCCAATTATTATGATACATCTTTTGCTAACCACGCAGCAATTGATGCAAAGGTTGAAAATATAGTTGGCCTTGGGTATGACTTTGAAGTTTCTCCAAGTACGATGTTAAGACTTGAGTCAAATAAGGATAAGGGTCAAGTAGATAGAGCAAGAAATAGAATTGAACGTGCAAAAATTGAAATGCACGAATGGCTTGAATCTTTAAATGATGATGATTCTTTTACAACTACAATGATGAAGGTT
>JBIKWJ010000008.1:0-20193 GCA_044356325.1 Minisyncoccia bacterium | reverse complement strand
GCTATTACTAATAATATCTCGAGTAGGGTGAAGCCTTTCTTTACTCTTTTAGCTCTTTGCATATGTTTTTATTATCTTTTTACTCTCTCTACTATATCATATCCCCCCGTTTTGTGTAGGGGGGAAGGTTATTTTGTTGATTTAGCAAGTCGTCTTAACAGGGCATCTATATTTGGCTCTTGTCCTCGAAATCTTTTATACAAAATCATTGGATGCTCTGATCCTCCTCGTGACAATATATGTTCACGGAATTTAGATCCAATTTCAGAGTCAAGAATTTTACCTCCAGATAAGAAATACTCAAAAGCATCAGCATCTAATAATTCTGAATATTTATAGCTATAATATCCTGCTGAATATCCTCCATCAAAAATATGACTAAAAGCTGGGCTAATAAGAACACCTATCTCCTCTGGGAATAGGGCTGTCGCTTGATTAATTTGATTTTCGAGACTTGTAATATCAGTATTCTCCAAATCCTGTATATCATAATGCCAAGCTAAATCTAATCGTCCTAGTCGAACTTGTCTCACGGTAGCTGCAGCTTCATGAAATGAGGCAATATCTTGAATTTTTTTAATATCAGATTCTGAAATTGACTCTCCTGTTTTCCAATGCCTACCAATTTTTGCGAGAATTTCAGGTTCATACACCCAATTCTCCATCAATTGAGATGGCAATTCCACAAAATCCCAATAAACATTAATTCCATTAAGTGATGAGTATTTTCCCTTACCTAGCAGGCCATGCAAACCATGTCCAAATTCATGGAATAAAGTCAAAACTTCTTGTAAAGTAAGGAGAGACGGAATATCTCCTTGCGGGCGAGAAAAGTTCATAACCAAAGATATATGAGGAATATAGATTTTATTATCTCTGATATGAGCCAATCTAAATTCTGTCATCCAAGCTCCAGATGATTTACCTGCTCTTGGGTGAAAGTCAAGATACAGTATACCAATATGCTCTCCATTGGATTCTTGAACTTCATATACTTCTACTTCAGGATTATACACTGGGATATCTAATCTTGATACAAATTGTAGTCCATATAATTCTTTGGCTATATCAAATATTCCCTGTAAAACTTGATTTAATGGAAAGTATTGTCTAATTCGCTCCTCATCAAATTGATATCTCGTTTGTTTGATTTTATTGGCATAATATGAATAATCATAAGCTCGGAGCTCATTTATCTCTGAGCTTGCAAATTGAGCTACATCTTGAATTTCTGATTTCGCTTGATCAATAGACTTCTCTAATAGTTGATTTAATAAATCCTCTACCTTACCTGGGTGTTGTAACATTCTTTTTTCCAGTACATAATCAGCATGCGTCTCAAAACCGAGTAATTGAGATCGCTCTTGCCTAAAGGTAGCTATTTGTTTTAGAATTTCTCTATTATCATATTGATTGCCCTGAGCCCCTCTTGTATTATAAGCTCGGAATAATTTTTTTCTTAATTCTCTATTGTCTGCATATTGCATAAAAGGAATATAAGAAGGATAAGACAAATCAAATATCCATTCATTGGGATTGTCTTTATTCTCGGCGCTTGCAATAATAGATTTTGGAAGTCCTGCTAAATCAGCTTTATCTGAGATTACTAATGTATAATTATTATTCTCGGTAAGGACATTTTGCCCAAATTTTTGAGATAAATGAGAAATTTGCAAGTCAATTTCTCGTAATTTTTGCTTTTGGGCCTCGTCTAATAAGGCTCCATTTCTTGTGAAAAAAGAATAGGTCTCTTCCAATAAAGTCTTTTGCTCCGAAGTAGATATATTAAGATTGTCCTTATATTGATAAACTTGCTTTACTTGAAAGAATAATTTGGGATTAAGAGAAATATCATTCCAAAACACTGTAGTAAGCTCTCCCAATTTCATTACTATTTCTTGCAATTCTGGATTAGTGTCAGCTAAATTCAAATTCTCAGCCATACGGTGAATATATTGCACTTCATAAGTAGCAAATTCTAAAGCCTCAATGATATTGTTAAAATCTGGTTCGGATACTCCCTCAATATTCTTGATTCTATTCTTAGCAATTTCTATATGATGTTGCATTGCTTCAATATAATGAGATGGTTTAATCTCTGCAAAGGGAATAAACCTATCCGGAGTATTGAATTCAAGTTTTATGAGTAAATTCTCAGACATTTTACTTATAATCTATTTGCTACAATGTCCCAATTTACTAATGATAAATACTGATCAACATATTCAAGTTTTGTGGCAGGTCGATAATCTACCATAAAAGCATGCTCCCACATATCTAAGGTAAAGACAATAGGTAGTCCAGCTAAATGCCCCAACTCATGATCAGATACCCATGAATTGATCAACATATCACTCACTGCATCATAATATGTTATAACCCACCCAATTCCTCGCATTGAAGCTAATCGTTTGATATCAGCACAATATGATTCAAATGAACCGTACTGTTTAACGATAATATCAAATAGTTTAGAGTCCTTCATGGATTGAGCCCCATCTTCAAGTTGACCAAAATAATATTCATGAAGACGCATTCCATCAAACTCAAATCCTAAGCGTCGCTGTAACTCTGATAATGCAATCATATCTCCTTCAGCCGGCCAAGTTTGAATTTTTTCTAATAATGCATTGGTATTTTTTACATATCCTGCATAAAGTCCAAGATGTACTGAAATTTGCTCTTCAGATAATCCAGTATTATTTGGGATATTAAATGATTTTTCTGTATATGCCATATATGTTAATTAAGTATAATTCTATTATTAGTATACTATAAGTCCTCTAAAATATCTAATAATTTGATTAGTACCTGTCTCGTAGCTCGCGCATCACCCAGAGCTGTATGAGCCTTATAATCAGTAATACCAAAAATATCAGACAAACCACCTGGACTTGAGAGAGAAGTAGATTTAAACATAGGTTCCTTGCCTTTTCGTAATAATTGTAAGTTAATCGTATTGGCTAAAACTTTAGTATCAATAGTACTATGCCCAATTAATTCTCTCCAAAAAAGATTACTTTTCCCAACACTATCAAAAATATAATTAAGATAGGCAAAATCCATTGAGATAAAATGAGCAAATAATATCGGCTTATTTTCAAAGTGTTTGCGTACAAATCGTGTTATTTTCTTAACTAACTCTTCATAATCAATACCCTCTGCATTTACCCTATCCAAATCAATATGATTGATTTTCATCGATTCTTGAGTAATTTCAACTCCTTCAGGAGGTATTACCAAAGTTTCAAAATGAGCTATTTCTTGTAAATCTTTATCTAGGACAATTAAAGCTATTTCTATAAGTCCATGTTTGTGGGGATGTTGTCCTGTAAATTCAGTATCAATACCTAAATATATTCCCTTTTTCATATCTGATTCAAACAATTAATGAATATATTATATCATATATAAACCAAAAACCCCCTCTCGGGGGGTTTTTGGTTTATTACAGAAAGGGATTATTATTTAACAACAACAGTTGCTCCAGCTTCTTGTAATTTAGCTTTAAGTTCATCAGCATCTGCTTTTGAAACTCCTTCTTTTACAGCTTTAGGGGCTGCATCTACGATATCCTTAGCTTCTTTAAGTCCAAGTCCAGTAGCTTCTTTTACTACTTTGATTACTTGAATTTTTGAGCTTCCAGCATCTTCGATGATAACATCAAAAGCTGATTTCTCTTCAGCTGCTGGAGCATCTCCTGCAACTGGAGCGGCAACACCTACTGCAACTGGGGCTGCAGCTGATACGCCAAGAACTTCTTCCAGAACTTTTACAAGTTCTGATAATTCGATAACACTAAGATTCTTGATCTCATCAACAATCTTTTCAAATTTTGCGGGTACTGTGATTTCGTCTGACATATGATTATTCTTAACTTAATTATTTCGTATCTCGATAAGCTGAGATTACGGTAACAAGACCTCTTGATACTCCTGATGTTACCTGCAGGAATTGAGTCATTGGAGCTGCAAGAGTTCCAATAACTTGAGCTTGCAAGACCTCCTTGGTAGGAAGTTTAGCAAGAGTAGTAACTTGTTCAGCTACAAGATATTGACCATCTAATAATCCCCCCAAAAGGGTAAAGGTATCTTTAGGAGCTTTTTTAGCAAAATCGTTTACTACTTTTGCTCCAAATACTGGATCCCCAGCGAATACAACTCCGAGATTTCCTGGAAGTTGTTCTGCTAATGAAACCTCGAATCCAAGATTCTGTAAAGCCTTATTGAATAAGGTTTTCTTTACAACTTTATAACGAGCATTCTCTACTCTCAATTGAGTTCGAAGTGTCTGCAAAGCAGATACTCCTGAACCTTGAAAATCAGTAAATACCATTCCCTGTGAGTCAGAAATTGTAGATTGCAATTCTTGCAACATTTCTTTTTTGCGTGACTTGGTTAATGCCATAACGGTATTTTCTCTATTAATCTAACAAAAAAGCTCGACCTTTCCGCCGAGACAAGACAAATACAGTATATACACTGTTTTACCTACATAAGTCTTCTGTGTAAACACTGCTTATGGTCTCAGGCTTTATAGCTTTACTAATATTATACACTAAAGATACTCTATAGTCAAGAGTATCTAAAAAAATTTTATAGTAAGGAGTTTTTTAGATACTTGAGGATTAAGCTTTACTTTACAGGAATTTTCTTAATCTTAACTTTTTCAGATTTTGGAAGAGTAACAGTCAAAACTCCATCTTTAAGCTCGGCTAATGATTTCTCAGCATCAACATCAATAGGAAGAATCACTGAACGAGAAAATGGTCCCCAATAACATTCTTGATAAAAATAATTTTCTTGTCTAACTTTGACTGGATTTTTTCTCTCACCTGAAACTGTTACCATATCATTGGTAATAGACACATCTAAATCTTTAGCGGTAACACCAGCAATAGTAGATACAATCACAATGTCATTATCTGTTTGATATACATCGATAGTGAGAGCTCCTTCTACTAACTCATCATCTGTTTGGCTAATAATGGTTGTATCTGAACTATCTTCATATAAAGATTCTTGCACATCTGCTACACCAACAAATCTACTCCTTAAATCTTCTTGAATATCGTCTCCAATTGGGGTTTCTGAATCATCAAAATCTACTGCTCCTGTTAATTTCCGTAAAATGCTAGACATACTTTTTTAAATGAATTACTACTTGATGTATTGCATTACTAATATAATATCAAATCTTGAAAAAAAAAGCAAGTCTTATCCCCAAATATTGTTATTTTGATATGATTTTTAGATGTTTTATAGTTAAAATCATTCCAAAAAATACTGGCAAACAGATGAGCAAGTACATACCTCCTATAATTCCATTTCCTAATATACGTGATGTCTCAATAGCAATATTCCACAGCCCATGAAAAAAAATTCCTGCACCAATAAGTCCCAAACCCTTTATTATATGTTTCTTTTTTACCCAGAATACTATTCCATAGGTTACAAGGAAGCTTGATATAATATGTACTAATACTGTTGTAAGGGCACGCAATACTAATAAATTCTGCATTTCATTAAAATCATTAGCTGCAAACTTGAGGGAAAATGCTAAATTTTCAATACCAGCAAAACCAAGAGCTATTGTTGCTGCATAAATAAAAGTATCTATTGGCTCATCCCAGCGACTAGTACTAATTGCAAACCAATAAATAAATAATCCCTTCATAATTTCTTCTATAAAAGCTCCATATACAAAATTACTAACTGTAGGTGATAATGAAATAGATATTATATCTAATATCTCTCTCCCCCATACAGCAAATAATATTACAGGTACCGCTACTACATTTCCCAATATAAAAGCTTTTGCAATATCAATTTCTCTTTCTGGATGTATATCCTGTGATAGCACAAAATAAAGCCAGGCGAAACTTGGCAAATAGGAAACAATTATAATAAAGATAATTGGTATATCTAACATATTATCTTTTTTTCATTTGTTTATGCAAATATACTACTTCTTCTTCAATAGACACTCCAAATATGTCATATATCCTCGTCTTTACTATATCAATAAGTTTAACTACATCCTCATAAGTCCCAGCCCCTGTATTAATCATATAATTCCCATGTTTTTCACTAATTTGAATTCCCCCTTGAGTAAATCCTTTGAGACCAGCTTCTTGAATCAAATATCCACTTGGTATAATACCTTTTGCTACAAATAGTGATAAGTCGGGATATTGATTATATAATCCCGCATCTATAGACCCTTCATAGTTTTTAAATATACATCCTGAGCAAGCAACCCCAATAGGTTGATTTTGGCTCTTTTTGACAATATTATCTCGTATTTGTATTTTGCTTGCATCTACATCTCCACTTTCTAATTCAAATAGCCCCCCCAGAATAATATCCGTATTATTTTCATCTTTAAAACTACTATAACGATAATCAAAATCTATAGCACTTGCATCAATATCTTCAATTATTCCTCCTCTATATACTCTTATTTGTTTTAATTTATCTTTTGTCTCTCCGCCAAAAGCTCCTGCATTCCCTCGTATAGCCCCACCGACACTAGATGGTACAGATGGAGCCCATTCTAATCCCACCAAATTAGCTTTATGTCCAGAATTTGCGAGCATAGCTAAACTTACGCCTGCTTCTGCAAATATTTGTCTATTTTTAATTTCTATTAATTTTGTATTCATTTTAAGAATTACCCCCTCTATATCCTCATCCTGAATGAGAAGATTACAACCACTCCCAATTAACCCAATCGGCAAATCTTTATCCTGAGAAAATCGTAGAGCCTCTATAATATCTTGCTGACTCTCTGCATATATCACATATTGAGCCCTCCCACCAATTTTAAAAGTCGATATATCTTTTAATAAAATATTTTCTTGTATATTCATATATTATTTTGTCTGGATTCCAATAAATTCATCTGTTCTTAGTATAGCATTGTTTACTGTATATCCCCTATCTGTTTTTTGTACATCAAAAGATGAAGTACTCCAGTCAGGCTTCCACTTGGAAGGTAATTCTAAATCATATTGATATCTCACTCCAAGACTTCCTGACTGTTTTTGTAATATGAGAGAATATACATCTCCTTTTTTTGTCGTAAAAGGTAAAGCATATTCAACAAAAACTTGACTTTTTTCTTTAGGCTTAGTAATAAGCCAGCCCCCAATCACCAATTTACCACTTTCTTCGAAAGTATCAATATTCCAATCTTTATTATGTTGCAATGTATTATTTACAGCCACTAAATCAGCATCCTGCTCAAAGGAAGCCACTCCATCTGGTGAAACTTTTTGCCCACGATCAGTGAATCCTTCAGTATGAAGTATTCGAGCTCCTTTTGGAATATATATGCGCATATAATCAATATTATCTTTATTCCACCACTCATATTCGCTATCTCCCCCTTTATGATTACGATTTATGGTTACTTTATTAATAATAGTCCCCTTATCCTGTATTTGTGTATTAATTTGCATAGAATCCTCTATAACGCCATCTGTTTTATATCCCCCAATATTAGTATGTACTACTGATAAATAATCTTTATTCGTAGCATATAATTTGCCTCCCAAATTATTATCTATTACAATATTTTGTAAATTAGGATCAAGAAAATACAATAAAATATGTTTTTCCTGAAAAGAGTTATTCAAAGCTTCAATAATTTTTTGATATTGATTACTATTAGCTGATAATAATTTATTAATAAGAATTGGAGCTAAATCCGCAATAAATTGTTTTGGTTTATTAGTTACCTTATCATAAGCCACTCCCGTTTGATATTGAGTAATTTTAACAAAATTATCAGCTGATACTGTTACGCCATAATCATCTAATGTAATGGGTCCTGTAATAGTCAATAATCTTTCTATTACGGTGGGAGTAAGTGAAATAACACCATCAGGAGTTACCCCTCCCGTTTTCTCATAAAAAGAAATTATTTTTTGAGCACTAGTTGGAAAATCTGCAAACCAATTAGAATCTCTTAGATACCATCGTGTTGTCAACTCTTGCAATGGTCCTGGAGCTAAAATTTGTTTTAATAATTGACCATCAGGATTATATATTTCTTGAATATCAAGGCTTTTTACCACTCCCTTATCCAAATTCATTAAGCCAAAACTTCCAATAAATCCTCCTGTGGCTCGAAGTTCCTGATTATTTTGAAAAATAAATACATAGCGTTTTAATCTATCACTTCCGACAAAATTTAAAAATATATTGACATATTGATCTGAATCTTGTAATACTTGTTTTAATTTTGGAATATCCGTATGTAATTGGCGTAAAATATCCCCTTTATGGCCGGGTATAATATTAAGGGGAAGATCATTTAGGCTTTTATCTAATTGATTCAAGGCTGGGACCAGCTTTCGATTAATTTCTTGTATATGTTTCACCCCATCCACAAGAGTAACTGATTTTTTTGTATCAAAAGGGTTAATATCTTGATTAGTAAAAGGTTGTATTGCCTCAGATAATTCTGCTGATAAGGCAATAACTTGTGAGGTATTCTCGGTCAAGTCACTACTGTCCTGAATTACTGATAAACCTGGTATTATTGACAATAATCCTGATAAATTTCCCTGTATTCCCGAGATATCGTCAGCACTTTTATTCAATCCATTTGAAATTTCTTTCAATGAAGTGGCAAGCCCCTGAATACTATCTGCATTTGTTTTTGTTAATAGCTTTTCACTTGCAGCTGCTTGCAAAGTAAGATTATCTTTTACTCGTATCCCATTATTTATCATTCGAAGGGATGGTATACTTATTACGGTAATTAGACACAAAGATAAGAATATACTTAATGATGCACGGGATGCATAGATAGTTTTACTATTAATAATATTGAAGGATATTGGGTTTTGTGTTTTTATTGCTTTATATTTTTTTGCAGATTGGGGAATAAAACTAATATGAAGCTCTGATTCATCCGGAATAGTGTAGGATATCTGCTCTTGTATAATAATTTTCTCTCCTTCTAGAGGTAATTCAAAGGTATCCAGTTCACTGAATTCTATTATGATATCTTTTTCTTGATATTGTGTTATATTCTCGCCTATCGATTTCGTTTGAGGCTGTCTCAAATCGATAATCGATGAGGATTTTTTACCCATAATTCTGTATTTATATCTTAATTATATTATACAGGTTTTTTGTGCTTTCTGCCATATCGGCCCAAGAATATTGAGCTAAAATTTCTTGATGATATTGCTTTTGTAATTCTCTTTTTTCTGAACTCATAATAAAATGATATAAAACTTGTTCCATATTGTCCTGAGATTTGGGGTCAAAATATTCTATATGGTCTCCAAAAATTTCTGGCAAACAGGTAGCATTTGATATTACAATAGGAGCCCCAAGAGCAATTGCCTCAAGAGGCGGTAATCCAAATCCCTCATATAAAGACGGAAATACATAAAATAAACATTTCTCATATAGTGAAATCAATTGCTCATCTGCTACATATCCTGGGAATATGACTGAATTAGCTAGTCCTAATGTGTTAACTTTCGTAATAATTTGTTCAAAAAAATGATCCCTCTTACCTACTAATACTAATTGTAATTGTGAATCTATATCTGATTTTTGTTTAAGATTATAAAACACATCAATGAGGCGGTCAATATTTTTATGAGGATATACATTACCCACATATAATAAATATTTTTCCTCAATAATCCCATACTTATCGAATGAAAATGGCTGGGCATTAAGAGGGTTAAATCGCTCTAAATCAACCCCCTCATATATCATTGCCATTTGATTAGCTGGGATATGAAAATGCTTCACAATAGATTGCCTGGTATATTCTGATATAGTGACAATTTTTTTTGCAGTATATACTGCATTCATGATAACTATTCTATAGACTAGATTTTTAAATGTATACATAATCCCATTCAATTTTGAAGCTTTACGCGTAGGATATTCTAATAGAATTAAATCATGTATAGTCACAATATAAGGTTTTCTATATAAGATAGGGACATTAAAATGTAAAAAATGCATTAAATCTAATCTATATTTTCGTAATAATTGGGGGAATAATAATTGCTCTTGCCAAGAATACCAGGGAATATCAGCTAAAACTTTATGGAAATTAGGGTTTTTAGGTTGATACTCTTCAATATTATGAGCTCCTAAAAAGATATAATATTGATTATGATGATCAATATGCTCTAATTCCTCAACTAATTTTTGGGTATATCGACCTAAACCTTTACCACTATTCCCAAAAAATCGTGCATCTATTCCTATTTTCATCTCATTATACGTTATTCTCTAATAAATCTTGAATGAATTGCTCTACTCCCTCCTGATTTTGTGAATAAACACTAATATCAGGAAAATCTAAACTAATAATTTTATGATAAATAATTTGCGTAAGTTGACTTATATAGTCTATATCAGATTGCTCAATTGAGATAGATAAAGATATAAACTCGCCCTCTATTGTTGGTTCAAGAAAATCAATTCTTCCCTGTAAGGGCTTATCCTGATATTTGCCAGCTACTTTCAAAAGAAAAGCATAAAACCATAATTGTCTTTTATACTTATCTAATAAAGCCTTTTTAGGTTTATTGTCCCAAGATAATATAGGAGACCCTGTTTTAAAATCAGCAATTACATAATAATCTTTATATTCTTCAATTCTATCTATTGAACCTGTCAGAGGCGTTCCTTCCCATTCTAAATATAATTCTCTTACATTATATTCTGATTCATGTGGTACAAAAAAGCTTTCTTTTTTAGCTTGTACTAATACGGATAATTGGTCTTGTATTCTTTGTGATAATTTTTCTGTATCATCTCTATTTAATCTTTCTTGAGATAAATATTTAGTCGCGATTTGTATTAATTCTATATTATCAGGAAAATCTTGACCTGATTGAATTTGTAGGGAAATATAATGAAAAATACGATGTAGAATATTTCCATATGCAGTTGCTATTGTAGCTATGGATGGAAAATGTAATAATGCAGATTCTAAAACTGTTAAGGGCCCCTTATATACTGTATCCACAAAATTATTGAGATGAGAGGCACTAAAACGATATTGTTGTATAACCCCTTCCAAAAAAGATACTTCTTGAGAATGAAATATATTGGGCTGTATTGCTCTTAACTGTGAATTTGCAATATCAAGAGATTGTACTTGTGGGGGCATTCCTTTTTCTAAAAATGATAAATAAGGAAGTGATATATGCTCTTTTCCATCATCATTATATTTATGACTTGTAATAAATAAATTATTCTTTGATCGTGTTAATGCTACAAATAAAATTCTCAGAAAATCATCATCTGAGTCTTGTTTTGGTACAATAGGTAAATTCAGAGGAAAAGGGTATGGTGAAGATTTCCCTTTTGATGCCCACCCTTTACTATGAGCTCCTATTATAAATATCGTTTCAAATTCCAATCCTTTGGATTTATGAGCCGTCATTAATTTAATGGATTGTTTCCCCGTATTAATAGTACTTTTTACTTGCATTCCCCCTTGATTTTGATAAGCTTTAATTGTATTCAAGCCATCTTTTAAGGTCAATCTTTGCCTCTGTTTATATGAAATAATATGTTCAATAAATGATTTAATTTTAGCTAAATTCTCAATATATTCATTTTCTCTTTTCTCAAATACAGTTTTACCTAAATAATATTGATAAAATTGAGAATTATTGCGATTTGTATCTTCAATGGAACCCATCAAATATAAAATAATATATTCTATTGTTTCATATTCTGATATGACAGCTAAATGTAAACATAATTCCCCTATTGCCCGTAAATCTTTATTGGCAGAACTATATAGCCTTTCTATATATGACTTGGTATAATCTCTTTCTTGAAGAAATCTCCATACCGTCAAAGTATTAACTCCCCAAAATGAATATGATAAAATTTCTGGCAACAAATCATTACGTGGGGACTGACTTGGAGTAAGAGAATAAATAAAACGCAATAATGTAATCAGCTGATGAATTATAGTCTCATTCAAAAGATTATATTGTTTTTCATATTCCAAAGGAATATCTAATTCAGCTAAAAATGGTACTATTTCCTCTAAAAATGTATGTTGACGAGCAATAATAGCAATTTCTGATAAATCCACTTGAGATTTACGTAATTCTTCTATTTTATTTGCAATATAGGTATATTCTTCTGCCTGTGAAGTAAATTCATAATAAGCTAAATCTCCCTCTTGCCTCAATTTAGCTGATTCGAGTCTTTTTTCTAATACTTCTATACGAGTTTCTAATCTATTTTTTCCTTGAATAATAACTTGCCTTGCAATATCCAAAATTTCTTTTCGAGACCGATAATTTTGTGTGAGTACCATTAATTGAGTAGTCGGAAATTTATGTTGAAAGAAAAACATATGAGATATATCAGCCCCCTGAAACCCATAAATTCCCTGATCATCATCTCCTACTACTAATATATTAGGTTCGGGATTATCCCCTATCAAAGACAGTATTAATTGCATTTGGACTTCATTAGTATCTTGAAATTCATCAACTAATATAAATTGATATTGTTCTTGTAGTTTTGCTCTTAAAGACTCATTTTCTTTGAGTAATGTTAAAGCATTTAATAACATATCAGAGAAATCAAATAACTGATTTTGTTGTAAATATTCCTGATATTGTTGATATATTGCCCCAAGAGCTCTCTGTTTTTCATATCTCTCATAATCTATGAGAGTTTTTTTACCATCTTTTGTCTTAATCAAATGCTTAGATTTCCATTGTGAAATGGGTGTGAATGTTTCTTTTTCAAGAGACTCTGTCTCTTCTAGGGCCAATAATAATGATTTTTTTAAGCTTTGTGAATATGATTCAAAATACCTATCAGTTTGAAATTCAGGAATAGATTCAGTCAATATTCTGAATTGCTGCAATTTTTCTTGTCTATCTTTTTTTCCAATTATGGGAATATCATTAATTTGCTGTATAATAGGAATTAATAATTCATATTGAGCCTTATTTTCCTGTAATATTGCTTGATATTCTGATGGAGTTAGCCCCGCCTGCTTAATATAATTAATAGCTGAGGCAATATTTTTAATCAAACTACTTCTATCTTCTCCCCGTGGAATAAGAATATGATTATAGGGTAATGCTTGTATAATAGAATTAATAATTTCTGCTTGATATACAGATTCTATTGCTGTTTTTTCAATACCAGCAGTATATTCGGGATAATCTTTGAGTAAAGATTGACCAAAGCCATGAAAAGTATGAATATGTACATTATAGGCTTTATTTCCAATAAATGAAGCCAGTCTTTGTCGCATATTATGAGCAGCCGCATCGGTAAAGGTAAGACAAAGAATATTCTCAGCATGTATATCCTGTGATTGTAAAATATGAGCAACACGAAGAGATAATAATTGAGTTTTCCCTGAGCCGGGTCCTGCCACTACCATAACAGGACCTAATAACATATTGACTGCTTTTCTTTGCTCTAAGTTTAGTTGTTGCAATGCTTCTTCGTATATTGACATATACTTTATTATATCATACAAGTGTATGGATATATGAAAAACCCCATATATGATTCTCTATTTTTACCAATCTAAGGTTCCTCCTGTTTGATATTCAGTCACACGAGTCTCAAAGAAATTTTTTTCTTTGGATAGATCTACTGATTCAGACATCCATGAAAATGGATTATCTGTACCATATACAATTGGGAGACCTACTCTTTGCAATCTTCTATCTGCAATATATTCAATATATCTTCTAAATCCATCCGCACTAATTCCCATTATACCTCTTGGGAAGCAAGTTGTTGCAAATTCATATTCAAGCCCTACTGCTTCTTTAATCAAATCTGTAATATGAGCTTGGAATTCTTGTGTCCATAATTCTGGTTGCTCCTGTTTGATAGCATTAATCATATCAGCTCCAAAGTTGAGATGAGTAGATTCATCTCGCATAATATATTGGATTTGCTCAGCGCTACCAGGCATTTTATTTTGCCGCTGAAAACTAAATATCACTGCAAAAGAACTATAGAAGAAAATCCCCTCAACAATAAGAGAAAATACACAGAGATTTTCTAAGAATTTTTGATCAGAGGCAAAAGTACCTGTTTTAAAATATGGATTCAAAACCCCATCATTAAATGACACAAAAAAAGAAGCTTTATTATAAATACTTTGAACTTCGCGATACATATTGAATATTTCTCCCCCATCAAGTCCTAGGCTTTCTACAATATATTGATAAGCTTGAGTATGAATAGCCTCTTCATAAGCTTGCCTTAACAAAAACATTCTAATTTCAGGAGAAGTAATATGCTTATAGGTAGCAAGCACCAAATTATTGGCAGCAAGAGAATCAGCCGTAGTAAAAAATCCTAATACAGTTTTGAAGGCAAGTCTCTCATCTTCGGTTAAAATACTATTTGATTTCCATTGTTCTACATCAATTTGCATACCAATTTCAGTTGGAAGCCAATGATTAGCATTCCCTGTAAGATAAGCATCCCAGGCAAAAGTATGTTTCATAGGATGTAATTGCACCACATCTGCATCTTTTCCATTAATAACTCGTCTGTCATTAATATTAATTCTTTGATTTGTTTGTTTAATAGCCATATATATAGTTTTTATTGAGTTTATTATTGACAAGAATCGCAAATTTGACCTTCTATCACTGCAAATATATTAGATTTTGGTGATTGGGGAGGCAAATTATCTAACGATATTGAGGGGGGTAAAGGACTGGTATTAGGATTTGAAGCTTGAGTTGAACCTGACTCTATTGTATTAGTTAATGGTTCAGATTTCGGTATTACCCGTTGTTCTGCATTTGCATTTACTGTTGATTGACTAAAGTCTCGGCGATGAGTAGTTCCGAATTCATTAATACTTACCGTTGATTTTTCTACTTGGGATATAGCAAGAGTTCTTAGATAATAGGTTGTTTTAACTCCCATTTCCCAAGCATACATATACACATCAGCAATATCTTTTCCTGAAACACCTCGATAAAATATATTTAATGATTGACTTTGATCCATCCATTTACCACGATAGGCCGCTGCCTTTACTAACCATTTTGGATTAATTTCAAATACCTCTTTATATTTTGCTCTTAAATTTTCTGGAATCTCGGTAATTTGAGCAATAGATCCATCAAAGTATTTTACTTTTTCAGCAATAGCAGGACTCCATAATCCAATCTTTTTCAAATCTTCAATAAGGTATGAGTTGATAACGGTAAAATCTCCTGCTTGATTTGATTTTACATATAAATTCTTATATATTGGCTCATTAGCCGGTACCGCATCCGTAATATTTGCTAAATTAGAAGTAGGCGCTATCGCCATAGTATTAGAATTTCTCATACCATAAACTTTTATTGATTCTCTCACAGGAGCCCAATCTAATCTCTCAATTCTGTCTACTGGAATTTGCATTTCACGAGATTGCTCTAAGAGATTAATAGTATCTACTGGAAGAATACCTCTATCCCATTTAGACCCATTAAAGCTTTCATAAGCTCCTTTTTCTTGGGCTAATTGACTAGAAGCTAGAATAGAATAATAAGAGATTGCTTCCATAGAGTAGTCTGCAAATTCTACCGCCTCCTCAGTATCAAAATTAATATCTAATTGATATAAAGCATCATGATATCCCATAATACCAAGTCCAATTGGACGATGTCGTTTATTGGATACCTCACCTTCTTTTGTTGGATAAAAATTAATATCAATAACATTATCCAACATTCTAATTGCAATTGGGACTACTCTTGCGATTAACTCTTTATCAAAGGCTCCATTCTTTACAAAATACTTTAAGTTAAGAGACCCAAGATTACATACAGCCGTTTCTTCAGCTGAATTATTAAGTGTAATTTCTGTACAAAGATTAGAATTGTGAATAACTCCTACATGATCTTGAGGAGACCTGATATTAGATGGATCTTTGAAGGTAATCCAAGGGTGACCTGTTTCATATAACATAGTAATCATTTTTCGCCAAAGATCTTTAGCCTTCATCCTACGAAACAACTTAATTTTGCCTTCATCAGCTAATCTTTCATAGTTTTTATAAGCAGTATTGAATTCCTGCCCATAAATATGATGTAAATCTGAAGTTTCATCTGGTGAGAATAATGTCCACTCTCCATCTTGACGAACTCGCTCCATAAATAAATCAGGAATCCAATTAGCGGTATTCATATCATGAGTTCTCCTTCTCTCATCCCCAGTATTCTTTCTAAGCTCTAAGAAATCCTCTATATCAATATGCCAAGTCTCAAGATAAACCACCGCAGCTCCTCGCCTTTTTCCACTACGATTAATAGCAGCTGTAGTATCATTGGCAACCTTAAGAAAAGGAATAATACCCTGACTTTCCACACCAGTACCTTTAATTAAGGCTCCAATACCGCGTAAATTGGTAAAATCAGTTCCAATACCTCCAGACCATTTTGACATCTGAGCATTATCTCCAATTACTTTAAAGATATGACTTAAATCGTCTTCGATAGTATTAAGATAACAAGAAGATAATTGAGGATGATTTGTTCCTGCATGGAATAGAGTTGGAGTAGATGGAACAAAATACATCTGAGACATAATTTCATAAAAGTCTACTACTTTTTGTTCTCTAACCTCAGGTTTTTCGACTAAGGCTAAGCCCATAGCTACTCGCATCCAAAATCCTTGAGGGGTATCAAACATTTTTTTACTTACAGGATCTTTGATAAAATATCTATCATATAATGTTTGAATACCAAGGAATTTGAATAAATTATCACGCTCTGGCTTAATTTTACTAGCTAACCACTCTAGATTATAGTCAAGCATATCTTTACTTAAGAGCCCAACCTCTACTGCAGATTGAATATTCTTGACAAAAGACTCTTTATATAAACTATCTAAATTCGCATAATCTAAATCTTCTCCAATCACCCCTTCATAAATAGTATTAAGTAATAGCCGGGCAGCTAATACCGAATAAGCTGGATCACGATCAATATAGGATCGTACTGTCATCACAATAATTTGTGAAATCTCTTTGGTTGTCATCCCATCATAAATACTATTTTCAATTCCAGAAATAATTAAATCAACATCAATATCTTGTTCTAGTCCTGTAAGAGAATACGATATTGTCTTATTAATATTATATCGATTAAATGAAACAACTTCACCAGAAGCTTTACGGACTTTCAAAGTTGGATGAGCTCCTTCTAATCTCTCTAATTCCTCACGACGAGCATCATCATGAGCTTTTCTATATAAAATATACCCTTTCGCCACATCATAAAAGCCTCTTTCCATTAACTTTTTTTCTACAATATCCTGTACAATTTCAACAGTAGGACAATTGTCAATAAATTGAGTATCAAGAGCTGCCACTACTGATTCGGTGACCCCATCAACCTGCTTAGCTTCCTCTGCGGTAAAATTCTGCTTCACATCAAGAAATGCCTTACTAATTGCTTTCCAGATTTTTGCTTGATTAAAAGCTACGATTTCTCCGTCTCTTTTGGTTATTTGTGTAACTGCCATATCTGTATATATTATGTTTATCTATTATTAAGAGGTAAAATTATTATATCAAATTTATTTCCAATATACAACTTTACCACTATATATAGTATAAAAAAGCCAAATTTCACTACTAGTCATTTATTTCATCTAAAAACAAAGAAAGTTATCCACAGTCGGCAAAGATTATAGTACCAGATACGTTAATATATATCTCTGATACCTCTCTATTGTTGAGAATGATTATCCCCATAATACAAAAAAGAGCCTTTCGGCTCTTTTTTGTATACTATCTATTAAAGCTTTACTTTAATAGATGGACTCTGAGTGAGAGAAAGATATATATGCTTTACAAATTCACCCTTTACTTTTTCTGGTTGATGCTTTTGTACTTCAGCAACAAATTCTCGAATATTCTTTTCTAATTCTTCAGCAGTAAATGTCACATTCCCAATAGCTTGATGAATAACACCTGTTTTGTCCATTCTAAATTCAGCTTTACCAGCTTTAAATTCTCGCACCACTCTATCAACATCATCAGTTACTGTTCCATTTTTAGGAGAAGGCATAAGTCCTTTTGGTCCTAAAATTTTAGCCACTGGAGCTACAAATCTCATAAAGTCAGTAGTTGCAATTACCACATCATAATTGATACCTCCAGCTTGCTTGATTTCGTCAATAATTTCTTTTCCTCCAACTTTATCAGCTCCTGCAGCTATAGCTTGTTGTAATTTAGCTTCATCCTCAGTTAATACTAAAACTGTTTTCCCTTTGGCAATTGGCTTGCTAAAAATTACTGTTCCTCTTACAGATTGTGGTCCCTTAGTACCTTTAAGATTAGTCTTAATATGAATATCTACACTTTCAGTGAATTTTGCTCTTGCAAAACTTAATATCACAGGAATACCCTCTGTTAATGAATATATCTTAGTTCGGTCTAATTGTTCAATAATATTGCGATAGGCTTTGGATCTCATAATTATATAGTTATGTAGTATTAACGAATATTATAAAATACTCTCCTACTCTGTTATTTCTACTCCCATTGATCGAGCAGTTCCTTCTACTATTTTCATAGCAGCCTCTAGTTCAAAGGCATTAAGATCAGGTAATTTTTTCTCAGCTATTGCTGATACCTGAGCTTTACTTAATTTTCCTACCTTTGTCTTATTTGGGATTGAAGAACCCTTAGAAAGTTTTAATTCTTTTTTGATAAGAGCTGATACAGGAGAGATTTTGAGAACAAAATCAAAGGTTCTATCTTCATAAATTGTCACCTCTACTGGTACAACTTCTCCTTGTTGCTCTCTCGTTGCATCATTAAATTTGATACAAAATTCTTGTAACTTAATTCCATGGGGTCCGAGTGCGGTTCCCACAGGTGGAGCTGGGGTTGCTTGCCCACCTTTAACTTGTAACTTTACAACTGATTTTACTGACTTACTCATAGTACTCTATTCCTTATATAACATACTGACAATGATTATATCATATAAGTTCTATTTTGTGAAGGGGTGGAATATATAGTTTTTTTGTAGCGGAGTATCCCTTCATTTTTTCGTAGGGGCGACCTTTCAGTCGCCTGTATTTGTATTTAAATTCCCCTCTTGAGGGGTGCCCGCAGGGTGGGGTGGAGTATTTTTTACATGTTTTACTCCACCCCGTCAGGCAAGCCTGCCACCCCTCAATTTATCTCCCGTAGGGAGAGAGGGGAATTAGCTCCCCCCCCCAAGGGAGGACAGGACAACTAATACAGGCGACTTTAAGGTCACCCCTACGATTACAAAACACAATGGAGGGATAAACCCTCCGCTAGGAATATAAACTTTATCCCCGCCCGGCTCATCCAAGTCCTATCCACAGTTATACGGATGAACAAACTTCATCCTAACTGTGGAGGATTAGATGAGTTTTGCCCCTCAGCGAAGGACGCAACGGAAACCAACAAAGTTGTTCGTAGTGGATGGAGTAAAATGTAGAATCAGAGTAAAGACTCCTGCATTAGTCGTATCATCCCAACCACCACCGCGGAGGAAGGCGAAAGGTCCTCCTGTAGTGCTTCCTACTGAGTATACCCCCATATTCTGTGTACTATTCCAGGTATTACTTGGTCTGGTTAAATCATAGCTTAATGTTCCATATCCTGTCATAGCTGTAAATTGAGAACCTCCTGTTGGTTTATTTACTGCCATTATACTATCATTTGTCCATTCCCATACATTTCCAGATAAGTCCCATATTATCTCTCCATTGCTTAATGTATGGGTTCTTCTCTCTATACTGAATCCACTTTGTCCTGTCCCTATATACCCATCATTATCTGCTCCTGCTACTAGAGCTGTACCTGGACTATCATCACTATGGCCTCTATACAGTCCTCCTGTGCCTATGGTACTGGAGGCTGCTGTTCCTGTGGTCCAATTACTTAATTGGGCCTCTATATTCCTTGCTATTGTCATCCATTCTGCATTGGTGATGAGGCTTGCTCCTGCTGTACTACAATAGCTGGCGGCTGTGGTCTGACTTATATTTGCTATTGGAAAGCCACTTGCGACACTAGCTATAGCCCGGTTATTGGCGGCTGTGGTGGCTGTGGTATTATTGGCGATGGTGCCAAATCCTGTATTTGGGGTGGTGAGTCCTGTTGTAGTATCTGTGGTACTTACTGCCTTTGCTTCATATTTCATTA
>JBIKWJ010000015.1:0-6518 GCA_044356325.1 Minisyncoccia bacterium | reverse complement strand
GCTACGCAACTGCAACTGCACCTGCTGCTGGCCCTCTTGGCCACGGCGGCACTGCTGCTGCCCCTGCCGCTGCCCCTGCTGCTGCCCCGGTTCAGCCCCCAGTTCCGCAGCCGTTGGGTGAGCCGCAATGGACCGGGAGCGGATGGGTCGCATGGGACGGGGCCCAGTGGAGAGCCAGCGCTCCGCCAGCGCCCCCCGCTCACGCTGCGCAGCCTGCGCCTCCATCTGCCACGCCCCCCATGGCCGCGCCTCCGTCTGTCGCGCCCCCCATGGCTGCGCATGTTGGGTGGGGGGCACCTCAGCAGCCCGCCCCACCGATGGTCGCGCAACCTGCCCCTAATAGCTGGGGAACACAGCCCACGCCGGCCGCCGCCTGGTAACTGCACGCTTGGGGCCATTGCTGGCCCCGCTCATCGCTCACTTCTACCACCCATCCCATGCTGCAAACCCCTAAGCCCGTGCCGCCGTCCGCACCGGCCACAATTGCCGATGCCGTTGCAGTGCTCCAGTCCGAAGGCTGGAAGAACCTGGGTTATTTCGCCATCTCTCGCTCCCACACCTCATACCTGTTTATTCGCCGCCGCGATCCCGCCAACCCGCACGAAAAGCCGGCTGAGTTTTGGCTCAGTTCCAGAACGCTGGTTGATGTGCTGCGGCTGCCGACACTGGCCGAGTTCCAGCAAGGTGCCCCAATTCCCGCCACCGGGCAACCCAATGGTTGAAATAACGCGCGGGAAATTCATCGTGCTGGAGGGCATCGACGGCTCCGGCAAGACCACGCAGCTGGAGGCCCTGGCCGCCTGGCTGCCCACCAGCGGCCTGATGCCATCAGATGCCCAGCTGATCACCACCAAAGCGCCAGGCGGCACGCTCCTGGGCAAGTGCCTACGTGAGCTGCTGCTTCATGCTTCTGGCGATACCGAGCCTTGCCCCACTGCTGAACTGTTGCTGTACGTCGCTGATACTGCCCAGCTGGTGGCCCAGGTCATTGAGCCAGCCCTAGCAGCGGGCGATTGGGTGCTGTGCGATCGTTTCACCGGTTCGACAGTCGCCTACCAGGGCGCTGGGAGAGGGCATGATCCGGCAGTGATCATGCGGCTCAATCAGTTGGCCACCTCCGGATTGGTGCCCGATCTCACTTTTTGGTTAGACCTGTCACTGGCCGCTTCGCCGCGGCGCCGTACCCACCGGCCCGCCGATCGCATCGAGGCGGCCGGGGATGTCTTTTTGGGGCGGGTGGCGGAGGGTTACTTAGACCAGTACATTCTTCTTGGCGCCGACTGGTACTGGGTCGATGCAAACCAGCCAGTTGAGGATGTCACCAGTGCGTGCCAGCAATTGCTGCGGACCCTGCTCTGATGCCGCCTGTAATCCGCCTGCTGCCGCCCCAGCAGGGCATCCACTTTGATGAGCCCTCGCATCGTTACCACGTCTGGAGCCCTAGGCGTGATCGGTGGATGCAGCCGAGCTCCGTCTCCCAAGCGCTTACGGTCAGCGGCATCAAAGGGTTTGATCCGCGCTTTTGGCGTAAGTCGCTAATCGAAAAACATGGCATGAGGCCAGCGGAAGCAGATCTCTATATGGAGCTGCACTGCAACAACAGAGCAGCAATTGGCACCGAGCTGCACAGTCTGATTCTGGCCGAACTGTTGGGCGGCAACTGCTGGCCCAAGCTCGCCGAATCACTGATGCTATTCGCAGTGTGGCGCCGCAAGTTCCTGCCGGAGATTGAAGAGGTCTACATCTGCGAATCGCCAATGGCGAGCGCCGCTCACTTTTATACCGGCACTCCTGACCTGCTGGCACGGGTGCGGGGGCAGCTGCTGTGGTGTGATTGGAAATCGAAGGTCAGCGCCGACAAGGCGAAAGCCGATAAGGCATGGATCCTGCAGCTGGCCGGCTATGACGGCCTGGGCCAGGAGCACCATGGCATCGTCGCCGATGGTGCGCTCAACCTGATGATTCACCCGGAAGACTGCTCGAACAAAGGCGACTGCATCGAGGTCTTTTACAACCGTGCGGACCTGGCTCAGGCCTGGCCCCGGTTCCTGGGGGCGGTCTATGCCTGCCATAACATCAGGGGTCAGGGAGGCGATTCAGACAGCGCCGCCGCGGCTAAGCACATGCTGGCCAGTTACCCGGCGATCGGTGAGCTGGTACCAGCAGCTGCCGGTAGCTGATCCAGGAACTGCCAGTGATAGCCGCCGGCTGCCCAGCCCCTTCTAATTGATTTTTGGATTGTGGACCTGACAACGTATACCGCTTCAGCTGCTGCCTGAGCGTTGCGGTATACGTCTCCAGTTTCCATGTTTACCACCGGCCGGTAGTTAAGTGGCTCCCAGCCTGGGAGGGTGCCATAGGCATACCACCGGTGTCCGCACTGTTTGCATGCCATGCGCCGTTGGCACGAACCGTCACGGCGATGCCGGGTCCTGATTACCAGGCCGTGGCCTGGGCAGCTGGGGGCAGGGCAGCAGTGATCGAGTGATGCGGCCATAGCGGGCTGGGGGCGGGTGAAACGCCATGAGGGTAGGGCACTGGCCATGGTGATCGGCAGTGTGCCGGATTGGCAAGTGGCACAGCTAATGGGTGCAAGCGGGTGCATGTGGATATTGTTGGTTCATCGGGGCAGACACCCCGCACCACTTCAAGATTTACAAATGAAAAATCGATTCCAAGCTTGCTACGGTCTAATCCAAGACTGCGACGATCAGCAATTTAATTTTGCAAAATTTGTAGTCGCATCCAATAGCAAACTGCGCTCTAGTCAGCGGTTAATCGATCAAGGTCGCCAGCTAATTGCTGATACTAAGGCCGTGATCGCTAGACTGCAAGAGTTTAGCTAATGCGACGGGGCCGCCGGTGAGCCCCACCCAATCTCGGTAACTATCTTTCCACACGCCTTTTGTTGCCATGTCTAAGCTTGCGTCCATTTTTAAACTTGCGTCCACTTTTAAACTTGCGCCTACTATTGATCTAGTGCTTTTGGATTCCAAGATTGGCCCGGATCTTTACGCATGGCTAGAGAATAACGCTTTTATATATACAGACGGGGAAACCATGCTCGCTGCGCTAGAGGATGCCTATAATCCTTGCATACCCGACTGGGCCGCAATGGTTCAACTGGACACATGCGGCTCTGACAATGATTGAATCAATTGTGTTTGCCACCGTCTGCCTAATAATAGCAATGTCCATCCTTGGGATCTGGGCGCTTGCGCTAATGGTTGCCTATGACGTTATACGTACTATCGCAAGACGGTTAGAAGAATGGCAGCATTGGCGTAACAAGCAGTAGCGATAGCGCTCCAAAGGCACGAATGCATCATTTAATAGTTTTATGCAAGCTTAGCACAAACCGCTAAAAACCCATGGTACGCCGCGCAATTAACTGCAGCTTTTTCTTCGGGCTTGCTGTCGCTCTCGCTACTGTTCTACCTGTCTACGCTAGTGCCGCGTTGTTCCGCATCCATGCCGCCCCAGCATGGTGAGGGTTGATCTAATCGACAAGCTCGGCCAAGTTGTTTGAACTGCACAGCCATGCACATGCTCCCGCCTAGCCTGTTTCCTGTGTTCCGCTGCCTGGCGCACCCCTACCGCCTTGCGGCCGTCGCACTAGGCCTGTCAATTACCGCTCTGACGATCGCTACCACCCATGAACCTGCTCGCCGCTTTACGTCTGCTGCTGGACCTGCTGAGCAGCCGGTACTACGAACCACCTACCAGCTCTCAACCATCCCCGCCAATGGCACCGGACCCTAGGCCAACTTTGCTGAGGATAATGTCGCCGATAATCATGGACGAGGCCTATGGCTCTGAGCCAGCAGACCTAGGCATTGATTCTGACGACACTGAAAAAGCTGCCGCGATGCGGCGCATACAGCTAGACCTGAGAGGTCTCTCTCAGGTCCGCCACCTGCATCGCTGTTTGCTGCTGAATGAGGGGGACGCATGAGCGACTCCCACGAAGGGCTGATCGTGTCTGACGGCATCAGGCAATACCGGATTGTCAATGGCTTCCGGGTCCACCTGGAAGAGCCGTCTCCGGAACTCCTTCGGGAAATCCTGGAAGACGCCATTGTCAATGGCTGCCGGGTCCACCGGGAGGAGCCGTCTCCGGAACTCCTTCGGGAAATCCTGGAGGAGACGGCAGTTGAAGCTGCATCAAAGCAATTGCAAACGATCAACGCTACCAAACGGCTACACCAATGAACAGCGTTAAATCCGATTTATTGCTTGCTTCCGACCTACTCGAAAGCGCACAAGCTGCGCTAGACGCTCGCGCCAAGCAATTGCTCAATTCCAGCCACCCCATTGTTTCTACACTAGATGAACTCATCCCGCTTACCCGCATCTCTGCCCGAATCGCAATTCTTGCAATCACAGTCCGGGAGACAAGTCGAGAAGATTATGTATCTGCTGGCGACGCACACCGGGCAGATTGTCGCCGGCCATGGTCCAGCCAACAATCCGCTGCTGACAACAGCCCCGCTAGCAGCTGTTGATGCCGGCATGGCCTGGGTATCGCTGCCATCTGCGTTCAACCGCCTAGAGTCTGCTCGCAGAATTTGGCCTGAGCTAGACCTGCGCCTGGGGCAGCTGCGCATAGCGCGAGAGATCACCGCGCCAAGCGGATGGCAGGCCATTGAGTGGCGCGTCCTGGGAGGTAGGAAGTGACCGCCGATCTCCGCCGGCTTATTGCCGATGATGCCTTCGCCGCCAGCTTCCAGACGCTGGGCCAGTACCGCGCTGCTCTGCTGTCGGCTGCCAGCCAAGTGCTGCCCGACCCGGAGCCTTCGCTACTGGAGTTGCTCAATGGTGGGTGGCATTACTCCGATCCGGAGCTTTCTTCTACAAGCAAGATTGGGTTTCCCCTCCGGCAAAGCAACACTGAGCAGTTGGTCGATGGCCGTTGGTGGGCGCCTACATGCGGCGACGCACTGCAGCAGGTGGTAAACAATGCCCGAGCCCTTTGGCGCAAACACAATGGAGCCGCGCAATGACCATGGACCCACGTTTTCGGGTTGACTTGATCACCGCCACCCCCAACCCCCAGCAGGTCTGTTGGGCGGCGATGCACCAGGACTACAGCGAGGGCTACGTGGTGGACGACCGCGCCAACTGGCCCGAGGAAAGCCGCGCAGGCGAGATCTGTGTCAAGCGGCTACTGGCCGGCGAGAGGGGCCACTACGGCCCCCTGGAGCACGGCCAGATCGTGCTCAATGTGGGCTGGTTTCCCCATTCCGTTATGCAGCAGGCCCGTACTCATCGGGTCGGGGTTTCGTTCGATGTGCAGAGTCTTCGTTATACGGGGGAGCGTATCTGCAAAGCTGCCACGGAAGAAGCTGACATAGAGGATGTCTTTTACTTGCGCCCTCTCGGTGTGTATCGCGACAGGCAAAGCAAGCAGTATGAGTATACCGATCAACAGCGGTCTAAAGACCTTGTTCATTGTGTATACGCTGCCGAACTGTATGCCGATCACATTGCGGGAGGCATGGCTGAAGAGCAAGCTCGCAGTATCCTGCCCTTTGACGTGCGCCAGCACTTCGTAGTGAGCTTCAACCTCCGGGCCTTCTTGCATTTCCTCGACCTGCGGGCCAAGCTCGATGCCCAGGATGAAATTCGCCAGCTCTGCGATTTGATGTGGCCTTACCTGCAGGCCTGGGCGCCGGAGATCGCCGCCTGGTATCACCAGTACCGCTGGGCTAAGGCGAGGTTGGCGCCATGAAAGAGCGGCCAATTCTCTATTCGGCGCCAATGGTCCGCGCTATTTTAAACAACAGCAAGACACAAACGCGGCGCGTTGTTAAATTTCGGCACGACGACAGCTACCCCCTTTACCCTTACGGCATACCTGGCGACCGTTTATGGGCGCGAGAAACGTGGCGCGTTAGCAGCGCACATGACAACCTGGCGCCATCTCAAATTCCTGAAGGAACGAGAGTTGAGTACCTGGCCGACGGGCCAGGTACGTTTGACGGCAAAACTCGCCCCTCCATCTTCATGCCTCGCTGGGCCTCTCGAATCACGTTGGAGGTCACTGAAGTCAAGCTGCAGCTCCTGCAGCGCATCAGCGAGGTTGACGCGCAGGCGGAAGGCATTGCCGAGCTGCCGCTTCAAGCTGGCCAGCCAGGCGCCTGGTGGTCCGCTGATCCCACACAACCGGCGCTGCACGGCCGCAGCCCTATTGACGCATTCCAGCGGCTGTGGGAATCCATTCATGGTGATGGTTCCTGGCTCGACAACCCCACGGTTAGGGCCATTTCATTTCAGTTAATCCACTCAATTAATCCACTCAATTAATCCACTCAGTTAATCCACTCGCAATCTCAACATGACTAAACCCGCCTGGTTCACACAGCTAGAACATGACCTGAGCACCCCTGTGATGGTGCCCGATAGCGCGGTAATTGACTGGGATCAGTGCCGCGACCGGTTTCTGGTCCTTCTACTCCAGCGTCTGGAGAGCCGCTCCAGCAGCCCGCACCCTGCCATCGTGCGCGGGCTGCTGGAGC
>JBIKWJ010000004.1:0-70763 GCA_044356325.1 Minisyncoccia bacterium | reverse complement strand
AGACATTGCCATCATTTAGAACTTGTCCAACAGGCTATATCCGAGTACCTGGAAATAGTCTTTATCAAACCAAAGACTTTTGTGTAATGAAATATGAAGCCAAGGCAGGCTCAGCAACAGTAGCAGCGACAACAGCAGCAACAGGATTCCCTACAGTAAGTATAAGTCAAACCAATGCCATAACTGCCTGCAGTCTAAACGGAGCAGGCCATGGCCTCATCACCAATGCAGAATGGATGACCATAGCAAGGAATATAGAGGCCCAGAATAGTAATTGGTATAATCCAACTCCAACTCCAGTAAATCAAGTAGGAAGTGGAGGCTTATGGCGAGGACATAGTGATAATAGTCCAGCAAATGCCCTAGAAGCTAGTACAGACGATAATTTAGGCTATACAGGTACTGGTAATACTAGTCCAAGCATAGAGAAGAGAACCCATACCTTAAGCAATGGGGAAGTAATATGGGACTTAAGTGGAAATGTATGGGAATTGACAAATGATAGTATATTAGGAAAAGACCACCCAACAGGAAGCCCAGTAGGCGAGAATTATAGAGAATACAATACAGGGTTAAGTAATAGCATAACCAATTTTGGAACATTAAGTAGGGACTTAGTGGGGCCAGGTAATAGTAATTGGGGGAGTGGTCAAAATATGGGACAAATATACAGTGATGGAACAAGCGATAATAATACCAGCTCTGCTTTCCTCCGCGGGGGTTCTTGGTATAATACGACTAATGCAGGAGTCTTTGCTCTGAATCTGAATCAGATTGTTACTCCTTCCTTTACGGCCACTGGTATTGGCTTCCGCTGTGTGGTGCGGTGAGGGGGCAACTCATCCAATCCTCCACAGTTAGGATGAAGTTTGTTCATCCGTATAACTGTGGATAAGGGTTAGATGAGACGGGCGGGGATAAAGTTTATATTCCTAGCGGAGGGTTTATCCCTCCATTGTATTTTGTATTCGTAGGGGCGACCTTAAAGTCGCCTGTGCCCTTAAAATTCCCCTCTTGAGGGGTGGCAGGCTTGCCTGACGGGGTGGAATAAAATACAAACGTAAACCCTATCCACCTCCGGCCTGACGGCCACCTCCTCCGAAGGAGGACAATAAAACTGTCCCTGCCTACCGCAGGCAGGCCTCGCCGGCGAGGGAGGACCGCGTAGCGGTGGGTGTGGACTGAGCTAATTCCCCTTTTGAGGGGTACCGTCACTAGACGGTGGGGTGGAAATACAGGCGATTTTAAGGTCGCCGACTCTACGAAATAATGGAGGGATACTCCGTTACGAAAGCATAACGTATATACTATCTCCTCATCTAATACATATTATTGTAAGTAATAAATAATATGATATACTATATCTATTCAATAGATACTATATGATAAGTGTATTTACGAAAATAAGAAATAAAGAAATCCCAGGAATTATATTTGATGATAATGGTGAGTTTTTTGTAATACATAGCAATAATCCTGCTCAATTAGGACATTTACTGGTTATTCCTTATCAAGAAATAGATTATATTTTTGATTTAGATAGTAAAAGTTACCATAAACTATGGGATTATGTGAAAAAGATAGCGACTCGATTACAAAAGATTACAGGAGCAAAAAAAATAGGAATTAAAGTAGAAGGATTAGAAGTAAGTCATGTGCATATTCATCTCATCCCTATTAATCAGTCTGGAGATTTAGAGGCTTCATCTCAAATCAAGGAAACAGATATACAGCAATTACAACAAGAATTCAAACAATAATATGCCAAAAAAGCAAACAGCCACAAAACCCAAAATCAAATCAGAAGCTAAAAGATCTATAGTTGGAGTTATATTGATTGCAGTTGCTTTATTAAGTTTCTTATCATTTTTCTCATCAGCTGGTATTTTTGGAAGGGGAATCAATGGGAGTATTGGATTTCTTTTTGGTATAGGTAAATTTATATTACCATTTGCTTTATTTTATATAGGTCTTACTTTATTAGCTCGCCCAAAGGATAGGGGATTATATTATTTTAAACTATTTGTATTAATTATTGGTCTATTATTATTCTTGGGACTTATACAATTAATACAATTTCAGGATGCAAAAGAATCATTAGACGCAGCAAAAAAAAGTATCGGGGGTGGATATATAGGGCATTATGTAAGTATAGGAGCACAATATATATTTGGCTATTGGGGAGGTCTTATTGCCTTAATAACAGGGTTTATTACGGCGGGTATTATTGTGATGAATCAAGCTATTCATCTTGATGGTGTTGTTGATTGGGTAAAAGAAATATTTGCTCCTGATACTGCTGAAAATACAATTACAATTACTCCTAATGATACCACAGAGGTAAAGCCAGAAAACACTCAAATATTTAATCAAGATACAGAGGATGAAGATGAATTAAGTCCAAAAAAAGTTGCTGATAAAAGTACTATAATCCCAAAAACTCCAGAATGGATGAAAGAAAGTTTATTTAATTTACCCACTGTTGACTTACTAGAAAAAGGAAAAACAGATGATGTTGCCCAAAGTGGAGATACCAAAAAAAGTTCAGACATTATTAAAAGTACTTTATCCACATTTGGTATTGAGGTAGAAATGGGGAAAATAGATATTGGCCCATCAGTTACTCGATTTATGTTGAGGCCTTCCAATGGTATTAAATTATCTCGTATTACATCATTACAAAGCGATTTGGCTCTTGCAATGGCAGCTCAGGCCATTCGTATAGAAGCGCCTATTCCAGGGATGTCATATGTTGGGGTAGAGACTCCAAATGCCAAGAGAGCTACCGTGAGAATTCGAAATATTTTTGAATCAAAAGAATTTAATGAGAATGATTTCCATTTACCACTTGCACTTGGACTTGATGTGATGAATAAGGTTATTGTATTTCCGCTAGAAAAAATGCCTCATTTATTAATTGCAGGAGCAACTGGAGCCGGTAAATCTATGGGATTGAATGCTATGATATTGAGTATGTTATACAAAAACCCTCCATCAAAACTCAAATTTATCTTTATTGATCCAAAACGAGTAGAATTATCTACCTATAATGGTATTCCTCATCTTTTAACTCCAGCTATTGTAAGCCCTGATAAGGCAATGAATGCTCTTAATTGGTGTGTAACAGAAATGGAAAGACGTTATGAAGTATTGGCTCGTCTTGGTTCTCGTAATATTTTTACCTATAATGAAAAAGTGGCCTCTGGTTCTCTCAAAATTGATGAAAATGAGCTGGAATATGAAATAATGCCATTTATTGTAGTGGTAATTGATGAGCTTGCTGATTTGATGAGTAGTCATAAAAAAGAAGTTGAAGGTTCTATTGTGCGTATTGCACAAATGGCAAGAGCAGTAGGAATTCATCTTATTCTTGCTACACAAAGACCTTCTACGGATGTTATCACGGGTCTTATTAAAGCTAATTTACCATCTCGTGTAAGTTTTCAAGTAGCTTCTCAAATAGACTCAAGAACAGTTTTGGATATGATGGGAGCCGAAAAGTTATTAGGAATGGGCGATATGTTATTCCTTGGGGGTGATCTTGGTAAACCACAGCGTATACAAGGAGCATTTGTACCAGAGCATGAAGTGAAAGCAGTTGTAGAATGGCTCAAAAGTCAGGGGGAAAATGAATATAATCTTGCTATTACAGAAGCTGATACTCCAAAGCAAATATATCATGATGGAGGAGTGGATTATGGAGAGGGAACGGATGCATTATTTGAGCAAGCAAAAGATTTAGTATTACAGACAGGTAAGGGGTCAGCATCATTATTGCAAAGAAGATTAAAAGTTGGATATGCCAGGGCAGCTAGACTATTAGATGAATTAGAAGAGGCGGGAATCGTTGGTCCTGCTGAAGGTTCAAAACCAAGAGAGGTGTTTACTGATGGATATATAGAAGAAAATGAGTAAAGAGAAAATTACATTAGGATATGTACTGACAAAATATAGGCTGAAGTCTAATTTGACCACGGAACAATTAGCGGATAAATTATCTGCTGAAGAGAGATATATTGTTGCTCTTGAAAAAGGAGCATATTATGAATTCACCTCATTAAATCAACCTTTTCCTATTATAAAAAGACTCAGTTATGTATTTGGACTTAAATATAATGTTTTAATTGAATTATATCATCAAGAATATGAGAATTATATACATCAATTAGCCCAACAAAAAACAAACCCTAAACTCATTATTAGTCATACTATGATGAGAATGTCTATAGGTGTTAGTATAGGATTGATGATTGTAATATATTTAGGGGTACAAGTCTATCAATTAGGATATGCCCCAGCATTAACACTCAATAATAAAAATGTCTATGAAATTGATACAAATAGCGAATATACTTTGACAGGAATTATTTCAAGAGCTGGACAATTGACTTTAAATGGACAAAAGGTTACACTTAAAGAAGATGGAAAATTTGAAATAGTATTATCCCTAAGAGACGGAGAAAATAGACTAGAATTACAAGTTTCAAAAGATAATAAATTATTAAAAACAACACAAAAAATTGTGTATAAACAATAAATACTATGGCAATCAAACATATTTTTGGCTATGAAATATTAGATTCGAGAGGAAATCCCACCACGGCAAGTCTAGTGGAATTAGATGATGGGAGTAAGGCAAGAGCCTATGTTCCCTCGGGAGCCTCTACTGGAGCTCATGAAGCTGTTGAGCTTCGAGATGGTGATGAAAAACGATATCATGGGCAGGGAGTATTACAAGCAATACATAATATTAATACTGAAATTGCAACCGCTTTGATTGGTAAGGATAGCTCGCAGCAAAGAGAATTAGATAATCTCTTAATAGCATTAGATGGAACTCCAAATAAAGCAAGACTTGGAGCAAATGCTATATTGGCAGTGTCTTTAGCTCTTGCTCGTGCTACTGCTATTTCACAAAAAAAAGAATTATATCAATATATTCGAGAATTATACGGTAATGACACGGGTATAGATAAGGTATTTCCACAAATTGGATTTAATGTATTAAATGGAGGTAAACATGCAGATTCTGGTCTAGATATACAAGAATATATGATAATGCCTCAAAAAGATTCCATATCTGAGAATATTCGGCTTGCTTCTGAAATTTATAATACTCTCAAAAAGATTTTAGCAAAACAAGGACAAGTAACTGCAGTTGGGGATGAGGGTGGCTTTGCTCCTCATTTACAAAATAATGAAGAAGGGCTTAAATTATTAGTACAAGCCATTACAGAAGCCGGATATATTCCAGGAACAGATTGTAGTATTGCTCTTGATGCTGCTGCTACTGAGTTTTTCTCAGCTGATACCAATCTCTATACTCTTGATAAACAACAGCATACAGCCTCTGAGCTTGCAGAAATTTATCATAATTGGATACAGCAATATCCTATTATTTCTCTAGAAGATCCTTTCGCAGAGGATGATTATACCGCCTGGCAAGCATTTCAGCAAACGATGAGTCCGGAACTTCGATTAGTAGGTGATGATTTGTTAGTGACTAATACCCAGCGTATTCAAGATGCTATTGATAAGCAGCTATGTAATTCTGTTTTGATTAAACCAAATCAAATTGGAACTTTAACTGAGGTAATTGATGCCATTCAATTAGCCCATCAAAATAAACTCTCCACTATGATATCACATCGTAGTGGAGATACTATTGATACTTTTATTTCAGACTTAGCGGTTGCCAGTCGCTCAGCTTATATGAAGTCTGGAGCTCCAGCTAGAGCCGAGCGAGTCAGTAAATATAATCGATTATTAGAAATATCCTATTAATTAGTACTGTTTTTATGGCAAATACATATAAGATTTTACTCATTGAAGATGATGAATTAATCCGAAGTATTTATTCATCAAGATTATCTCAAGAGCCTAGCTTTATAGTAGATACAGCAGTAGATGGGGTTGATGGACTTAATAAAATACAAGCTAATAAGTATGATTTAATTTTTTCAGGAATTCAAATGCCAAATATGACTGGATTTGAGTTATTCCAAAAATTACAAAATAATGCGGAGTGGATAACAATGCCATTTATAATATTTAGTCATTTAGGAAGGCAAGAAGATTTTGAAACAGCTCATAACTTAGGTATACAATATTTTATTGTGAGAGGACAATCTACTCCCAATGATATAACACAAAAAATCCGAGATATTTTAACAAAAAGTGACAAATCAACAATAAGTTCTATTACCGGATCACATATATTAGTTGTAGAGGATGATCCTATTATACGTTCAACATACATCGATCGCTTTCAAGCGGAGTCAAATTTTATTGTGGACTCTGCGGCTGATGGTTTAGAGGCTTTGAATAAAATAAAGCAAAATGTATATGATTTGATATTCTCAGGAATTCAAATGCCAAATATGACTGGGTTTGAGTTATTCCAATCTTTACAGCAAGAGGAAAAATATAAGCGTATACCACTCGTATTATTCAGCCATTTAGGGCGGTCAGAGGATATTGAAAATGCTGCAAATCTTGGGGTTAAACATTTTATTATAAGGGGACAAAATACGCCTAATGATATTGTAAGTCAACTCCGAGATATTTTAGGGGTAAAGGATAAAAATTATAATCTAATTATTAGTAAAAATTCTCCCGATTATACAGAATTTATCGAATCATTTTTTGGTAAAGATTGTATAGATGATCAAGATATAGACATAACTCCCATTACCGTTACCTTACAAAAATCAGTAAAGCCGTATACATTCAGTATAGAATTAAATTGTAAAAATTCCAAATAATAGGTATTATATGAAGTCAAAATATCAATGGCATATACAGCCAACTATTACAAAAGATATTATCAATAGTTATCCAGAGTTAAATCCTATTATTCTACAATTATTATGGAATAGAGATATTCAAAACACTAAGGATATAGATAATTTTATCAATGCTGATTATCAAGATTTATTGAACCCATTTTTAATATTAGATATGCAAAAAAGCATAAATAAAATTATTGAGGCTTTACAAAAAAAAGAAAAAATTATTATTTTTGGAGATTATGATGCTGATGGGGTAACAGGAAGTACCATTTTGTATCAAGGACTTAAGACTGTATACTTTGCTTTGAATCAAAAGAGTAAATTTCAATTAGGAGATACAGATACTACAGAATTTGATACCTATGTGCAAGTGTATATTCCGGATAGGCATAAAGAAGGATATGGGTTAAAAGATGAGGGTGTGGCTTATATTTTGTCTCAAAAGCCCAATATAGTAATCACTGTTGATTGTGGAGTGAGAAGCGCAAAGGAAATTGAAATCATACAAGAATCAGGAGTTGATGTTATCGTCATAGACCATCACTCCGTACCAGAAGAAATGCCCCCAGCATTTGGAATTATTGTGCCTAAGCGAAAAGGAGACCCTTATCCCTTTAAAGATTTATGTGGAGCAGGACTAGCCTTTAAGGTTATTACCGCCCTCCTAAGTGAAGCTAGAACTAAGATAGGATATGATAATATTCCCATAGGATATGAAAAGTGGCTCTTAGATTTAGCCGCTATTGGAACTATTGCAGATATGGTACCACTTGTGGGGGAGAATAGAATTCTGGTGAGATATGGGTTATATGTGCTCGCTAAGACCCGAAATATAGGCCTACAGGCCTTGATTGAAGAGACTGGTATTATTGCAGAAGTTGATGAAATTGATGGAGTAGAGTCAGCGAATATTAGTGTTTATTCTGTAGGATTCCAAATAGCTCCTCGTATTAATGCGGCTGGAAGAATTGCTCATGCCAATCAAGCCTTTAAACTTTTTACTACTCAAGAAAAAAATGAGGCAGAACAATTGGCTCAAGAATTACAAAAGCTCAATGATCATAGAAAAAGTCTGACTGATACGGTATTAAAAGAAGTAGAAGCAAAATTAGCTCAATATGAGGATATTTCACAATTATCAGTTATTTTTGAAGGAGATAAAAATTGGTCAATTGGAGTATTAGGTATAGTAGCTTCAAGATTAGTAGAAAAATATTATAGGCCGGTAATTTTGTATCAAGAACAATCTCATCATAATGTGGCGTCAGCCAGAAGTATTCCGGAATTCAATATTGCAGAGGCGGTACAAAATATGCAAGATATTATTATTTCAGGAGGAGGACATAGCCAGGCAGCAGGATTATCATTTGATACCCATCAAACTGATGCCGTAAAAGAATCATTAAGAAGTCAAATTCGTGCACAAGTTGATATTAATACCTTATCTCCTTATAAAAAAATAGATATAGAATTATCAGCTGAGGCTATAGACTGGGATTTGTATGATACTTTTTATAAATTAGCTCCATTTGGAATGCAAAATCCAAACCCTGTATTTTTGGTGCGCCAATTAAGAATTACTGATATTAAATCACTTGGAAAAGAACAAAATCATATCAAATTGCAATTAATATCAGAGGCTCAGTCAGGGAGCCCTCTAACCATTTCTGCTATTGGATTTAATTCTGCTTATGTTCTGGATCAATTACATCGCAATGATATTATTGATCTCGTATTTCGTCTAGAAATCAATGAATGGGGGGGTAATCGAGAATTACAACTTCATATTATTGATATTGCTTCTAGCAAATGATAATAAAGTTGCTCTTTTGTCAAAAACCCTTATAATAAAGAGTATCCAAGGAGAATGGTAATCGCGCATATCCATAATATGGTGAGTGAGGAAAGTCTGGACACCTATTACTTTGTAATAAATGATAGTGGGTAATACCCATCATTGAGCTTGCTCAATCGGGATAGTATCGCAGAAACAAGACATTTGAGTGTATCTCATCTAAGGTGAAAAGAGATAAACCCTATCAGGTGCAAGGCCGTGCTTTTCTGTATTGAAAAGAGTGCCGCCAAGAATATACTGGTAACAGTATATCAAGATAAATGATTACCTATATATAATTGCTTGCAAATATATATAACAGAATCCAGCTTATATTCTTCTTGGATAATTCTATAAACAATTACTATATATGAATAGATTTGAGTTATTATTTAGTGCTATACGAGTACCAATAGACTTTTTTGTCATTATTTTAGCAGGAATATTATCTTATCAATTACGTATTTCAAGCCTTGCAATTGAATATCGTCCCATACCCTATGATTTTAGTAGTGACTGGTATAACAGTTTTGTTATTATATTTGCAATAGTAACTGTAATTATCTTGGCATTTTCTGGAATGTATAGTACTCGAAATACTCGCGGAATTGTGAGTGAATTTTATCGTATTTTGAGCTCCGTATCTACTACAATTCTCATTATTATTTTATATTATTTCTTTTATTCTCGAGACTTATTCTCCTCAAGATTTTTGATTATTTCCTTATGGGCTTTAGCTATTATCTTTTTACTTATTGGAAGATTATTAGTACATACCATACAAGATATTATTATAAGACATTATAAATGGGGAATACATCGAGTTGTGATTATTACAGGTAGTGATATAGCTGGTAAATTAGTATTAGATGCGCTTAATACTAAAGCAGGTATAGGATATCACATAGTAGAAGTACAAAAAGGATTAAACCTTAAAGATTTAAGGCATTTAGCTCTTACCAAACAAATAGATGAAGTTATATTGGCAGATACCAAATTACCTCAAGAACAATTAATAAAAGTAAATTATCTATGTGAGGAATATAAAATTGATTTTCAATATATCCCCAATATATTCGATATGTATACCCAAGTAGAGGTAAAAAATCTCTCAGGAGTATTATTATTCCGCGTAAAGCGAACAACCCTAGAAGGATGGGGAAGTATTTGGAAAAGATTATTCGATATTATAGTCTCAAGCATAGCAATTATTATCCTTTTACCAATATATATTATTACCATAATTGCAATCAAAATTGACTCACCAGGACCTATTTTGTATAAAAGTCGTAGAGTAGGAGTTGCCAAAAAACCATTTGATGTATACAAATTCCGCAGTATGTATGAAGAATTATGTACCGATGAAGATAATGCCGCATCTATTGCTTTAGAGCAAAAACTATTAGCTGAAAAAGGTATAAAAGCAGGTCCTGTGAATAAGATTAAAAATGATCCTCGTGTTACCAAATTAGGTAAATTTATCCGCAAAACCAGTATAGACGAATTACCCCAATTCTTTAATGTACTCGCAGGAAGTATGAGTCTTGTAGGCCCTCGCCCTCATCAACCTCGAGAAGTAGACAAATATAAACAGCATCATAAAAAAGTACTCACAATCAAACCAGGAATAACGGGTATGGCCCAAGTCAATGGCCGCTCAGATTTGAGTTTTGAAGAAGAAGTCTTATATGATACCTTTTATATAGAGAATTGGAGCATATGGCTAGATATTATCATATTACTCAAAACCCCATGGGCAATCATAGCTCCCCGTAAAGCTGATTAAAAAAATTTGGGAATTGTGTATCAATATGATATACTAAAAATAATGTAAAATAAATAGATATTATGGGAAGATCACCAGAACAACTTAGATTCGTGGAACAAGAATCATCTATGCCTTTTGTAACTCGTGAAGCTTCAAAAGCACATAAAAAACATGGGGGAGAATTACCAGGTTGGCTTCAGCTTACAAAAACAGAAAAACTACAACTGATCGATGCTATTACATCTAAGGGCGTTGTGCCAGTTTTAGAGCAATTTCCACATTATCAAGAAGCATTAGATTTGAAAAGAGAAGGAAATATATCAGGGGTATATTTGTATATGATAAATACTATTCGGCTGGCATATGGATTATCAGAATATGTCCCTTCTGTAGAATCTCCTGATCCAGAAGAAGGCAATGAATCAAAAGAATCTACCCTACATCAAATAACATGGACTCAATCGGGTAGGATAAAGGATGGGATTCTTGAATTATCAGATAACGAAATAAAGTATGAACTTTCACGATCTATAATCCCAACCTTTGCAACATTACTCGGTATTCCTGAAGGAAAGAAAGGTAATCAGGCAAGATTTGACCTCAGAAGAATAGTCCAAGAAGAAGGTTTAATTCCAGCAGAATTGCAAAATAATGAATTAACTCCAAAGAATATTAATATTTGGAGAGAAAAAATTGGTCTTGAACCCTTAAATTCAGAAGAACCTCAAATAGAAGAAGAGCCAGATTCTCAACAGGGGGGAGGGTCAGTAGAGGAGTTAACTCATTCAGCAAGTGGTAAATCTATAGATAAAAGAGTTATTGATCCTGAATTAAATGAAATACTAAATAGGTATCCGTATTTTCAAGATGATAATACACCTCCATCTGAAACAAGTCCTTCCGGATTAGATGTAGAGACAGAAATACTACTTGATAAATTACCTGGAGAAGAATCATTACAGGAAGAATTAAATGGTGTAGTTGATAGTATTGTTGAACGAGAAACGGGAGGTGCATTAGCTAGAATAGAGGGTAAAATATATCCTGGTGAAGGAGAATTAGAAACCCTTGATAATAGTGCAGAAATTGAACTATTAAAACAAGAAGCACGTGAAGCTATACAAAAGTATAAAGAATTTGGTGACACACATGCACCAAATCTTAGAACTGAATCTGTTCAAAATGTTTATAGACAATTAGAAACAGATGCTTGGGATAAAGTGGAAAAATTATCACATAAACTTGATGGACATCTCTCTCGGAAATTACCACAACTAAGAGATATATTAATAGCACATAGAGATTTAATTAACATATCAGATGCTAAAAATTCTCTTGTAAGTACAGGGACTATTAAACTTAACACTGAAGGTAATATTACACATATTGTTGATAATGAGGGTAATGAAGTTGAACTAAATCGCCCAAGGACTTTTGAGGAGATTTTTGCTAAATCAAGACCAGTTCGTATCATATATACAAGTAATAATGAAAACAAAAAATTAGGTTATATCATAGAAGGATTAAATCCAAATACTCCAGATTGGATAGAAGGAGTATTAAATGATAAGGAATTCTTAGAACCTATAATTGTAGATCCGTCGGATACTCCAATTGAGCATATTTTACCAAATCCAGAAGAAGAATCTCCTTTATACCCAATAGATAAAACTCCTAAATTAACCCCAGCTGAAGAATTACCAAATGTTCAGGTTACAGAAACTATAGGTGATACTTCTAAACAAGATGAGCAATTAGAAACTAGCTCAAAAGCACAACTTGATAATTTGAGAAAAGCTTATGCCCGAGCTGAAGAATTGTATAATAGAAATCGTAATGATGAGAGTGCAAAACTAGAATTAGAAAGACTAAGGGGAGAATATAATCAAACAGTTGAGGAAGTTATTGGTATTATGTCAGCTCAAGGTTTAGAGTCAGAAATTCATAGAGTCTTTACACAAGAGGTTAAGAATTTGAGAGAAGAAAGAATATTACAATCACAAGAATTACAATCTGGATTTGAGAAGGCAATAAATCCACTAAAAGAAAGATTTTTCAATTTTGCTATTAAACATAAAAAATTTATTAGTAGACTCAATTTGGTAGCCTTTGGAGTAGGAACTACCTTAGCATTAACAGGATTTGGATTACCTGTTGCGGGAGGACTCGCAGTATTGAGGCGTTCTGTATCAAGTCTTATGTCTGGAGTATCAAGTCGAGAATTAGCTCGTGCTGGTTTTGAAGATGGGAGTATTAAAATCAATAAATTTGGTTTGAATATTAATTTTCAAGCAGCTATACCAAAATTAGTAGGGGAGTCATTACAAGAAGGATATATTAAGGAGGCAAAGGATGTTGATCTTAGTACAAAGCTTAGTACACTCGAGGCCTATTATCGCCTTAATGGTGGTAAATTTACTAATGAATCACAGCAAACAGCTTATGAGGCCATATTAAATGAATTAGGTACAAGAGTACAGCGTGAAAGTATTGCAAAACAGCCCGAAAAAGAAGAGCTTCTTACTAATATTAATAAAATTGAGGGTGAAACCATAAATTCAGAGAATAGTAATAGTGATGAAGGTGAGGTAAAAGCTCAACCTGAGAAATTTATATTCTCTTCCCCAGAATATAATCAGCAATATACAAGTAGATTATTAACTACTTTATCAAAAGAACGTATTACAGAATTACAAAAACAACAAAGGAATAGACTTATTGCAAATGTAGTAGGAACAGCAGTGGGTGGAGGCCTTATGACCTCATTAGCAGTTGATATGATGAGGCCAGGAGGAATTTTTAATCCAGAGCAGATTACCAATACTCCTAAACCAGATATTATAGATAGTCCTGATAATCCTTCTGTACAATTACAAGATATATCTCAATTAAGTAAAGGTGAGACTTTATGGGGAGAAATAGCTAAACAATTAGGGCCAAATGCTAGTCCAGACCAAATACAGCATGCCCTAGAAAATTATGTGCAGTCGGGAGTAGGTCAGAATACGATGTTTCAATTAGCGCAAGGTACAGAAGGGGGAAGAGGATTATTAGCACAATGGGGAATAGATAATGCTAATGAAATGGCCAGTCTTTCAAAAGAGCAATTATATGAAGTTTCAAGATATCTAGGTCCGGGTCAATTAGAGGGAATTAGTCATTTTAACATAGATCATCTTGAGGCATTCCAACCGACAGAATATGTTGCTCCATCTCCAGCAGAATCTCCTACTATTGAGCCAGGATATCCCGAAACACCAGCATCATCACCATTAGGCACTGAATCTTTAGGATCAGAGCCTACAGTTCCACCAGCAGCCGAAGCTCCAGTATCAACTCTAGCTCCAGAAGTTCCACCAGTTGCAACTAGTAAATTTACTAGAGATTTATCTGAAATATTAGGTAAGCAAAATCTTACAGATTTACAAGCTAAAGAAATTATACAATCATATTTTACAGATGATTATGGAAGAGAAGTAATCTATAACTCTATAATCAATATAGGTGAAGGATCTACATTTTTATCTAATGGATTTGGAGTTAATAGTCTTACTGACTTTGCTAACTTAAGTCCAGAGCAAATGTCTGAAGTAGTTAATAACATAAACTCTGATGAATTAAGAAACGTTTTGAATCAGACTATTTTAGCTAGATTTGAAGATGCTCCAGATATGGTGGAATTAACTAAAGGAACAAACTCTTTAGGTGTAGTGCAGAGATATATCGCTAATGAATTAGGGAACTTGCCTTATGACTCTAATTTAGGTAAGCAGGTATTAGATACTTATGTACAAACTGATGCAGGTAAAAACTGGCTATACGATGCTATTGTAAGCAACCCTAATCCAAACAATCAGAATGTTCAACTATTCCGAGAATATTTATCTTTTAAAGGTATAAAGTCAGCAGAAGATTTTAACCAAATATTTAATTGGGCTGAGTTTAGTTCTGATAGTAAAATACCAACCTCTGGATTTTGGAAGCCAGTCAAACTTCCGAATACTAACAATATAATACAACCTCTATCCACATTCTTGCAACCAAGTAAGATGATAGGAATTAAAGAAGCTGTGCGACAAGTACTTAACAAATAATTAATTACAATAATATGGACAATGCACAAGACAATATCATCACATTATTAGGACTAGAAGATTTACCTATTGAGAATAGAGCGCAATTGGTAGATGAATTAACTCAAATTCTCGAAGTTCGTGTACTCAGTGCGGCTTATGATACCCTTAGTGAAGAGCAAGCTCAGCATTTAGACACTTTACTCAATGATAATGATCCGGAACTCGTCACTACCTATATTCAAGAAAATGTCCCTACTCTTAGCGATATATTTGCGAGTCAAATCGAAGTATTAAAAGCAGAATTAGTACAACATAAAGAGGAAATTACCAAGAATTTGACCCAAGAATTAGAACTTGAGCATAATCATGATGGACATAACCATGATCATGGAGAAGAGCATATCCACGCAGAAACAGCAGAAGAAAATCCCACAGAATAATTATCCAATTACGGGTATAGAGAATCGAGGGGTTTCAAGATATTTACGAGCTTTTTTCGCTTCAAATGTATTGAGATAAGCATACAGATATTTGTGTACTTGACCCTCAATAGATAATATATCCTGAATAATAGGCATATATTCTGAGGCTATGCGCTTGAGAATAGGATACATATCCTCAATAATATTGAGACCAGTTACAATAGAGCCATAATTATAAGGAGTAAAGAATATTCCATTTGCTTTTATTAATTCTTGATTATATTCTCCTTTTGAAGCAAGAACAGGAATCCCAGCAATCAGAGCTAAGGATATAGGATATTTATCTTCATTATTAGGAGAAATTTCTACAAATATATGAGCATTTTGAATCAGAGACTGCTCGGTATTCCCGCTTAATTCTCCTACAAAAAGAATAATATCACTTTGATAAGACTCACGTATAGCAGGCTTTACTTTACCCAGTACAATAACAGGAAGATTCAGATTATGTTTGCGATATGCCTTTAGCCATAATTCTAAACTTTCAGAATCTCTATACTGTCCAATATTAACCAGAATATATTCTTGAGGATACAAATTTTTGAAATTATTTTGAGAATTTACAATAGAAGCAGTATCAATTCCTGTCGGTATACTATATACTTTTGATTTAAAAGAAGGGTTTAGGAGAGTTTGTAATTCTGGATTATCTATAATCAAAGAATCAGAAAACTGAGCAGATATATAAGAGAGTAGCATATAGCGGCGTCTATTTTTTTTACTATTGATAAAAGTATATTGATGATAATCAAAAATAACTCTTACTTGAGGCATTTGTAATGATACCCAAAAAGCCACCCAAGCATATTCTAGGGATTTAATATGTACAATATCAAGATTTTCTATTTTCCGGAGCTCACGAATAATGGACTTAACTTTGGGTTGACTTGGAATAATATGAATATTCTTATATTCCGTTAATTGGGTATAATTAGGGTCTGAGAGCACATATACAGAATGCCCTCGTCTTGCCAATTGAGTCGCTACAATTTCACAATTATACTCATTTCTATCTCGAGTATTTTGATAGGGAATTCCTCTGGTACCAACAAATGCTATGACCATATGGGATATTAGTTCTACAGACAAAGACTATAGCATAAAATAGCAGTTTTGTCAATTTCTGATATTATTTTGCTACCCCTCAAGAGGGGAATTAGCTCAGTCCACACCCGCCCTTACGGGCACCCTCGCCAGCGAGGGACAGTTTTATTGTCCTCCTTTGGAGGAGGTCGCCGCTAGGCCGGAGGTGGATAGAGTTTGAGTTTGTATTTTATCCACCCCGTCCAGCGAAGCTGTCCACCCCTCAAGAGGGGAATATATACAATGTACTGTTCTAAAAATTTCCCTCATGGGTTGTGAGTAGATAGGAGTCAGTATATAACAAAAGGCTCTGTCCGAAAAATTCCCCTCTTGAGGGGTGGATGTCTCTAGACAGACGGGGTGGAGAACACAGGCGACTGTAAGGTCGCCCCTACAGAACTCACAATTTATCTACGATATTATAACTCTCTATTCACAAAATACACCCCTGCATATCCATTCGCAAAGCTATCAGCAGTAATAGTCTTTTTCCCTTCTACAGTTAATTCTTTGACCGCAATATTCCCTATTTTTGTTCCAATAATCAGATTATGACTAGTAGAATCTAATTGCCAATATCCTGGCTTAAGCTTAATATCAGATATATGCTCAAGATCTAATCTATCAAATACAATCTTTTTATCCGTATTGAGATAGGTATATACTTGAGGCCAAATAGTATAAGCTCTATAGGCATTCATAATATCCTCAGCTGATTGACTCTCCCAATCAATAATCCCATCAATTTTTTGAACCATTTTCACAAAACTAGCTTTAGCATCATCTTGAGGCTGGGAAGTAATTCCTCCATTTATAAAAGGAATGAGATTTTGTCTCAGTATATCAGCCGCAACAGTGATAACTTTTGCCTCAAGTTCAATATAGGTATCAGTAGGGGATATACTCATTTCCTCCTGAGCAATAATAGGTCCATGATCCATCAAATGATCAATCTCCATCAAACTAACAGCGGTACTCTTGTCTCCATTACGGAGGCTCGCCTGTATAGGAGATGGTCCACGATATTGAGGAAGTCTTGAAGGATGAATATTCAGTACTCTATGAGGCATAATATCTAATATAGCCTGCGGAATAATTTTACCATAGGCAATAATAAGCCAAATATCAGCAGATAATGTACGCAATAATTCACTAGTCTCGGGAGTTTTGAGAGAAATAGGACTATACACGGGAATAAAATTACTTTCCCCAAATACTTTGAGCGGACTAGGAGTTAAAATTCTTTTACGCCCCTGCGGAGTATCGGGAGTAGTAATGATGGCGACAATATCGGCCCAATCGAGTAGGTACTCAGCAATAGCAACCGTAAGCTGAGGAGTACCCCAAACTACAATACGGGGTTTAGACATACACTTTCCCACTTTGTTTTAGCTTTACAGGAAGCGCCTTATCAGCAAATAATACCCCATCAAGATGATCAATTTCATGTTGTAGAATTCGAGCAAAAATTCCATAAGCCTTACCACCAATTTTCTCACCCTTTAGATTAAGCCCCGTAAATTCAATACTGGTAGGCCTAATCACATCAGCAAAATATTCAGGCAAAGATAAACACCCCTCTTCCATAGTAGCAGTATCCTGACTCAAAGCAGTTAATTCAGGATTAATAATTACATAATGTTGATCCAAAGCACAATCCTCAAATCCTGACTCTTCAAAATGCTCTCCTGGGACATTAATCAAAATCAATCGTACATTATGTCCGACTTGTGGAGCAGCAAGCCCCATCCCATGATGAGGTCTAATACTAGATTTCATATCTCGAGCTAATTTATGAATATCTCGAGTAATAGAATCAATAGGTTCAGATTTGGTACGGAGAATAGGATTTTTAAGTCCTGTTTCAATATCAAGAATCATATAATAGTATAACAATTTGTTACTATATTATAGCATAAATGAGGCAAAAAAGCAAGGAGGGTGATGAGATATATCGTAGACAAATTGGAAGAGATATGATATATTCTTTTTGTACATTGGAGCTTTTCCCATGAACAAAGTATTAGCGTTGCTACCTGAAGGCGTACTGTACGCGGCTAGCATATGTGCTAGTAGGGATAAATATCGTGAGGGCCTTAACTGCATTTTTATCCAGCCTTTAAATGGTGGAATGCGAATTATTTCCACTGATACCGTTCGAGCATTGCGTATTACCTTTCAAAATACCATATGGCACTGCACAAAGCCGATACTCATTCATCGAAGTGCATTTTCAAGATATGTTAAGTCCCCTCGGTTTGTAAGAATAGACCAATTAGGTCGTAGCCAATTGGGTATTGGACAAGTAGGGGTTATAGATGATCTATGCAAAGGTAACCCAATAATTCGCTCCATTTCCTCGGATAGGATTGAATTAAGGAAAAATAGAATTAATCAATATCCTTATGAGAGCCTAGACAATGCTTGGCCAACTCTAGACCACCAAAATACAGTATCTTTTGATGGTAACCGTTTATACAATTTCCTTAAAAAAGTTAAGAATTTAATGGGTGAAGCAGTTAAGAGGTTAGCGGGGGATTCAGAAGAATTAACGGATCAAGAAGTTAAGAAGTTGGAGTTGCTGGCGGCTGGTGTGGTTAATGTTCAAACTAGGCAAGATAATGGTTCATTAAAGCTCATATTTACTGCGTATAACGGTAAAGAGTTAGATATTTTATTGCAAACACCTATTCATTATGAGGATATCTCTTTTAGTGTAAAACAGTTATTGGATTTCCTTGAGCTAGTTAAGCGCTATTCATCATCGGGTTTGGTTACAATGAATATCAATCGGTCTACACGATCAGGGCAATTCCTATTTACTGCCACCATAGGGCCGTATATACATATGGATTACTTGCTAATGCCCATCGTGAGTTTATAGGTGTATATTCAGTGTTAAGGGACAGCGCGTAATGCTGTCCCTCTTTTTCTACTATCGAAACCTAGCTCACCGTCTTCAGAGGGGGAACATAATAGCACAGGCGACTACCAGGTCGCCCCTACAGAACTCAGATATTTAACCTTATTAAGATATTACACCAAATTTGGGGGATTGATTTCTATTTCTTGGCCATATTCTAATATGGGGACTAATTTGCGTTTGATAGAGGTGGCTTGTTTGGGTGAGGTTTGTATAGTGAGGGTAAAGCGATACAGACCCTTGCCTCGAGCAATATATTTTTCTAAAGGTCCAAGAGCTCGTATATGTATACTAGACAAAGCCTCTTTGATTCTGAGAGCCTGGGCTAGAGATTTGGATCTGATATGATGTTGTGAATGTATGGCGATAATCTCATATTGTGGGGGATAATGATAGAGATTGCGATTCTCATATTCTTGTTCCCATAACTCGGCAATAGGGTGATTGAGTATGGTGTGAATATGTGAGGGACTCTCCTCATCACGATTCCAAGCGGTGAATGTCTGTATTAGAGTTTTATCACTATGCATTATGAGCTCGGATAAAACCTGTATTGACTTTTCTCGAATAGTATAATCGGGGAAATTAACCAGGGATTCAGCAGAGGGGATAATGGTGAGAGTTTTCGGGATAGTATCTAGAAATTTGTGTATCATACGCGTAGTGAGTAGAATTGCGGGTTTAGTCTGAGTAAAATTATCTATAATACTTTGCTGATGTTCCAAGTTGCTGGCGGTATCACTAGAAAGTACAAAATGGGGAATGTTGGGGAATAAGGATTTACTAAAATCTTCAATTTTCTCAATTCCAATTCCTCCTTGATGTAAATTGAGGGATTTGCATTGTGGGCAAATATGTATCATCTTAAACCATTTATGTGAGCTATGGGATAATAATACTTGATTCTCGGTATAATTGGGTATGGCTTTTGGTAAAGTGTCTACACGATGCACGGTGAGTAAAGTTCCTGTTTTTGGGTCTCTGAGGTGATATCCACAATCGCGGCAAGATACATAGAGAGATTCACCTCGGCGATTGACATATATAATAACAGATTGATTATTTTGTAGAGACTTCTGTATAGCTTTTTGGGCGGGTATGGATAATAAATCTCGGTTTCCCTTATAGAATTCGGTTTGCATTTCAATCAAATTGATTTTGGATTTAGGGATATGAGGGTATACCTCAGTGGGGAGACTGAGATTATGAGATTCTAATAAAGCAAGAGTACTAATGCTCGGAATAGTGGAGGCGAGGGTGATATGGGCTTTATATAATTTGGCTACCTCGACTGCAATACTGGTTGTATGATAATGAGGTTTGGTATCAAAAGAATAATAGGCTTCAGAGGATTCATCCTCAATGATAATATGAGTTAAATGTTGAAAGGGAAGGAATATATTACCTCTCGTACCAATAATAATCTTAGCTTCTCCTGATTTGACTTGAGACCAAGCGGCCCTCTGGGCAGTTATGCCGAGTTGTGAGCTGATGAGTAGGGGATTATAATCTGCAAATTCACGGGAAAGTCTTTCGAGACTAATAGTATCGGGTACTAATATCAGTATTTGACCTATAGTTGATTTAAGAATAGTATGATAGTGTTTGAGACGTTTAGTAAGAGTTCCTAGGAATACTTTTGGTATATAATCAGGGCCTAATTCTATTTCAGGAGAGGGGACATTGAGTATATTGGGATAGCGTTTTATTTTGTTGGATAATTTGGGTATAAATAATTTGATAATATTACCAAGTGCATGGGCATAATAATTACTCATCCATTGAGCTAATTCTAATTGTTGGCTTGTTAACAAGCTATTATCAGAAAATCGCTTGCGAATTGGCTTGGGGCTAAAGCTTGCAAATTTCTTTAAATCTTGTTTGGCATTTGTCAACTCTTGACAAAAATAAACTATTGCGGTAATATCTGTATTACGAACTCCCACTAAGATAAGAGTTCCCGGGAGAATATTCTCGGAAGCATAATAGGTCAAAGTTTGGCTTATTTGACCAGGGAGTTTGATGAGAGGGACAACTTGCAAAATATACATACATATAGTATACTCCATTAACAGTAAAAGTGAATATACAATAGGATATTTATAATAAAAAGTGAATATATAAAAGATATATATAAATATATACGTCCTTCAATTCGTTAATACTATATAATTACATAATATATGAAGAAGTATCATATGACTAAGTCAGGGTTAGAAAAGGCGCAAGTAGAACTTGAGGCTCTTTTGATTCGACGCAAGGATATTGTTGAGAAAATTAAGTTTGCAAAGGAGCAAGGAGATTTGAAAGAAAACTCCGAATATCATGAAGCAAAAAATGATATGGCTTTTAATGAATCTAAAATTTTAGAATTAGAAGATTTAATTCGTAATGCTGAAGTAATTGAATCTCCTACCAACTCTCAATTTGTATCTTTAGGGTCTCAAATTAAAGTTGCTAATGGTGTTGGGGAAAGAGAATTTTTAATTGTAGGTCCAACTGAAGCTAATCCTGCTGAGAGAAAAATTTCAGATGAATCTCCTCTTGGACAAGCTTTTATGCATCGTAGTGTTGGAGAAGAGGTGGAAGTTGAGACTCCATCTGGTGTGCAGAAATATGTGATTTTGGAGATTAAGTAATTTATACGTATTAGGTGAAGAAATGATATCAATCTAATAGCAAATAAGTATATGAAAAAATTCTTTGTCACAACTCCTATTTATTACTTGAATGGGGAGCCTCATCTAGGGCATTATTATGCAACGACCATTGCTGATGTATTGGCACGCTATAATCGTAAGTTTGGATCGGGAGCTTTCTTTTTGACGGGTACCGATGAGCATGGGCAAAAAGTAGCTGATGCAGCCCAAAAAGACAATTTATCACCTCAGGAATATACAGATAAATTATCTGCTATTTGGGAAGGAGTTTGGAAAGATTTGGATATTAGCTATGATTATTTTATTCGTACTACTAATCCGACTCATAAAGCTTTATGTCAAGTTGTTATTCAAAAATTATTAGAAAGTGATGATATATACCCACAAGAATATGAGGCTTTATATTGTGTAGGAGCGGAGTCTTTTGTCACTCAATCTGAATTGAGAGTGGGAGGATTATGCCCTGATCATGATGAAAAACCCCAAATTATATTAGAAAAGAATTACTTTTTTCGATTAAATAAATATAAGGATAAAGTTTTACAGCTTATAGAGGACGGTAAGATTAATATTGTACCAGAATCTCGCCGTAATGAGGCAATTGAGCTCTTGAAAAATCCAGAAGTGGGAGATTTTTCGGTAACCCGAGAAAAAGTAAGCTGGGGTATACCAGTACCATTTGATACTAGTCAAACATTATATGTTTGGATTGATGCTTTATTTAATTATATGTCCGGAATATTGGCGAGTCAAAATATAGATATTAAAGATTTATCTATAGGAGAGATTTTAGCTAAAATTGGAGATATTTGGCCACCAGATTTGCAAGTAATGGGTAAGGATATTCTGAAATTTCATGCAGTATATTGGCCAGCCTTTCTTTTGGCCCTCGGAGTACCAGAAGAGAATTTGCCGAAGACTATTCTCATCACAGGATTTTTCCTCTCTGATGGGCGTAAAATGAGTAAAAGTATTGGTAATGTTATAGTACCTCAAGATATTATTACGTATTTTGATGAGATAACGGATGGTCTTGGCAATGATATACTCCGCTATGTTATCTTACGAGAAATGCGAATTGGTAATGATGGAGATATTACCAAGGAGAAAATTATTGGAATTTATGAGTCAGAACTTGTTAATAAATTTGGTAATACCTTTAGCCGTGTAATTGGAATGGCAAAGAAATATGGTATAGATCTCTCAGATTCAAATCAAGAGTATAAAAAATCAGAAATTCCTCAACCTCAAAGTTATCGTATTGATTGGATAGATCCGAACGACGACATAGATGAAACTTCAGAACGATTGGCTAAGAATCAAGGTGAAGGATATAATCCCAGATTAGATATTCTTAAATCTAATTATCGCGACTCTATGGCTGCTTATGATATTTGGGCAGCTATAGAATATATTTTTCAAATGGTAACTGCTATTGGTCAAGAAATAGAATCCCAAAAACCCTGGGAATTATATAAAGAGGGAGAGGTTGAAGAATTGAATGCTCTTATACGGATTTGGCTTAGATCTCTTGATACAATCATAGAGGCAATTGAGCCAATAATGCCATCAACTGCAATATTAATGAAAAGACTTCTTGCGGGCGAGAATATTCACATTTTCCCACGCATAGAGAAGTAAAAACTTACCCACAACTTTTGGAGGGGTTACATATATACTATACTATTATAAATATAATATGAATTGGTTTCGAAGACAAATAGGAATATTCAAAATAGGGATAATAATTATCTTGATTTTGGGATGTATTGTATTGTTGAGAGTAGGAAATATTGAAAAAATAGATACTGAAGATAGTGTCGTACCAAAAGAAGTAGATGTAAAAGAAAATAGTAATTCTATAACAGAGAAGGGATTATTAAAAAATCAAGTTATTAATATATCTGGAATAGATAGAAATTATCATCTATTTATCCCTAATAATCCAATCAATGCACCTATAGTAATGCTTTTTCATGGGAATGGAGGTAGTTTTGATGATATGATTGGATTAGCAAATGGAGGTAAATCACCACATCAGCTTTGGCTAGATATTGCTGAGCGAGAAAATCTTATATTAATAGTTCCAAATGGAATTATGGGGCCTGAGAATACAAGAGGTTGGAATGACTGTAGGACAGATTCAGCAAGAACTCCTATATCTGATGATGTGTTATTAACAAATAATTTATTAGATTTTGTAATCAATACGTATAAAGCCAATAGTTCAAAAGTATATGCTGTAGGAACTTCAAATGGTGGTCATTTTTCCATTCGGCTGGCTCAAGAAATTCCAAATAGAATCACAGCATTTGCAGCCATCGTAGCAAGTAATACTAAAAACTCTAAATGTGTAAATTCAACAGACAAAGTATCCGCATTATTTATGAATGGGACAGAAGATCCTTTTGTTTCATATAATGGAGGAAAGGGAAGCAATAATACAGGAGAAGGGTTCTCAATAGAAGAAACAATTAATTATTGGGTGATAAGGAATCAAACTACTCAAACACCAATAATTACTAATTTCCCTGATATTAATAAAAAAGATAAAAGTACTGCTGAAAAATATATATATCGAAATGGTGGGAATAACACCGAGGTAGCCTTATATAAGATTATTGGAGGTGGGCATATAGAGCCGAGTATTGCTGAAAGATATGGTTTTCTATATTTGAAATTAGTCGGTAATCAGAATGCTGATATAGAGATGGCAAATGAGGTATGGGATTTTCTAAAGAATAAATCAAAGTAAAAGGCTTCTCCTCTATCTAGCAATATTATAGAATATATGGTATAATAAGGTATAAAATAATACCTATACAGTGTTTATATGAGAGAATACGAAGCAGTGATCGGGATGGAAGTGCATGTCGAGTCAAAAACAAATTCTAAAATGTTCTGTTCCTGTATAAATGGGAAGGGGCTCGAAGATCAGCCTAATATCAATATTTGTCCTATTTGTACTGGGCATCCTGGGACATTACCAGTACCTAATCGTGAGGCTTTGGTCAAAATAACTCGATTTGGACAAGCTTTGAATTGTCAAATTTCCGATTATACTTGGTTTGAACGTAAAAGTTATTTTTACCCAGATTTGCCAAAAGGGTATCAAATTACCCAATATGAAAGGCCTCTTTGTTATGAGGGAAATATTGAAATATTAACCTCTAAGGGACCAAAATATATTCGTATTACTCGAATTCATATGGAGGAAGATACGGGTAAATTATCTCATATTAATGGTAAAACTGTTGTAGATTACAATAGGGCAGGACTTCCTCTGATGGAGCTTGTGACTGAGCCTGATATTCGCAATGCCGAAGAAGCAAAAATATTTTGTGAAGAATTACAATTAATATTACGTTATCTTGATATATCCGATGGAGATATGGATAAAGGACAAATGCGTTGTGAGGTAAATATTTCTCTTCGAGAAAAGGGTACAGAAGCTTTTGGTACTAAAGTAGAAATTAAGAATTTGAATTCATTTCGTGTAGTAGAACAGGCTATTGAATATGAAATTATTCGCCAAACTGAAGTTATAACACAAGGGGGATCGGTAGTGCAGGAAACGAGAGGTTGGGATGATGCGAAATCTATTACTTTTAGTCAGCGTAAAAAAGAAAATGCTCATGATTATCGGTATTTTGTAGAACCTGATATTCCACCTTTTGAGACATCTGCTATTGTGGCTGATGCCGCCTCTATTACCGCGGAGCTTCCTATTGCAAAGAGAAAGCGATTCCTTGATGAATATCAATTAGCTATACAGCAGGTTGAGATTTTGGTACGAAATAAAGCTTTAGCTGATTATTTTGAACAAACAATATCCGAATTAAAAGCTTGGATAAAAGCAGATAATAAAGAATTCACCCCTGAGGAGACTACTAAATTAATCAAATTGTCCGCTAATTATATTCTGACTGAGCTTATTAAACATTATTCTGAAAAGGGACTGTCTTTTGATAATTCTCCGATTAGTCCCGAGAATTATGCTGAATTTATCAAAATTGTATTTAGTGGAGAAGTATCATCCACAGGAGCTCAGACTCTATTATTGCAAATGATTGAGACAGGTTCAGATCCTAGTGATATTGTAGAATCACAGGGATTAAAGCAGGTCAATGATACGAATGCTTTGCAGGGAATTGTAGATCAAGTCATTACAGAGAACCCAAAAGTAGTACTTGACTATCAGAATGGGAATGAAAATGTGCTACAATTCTTAATAGGGCAGGTTATGCGCTATTCCAAGGGTAGTGCTAATCCACAAATTGCAAGACAAATTCTTCACGATACTATTACTCAGAATAAATAATCAGATATGCAGATTCAATGGCAAAATAATACGACAATTACAATAAAAGGAAAAGATTATCGCGTGATTATCAATCCTGTTGAGGCTGAGGAAGCTAAATTTATTATTCCTCAAAAAGAAAATGATTTACTTATTTCTACCAAACCTATCAAAATATCAGATATGAAGGGATTTCATATTAATGGGGCTGGAGAATATTCTTATCAAGGAGTTACTGTTCGAGCCAATGCAATTCGGCAAATTGAAGATGAAGATAAAATTAATCTTATTTCTCTTTCGGTGGAAAATATATTAGTTGCAATCGTATTTGGTATTACAAAAGAATTAACTACAGAAGACTTGGAATTCATAGGAAGTCCAGATATTCTCGTATTATCATTAAGTGAATCATTTGGGTCTGAGAAATCTTTACATCTTATTAATGCTATTGAGCCTCGTATTGTAATTCCAGTATATACTCAAGATTCCCAATTACAAGGATTAGTGAGTGAATATGGTGTCAAACAAGAGCCTCAAGATGATTTTAGTATCAAAAAATCAGAGCTTCCATTCGATACTGTCGAAATCAAACCCCTTATACAGCAGATTAAATCTTAAAGACTATGGCAGACGATACCAAAATTTCAACAATTGAGAATATAGGAACTATTGAGCTTACTGATATTGTAGCTGAGATGGAGCGAGCCTATATTGATTATTCAATGAGCGTAATTGTGGATAGAGCTCTTCCTGATGTAAGAGATGGATTAAAACCAGTTCATAGAAGAATTTTGTATGCTATGCATGAACTTGGTCTGCGTCCAGAAGCAAAATTCCGTAAATCTGCTACCATAGTTGGAGAAGTGCTTGGAAAATACCATCCCCATGGAGATACTGCAGTATATGACTCTTTGGTGCGTATGGCACAAGATTTCTCTTTGAGATATACCTTAGTAAAAGGACAGGGAAACTTTGGTTCTATGGATGGTGATTCAGCTGCTGCTATGCGATATACTGAGGCTAAAATGGACAAAATTGCTCGGGAAATGCTTGTCGATATTGATAAAAAAACGGTTAATTTTATCCCCAATTATGATGGAAGTCTAGAAGAGCCAACCGTATTACCGGCTAGAGTCCCTAATCTTCTTATTAATGGAGGAACAGGAATTGCGGTAGGTATGGCAACTAATATCCCTCCCCATAATTTGAAGGAAATTGTAGGAGCAACTATTGCTTTGATAGAAAATCCAGAAATTACTATTGAAGAATTATTGCATTTTGTTAAGGGACCAGATTTTCCAACTGGAGGTGAATTATATAATATTGAAAATATTCGGCAAGTATATGCTACTGGGCGAGGGCCTCTGGTTACTCGAGCTAAAGCTGAAATTGTAGAGAGAACCAAAAAAGGAAATGCTTTTGATATTATTGTATCCGAAATGACATATCAGACCAATAAATCTACCTTGATTGAGAAAATGGCTAATATGGTCAGAGATAAAAAACTTGATGGAATCAAAGATATTCGAGATGAATCTGATAGAGATGGAGTAAGAGTAGTAATTGAGCTCAAATCTGATGCTTATCCCCAAAAAGTACTCAACAAATTATATAAATTAACAGATTTACAAAAAACCTATCATGTGAATATGTTGGCTCTTTGTGATGGTATTGAACCAAAAACTTTGTCATTAAAACAAGCTTTACAATATTATATTATTCATCGCAAAGAAGTCGTAACAAGAAAAACTGAATTCGAATTACAACAGGCTAAAGACCGAGCACATATTTTGGAAGGACTCAAAAAAGCTCTTGACTTTATTGATGAAGTTATTACTATTATTCGAGGATCTGAGAGCAAAGAACTTGCCAAGGTTAATTTGATTAAACGTTTTGAATTCAGTACCTTACAAGTACAGGCTATTCTTGATATGAGATTACAAACTCTTGCTGGATTAGAGCGACAAAAAATTCTTGATGAATTAGCAGAATTATTAATTCTTATTAAAGAATTGGAGTCAATTTTAGGCTCAGAAGAGAGAATTTATCAGATTATCAAAGATGATTTGAAGCAAGTATCCGAGCAATATGGCGATGAGCGAAAAACTCGAGTATTCCAAGAAGAATTGGGAGATTTTAGAGAGACAGATTTTATTCCCAATGAAGATACTATTATTATTTTGACCAAAGATGGATATATTAAGCGAGTAGACCCTAAAGAATATCGTTCCCAAAGACGAGGTGGAGTGGGAATTTCTGGAGTTAAGACACGAGAAGATGACTCTGTATCAATTTTCCTTCATACTATTACTCATGCGAAATTATTATTCTTTACTAATAATGGAAGAGTATTAAAATTAAAAGCTTATGAAATTCCTCAAGGATCTCGTATTGCCAAAGGTCAATCTATAGTTAATTTCTTGGAACTTACTAAAGATGAGCAAATTCAATCCATTCTACCAACAGAAGATGCCTCAGATAGCTTTGTCTCTATTGTCACCAGATTAGGTGTTATCAAAAAGAGTGCAATGTCAGTATATGCTAATGTTCGAAAAGGTGGAATTATTGCCATTAATCTCAAAGATAAAGATACTCTGATACAAGCAACTATTACTCATACCGATGATGATGTTATTTTGTTTACTGCACAAGGAAAAGCAATACGATTTTCTCAAGAAGAATTAAGGCCAATGGGAAGAACAGCCTCTGGAGTAAAAGCAATCACCTTAAAGCCTGATGATACGATATTATCTATGCAAACAATTCGTTCTGGAGATGAGCAAGGATGGCTTGTGATTGCAACAGCACAAGGATATGGTAAAAAAAGTAAATTAAGTCATTATAAAGTACAAAGACGAGGTGGGGGAGGAGTAAAGGTTTCTAAAATTACCACTAAAACTGGTCTTGTTATGGGAGCTCAAGTAGTTACCCCAGATAGCAAAGAGTTAATTGCTATTTCTCTTGGGGGGAATATTATTAAGCTTAATATTCAAAAAGATATTCCGACATTATCCCGGGATACTCAAGGGGTAAAAATTATGAGACTTAATAAAGATGATACTATTGCTTCAATCGCTGTTACCACCGAAGATGAACCAGAAGAAGGAATAGAATAATAGTATTAGTTGACGATTTAAAGGAATAACTATATACTAGATACAGCTATAAAATAAAATCTCATTATGTTAGAAACCACTACTCGATTTCTATCACCTCGTGAAATAGTAAAGCAGTTTGATTTAGAAATTGGAATGAAAATTGCTGATTTTGGATCAGGGGCTGGAGACTTTTCCATTGCTATTGCTCAATTTATTCAGCCAACAGGGAAAGTATTAGCAATTGATGTAATGGAATCAGCTCATCAATCTCTCAGGAGTAAATATAAAATTCAAGGGATTACCAATATTGAACTTATTTTGACCAATCTTGAGACTGATAGTGGCTCTACTTTACCAAAAGAATCAGTAGATAGAGTTATGATACATAATATCCTTTTTCAAGTAAATGATAAAAAACATTTGCTCAAAGAAGCTCATAAAATATTAAAAGAAAAAGGAAAATTAGTCATAATAGAATGGGATATAGCAAGCCCAATAGGACCTCTCAAATCATCAAGAATTCCTGAGAGAGAATTAGTTTCTCTGATACAAAATAATGGTTTTGAAATTGATCATAAAATTGATGCAGGTAAATATCATTATGGGTATATATTTAAAAAATCATAAATATGGCAGGGAATAACTCTCTTGATTCATTTACCAAAAATCGTAAATTAATTATTATTGCTGGAGTAGCTATATTGGCAGTTGTTATTTTGATGTTAGGAAATGCTCTTGGGTTCCAAGCTGGAGGTAGGAAACAAGTAGCAAAAGTAAACTTGGTAGTATGGGGTGTTTGGGATGAAACCGATACAATGACAAAATTAGGAGGTGATTTTCGTAAAACATATCCTAGTGTTAGTATAGAATATCGTAAATTTAAGCCTCAAGATTATGAGACAGAACTTATTAATGCTTTAGCTGAAGGGAGAGGGCCAGATATATTTGCTATAGAACATACTTGGCTTGGTAAGCATAAGAATAAATTAGCTCCAATGTCAGAAGAGATTATGACCATAAAAGATTATAAAGATCGCTTTGTGGATGTTGTTGGTCAAGATTTTATTGATGATGGTAAAATATATGGATTTCCGCTATACACTGATACTTTAGCATTATTATATAATAAAGATGCATTTAATGATGCCGGAATTGCAAATCCACCAGCAACTTGGGAAGAATTACAAAAAATTGTCCCGGAATTAACTAAAATAGACCAATTTGGGAATATTACACAAGCAGGAGTTGCATTAGGAACAGGGGATAATATAAATCGTTCCCCTGATATATTAATGTCATTAATGTTACAAACAGGTGCTCAATTTACTGATCCCAAAGATTCTAGTAGAATTACATTCTCACAAGGAAAAAATATCAATGGACAAAATATCTCTCCAGGAACATTAGCTTTAACCTATTATACTGATTTTGCTAATCCTCGAAAATCAGTGTATAGTTGGAATTCAACCCTCAATAATTCAATAGATGCTTTTTATGAGAGGGAAGTAGCTATGATATTTGGATATTCTTATCAAATAGAAGCAATTAAAGCAAAAGCTCCAAGACTTAATTTTGCGGTAGCACCTCTTCCTCAAGTATCACTAGATTCTGGACTTGCTAACTATGCAAATTATTGGGGATATGGAGTCAGCGGTCAATCCAAATATCCTAAAGAATCTTTTGCATTCCTCAAATCAGCTACTGAAAAGGAAAATGCTCAAGAGTATTTCTTGAAAACCAAGCGACCAACAGCCAGAAGAGATTTGGTGGATACTCAATCTCAGGATAGTGATTATGGAGTATTTGTAAAACAAATTTTACAAGCCAAAACTTGGAGACAACCAGATAATAATTCAGTAGATAAAATATTTATTGAGTCTATTAATTCAGTAAACTCAGGATTACTTGATTATACCAAAGCTATTAGTCAAGCTGAATCAGAAATACAAACATTAGCTGATAATGTAAAAAGATGAAATATATAAAGTTTGGTATAGTCTTTAGTATAATCTTTTTAATAGCTTCATTTTTTAGTATTAAATCTACTTATGCTCAGACAGCTGATGGAGCCTGTAGTGCTAGGGCAACAGCATTAGAGCAAAATTGTACATTTCAAAATGGGATTTCTCGTTTAAATGGAAAATGCCAAGTTAAAGATAAAAATAATCTAGGATTAGGGTTAACTTGTCGTAGAAGTTTAGGATCATCTTGCTCCGGAGATACCTGTCAAAATGGATTGGCTTGTATTAATCAAGTTTGTTCCAGCCCAAGAGGAAATAAAACAGAAGGACAGTCTTGTTCTGGGAATGGAAATGAATGTGTAGCAGGTCTTAAATGTAGTAACTTTAAATGTATAAAAGAAAATGCAACTATTGGTGGTACCACTAATTCACCATCTGGATCTAATGCTGGTGGAGGAGGCAACCAAGTCGGTACCTCTGGGGGTTCAACTGGTTCTAATACTCCTGGACTAGTCAATACTGGTGGTGGAACAACTAATGGAAGCTCAACCAATTCAGAAACAGGACTTGTTAAATGTGGTACCAGTAGAGACTGTACTATTTGTGATATATTTATCTTAATTCGAGACATCTTTAATTTAGCTTTGGGTCTACTCGCTTCACTGGCAGTATTAAGTATTGTAATTGGTGGAGTATATATACTTACCTCAGCCGGTAATCCTGGGGGGGTAAGTACAGGATATAGCATTATTACTAATGCGGTAATTGGTCTATTACTCGTAATGTCAAGTTTTCTCTTATTTAGTTTTCTCCTCGTAGGGCTTGGTTTCCAAGAACAAAATTTCTCAGCAGTATTCACTTTTCAATCAGGTAAAATATTCGAAGTAAAATGTGACACTGCGAGCACTTTTAATGATAATGGCTCAAATGGAGGAGGCGCGGCAACCACAGGTGGAGGTAGTGGTAATGTTGGATCATTAAGTGTTGCTTGTGTAGACGCAACTAATTTAGATGATAATATATCTGCCGTAATGCGAACTATATCTTTTTATGAAGGAGCCTCTGATAGGTCGGGCTATTTTAGATTAGTAGGTGGAAAAATGTATCCTCAATCTCAAAATATACATCCAGGAGCAGAAAATCCTAATCTATACAATACTACCGGACTTAACAGTGATGCTTATGGTAGATTTCAGATGTTGTCAACTACTTGGGCTTCTTGGGCAGCCGTAGCGGGCGTCCCCACAGTTAAACCAGGTACTTATACTATCAAAGAGGGTACATTTGCGTATTATAATATGGCTCCACAATATCAAGATGCAGCAGTTGCTGCTACTTTGAAAAAGAACGGAATTACTGACTGTCAATCATTTAGGAACAGCTCTTATAGATGTCAGTGGGCAAGTATTGTGGGTTGTGAACAACAAAATGATAAAACTAGAGCATATCCATTTGCAGAAACCTGCGCTAAAATGTTAGCTGATGAGCAAACAGGGGCTTGTAAACAATAATATCAATACTATGAAATTCTCTTTTTACACCATATTCTTAACCCTACTATTCCTCCCATTGATTAGTACTGCCAAAAGTTATCAAGTATCTTTATTTTATGACAAAGCTACTGATGAAATTCGTCTAGATAAATTTGTCTCAGAGCCAATACAGGTACAGGATACTGATGATACTTTAAGTATTTACGATAGAGCAGCTCTTCCTGTAGATAATAATTTCCAGGTAAATTTAGAGGCTTATCAATACACTTTTCCTCAAACTCTAATATATCCCTATAAAGAAGGTACTTTTGTGATAAATATTCCTTATTTCCCTCATGTTAAGGCTATTAATATCAAGAGTCAAAATGGAAAAGTATTGAATATAGATGTAACCAAGGACAGTACTTGCAATCAAAATAATGTCTGTGAATATGAAAAAGGGGAGAATAATAATACCTGTATAGCAGATTGTCTTGGTCCAGATATTACATTATCAGAGGAAACTCAGAAAACCCTTCAAAAAGAAAATGGAGTTATTCGAGATGAGGCAGGAACTATACTATTATCTACCAATACTCCTACCCCTAATACTGATACAAATTCAGATCCAGAACAATCTAAAACATCCGGAAATATAGCTATTTTAATAGGAGGAATACTATTTCTTGCTGGGGGGCTTGGGTTATTTATTTGGAAATTAAGAAAAAGATGATATAATTAAAAATAATTAAATATAGATATTATGAGATTTATTTTATCAACAAGTTTAGCAATTCTATTTGCAATCGGATTTATGGGGGGGGCAGATAATGCTTTAGCTGCTTGTGGCACTGGTCCTAACTGTACGGGAGATTTTGTCTGTGTAACAGTAGATGGTGCTACAAAATGTTTGGAAAATCAGGCAGAAAGTAATGGAGATTGCCGAGGAGACTCTACTGTTAAATGTAGCTCTGGACAAGCATGTATTCAAAATCAAGCAAAGGAAATTGTATGTGCTCCTGTACCTAAAGCCAATACATTAAAACCTGCAGCAGATGCTAAGCAAAATCCAAATACACCAAACTCTCCAAATGGAACACCTACAACTGGCGGTAATAATATTAATAGTGAATCAAATGGACTGTCTCAGGGGTTAAATCAATTCAGAAATGCTGGATCAGGACTTAATACAGGAGGAACTCTCATAGGATATGTCGCTAATATTATACGCTGGATATTAGGGCTTCTTGGAACTGTATTTTTTATAATCATTGTATTACAAGGATATCTTTATATGACGTCCTCTGGAAATGCTAGCCAAACAGCAGCTGCTACAGGAGCTATTACCAATGCCGTGATTGGATTGCTTATTATTATGGGGGCATTCCTCATTACTAATTTTGTAACTAGTGGTTTACTTGCTGCTGGCGCTTAATAATCTTATATATGTTAGAAAAACTTATAGCAAATCTTATAATAGCTACAGCCAAAGCTCAGGAATCTGTACCACCTGTTTTGGGTATTCCTACTGGTACTGGGGTAACAGAACAAGGAGATATATTTACCTTTGTATCTGCTATTGTAAGATGGAGCCTCGGGTTAATAGGGATAATATTATTTGTCCTTATACTATTTTCTGGATTCCAATATGCAACAGCAGGGGGAGATCCTAAAAAAACCGAAGAAGCCATAAGTAGAATTGCAGCAGCAGTAATAGGAGTGTTTATTGTAGGGTTAGCATTTGTTTTGTCTAATGCGGTCTTAGGATTTGTCTTTGGCTTATAATATAATAGACTTATCCACAATGCTATTACTTGCATAAGTATATATTATATGATAATATATACTTATAGGACATATTATTTAATAATTATAGATATTCTTATGAATAACTCCAGAATAAAATCAATAGTGACAAGAGTATTATTACCTTTATTAGTATTAGCACCTGCTTTAGCTGGAGCTGTATCACCTACCCCAGATAATAGAGGAATAGGAGTTATTCCAACTGGAACAGGAGTTTTTCAATCTACTAGTTTGACAGGAACCATCTCTCTCGTTATTCGATGGGCATTAGGATTTATTGGAATTGTTATATTTATTATCTTCTTATTTGCAGGATTTGAATATGCAACAGCAGGAGGAGATGAAGGAAAAGCAAAAAGTGCAACATCTCGAATGATTAATGCAGTAATTGGATTAATTATTATATTCTTTGCCTTTGTTGCTTCAAATGCAGTATTGTCATTCGTATTCCAAGGAAATGTCTAAATAATGTATCTAATATACAAATAATAAAAAGGGATTATCATATCCCTTTTTATTATTTAGGGGATAGACTATATCCTTTGTCTCATCTTCTTCAGAAGATGAGACATATATCTAGATAAAGTGTGAGTTGTGTAGGGGTGACCTTACAGTCGCCCGTATTCCACCCCACCGTCTAGCGACGGCACCCCTCAAGAGGGGAATATATAAAAATGTACTGTACGAAAAATTCCCCTCTTGAGGGGTGTCTCCTCTCATACTTTTGTATGGGAGGAGACGGGGTGGATAAAATACAAGCTTACACTTTGAATAGAACTCAGTGTCTACAATTTCCTCATCTTATACATCTTCTTGTCAGATAATAGAATACTTGATATACTTGTAATATATAGAATAGTAAAATAGATATGAGAGTCTTATTGATTATAATAGCTTTATTGATGGGGGGATTTGTATTAAGTTCTAATATATCTCTAGCTCAAAGAGCCCCTGATGCCACTCTCCCTGATCCAGGGACAATCCCAATTAATACCGGAATAGCTGAGGGACCAAGCCTGATAGAGACAGTGTCGATTATTATAAGGTGGATATTAGGATTTATAGGAATTATAATATTTATTATATTCCTATATGCAGGATTTGAATATGCAACAGCAGGAGGGGATGAGAAGCAGGCTGAATCAGCTCAAAAAAGAATGGTAAATGCAATCATAGGACTGATTATTATATTCTTTGCCTTTGTCGTATCCAATACCGTATTAGGATTTGTATTCCCAGCAGATGACACAGTAGATGATATCAATATACCATTAAATGCAAATTAGTATGAAATATATTTTATTCTCACTTTTATTAGGTATAGGATTAATTATCCCTCAGAATAGCTTTGCTCAGAGTTCTCCACAAAATACCGCATGTTCTGGTAAAAAAAATGGAGATGATTGTACCTATCAAAGAGAAGTAACTACTGGAGGAAGAGGGCAATCTGCAGGAACTGCAACGCAGACTGAAAGTGGTTTTTGTGATAGGACAAATGCAGATAGTGTAGCAAAAAATAATCCATTGACTTGTAAAACACTTGATTCTGAGAAGAATGGGTGGGAAGATTGTGTTATAATTGGAGATGCTTGTAAATCTGGTGGTGAATTAGGTGTATGTAGAGCTCCAGGGCCTAAAACAGGACCATGTGACATTAGTAAAAAACCACCAGGTAGTCCTGGTGGATCAACCTCAGGAGGTTCAACGGCTGATACTTGTGATGGAAAGACCTGTACTTCTGGGCAAGTATGTGCCACTCAGGGAGGTAAGCCTACTTGTACAAAAGATGCAAGTGTTAATGGTAAATGTGATGGAAAGACTTGTACCTCTGGGCAAGTTTGTGCTACTCAAGGTGGTAAACCAACTTGTACTGCAAGTACTGCTACTCCTGGATCTACTGGTGGGGGAGGAACTACTGACTCATCAGCGCCTCAAAGTGTAGGATTCACTAATCCTATTAAGTTCAATAGTATTCCAGATCTTATAGCGGGTATTATTAATGCTTTATTAGGAATATTAGGTGCTATTACCGTTGCAATACTGGTAATGTCAGGTTTTAAATATATGACAAGTTCTAATCCAGGAGAAGTAGGTCAGGCTTTAGATGGAATTAGGAATGCAGTGGTGGGACTTATGATAATTATGGGGGCTTTCCTCATCACACAATATATTATCTCAGCCTTGGTTTGAATCTTTACAAAAAGAAAAAACCTACCACAGTGGGTAGGTTTGCTATTTGGTGACTGAGAGTAAATTTTATTCACCTAGTCGAATGATAGGTAATTCGGATTGTCCTCCTGGTTGGGATTTCCAATAAGCATAGAGTTCTCTCACTCCTTCAGGAGTACCATACTCTTTGCCAGGGAAAAAGTCTACGATAACTTTTCCCTCGAGATCTTCAGGGAGATCATGGCATTCTGTCCCCAGAGAAATATATTCCTTTCCATTTAAAGTCATATACTGAGAGGTATTTGAACTCCCATCCTTCATTCCCAAGTTTGTGAAGCAAAGAGACTTTCGCCCTTTGGGTATCGAGTAAGTTCCATCACCTGTAAGGGTGATTTTCTTACCAGATACTACAACTCTTTCGGTTGAAGGAGGAGGCTCCTCAACTGGTGGAGGAGCTACCTGTTCAACTGGAGCAGGAGGGTTGATCTGGGCTTCCCGGAATCCTCTTATCCATGGGATAATACCAGGGAATACAAGATTCAGGGCAGTAAAGCCTATGATCAGGGCGGCAAGTTTTTTTTGTCCCTTGCCTCCGTTCTTGTAGGCGAAGCCATCTGCAATCAGGATAGCGATTGCCTCAATAGGCCCGAGAGCACCCCCAAAGAAGAACATTCGTGCCAAGAGGTAGGCACCACTACCAGCGATAAGCAATCCAGGAGAAACTCCAGATGGAATCTTCATTCCACTACCACTATTACCTGCCGGAGCAGAGGATGAAGGGGGTGAAGAGCTTGTTGAAGAATTAGCACCTGAGGTGGTGCCAGATTGTTTGGACTGATTGTTAAGGCTATAGCGACGATTTGCCATAGTGCCTCGATGAAAAGAACATAATATATATAGCATATTTTAGACAAAATGTCAATATTTATAGACATAAACTATAAATAAAAAAGCCGAGATATTATCTCGGCTAAGGAAGTAGATTATAAGTCTACTTTGATTGTAGCATGGCAAGGAGGCCACTAAGCCCACCTTCAGTGATGAACTTATCTTTGTCTCCCACAATTTCCTTCAAAGCAGGTATCTCTACCAATGCTCTGTAGGCTTGTTCATCGGAGATAGTTTTATTCTCACTTAATGCTTTCACGGCTTTGAGCAATCCCTGTGCCTCTTTAACTCGGTTTTCGACCTGCTGCTCAATTACTCGAGCTCGGGCTATTTCGCGATCGAGTGCAGCTTGTTGCTCGGCTTTCTCTACGGCAGATCTATTCCTAGCCTCATTGACTGTATCAGGAAGAGACAAATCATCGATGTTAATCGACATTAAGTCAACTCCGATATTGTCAAGTTTGTCTAGGATTGTTTCACCAATTTTTCTAATATCTTCTTCTGCAACACCTGTATCTTTATCAATTCTAGCCCCAAATTGCTTCAGGCCAAGAGCTTGTAGCAATTGGTCCGGTGTAATTTTGGAGACTTGAATCTCATTTAGGGTTTTTCCATCTGCACGCTGATTGGTGTATTCTGTATAAGAATGTCTCTGCAGAACTAGACGGATATAAGGGTTCAAGATGCGTTCAGTTGCCTGTAATACATCTTGATCTTCGGCATTATAATGTGCATTGAAAACACTACTTGCTTTTTGGCGTAAACCATTTCCCTTGAGTTGAGCTATTATACTAACTTTTGCAGTTAATGTGATATCTGGCAGCTCTAGTTCAGCATAATCTCCAGGTGTTGGAGTGTCATGCCGAAATAGATATACGGGGAATTGATTTGTACTATATGCACCTACCAATTTTGCCCCTGGGACAATTATGTGCGGCCCTGGAGTAGCGATTTTAGAAAAAAATCCCATTCTGCCGTTATCTGGGCGCATGCCGAACCATGAAATTATGTGAATCTCATCATCGGGTACAGTCCAAATAGGTGGAAGATAAAAGGGATCGAATCTAGCCATGAGTTTGTGAATGTGCATAGAACTCTTTATTCATAACACAAAATTCATATTTTGTCAATTTACAATAACAGGTGTATGTATAAAATCTTTTTAATTTAGTATTTTGCTCTAATTCACCTCCGCCCTGAGGGGCACCCCCTCCTAAATAAATATAGGAGGGACAAAAGCTCCTCCGAAGGAGGACAAAATAGTACAGGTGGCTTTAAAGGTCGCCCCTACGAAACTATATATCGGCTAGGTCTCTGACTCTACGAAATATGCCGGGATAAACCCCCTCCCAAACTAAAATATGGGAGGGACTTAAAGCCTCCGCTACGAAACCCCAACTTTATATTGACAAATAACAATATATATACTACAATAGAACAAGTTCCCAAAAGAGGTGTGCTTTTGAGCGTTTATAGGTGTATAAACTGCTCACCCCGCTAATTATAATTATTATTTATGCCTACTATACAACAATTAGTACGAAAAGGTCGCAAGACCGGAGTAAAGAAAACCAAGTCTCCAGCATTGGCTAGAACTTTTAATGTTCTCAAAAATAAGCCTATGGAGAGTAATTCCCCTTTCAAAAGAGGAGTATGTGTGAAAGTTACAACTACCACTCCTAAAAAACCTAACTCAGCTTTACGTAAAATTGCAAGAGTTCGATTATCTAATGGACAAGAAGTTACTGCGTATATTCCAGGAATGGGGCATAATCTTCAAGAGCATTCAGTAGTAATGCTAAGAGGAGGGCGAGTAAAAGATTTGCCTGGAGTACGATATCATATTGTTCGAGGAGTATTGGATACTGCTGGAGTAGATGGACGATCTCAAGAGCGAAGTAAATATGGGGTAAAAAGACCGAAGAAATAAGGTTAATTAAGATATTGTAATATTATGGCTAGAAGAAAGCGCAATTATACCAGAGAAATCGAACTTGATCCACGATACAAGAATCTTTTGGTTTCTCAATTTATCAACTATATTATGTTGGATGGTAAAAAGTCAGTAGCTCGAAATGTATTTTATGGGGCTATGGATATTATTGAAAAAGATCATTCACAAGATCCTTTGAATGTATTCAATACTGCGGTAAAAAATGTATCTCCTGCAGTTGAGGTAAAATCTCGAAGAGTTGGGGGTGCTAATTATCAGGTACCGGTAGAAGTTCGACCAGAACGAAAAACTTCTCTTGCATTCCGATGGATTCTAGATGCTGTACGCAAGAAAAAAGGTAAGTCAACTGATAAAAAATTAGCTGAAGAGTTAATGGATGCTTTCAATAAAACTGGTTCTGTTATCAAGAAAAAAGATGATACTCAGAGAATGGCGGAAGCAAACCGAGCTTTTGCTCATTTGAGATAATTGAAATACTGCTAAGAATCCTGTCTATGAATATCATGGTCAGGATTTGAGTGGTAAGTATACTAATTAGTAATTAATAATCAAATACCATGGCCAAAGATCACAAAGATATTCCTCTTGATGATGTTCGTAATATTGGAATTATTGCGCATATTGATGCAGGTAAAACTACTACTACGGAGCGAATTTTGTATTTCACTGGATTAAAGCATAAAATTGGTGAAGTACATGATGGTGCGGCTGAAATGGATTGGATGGCACAAGAGCGAGAGCGAGGGATTACTATCACCTCAGCTGCTACTACTTGTTTTTGGAAAGATCATAGAATTAATATTATTGATACTCCTGGCCATGTTGATTTTACTATGGAGGTAGAGCGATCTCTTCGTGTGCTCGATGGTGCGGTTACCGTATTCGATGGAAAATCTGGGGTAGAGCCACAATCTGAGACAGTTTGGCGACAAGCTGATAGATATAATGTGCCTCGAATTTGTTTTGTAAACAAAATCAATCAAACTGGAGGAGATTTTTATAAATCATTTGCATCTATTCAGGAGCGACTATCTAAAGATGCCGTTGTAATTGCTTTGCCAATTGGTTTTGAGCAAGGTATACGAGGTCTTGTAGATTTGGTAGAGAATAAAGCCTATGTCTATGCTGATGATGCTGGTATGACTGAAATTATTGAGGCTGAAATTCCTGCAGATATGCTCGAGCAAGTAGAAGAATATCGACAAGTATTGATGGAGAAAGTCTCAGAAGTAGATGATAGATTAATTGAATTATTCTTGAATGATGGTGTGCTCTCAACTGAAGAAATGAAATATGCTATTCGACGAGGAACTCTTGAATCAAAAATTTTCCCAGTACTCGGAGGAGATTCTCGAACTGCTATTGTAAGAAAATTGCTTGATGCTGTTATTGATTATCTTCCATCTCCACTGGATATTGATGCGGCCAAAGGAACTGATGTAGATGATGAAGAAAAAGAATTAGAGCGAAAAGCAGATAAAAATGAACCATTTGCAGGACTTGCTTTCAAAATTGCAACTGATCCTTATATTGGACAATTAGTATTCTTCCGAGTCTATTCTGGAACTCTTAAGAGTGGAAGTTATGTGTATAACTCAACCAAGGGGGAGAAAGAGCGAATTTCTCGACTTGTTTTGATGCATGCTAATTCTCGAACAGAAGTAGAGGAGTTATCTGCAGGAGAAATTGGGGCTATTGTAGGACTTAAGAATACTACTACAGGAGATACTCTTTGTGATGAGAAAGATCCAATTATCTTGGAGAAAATTGTTATCCCAGAACCTGTTATTCAGATTAAACTTGAGCCAAAGACTAAGGCTGATCAAGAAAAAATGAGTTTAGCTCTACACAAATTATCTGACGAAGATCCAACTCTTAAAGTAAGTTCTGATGAAGTAACAGGAGACACCCTTATTGCAGGCATGGGAGAGCTTCATCTTGATATTATTGTGGATCGTATGAAGCGAGAATTTGGCGTAGAAGTAAATGTAGGACAACCACAAGTATCCTATAAAGAAACTATTCAAAGTTCTGCTGAAGCACAAGGAAAATATATCAAACAATCAGGAGGAAAAGGACAATATGGAGATGTATATCTTCGAGTTGAGTCATTTGATCCTGAAACAACTGAAATTGACCCAAAGAAACCACAACATTATATTTTTGGAAATGAATTAAAGGGAGGATCGATTCCATCTGAATATGTGCCTGCCATTGAAAAGGGAGTAAAAGAATCTATAGATCGTGGTGTTATTGCAGGATACCCACTTATTAATATCAAAGCAACAGTATATGACGGGTCATATCATGATGTTGACTCTTCAGAATCAGCTTTCAAAATTGCAGGTTCTATGGCTCTTTCAGCAGCTGTAAAAAAAGCAAATCCAATTATTCTCGAGCCAATTATGGCAGTGGAAGTAACTATTCCAGAGCAATATATGGGAGACGTAGTAGGAGATTTAAATTCACGACGAGGACTTATTGAAGAAATGAATGATAGAACTGGTGGACTCAAAGTAGTGTCAGCAAAAGTTCCGCTATCTTCAATGTTTGGATATGTAACTACACTTCGTTCTATGACACAAGGACGAGGAAATGCAGTGATGGAATTCAATGATTATCAGCCAGTTCCTAGCAATGTGCAACAAGATATTATTGCCAAGAGAACAGCGAGATAATAGTGTCAATCTATAAACCTAAAAAACCTGAGAATAAAAACTCAGGTTTTTTGGTAGGTAGGGAACAGATTTAAATGTCCTCCCTTGAAATTGTGTCTTGTTTTAAAATTCCCCTCTTGAGGGGTGGTAGGCTTTGCCTGACGGGGTGGAAAGAGATATAAGTTTAATATAAAATAGAATTTTCTGATTATCCACCTCCACCCTGCGGGTACCTCCTCCAAAGGAGGACAATAATACAGTGTATGTTATACTATACGTATTAATATAATTATCCCTTATGCCACTTGCAGATAGCGTGAGACCCATCAATCTGAATACCTTTATAGGTCAAAAACACCTTGTAGGAGAGGGTAAGCCTCTTTATCTGTGTATTACACAGCAATTGCCACAATCCTTTATTTTGTGGGGTCCTCCTGGAGTGGGTAAAACTACCCTAGCTCGTATATATAGTAATGCAATTGATGGTAAATTATATGAAGTCTCAGCAGTAAGAGCAGGGAAAAAAGATATAGAAGTAATTATCAAAGATAATACTGAACAGCAAAAGATTTTATTCCTGGATGAGATACATCGTTTTAATAAAGCTCAACAAGAATATTTACTTCCTTTTGTGGAAGACGGAACTCTGATTTTGATTGGAGCTACTACAGAGAATCCAAGTTTTGAAATTATAGCCGCCCTACAATCTCGTTGTATTATCTATACGCTTATAGCCCTTACTGTAGAGGAAATACAAAATATATTAGCTCAGGCGGGATTAGGGGATTCTACTATAAGTGAGTATATTGCACAATATGCCAATGGGGATGCCCGTAAGGCTCTAGGAATTTATGAGAGGGCCAAGTCTATGTATGGGGATTCTATCAGTATTGAGAATATTGAAGCTATCTTGAGAGATACCAATCTTAGATATGATAGGGCAGGGGAGGAGCATTATGATGTTATTAGTGCCTTTATTAAAAGTATGAGAGCCAGCCAAGTAGATGCGGCTTTATATTATCTTGCCCGTATGCTAGAAGGGGGAGAAGATCCTAAATTTATTGCACGTAGAATGATTATATTTGCGAGTGAGGATATTGGTATGGCTCTGCCCACAGCACTTGTGATTGCCAATGAAGTATTCCGAACAGTAGAAGTAGTGGGGCTTCCTGAGGCTTCTATTAATCTTGCGCATGGAGTGGTATATTTGGCTCAAGCCCCCAAAGATAGAAGAGTATATGATGCTATTAAAGAGGCTCAGAGGGAAGTCAAACAATCGGGTAATCTCTCAATACCATTGAATATTCGCAATGCTACCACTAATTTGATGAAAGATTTAGGCTATGGCAAAGATTATAAGGCTTATGATATTGAGAGTTATCTTCCAGAAAACATACAGAATAAAACTTTTTGGAAAAAATCTAAAAAATAAATGGAATTATTGACAAAAGTATAGATTTTATGTTGTAAAGTGTTGGTCCTATTCACCCCACCCGAAGTAGGTGGAATGAACAATGCTCATTGTTTACTGGTCTATCGGGAGTTTATTTAGTGCAGTTTATTGCCTATTGTCAGGGTGGAGTGATATAGCATTTTTATGGGGATTTTTCCTATCACCAATTCTAATTTTACAATGGGTTTGGATTATGGTAGAAGCAGGTATTATGTCGCTTAATAATCAGAGTATCAGATTTAACAATCAATTTGACACTTACTCCAAAAAATCATTTATTATTCATTGTATTTATACTTTATACCTGTGCTTGCCGGTGCTGTTGAGGATAAGTTCAGTATGGGCATCAAAAATGGGGAGTGAGTCACTTAGTAATATACTATATGAACAAAGATATTTGAGTTTGGGATATGGCTTTAGTATATTCTTGATTCTAATGACTTTATGGTCTCCAGTAAAGGATTTTTATATAAAAAAATTAAGAAAAACTATTAAATTTTTTACATAGAGGTAATTCCACGAATCCAACCAAAGGTAGCTCAATGAGCTACCTCTTTTTTACTTAATTAAAGTCTTTTTTACGGAATACTTTTCTCCAGACAAATCGTCGAGTATGAGCCAAGGCTACATAGAATACCGGATAGGCAAATATTACCAATAGGGTACTAGATGTAAGTCCGAATACTAGTGCATAGGCAAGTCCTTCCCAGAATGGGTCAGCAAAAGCGAGAGGAAGTATACCAACAATAGTTGAGAGAGAAGTAGTAATCAAAGCTCGGAAACGATATTTGATTGCTCCAGAAATTGATTCCCGAATAGATCCCGTTTCTGCTAAGACGGCATTTGAGTAATCAAGTAAGAGAATAGTATTATTAACCACAATACCGACAAGACCCGTAATACCAATTAAGGCAAAGAAGCTTAATGGGTTATTGGTCAAATAAAGTCCAAAGAATAATCCAGGGAATGAGAATGGTACAGCCATTAAGATGAGGAATGGTTGGCTCAAGGAATTGAATTGCAATACCAAGAGTACATACATAATGATAATAGCCGCAATAAGAGCAAATATCGCAGATTGGAAGGAATCGAGATTTTCTCCTTGTTGTCCTAGATCAAAGGCAACTCCATCTTTGGATAAATCATACTTAGAACGAAATGCATCAGTATCAAATTTTTCTTTAATAGCAGTTTGAGCTTCAAGTACAAGATTGGTATTCTCTGGGTCAGACACAGCAACTTGCACAGAGGCAAATCTTCTACCATCTTTTCGGGTAATAGTATCAATATTATTGATAATGACATCTTTGATTTCACCACCATCTAATTTGATATCTCTGGTAAAGTCTCGAATTTCTTTGGTTGAATTTTCAAGAGTTTTTTGATTGTCTGAGAATACTTGGAAGGTAATTTGATAATCATCAGTTGGAGGACCAGCTCCAGCTATACCTGCTTTGACTTTCAAATCTTTCAGTTTTACATTATCGGCAATCTTATCATTTATCTCAGATACAATAGTAGCTGAAGTTTTCTCTCGCTCTCCAAGAGGTGTAAGAGTAATATACATTAATACACCAGATGCATCAGCATTAAAGTAGGTAATATCATCAATATACTCAGCATTAGTATCCTTGATAATTCTCTCAACCTCTTTGGTGGTATCAATAGATTTCTGTAAATCACGATTATCCTTTAATATAGAAGTTACTGTAATCTCATTGGTGTCTTTAGCCGGAGCAAAAATAGCAAATTTGAGTTTACCTGCAGTAAATATTCCTGCTCCAATAAGTGCTATCGTCAAAACAAATATTATAGTACTACGCCATATATTATTAAGATACCAATTGGTATACTGATACACTTTAATATTAATCCAATCAATAATACCAGGAACAAAATAGAGAACATTATAGAGTACTTTGCTAATACCTTTTCTTTTCGTCTTGACTCCTGTCTCAGCTTCATAATGAGGTAATACCAAGTTTGCAAAGAAAGGAATCAGAGTAAGACTTACTATCAGAGATAAAGCCAAAGTCAAGATAACGGTAATAGGAATAAGCTTAATAAATTCTCCTAAAGTACCAGATACAAGAGCAATAGGAATAAAGGCTAGAATGGTAGTAACAGTTCCAGATATATCTGCCAGCCCAACAGTATTAATGGCATGAATTACCGCCTTTTTCCCTTTATAACCTTGTTTACGGGCATTATCAATAGCATCAATCACAAGAATAGCATCATCGGCGATTAATCCAATCACCAGAATCAGTCCAAATAAAGTCAGGGTATTAAGAGAATATCCAATCAGATATAATCCTAAAGAAGTAAGTGCAATAGAGACAGGGATAAACACCGCAATCACAATAGAAGCTCTCCAGTTAACAATTAATATCATAATAACCATAACTGCGATAAGCCCAGATATAGCGCTTTCCTGGAGTAAAGATAATTGTGCAGTAAGAGCATTAGAAGCATCTCCACCACCAAATATCACATCATATCCATCTAAATCTCCAGCATCTTTTAGCTTTTGAACTTTGTCTTGAATAGCCTGTGAGAATTCAATGGTTCCCTTAGAAGTATCTCGTACAGCTCCAATCAGGATAGCATCAGAGAATACTAATTTATCGTCATCATTGCGATGAGCTGAGCGTCCAAATTTAATTTGCTCTAAATTAGATTCTCCTGTAATAGGATTCGTTTGAACTTCTTGTAAATCAATGACATTTGTTCGAGTAACTGAATTCACAGAATCTATTTCCTTTGCAACAAAAGTAGCCTTATCTTGCAATTCCTGAGTAGATTTTCCATTACCAATTAAACTGAATACAAGGTCATTCTCTCCATCAAAAGAAGCGGCATTAATTGTGACAAAAGAAGGTTTGATATCCTGTGGTAGGGTAGCACCATTCACTGCATCTTCTAATAATTTTGCTCCATCCTTAGAAGTTGTACCTTCTTTGAATTCAACCGTAATATTAGAAAAATTATCAGCACTGGTAGAGGTTATAGCTTTAATCTCTTGTATACTTCCGATAGCCGATTCAATTGGCTCGGTGACATCTTTATCTACAAGTCCTTTATCATTGACAAAATAAGGAGTTTGAATCAGAGCAACTGGAACCTCAATAGTAGGAAACCCCTCACGCTTTAAAAATGTAGTATAAGCTGCAGTTCCAATTGCAAGAATACCGACTAATAAGAGAACAGTAATTCGCCATTTATTCAAGAAGAATAGAGCAATTTTTGTTAATGCATCGGGTTTATTGGATGTATCCATATTGATAATTGATTAATAAGTACTGTATTCAGTATATACGATATATAGGTTTCTCGCAAACAAAATAATAGATTGCTAAATGAAAAGAGGAGCTTTTTTTAATATATTATTTTTTTGTATAAATATATTTTTGAATCATAAATATAAACCAGGGTATTGCATTGAGTACAGTAATAATAGCAGATAACCAAAGTTCAAGAGAAGCAAAAGCAACTGCCATAAATAATAAAGAGATAAGAGAAGATATAGAAGTAATATACGTAATATCTTGAGTTTTAGTCTGAAATCCTAATATAACTTGGGGGATCAGGGATACAGAAAGAATAATAGTTGCAATAGTAATAACAATATCTTGTATATTCATAAAATGATTTAGTATAAATCTATATTAAACTGATATACAACTCTAGTCAATACAGTAAATATCTGACTAATAAAAGGAGTAGATAATGATACTAGTTATATCTAAATTGCCAGTTAGTTTGCAGACAGCTAAAATTTTAGTAAAAATACTACTGAGATTAGAAAAAAAAATTAATGAATGGAGTAGACGATTCAGACGGAACAGTAGGAGATTTTATGGTAGATATAGTGGAATTATTGAAAAAATTTATCAAAAAAGATGCAAAATGCCTAAAAGCTGTAGAAAAATTACAAAATATGGAAACGACATCCTTTGATTGGGAAAAAGATTTGTTATTGATATTGAATGCTTCATAAAATATATGTAGGTGCTAGCTTATATCCATAAATAATTTTCTTAATTGAAAAGTGGATGTAATCAATAATTCACAACTCATAATTCACAATGAAAAATATGATATAATAATAAAGTGTTAAAAAATAATTTTGCTATATTATAACAATGGTTTTAGGAGTATACTAAATTTATGAAATATAAAATTTTTAATCATTCCTCAGAATCTATGTCAGAAATAGATGAAGAGTCAATAGACTTGGCTATTTTTAGTCCACCTTATAATATAAAAACTTATTATGGAAATTTTGATGATGATTTAGATTTAGATAAATATATTTATTTTATAAAAAATGTTATTTTAGAAATTAGTAAAAAATTAAATAAAAATGGAAAATTAATAATAGAAATATCAGACAGTATTTTTACTGATAATAAATATATTCAACTTGCTGGTTTAGTACAGAAATTTGCTGTATTAGATTGTAATTTATTTTTAGAAACTAGACATATTAATTTTGTTAATTCAGATAATGGTTTTGAATTACCAGATCATGGATTTGATGAAAATTATATAACTAAAGAGTATTCCCATTCTAATTGTCATCAAATATTAGTCTTTAGTAAATCAAAAGTAAAGCAATATTCTGGTGATATTCTATATATTAACTACATATCTGTACCTGAACATCCTTGTCCTCAACCTAAAGCAATAATAGATTTTATTTTGGGAAAATATTTTATAAAAGAAATGAAAGTTCTAGATCCTTTTATGGGTACAGCTAATTTAGGAGTTGAAGTGTTAAAGAGAAATGGAATATTTTATGGATATGAAATAGTAGAAGAATTTTATAATACTGCTAAGAGAAAGTTAGATTTAATTTAAGATATATACATTTGACAAATAAATATATATATGCTACAAAATAGGGGTACTCAGCTAACCTTGGACATGTTTCGTTCTCAACTTTGTGCTATTTTTCTTGGGTGTTTTGTGTTAGCTGCTCCCTCAGCAGCTCAGGCCAAGCCACCAGGGCCAAGTATCCTCAGTGAGGTCACCCTCACCGAGGGTGAAAGAGGTTCCTTCTTTACGGAAGCACTCATTCCAGTTGGAGGAGATAATAAAAATAAAATACATTATGGTGTATATGGGCAAGGTTATGGAGATATAGGAGGTTCTGCTCCAGCAGGGAATGCTGGAGTATATGTGAACTTTTCAAAAACACCCATAACAGTTTGCTCCACCACATTTTTTGGTGGTATCAATGAAGAGTCTAACGCTCTAGCTAGAGCTAGACTTTTCTGTCAACTTTGAACTGTTGTGGAGATTATTAGGGTAGTCGTACGATGACTACCCTTTTTTTTAGGATATAAATTTACCTCTTCCACAGAATATGGTATAATTATGGTATAAATCATTTATTATTATGAATAATGAATATAAGAAAAAAGCTAGTTTTTGGGATAGAAATAAAAAAACTATTCATAGTGATTATTTAGTAAGACCATTAGTTCTAAAGCTTATTGGTAATGTAAAAGGAAAAGATGTTTTAGATGCAGGATGTGGTGAGGGGTATTTATCAAGATCAATTGCTAAAAAAGAAGGTAATGTTATCGGAGTTGATATTTCAGATGAACTTATTAAGTTATGTAAAATTAAGTCTCCTAATATTGAATTTTTTATTGATTCTGTAATTGAGTATAAAAAGATTAAGCAAAAGTTTGATGTAATTATTTCAATTATTGTTTTACAACATTTAAGTAAAAAAGATATTATTAAAAGTCTACAAATGACATATTCAATTTTGAGAGATAAAGGTATTTTTATAATAGCAATTCCACATCCTTTGATGTTTATTAAAAAACCAAATAGTGATTGGATAAAATTTCACTATGATAAAATACATTATTGGAATAGTAAGAAAGTCACAATCTCTCTACAAGATATATATAATAATAATTTTTCAACAAAAACTTATACCCATCCACTTAGCTTTTATTTTAATGAGATTATAAAAGCAGGCTTTAAGATTGATAAGGTGATTGAAACTAAACCGTCTCAAAAAGATATATCAGAATATCCAGAAAAGTGGAAGGATGAGACTAATTTCCCTTCATATTTGTTGTTGAAACTTATTAAAATTTAGATATTAATTCTAGATAACTTTTTAACTAACTTAATTTTACAATAGTATAATTATTTAATCTCTACTCTAGTCAATACAGTAAATATCTGATAAAATAATCAAGATAATGGAGAGTTCGCATAGTTGGTCTAGTGCGCACGCTTGGAAAGCGTGTATACCGAAAGGTATCAAGAGTTCGAATCTCTTACTCTCCGCAATAATCTAAAAAATAGGGGTATACTCCTATTTTTTAATTTCCATAAGTTAGTAAAGAGAAATTCGAACTAGGGAAGGGGTCGGGAAACGGAAGTTTCCTGTGGCGGAAGTATTGAAACCGAGGGGTTTCAAAGAGCAAATCCCATTTGCGACGAGTTCGTAATCTCTTACTCTCCCTTATATAGTCTTTGAAACTTCGTAATTAATTGGTATACACACTAGCGTGAACAGAGTGAAAAGTATATAATACATGTATAGATTGTTGATATTTAGTCGGATTTTTGATAATTTGAAAGTTGGCTGATACCTATGTCTCAAGCTTGAAAAATTTAGATTATACTCTGTAAACGGGATGAATTATGTACAGTGATATAAAAACATACTTTGTTGAGGGTCCTCTAATGGAGTATAGATCATTCAAGGAGGTCTTTGATAAAAAGGAGTTTGGGTTGAGTATTAATATCAGATTAGCGATTAACTGTGCTGTGGCTTTTTATCATACTTATGAGCATCTCTACCATAATGTAAAAGAGATCAATGAGGAGTTTAGAACCCCTAAAGAGTATCTTGAGAAGTATATTCTTGTAATTTTTTCTCAGTTTAGCTTTGTTCGCGATATTGCAGATTGTTCTAAGCATAGTAAGTTGGATAGGAAAAATGCATTGATTAGCAGCGCTAGTCAGATAGAAGAATATTTGGTACTTACGGCTTATGAAGATGAAGAAGGTGTATATTATGTTGCAACAAAGGGGCTCTACGCCACTCTTAACGATGGTACTGAAATAAATATTTATACATTATTGACAAATGTTAGATATTTCTGGCTAAATGAGTTGTATAAGCTAGGAATAGTTGTGGAGGAGCCTAAGGAGCCTGACTTTAGTTTACCAAAGCCAACCCGAGAAAGTGTGAGTGTTGCTGACAATATGAATTTGATTGCCATGCATGGACATCCATTCAATTTGAAAATGAAGCTTTATGCTGAAACTTCGGAATTGGCAGATAGACTCTCTTTCAAAGATTCTAAAGGTGAAGCGGAATAGATTGATTTCTCATTTGTAATAAGCGGCGGCAAGCCTGAAAATGCGACATAAAATAATTTCCATTCCAATTAAAATAAGAGTATACTAGAAGGAGTGATAAACAATCATAATATCTAAACTCAATACTATGTCATTCTATGATCTCTCCTTTAACGATACTGCGGGGAATACCGTTTCTATGCAACAATTTCAGGGTAAAGTCTTATTACTCGTCAATACCGCTACTAAATGTGGTTTAGCTCCTCAATTTGTTGATTTAGAGAAACTACATCAAGAGTATAAAGATAAAGGTTTGATAGTGATTGGTTTTCCTTGTAATCAATTTGCTGGGCAAGAACCTGAGAGCAATGAAACCGTAGTAAATGTATGTCAGATCAATTATGGGGTATCCTTTTTACTTTCAGAGAAAATTGATGTAAATGGAGAGAATACTCATCCAGTATTCAGTTATCTCAAAGAGCATGCTCATGCTGGTCTTTTGGGTGATGCCATAAAGTGGAATTTTACCAAATTTTTGGTCTCATCAGATGGACTTACGATTAAACGATATGCTCCTACGACAAGTCCTATGGATATCAAGGAAGATATTGAATTATTCTTGCAAAAAGTATAAATTCTCTGTTTATGCTATAATAGAAATATACACTAAAGAGAATGTTCTATGATAACTTATAGCTATACCATTTTATATGTTGACAATGTTGAGGAGACAATAGATTTTTATATCAAAGCATTTGGATTTAGCCAAAAACTCATAACTCCTGAAAAAGATTATGCTGAGCTAGAAACGGGAGGAACTACATTAGCATTCGCAGATTATAGCGTAGCTGAATATAATGGGATTGCGATCAATAAATCTGATTTATCCATAATACCACCAGCTTTTGAAATTACCTTTGTAACTGATGATATTGATAGCACCTTCAAACAAGCTATTGAAGCAGGAGCAATGGTAGTCAAAGAACCAGCTCAAAAACCTTGGGGTCAAATAGTTGGCTATGTCCGCGATATCAATGGATTCTTGGTGGAATTGTGTACGAGGGTAGGGTAAATAGATTTTATGAACTTAAAGATAATGTATAATCAAATAGTAAAAGATTGATCGTCAAATCATAGTAGGGAGTAGTTTTGAATATACTCAAAAACTATCTTTAAAATAAAAAAGCACCCATTGATTTTGTCTCTGGGTGCCGGAGGTATTAAAACTGATGAGACTAGGTTTGTATTATTTCCCAAACATCCTTAGTTTGTGAGTAATAAGATTCCCAAGATCCACTACTTCTCCTCAACGAATCAGTCTCCTCCTCGGATAGGCCTCTGCAGTTGCGGGAGGTCATATACATCTGATCTAAGTGGACCGCTCCTGTTAATGTCCCGTGGGATTTATTCAGAGCTGTGACATTCATGTGCCCAATAAATCTTGGTCTTGTCTTACCCCTATTCACTTCTGATAGGACATAGATTATATCTTGCGCTTTTAAGGCTGGCAGTAATTGGTATAATGTTTTAAGCAAAGACCCTTCTCTACCTCTGAATTCTCTACCTTCAAATTGCTTTGTACGACCAATCATCTGACATCTTGGTTTGATATCAGATGGATATTCATGTATGTTCCGGGGAATATCTCTGTCAGTATACGTAATCCTGTAATACAGCTCTTTTCGCATCAGAACCAGTGTCCCATAGTCGCTAGGGAAATCAACTACCACATCATCATTTAATTGCACACCAAACGCATTAGGAGCATCTCTATAACTCTTGGTTGGAGGTACTATTTGAATATTATTACATTGACCTTGACGTAAGAGCTTGATAATATGAGCATAGGTTGCATGTTGTTGTTTTTTGGTAAACCAGTGGCCATTTAGCACAAAGTCATCACGCATTAACTCAGGGGTCCATGTTAGCCATGATGAGTTTTCACAGGCATGTTCTAATGCTATTAATAGTTTTGCTTCTGGAGTGTAGAATTGTCGAGAAAAATTGACCCACCTTGTGGGAATAATATTGGTTCGGTCAAAGACTTCTGTGAATATTCCATAACCTCCAGTGTCCATTAAGGTCGATATAGGCGTGTGTTTTGTATCAAAGGTCCAGATATCAGGAATATCTTCTTCTTGGTTATTGAGAGCTAAATTTGGGTTATCCTTAACATACCTGAATATATTTTTTGCGATAGAAATTGGGGTTGGAATAGACATGGTTCCTCCGTGTAGGGTTGGGAATGTGCAATTCCTAACTAGGTTTAGTGTAAGAATATACTACTATATAGTACTATATAGTAGTATAATGTCAATATCTCTTTAGTAGTTTTCTATGCTATAATAAGCTATATAATATAAAAAATATGAACACCTATAATTGGTATGAGAATTTGATCAAACCCTTCTGGGCTCCTCCATCCTATTTATTTGGATCGGTATGGTCAATATTATATTTGATCATATTTGCCAGTTTCGGTACGGTATTCTATCAAGCGGCTATAGGGAAAATTCCATGGATAGTAGCTTTACCTTTTATACTCAATTTAGTATTCAATGCTGCCTTTGCACCATTGCAATTTGGGCTCAGGAATAATGTATTAGCTTCTCTGGATATTATCCTATTATTGATTACTCTCATCTGGGCGATGATTGCTATTTGGCCGTATTTACGCTGGGTGACTTATGCAAGTATACCTTATTTACTCTGGGTTTCCTTTGCGACTATATTGCAATTGAGTATAACCTATTTGAATAGATAAGAATTATGAAATATCTCGCTTTGCGACGGTGGAGGAGGATAGGGTTCAAGTTTATAATTTATCCACCCCCGCTTTCCAGGCTTCCCCCTCCAAAGGGGCCTGCCTGCCGATAGGTAGGGACAACAAATACTGCATTTGCATAAAGTATATCTTTTGAATATACTAATATATAGACAATTAATAGATAGATATATGTCCAAACTTTCTTATACAAAATCAGGAAAGAATACTATTGTTACCGGGTTAGTTGAGATTTTTGATTTAGCAAATCCCTGGGTATATGTACGAGTGCCTCATGAGATTACAGATGAGACAAAATATTTTGCGGATAGAGGGCTGGTAGCGATTACTGCAACAGTGGGCAAATACTCTTGGAATACATCTCTGATGCCTATGGGAGATGGAATACAATTTATCCCATTACCCGCTAAATTGAGAAAATCTGAATCTATTGAGGTGGGGGATACGGTCACTGTTAGCTTTGTATTGAGGAGTAGGGAGTAATCTTACTCCAAATTCTTAAACCACTTTTTAGCACTTTCTCTGCGATGTGGGCAACCTGGCCAGCAGCAGGGTCTTTTTTCTCCCATAAGTAATTCTTCAGATAGACGAGTGATATGATTGGCTCTGGTCTCGGGTTTTTTGACTATGGTAACATAACAAATCCATTCATTGCGGGCAAGGTCAGTGAGATTATTCCATTTTTCAAGCAAGGTATTATTACTCAATAATAATTCTCTCAAATCATCAGGGATATCATGTACTACTCCTGGGGCTATTGTTTTTGCGTTCATAAATGAGATATAAATATAGTATTAGTATATATAATATTGAGCGATTGATCAATATAGAATTGACATCAATTTGGTATTAGGATATTCTTAAAAAGTTGTTGCATTCAAATCAATGACTGAAACAGGACCCCATGAAAAAGCTTTGGCTTGGGGGAAATCTAATTATCCTGATAGTCCAGAAGCACATCATCAAGCATTTGCTAGCTTAGTTGTATTTGCAGTTGAAAAACCAACACGACGATATAAAGTCATTGATACAATGCGCACTTATGTAGGTCTCAATAAGATTCTTGCTATTGCCCAGCCTGGATGTCTTTCTTTTGATGAAGCTGTCACTTTATTGGAAACAGATTGTTATGGCACAATTACTCGAGAGCATACAGATGTGTATAAGCAATGTAGATGTGAGGGTGATTATTGCCAAGATGTCACAGAGGCTGAAAAGTTATTGGCCAATCCACAACCAATTCCTTTATCTCAAAAAATTATCGACAGAGGGGCTGCATAGGCCTCTCTTTTTCTTTGCTGATGCATATTGACAAAGCAGCTATGATAGAGTATTTTTATAGGGTGTTCTTCCCAATTCTATCATGATAGTGCCAGCACAAGCAGTTGTTGAGAAAGCAAGAAATTTCGCCAGGAGGCAAGATGATTGGAGTGATGAGCTGGAGGTGATATTCATCTCTTTGATGAATTATCTTGCAGGCACAGGGTATCAAGTAGGACCCGTGCAGGAAGATATATCAAGTTTTAGGCGCTTATTTTTATGGTTTAACAGTATAGGTATAGTACCGGGGAGTTTGTCTTATGAGAGGGCATTGCTTCTGATGACGACTAGCTACATTTTATCTTGGCTGAGTTAGCTAAAGCCTATTGAGGGGGGTATCCATGATATCTCTCTTTTTCTCTTATGATATACTTAATATATATGCAATCACTAATATATACATCCGATTCTCGTGGCAAGGCTGATTATGATTGGCTTAAAACCAATTATAGTTTTAGCTTTGCAGAATATTACGACGAAAATCGTATGGGATTTGGAGCTTTGCGAGTACTCAATGATGACAGTATAGCGGGAGGGAGGGGATTTGGAGCTCATCCTCATAATAATATGGAGATTATTACGATACCTTTGTCAGGGGGATTAGAGCATAAAGATAATATGGGTAATATTGCAGTATCAAAGCCTGGGGATATACAGGTGATGAGTGCGGGTAGCGGGGTATTCCATAGTGAATTCAATGCTTATAGTGATAAGCCAGTAACTCTTCTTCAAATTTGGGTTATCCCAAATAAAATGAATATAGTACCACGCTATGAGCAGAGATACTTTGATATATACAAATCACCTAATATTTTCCATCAGATTATATCCCCAATAGAAACGCATGAAGAAGGTATTGGAGTATATCAGGATGCTTGGTTTCAAAGAGCCTATGTAGAGCAAAATAAGCAATTAGACTATAGTCTCAAAAAAACGGGAAATGGAATATATATTTTTGTGATATCGGGTGCAATTAGAGTGAATAATCAAGAATTAGATACAAGAGATGCAATTGGTATATGGGATATTGAGGAGGAAATTCATATTAAGGTAATTCAAAATGCTGAGTTTATAGTAATAGAAGTGCCTTTGTAGAGAATGTAACATGGGGTGTCCCCCTTAGGAGGGGGGAGCCTGAAAGGTGGGGGTGGATAAGATAAAGACTTAAACTCTATCCACCTCCGCCCTGCCTACCGCAGACAGGCAAAGGAGGACAATTTTTGTATCAAGCTATGTTTTGTAGGCTAGTAATATATAGTAATCTGTTTTATCTACGATCTCCTCATCTCATACAAACTTTAGACAATTCATCTATCCTATGATACTCTATATAAGATGTGTAGAAATTAATATAGAGATAGTATGATTATCACAATCGATGGGACAGGAGGAACAGGAAAAACAAGTACCGCTGAGTCACTGGCAAAACGATTAGGATATTTTCATCTCAATTCTGGATCTTTGTATCGATGGATTACGTATAATGCTCTCAAGAAACATCTAAATCTTAGAGACTCAGATATTTTGATAAAATTAGCTGAAGATTTGGATTATAATAGTATTGATTATACAGTTCTCAAAAATCAAGAGGTCTCAGACAATGTAGCAAGAATTGCAAAAATTCCAGAAATTAGAGAAAAAGTTTTAGATATTCAGCGTGAATTTGCCAAGGGAAAAAATATTGTAGTGGAGGGACGAGATAGTGGTACAGTGGTATTCCCTGAAGCCGACTTTAAATTTTATTTTACAGCCTCTCTCGATATACGCGCTCAGCGAAGCTATAGACAATTACAAAAAGCCGGCATAGAGGCAGATTTGGAGCATATTAAATACTCAATTGCGGAGCGTGACCGTCAAGATATTGAGAGAGAGCATTCTCCTCTCAAAAAAGCTGATGATGCGATTGAAATTGATACCGATACTCTTACCGTTGAAGACGGAGTAGATATTATTTTAAAAGAAATCAACATATTGTCATAAAAGAGTAGCTATATATGAATACATATACAATTACTTCTTTACAAAATATAGGTGTAAATACCATATATTATCAGATATATACTATATCATATGGCAATATTATTATAGCATCTACTCCTATAGGTATTTGTTATATTGGTTTTCATACTACTCTGGAAGAAGGTTATATCGAATTACAAAAAAGACTTAAGGGTATGGAATTAATTAATGAGACAAAAGATATTCATATACAGGCAATTGATGGAATAAAGGGGCAAAATCAATCTCCTTTGATACTTCATATAAAAGGTACAGAATTTCAATTGCAAGTTTGGCAAGCATTATTATCTATTCCGCTAGGTCAGACAAGTAATTATGCAGATATTGCTGACTCTATATTTAACCCCAAAGCTTTTAGAGCTGTCGGAACCGCTATTGGTAAAAATCCCATTGCTATACTTATACCTTGTCATCGTATTATTACAAAACAGGGTGCAATTGGGAATTATCATTGGGGAGTACATATAAAAAGGAATTTATTAAAAGAGGAAAAAGAAAAAAGAGAAGGGTTGACTTCTCTTTAGTGTCTAGGCGGCGGCTAATACAAGTGATGGTTGCCTGATGAGTGTAAGTTTAGGAATTTGAATAGTCATTGGGATAATGAGAAGGAGTCCTCCTCTGACATTATGGGTAATAGGTCCTTCATGAACTTTCGCATGACATTCGTCAAAGCAGAGAGGCTTCATATTATCAAAAATAGTTAATCCTCCGTGCTGTTTTTGTAAAATGTGATGGGCACTCAGTTCTTTGCTATGAAATTGCTTAAAACATAGTTGACATCTATACCCATAAGCCCTCTTGACCATTTGTCTTAGACGAGTATGTTCACACATTGTGGAGGGAGGGGGATAGGGTGTACTCCTCCAGTATAAATAATTTTATGTATTTTTTCAAGTATTAAATTGGGGATAAGTATAAATGAATATATAACTTGTATGATAAGGGGTACTCCTATATACTGTATATAAAGATAAAGAAAATATATGTCATCAGATGATTTGAAAGACAAGCTAACTCCAATACAATATACTGTTACTCAAGAGGATGGTACAGAAGCCCCATTTGAAAATGAATATTATAATAATAAAAGAGATGGTATTTATGTAGATATTGTTTCTGGAGAGCCTTTATTCTCTTCTCGAGATAAATATAATTCAGGTACTGGCTGGCCATCTTATACAAAACCAATTAAAGATGATGTAATTATTACTAAAAAAGATACTAAATTATTCCAAACGAGAATTGAGGTGAGATCCAAAGGAGCTAATTCTCATCTTGGACATGTATTCGATGATGGTCCTCAAGATAAAGGAGGCAAGAGATATTGTCTCAACTCAGCATCTCTACGCTTTATCCCAAAAGAAGATATGGAGCGTGAAGGCTATAGACAATATTTGGATCAAGTATAAGGTATTAGCCTTGAATAACTCCAATATTGAGCTCTTTAGCTAGCTGATATAAACTTTGATTTATTTCTTGTGCTCTTTGAGAAGAGGCTAAATATTCTTGAGATACCATCACCCCTTTCCAAGGGCGATATTTGAATTGAGCTAAGCGAAGGGGCGTAGGATTCATAAGGCTAATATATATCGTAATATCTGCTTGTAAGGATTGTATGAATGCGACAGCCTTTTGTATAGTCGGTATATCTATACCGATTTGTAAATATACGCTAGATATAAGTCCAGTTTTAATTTTATTCATAAGGAGATTGTTTTCTTGCTCTAATTCTTCACCCGAGAGGAATGGATTATAGGCAATAGCAATACGAGGATATGTATCCTGATAATGGGTTTGTATAAATGACAATACATCAAGAGTGGTATATTTTGATTTTGGTACCCCACTAATAAGTAATATTTTAGGTATATGCAAAGGTATTAATTGCTCTAATAAGGATAAAAATTCTTGCGCTGTCTCATCGAGAGTTTTTGCTTGATGGAATCTGAGGGAATAGTAGGGGATAATAGTTAGTTTCGGGTTAATAGCCTGAATTTGATGAATGGTATCTAAGATAGATACACTTTTAGATTTATCAGGAAGAGATATAATGGCATTCTCTAAATCAATGAATTGAGATTGTAATTTTGGGTCCAATTCTTGACTTTTGAGAACTATTTCATGAATTAAATTATCCATATTAGGTGAGTATAATACGAGGTATTTGCTCTTGTAGCCAAATAACAAAATCATCTGGACAAGGCATCACAGAGAGGCGACTATGCTTTACTAAAAGAAAATCATCAAAAAGATGGGATTGTTTGATAGTATCGAGGCTAATTTGTTCTTCAGGGGTGAATCTGGTTACAAATTCTAATTTTGCAGCCCAACTAAAGCGGCTATCGGCTAGATTTAGATAGGGATCTTCTATTACTTTAGCAATTCCTACGATACGGCGTTCTTTGACTGAATGATAAATTAAGACATAATCTCCGACCTGCCAAGTTTTAATTACATTAATAGCCTGATAATTATGTACTCCATCCCAAAGTGTAATATGCTCTTTTTCAAAATCATCAATAGAAAAAGTTGAGGGTTCGGTTTTGGCGAGGAATATTTGAGGCATAAAAGGAAATTTATTTTGTTAATTATAGCATAATTTGTTATACTGGTGTATATGAAATTACAATTCAAACAACTTAACCCTGATGCAAAATTACCAAGCTATGGTCACTCCACAGATGCTGGTATGGATTTGTATACTCTTGAAGAAATAGTATTTCAACCAGGGGAGCAGAAAATTATTCCGACTGGTCTTGCTATGAATTTACCTGTAGGATATGCAGCTTTGGTTTGGGATAAGTCGAGCCTTGCTTTTAATAAGGGGCTCAAAAGTCTAGGAGGAGTTTTTGATGCTGGTTATATAGGAGAAATAAAAATATCTTTGATTAATCTATCTCATACAATACAAATAATAGAAAAAGGAGCAAAATGTGCTCAGTTAGTAGTACAGGAAGTGGAATATTGTGATATTGAATTTACTGATACATTAATTGATTCATCTCGTGGCGAAGGTGGTTTCGGGAGTACGGGTAAATTTTGATAAATATGACTAAGATGAGATACATCGTAGACAAAAACATAGAATATGATATACTAAATTTAGTATAAAATCTAAAAAATACACTTAAAATATATGAAAAAACAAAAAAAAGGTTTCACCTTATTAGAAATACTATTAGTAGTAGCTTTAATAGGTATATTAGCTTCCATTGTATTAGTTGCAATTAACCCTGCTAGACAATTACAATCAGCTCGTAATACCGTTAGATTAGATGATATTACTAAAATCAATCAAGCATTAGAGAATTATTTTGTTACAAATCGATCATATCCAACCGGTATTACAACATCATATAAAGATATTTGTCCAGTAGGAGTAACCACTAATTGCGTTAATTTAAGTGCATTAGCCCCAGATTATATAGCTGCAATACCGAAAGATCCCTTGGGAGACAATTATCAGATAGCATTAAACCCAACTAATGGACAAATAAGTCTTAAAGTATTAACTGGTGAGTTAGGAAAAGTTATAGGTATAAATTCTTTTGCTCTAAGTATTACCTGGGCAAAAAAAGCAACTGTTACAGAAACAACTGGTAGAACTAACTCAGTAGTTGCTTTATCAGATGGGAGCAGTATCGTAGCAGGACCTTTTACTGGGACGGCGGTATTTGGGGCTGGGGAAACAGTTGCTGTTAGTTTAACAAGTGCGGGATCTGCAGAACTTGCTATTGCTAAATATAATGCAAATGGAAGCTTGGTTTGGGCAAAGAGAGCTGGTGGAACTAGTGGTAATATACCTATAGTAGGTGAAACACGGATTAAAAGCTTTGCGGATGGTACTTTTGTAGTTGCAGGGGGGTTTAAAAATACTATAACATTTGGTCCTGGAGAAACAGGAGCTGTTAATTTAACGAGTGCTGGGCTTGAAGATATTTATCTAGCTAAATACAATGTAGATGGAACATTAATGTGGGCAAAAAGAGCCGGAGGTGCGGGAACATTTAATGGAAGTGATTCTGCTTATGGGCTAGGAGCATTTACTGACGGTACTAGTATTATTACAGGGATGTTCTCTGGTACCGCAACATTTGGGCAGGGTGAATCTAATCAAATTTCTTTTACTAGTCGTGATTGTTTACCAACCTGTTTAGATAGACCAGATATATTTATTGCAAAATATGCAGCAAATGGAAGCTTGGTTTGGGCGAAGGATGTAAAAGGTGTACATGATCAAGGAGGAAGAGCAATACATACATTTGCTGACAATAGCTTTATGGTAGGAGGTTTCTTTGCTAGTAATACAACCTTTGGCGTAGGGGATCCTAATGCTACTACTTTAAATACAGGTACAGGAAATTATACTATATTCATAGCAAAATATAATGCAGATGGAAGTTTGGCTTGGGCAAAGAGAGCTGGTGGAAATGGATATGATGCTGTGAGTAGTATGACTGGGTTTAGTGATGGAAGTAGTATCATTACTGGTTGGGCAGGTGGTTGGGGTCAACAGATTACTTTTGCACCAGGAGAGTCAAATCAAACAATATTATCAAATTTGGGTGTAGCTGAGGGTTATGTTGCAAAATATAATACAAATGGAAGTTTAGCTTGGGTAAAAAAAATTGGAGGGAGTGGTTTTGATATTTTTCAGGGATCTGCTGCTTTATCAGATGGGTCTGTGATATTAACTGGATTTTTCCAAAATACTCTAACAATAGATGGATCCGCGGTACCTCTGACAAGTGCAGGAGGATATGATATAATTACTGCAAAATATAATGCAGATGGAAGTTTGGCTTGGGCAAAGAGAGCTGGTGGAACTGGTGATGATTATGGAAATGATATCTCTGCTAGTGTAGATGGTAGTCTTGTTTCTGTAGGAAAATTTGGTGGTACTATTGTTTTGGGGAATGGAGATACTAATCAAACTGAACTTACTACTTCCATTGGTCCAGATATGTATATTGTAAAATATAATGCAGATGGAATATTGGAATAAAAATCAGTCTATAATAGAAAACTAAATACTTTCCTATTATAGTTTGAACTTAGCTTGCTTATAACGTAATATTGCTTGTTCTCTTGCCTTACTATGCTCAATAATAGGTGTAAGTGGGGGAATATAGCTTTCTCCAAGCCATTTTGACTGATATATTCCTTTTGTATCATAATTTTTCGCCTGAAGATAAGGGTTAAATATACGAATCGGCTTAGGATCAGCTCCTACAGAAGCTCCCCATTGCCAACCTCCATTATTAGAGGGTTCATCTAAATCTACAAGAGTAGCCTGAAAATATTCTTGTCCCCATCGCCAATCAATTCCAAGATGTTTGGTTAATATACTTGCTACAATCATACGGGATCGATTATGCATCCATCCTGTTTGAGCTAATTGCCTCATGGCAGCATCGACAATGGGATAGCCGGTATCTCCTTTAATCCAAGCAAGAAATCTTTTATGAGCCTTTTCTCCTGAAGTCCAATCAATAGTATCCCGGAATTGCAATTGAAATTCGGTATTGAGTAATTTAGGTTGATGATATAATAAATAGGCATAAAATTCTCTCCAAATAAGCTCGGATATATATATAGTAGCTCCAGGATATTGGTTATCTATCAGAGCTGATTCAAGAGTATTATTACTATGTTTTTGTATCATTTGCCTAAGAGCTCTACTTGAGACAAATCCCCAAGCAAGAGCTAAACTCATTTTTGAAGTTTTACCATTATCAATAGTATCGAGTTCCAGGGAATCTCTATTAAGATGATAATTATCAAGAAAGCCAGAATCAAGGAAATGTTTGAATAATGCTAAAGCCTCAGCCTCAGAATAATACCATAGAGATAAATCGGGAAGAGGAATATATTGAGTTAAATCATATACTCTATCTTCAATTAAGATATCTCTATTGGAGGAAAATTCTTGTTGTATGGCGTCAGTGTTAGCCTGTATATAATTCCAATCTGAGATAATATCTTGATATGATATAGAATTTAGGTCGGGCTTCGGATAAGTTTCGGTATTTAAGAATTCTTGCCAAATAGATTTTTTGAAAGGGGTAAATACAGAATACAAATTTCCATTTTGACTGCGAGTATCTGTATCAACGCTCAGTCTATCTGCATAAATATGTATATTGATACCAGCTTCTTTAATTTTTTGCAATTGCTTAGTGAAATCAGGATATATATCATGATTGACATAGAGTTCAATTTGATAAGATTTACTCAGGTCAATAATTGACTGAGCACCCTTGCCTTTAATCAAATGAAATTGAGGAAATTGCTGTATAAACTCGGGTAAAGCTTGGCTTAATATATGTCTTTGGGCATAGCCAAATTGAGCTTGAGGTTTAGCCTCAAGCATATAATTTTCTAATATAAAAATAGGAGCAAAAGATATATTTCGTTCTTTTGCGGTATTAATAGAGTGATATAATGCAGGATTATCGGTTAGTCTTAAATCTCGCCGAGCCCAATATACAATAAGAGATGTTTTCATATATACTAGTATAGCATAATTAATTTGCTAAATCATAACATATGGTATAATAAATACAATATATTATTTTATTTCCATCAATGGAACAAAATACAGCTGAGATTGATACGAGTGAATTTATAGATATTTATACCAAGAGAGAGGCGGATTGGCGTAATGGAGCTATTGTATATCAGGTATTGGTAGACCGCTTTGCTCCTTCAGCTAATATTGACGCTAAAAAATCACTATATGCTTCACCCCGTCAATTGCGTGACTGGAATGAGCTGCCTCAACCTGGAAATTTTATAGATAATTGTAAAGTTTGGAGTCAGGAATTAGATTTTTGGGGAGGTGATATTGCCAGTTTGATTAGTCATCTTGATTATATACAGGATTTAGGTATTGAAGTATTATATCTTAATCCAATTCAGCTTGGCTTTACAAGTCACAAATATGATTCTTTAGATTTTGAGACTATATCTCCTGAGCTTGGTACACGTGAATATGTAAAGGAATTAGCAAATGCTCTTCATAGCCGAAATATGAAATTGGTACTCGATGGAGTGTTTAATCATATGGGGCGTAATGCAAGCAAGTTTCAAGAAGCTGAAAAGGATATAGAGAGTATATGGCGAAATTGGTTTATTTTTGATACTCAAATTCTCGGGGGGGCTCGTGTTTGGAGAGGGCAATTTAATTTACCAGAATTACATTTAGAAAATTCTTCGGTGAGAGATTATTTGTGGAAATCAGAGAATTCGATAGTAAGAAGTTATTTGCGTGATGGAGTTGATGGCTGGCGACTTGATACTGCCTATGACTTGGGACATAATTTCCTCGCTGAACTTACTGAGGCTGCGCATAAAGAAAACCCAGAATCTCTCATAGTGGGTGAAATTATCACATATCCAGCAGGATGGATGCCGGCAATGGATGGGGTTGTGAATTATCATTTAAGAAGCTTAGTACTATTATTAGTGGAAGGCTCACTTAAGTCTGCCACCGCAGCCTCTATGTTAGCTCATATGGTATTGGATATTGGAATTGAATCATTACTCAAAAGTTGGTTATTATTAGATAATCATGATTTGGCACGTCTTGCAACAAGAATTCCCGATTTATCTAAACGTAAAATTGCTCAAGTATTACAATTCACACTTCCAGGTTCTCCTAATATTTATTATGGCTCCGAATTAGGTATGTCTGGTGGTTGGGATCCCGCCAATCGTGGTCCTATGGATTGGAGTCTCGTTGATAAAAATAATGCTGATTTAACTTGGATGAAACAACTTATTGCCTTACGCACACAATATCGAGCTTTACGTATAGGAGATTTTCGTATAGCTACGGCTCATCAACTACTTGCCTTTGAGCGATATACTGATTATGTGGCTGAGACTGTATTAATTGTGGTTAATACAACTGATAAACCTATCACTGAACATATACAATGGCGTCATGGCTCTGTAATAGAGGTTTCTATGCTAAGAGATTTATTACCAATAACAGATGAATTTGAACCCTTGAGTGGATATGCTGGATTTCTGTATATACATATGCCTCCCAATAGTGTGAGGGTATTAGTGCCAGAGGATATAGCTGAGCATAATGGCTATTCATTATATAAAAGGATTCGTTAATATACAGTATATTGCTTGATAAGGAATAGTATGATATTCTAATTCTAAGATTAAATATAGTATTCACCATGAAAATTATTCAGCAGTTTTTTGAATATTTTGAGACCAAAGGACATATAAGAGTACAGTCATCATCATTATTACCAGAAGGAGATAATTCTGTATTATTTACTACAGCTGGTATGCAACAATTCAAGCCTTATTATCTGGGGAGAATATCTCCTTATGGAAATAGGGTTATTAGTGTGCAAAAATGTCTGAGAGTAGATGATATTGATGAGGTGGGAGATGATACTCATAACACTTTTTTTGAAATGTTAGGGAATTTCTCCTTTCATTATCCCAGTGGAGAGGGGAGTTATTTTAAACAAGAGGCTATCAAATTAGGATATGAATTTATTGTCGAGGAACTCGGAATGACAATTGATTATGTAACTATTTTTGAAGGGGATGAGAGAAGCCCAAAAGATACGGAAACTTTAGCTATATGGAAACAATTAGCTCAGGATAAAGGAATAGATTTAGATATTAAAGAACTTGGAAGAGAGGATAATTTTTGGGGGCCTACAGGAGCTGAAGGACCTTGTGGCCCTACTACCGAGATTTTTGTAAAGGGAGTTGAGGTATGGAATATTGTATTTAATCAATATTATTCTGGAATAGATGGAAGTCTAAAAGAATTAGAACAACAAGGGGTAGATACTGGTGGTGGCATGGAGCGCATTATCACTCAAATAGAAGGAGTAAAGTCGGTATATGACACCAAAATATTTACTCCAATTATTGGTAATATACAGAGTCAATTTCCAAATCAATCACTAGATATGTATCGTATAGTATTTGATCATATTCGAGCTAGTACCTTTCTTTTAGCTGAGGGAGTAGTTCCATCCAATAAGGAACAAGGATATATATTAAGAAGATTATTGAGAAAAGTATTAAGTCTTATTTCATCTTATGATAAGCCTTTAGAATTAGTGTTTAATACTATTGAAAATATTATTGAAGCATATCAAAAGAGATATCCTGAGCTGATAAATGCAAAAGATAGTATTAAACATAGTGTTGAGGAGGAATATGCATTGTTCAGTGAGTCAGTATCACGTGGTAAGCGACATATGGCTAAAATATTAAAGAAAAAGCGTATTCCTCATATGTCAGGAGAAGAAGCTTTTTTATTAGCCTCAACATATGGATTATCCCCAGAAGTTCTTCGATTACAGGGGTTATCTTTTGATGAGCAAGATTTTGAGAATTATAAGATGGAACATCAGAGTATTTCCCGAGCTGGAGCTGCCAAAAAATTTGGTGGACATGGATTAATTCTTGATAATGGAGAATTAAAAGCTGCGAATGAAGAGGAATTAGCTATTGTGACCCGACTACATAGTGCTACGCATCTTTTAAATAAGGCTTTGCGAGATGTGTTGGGAGAGGAAGTAGAACAAAAAGGTTCAGATATTACTGCTGAGCGTACACGATTTGATTTTAGTTTTGAGAGAAAATTAACTCCCGAGGAAATCCAAATGGTGGAGAATAAAGTAAATGAATATATTCAAGCTGGGGTAGATGTCATTATTACTCCTATGTCTCTAGAGGCGGCCAAAAATTCTGGAGCTTTATATTTAGCTAATCGTAATTATCCAGAGCAAGTAGATGTATATAGTTTTGGAAATATCTCGAAAGAATTATGTGGGGGACCTCATATTCACAATACTCGAGAAATAGGTATATTCAAAATTAAAAAAGAAGAGGCTGTTGCTCGCGGAGTGCGTCGTATTCGTGCTATAATAGAATAATATGAAAACAAAAAGAGATATATTACTTCGTAAATCTCTCCATTTAGCACTTATACTTCCTTTTGCGTTGTATTGGTATATATCCGTCCAAACTTTTACGAATGCAGAGCTATATGCCAGAGGATTTTTAGCTGTATTTGTAGTAGGATTTCTGGTATATGAATATTTACGTCTGGATACGCGTATTTGGGTGCCATTTGCGAGTCTTGTAAAGCCAAAAGAGCAACATACTAATGTTGATGGATTAAATTTAGTTTTGGCAGCTATTGTAACTACAGCCCTTTTTGAGCCAATAGTCTCAATCACAGCAATATTAATTGCAATTATTGGGGATACATTTTCTACAATTGGAGGAATTTATGGTACAATGAAGGTATTCCCGAATACAGAAAACAAAACAACTTGGGAGGGTATATTATTAGCTTTAATTGCTAACTTTGTAATAGCAGGTAGTATATGGGGATTTGGTATTACTCCACTTATATTAGCTATAAGTGGAGTGATTATTGAAACCTTCGCCTCTAAACTTGATGATAATTTGGCAATTCCCCTAGGAGTAGGATTTATAGGACAAATTATTTGGCTAATATTATTATACTATCCAAAATAAATAATATAATACGATGTTTGGTAAAAAAGTATCATCTGAACCTCTTATTATAGATATCTCTGAGAATAGAGTTACTGTGGTTGATTATACTGTTGATATTAAGACTGGCAATACCTTGATTCAAGGTATTGGACAAACTCAATTACCCTTTGGGGTTGTTAATACTAACGCTATTGAACAAGAAACACTATTAATACAAGCGATAGAAAATGCTTGCCTTGAATCTAAAGCCAATACTGATGAAGATAAAACAGGTATGATATTGGGAGTGTCAGGACCATTAGTAGAAATGAAAGATCGTATTGTTGAGATAAATCGTGAAAAACCACGAAAAAGTATTAATTCAAAAGAGTGGATTAATACTATTGATGATATATATGTTCAATTTGATGAGGAGCCTTATGTCACTTCGTTGGGTCATAAACTCCCTTTATCTTTGGCGCAGATTTCTCTCAATGATATTCGTTTAGATGGGGAGGAGACTTTATCACCAATTGGAGAAAAAGCTCATACGATAACTCTAGAGACCCTCAACACCTATATTCCTATTGCCTATAAACAATCATTGATTAATATAGAAAAAAGTATAGAACTATCTATTGAAGGAGTATATCAACATGGATATGCCGTAGGTCAACTTATATTAGATTATAATAGTAATAAAGATATATCAGTAATATTAGTAGATATCCGATTTGGTCATACCACTATTAGTACTATTCAGAATCAAAAAATTAATTATATACAATCCTTTAGTATGGGAAGTCATAGTTTTACTCAAGCTATTGCAAATGCATTTCAAATTACTATTGATGAAGCTGAAATAGTACGTCAAGAATATAGTCGTCTACAATTACCAAGAGATATGTCTCGCCGTATCACTGATGCTCTTGAGCCAGAAATATCTCTTTGGTTACAAGGAATTATTTTGAGTTTACAGGAAGCTCAATTAGAAAATCTCCCTCCTCATATACTATTATATGGAGAGGGTGCACAATTATTAGGTATTAAAGAGGCTTTGGAATACAGTAACTGGCATAAATCAGTCAATTCTCTTATTAAACCAGGTATATCAATTCTTACGCCACAACAATTTCCCCACATTATTGATATGACCAGTAAAATAGATAATGCTCGTTACATTGATATTATTGGCCTTATACATATTGCTAATATTCCTACAGATATTCATCTACCATATCGTTTAAGCGAATAAATCATTATGAAAAATATAACTCCAAAATCACTTATATTAAATCCAAAAGATGGAATCTCAGATATTATATATCAAATTAAAAGTGATATCGTAAAAGGAGATAAAGTATTGATTTATATACCAGATAATATGGATATATTATATAATCCTATTAATAGAGGCTTATTTATCCATACTATTAAACAATTATTATCAAAGAACAATATAGAATTATCTAGTTCAGATAATGATTTGGTATCTTTGCTCTCAATTAGCAATATTCCCATTACAAATTCTAACAGCCTTCCTCATACGGTTACTGAGACCACAAGTATAAATATAGAAAATGATCCCTATACTGATTTTTTTGGATATCAATTGAATCAAAATATTACCAGATCTACTCCTGAATCAAATTCTGCAGAAGTATTTCAGTCAGAACCTACTAACCCACAACCATTAATAAAGAAAAAATCAGATGTCCTTTCTTGGAAATTTGTATTGAGAGGCGTGATTATTATAACAATAATTCTGATTGCGGGGTTCTCTATATTTATCCCAAGAGCTGATATTACTATTACCACAAAATTAGAATCATTATCTAAAGATTTTGATATTACTTTTGACCCTAGTATTACCGATATTAGTGTTGGTAATAAAGCAACTCCATCCACAACAGACACTATTAGTGCTTCTGTAGAAGGAACATATGAGGGAACTGGATCACAAGTTGGAGGCTCTAAGGCAAATGCTACTATTACTATTAAAAATGAAACCAAAGCTTCACAATCACTTGTTTCAAATACTCGATTTCTTTCATCAAAGGGCAAGCAATTTCGCCTCACAGAAGCCGTCACTATACCAGCTCAGAATTCTGTGTTAGCAAAAATCATAGCTGATAATTCAGGAGAAGATTATAATATCCCAGCGGGAAAATTAACTATTCCAGGATTTGAGGATAATTCAACTAAATTTGCTGCAATTTATGGAGAGTTAGGAACAGCTATTAGTAATGGAGCTAGCGAGGATGGAATTGTTGTTGTAGAAAAAGATATAGAAAAAGCAAGAACTGATTTGCAAAAAAAGCTTACTGAAATTGTAAATCAACAAATAGGTGAGAGAAAAGATACTAAGGCTTTAGCAATACAAACTAAATTAAATGATATTCAATTTACGGGGCTTCCAAATATAGGGGATAGATCAAGAAGTTTTACCGTAAAAGCATCAGGTAATATTCAAGGATTATTTTATAAAGAAGAGAATTTAAATAAATTAATACAATCCTTATTAGCTTCACAAGTTATTGATTCAAGAGAATTAGGATCAGATATTAAAATTAATTTTGATCCACCTCAAGAATTCCCTAATAAACAGGCTGTAAGAGCAAGAGTATATGTAGATTATTCTTTACAGCCAAAATTTGATGAGGGAGATATTTCTCGTAATATTAGATTTAAAACCATATCACAGGCTCAAGATTATATTAAGAGTCTTGACAATGTAGACTCAGCTGATATTAAGCTAATTCCAGGATTTATCCCCGTATTACCAGTACTTTCATCTCGTATTAGTATTATTATTAAGTAAATATGGTATATTTTTGGCTTATACCTATTATTCCCTTAACGGTGGGGCTCATATATGTGAGATCACTAAAAGATATGTTAGAGGAAAAAGGATTATTAAAATTAGGGTTACAAAAAAGCGAACTCGCTAAAGTTAATATGATAAGAGGACTTCTCCTATTAGTTATTGTGATATTACTTATATTCTCAACCGGTAAAAGTCAGCTGATAATAGGAGTTATAGGATTAGGGCTAGGTTTTTTGATTATGTTTTTCTCCGAACCCATATATAGAATTTTGGCAACTGGTGGGGCAGATTCATTTTTTAGAGGAGATGATAAAATTAAATTGGTGGGCATAGTGATTTGTATCTTATCAGCTGGCTGGATGTCTGGTATTACACAGGGATTATTGTATGGATTTTTGAAAACTGCAAATATCATCCCATCAAGTGATGTTATTGATTATTATTAATACCCCCCCACGAAACCAAATAGTTCCCCCCTACACAAAACGGGGGGATATGATATAGTAGAGAGAGGAAAAGATAATAAAAACATATGCAAAGAGCTAAAAGAGTAAAGAAAGGCTTCACCCTACTCGAGATATTATTAGTAATAGCAG
>JBIKWJ010000001.1:0-252952 GCA_044356325.1 Minisyncoccia bacterium | reverse complement strand
TAATGAAATATGAAGCAAAGGCAGTAAGTACCACAGATACTACAACAGGACTCACCACCCCAAATACAGGATTTGGCACCATCGCCAATAATACCACAGCCACCACAGCCGCCAATAACCGGGCTATCGCCAGTGTAGCAAGTGGCTTTCCAATAGCAAATATAAATCAATACACAGCCGCCAGCTATTGTGCTACAGCAGGAGCAAGCCTTATGACCAATGCCGAATGGATGACCATAGCAAGGAATATAGAGGCCCAATTAAGTAATTGGACCACAGGAACAGCAACCTCCAGTGCCATAGGAACAGGAGGACTGTATAGAGGCCATAGTGATGCGAGCCCAAATACAGCATTAGCAGCAGGACCAGATACTGATGGGTATATAGGAACAGGGCAAAGTGGATTTAGTATAGAGAAGAGAACTCATACATTAAGCAATGGAGAGATAATATGGGACTTGGGAGGAAATGTATGGGAATACACAAATGAAAGTATATTAGGAAAAGACCACCCAACAGGAAGTTCAGTAGGCCTTACTTGGAGACAATATGGTACAGGGTTAAGTAATAGCATAACCAATTTTGGAACATTAAGTAGAGACTTAATAGGTCCAAGTAATAGTAATTGGGGAAGCGCTCAAAATATGGGACAAATATACAGTGATGGAACAAGTACTAATAATACCAGTTTTGCTTTCCTCCGCGGTGGTGATTCGGCTAATTCTTCTACTGGTGCAGGAGTCTTTACTATGGTTCTGTTTCATACTCCTCCCGCTACGAACAATAATGTTGGCTTCCGCTGTGCCTTGCGTTGAGGGCTTTAAGCCCCCCTCCCATGATTTAGTTTGGGAGGAGCCGGAAGTGGACTGAGCTAATTCCCCTCAAGAGGAGGATTTAAATACAAATACAGGCGATTTTAAGGTCGCCGACTCTACGGAATAATGGAGGGATACCTCGCTACGCAATCATAACTTATATACCATCTCCTCATCTTATATACAGAATAGGGAATAATTATTGAATATGGTATACTAATACTATATTTAATAGATTAATTATGAAAATAGATATTATCACTCAAACTCAAGAAAATACTGATTATCGTAAAGTTATTGCAACTGGGGCGGATAGTCAATTAGTATTGATGAGCTTAGCTCCGGGAGAAGATATTGGAGAAGAGGTATATGGTGAAGTTGACCAAATTACGGTAGTTGTGGATGGTACAGGTAAACTGGAGGTTCCAGGAGAGGATGATGATGAGATTGAAGTAGGGGATTTGATTTTTACTCCAGCAGGAGTACAGCATAATATTATTAATAATTCAGAAGGAGATTTGAAATTATATACTATTTATGCTCCCCCAGAACATAATCCAGGAGAAGTACAAGAAAAACAAGAAGATGAGTTGAGTGAAATAGAACAAGAAGAATTAGATGAGGTGCTAGATCAATTTGATGAATAATATATGCATATACTCATCATAGAAGATGAATCTGAAATAGCTGATACTCTTAAAATTTATTTGGAAAAACAAGGGTATGCTGTTGATATCTGCTATGATGGAAATACTGGATTTTCGGCTCTTAAGCTCAATCAATATGATTGTTGTATTCTTGATTTAAATTTACCAGGTAAAGATGGTATGGAAATTATTAATAATATTCGTGAACTTGGGAATATGGTTCCTACAATTATGCTTACAGCTCGGTCACAAATATATGACAAATTAGATGGTTTTAAACATGGAGCTGATGATTATATTACTAAACCTTTTCATTTGGCTGAAGTAGCTGCTCGAATAGAAGCTGTTATACGAAGATTTTCCGACAATAAACACACACAATTAACTCTTGCTCAATATGAGATTATTCCTCATCAAAATCGAGTAGTAGGGGATAATAAGACTATTGAACTCTCAACTAAAGAAATGAGATTATTAGAATATTTAGTTCGTAATCAGAATAGAATTATATCTGCAGAGGAATTATTAGAGCATGTATGGGATGATTCTGTAGATATATTCTCGGATACGGTAAAAACCCATATCAAAACCTTAAGACGTAAAATTGATCCCAATAAAACATTGATCAAGACAGTAAAAGGAAAGGGTTATGGAGTATTATAGGATTTTATATATAACATTATAGAACTATATTTTTCTTCACATTGACTTCACTCCTATAGGTATATAGTATAAACAGAATCACAAGATGATTCAATATTAACTAAGGATACTAATATGAGATACCAGAAGCAATTTGTTCAGCAAAAAGTTCGGGTGCTCGAATCTCTGTCTCGTCTTAAGCTCACTAATCATAGATCAAGTATAGGTTCACATACTATGATCAAAAAAGATGGTGCGGAGAGAGTATTTAAAGGCAAACAGGTATAAGGGGGTAATCCTCATACCAATATAAGTAAAAGACTTTGCACCTTATTCACACCATAACAATTTAATCATAATTTACTATCTGATAACAGATATATCATCTCCTTAGTGGAGGCAACCTTTTTAGTAAATAGAAAAAAGAGAAGTTTCAACCTTCTCTCTTTTCTGTGTTATAATTCAAAATATGTTTAAATATATTCATACATTACAATTCCGACTCACAATGTATTATACAGGACTATTTGTTTTACTTAGTCTTATTGTTTTAATAACTCTGAATATATTAGCTACTCGTTATTATCAGCAAACAGAATTGGGTTTGGATGGCCTATCCCAATATAGTAGTGTATTTGCTGGAATTGAAGATGGGAATTTCCCTCAAGATAAATTCATTGAAGTTATTCGAGAAATTCGGGAGCAAGATTTATCTACTGTGCGAAGGAGCTCATTTTTTATATTTGCAATTCTCGTAGGGCTTTCTTTGGCGGGAGGTAATGCTATCTCAGCCCAAGTATTAAGCCCTATAAAAGATATTAATAAACAAATTAAAGCGATTCAGGCTGAGTCAATTGAAAAAATAACATATCCTCATTTAGATGAAGAATTACAAGAACTTATCTCATCAATTAATGAAATGCTTTTACGACTAGGAAAAAGTTTTCGCTCGCAAAAGGAATTTATTGAATTTGCTTCTCATGAACTGAAAACCCCGCTATCAGTTATGATGGTAAAAACGGATTTGCTTCTTTCTGATACAGGATTAACAAAAGATAATACAATATTATTACAAGAAATACAAACTAAAATTGATTATTTAAATGATTTGATCAATGATTTGTCATTATTATCATTGTCAAAAGAACATTTGCAATTCGAGTCAATAAGTATTCAATCAATTTTAGATACAGTTACCCATAATGTGGATGCAAAAGCTAAGCTCAAAAATATCACCCTTACAATAACGGGTAAAAAACTTGATACAACTATGAATTTAGTACCTATTTTGATAACTCAAGCCGTAGAAAATATTGTCGAAAATGCTATCCAATATTCTAGTAAAGGGGGATTTATTATTATTGACACCCAAATGTATAAAAAATTCTTTACTATGCGTATACAAGATACTGGTATTGGAATTCCAGAAAATATAATACATCGTATTTTTGATAAATTCTATCGAGTAGATGCTTCAAGATCACGGCATACAGGGGGGAGGGGGCTCGGACTAACCCTCACAAAAGCAATTATAGAATTACATAATGGAACTATTCGGGTTGAATCTGAGGAAGGTAAGGGGACAATATTTACCTTACATATACCAATTGGATAAGAGAATCACTATCTTTTTATAATATATTTAGAGAAAATAATTATAAAAAATAGTATTGCATTTATAGTTACAATAGTAGCTCCAGTTGGAATATTTCCTATAAAAGAAAGTATAATCCCAAATATAATACTAATAAGTGCAATAATAATGGCAAAAATAATAGTTTGCTGAAAACTTTTTGCAATTTGTAAGCTAGAACTTGCAGGAAGAATGAGTAAGGCTGAGATTAGTAATGCTCCAGCTAATTTGATACTCATAATAACAGTAAGAGTAGTAATAATAGAAAATACAATATCTAATTTTGCTACGGGGAGACCACTAATTTTAGCTTGTTCGGTATTGAATGAAATAGCTACAAATTCTTGATAGAAAAGTATAATAATAGATAAGATAGTGACTGATCCAATAATAGCAAATATTAATTCCTGTCGATTAATTGCTAAAATATTCCCAAAAAGATAACTAAAAATATCAATATTAAATCCTGTAGTAATACTTGATATAATAACTCCAATAGCAAGCCCAAGAGAGGCCAGTATTCCAATAATGGCATCCCCCTCAATAATATTATTGCGAGTAAGGGTATAAATAATTAGAGATGCAATAATTACAAGAGGTATAGCGACAAATAATGGATATATACCAAAGGCAATCCCAATAGCAATAGCTCCAAAACTAATATGAGCAAGTCCATCCCCAATAAGAGACATTTTGCGAAGTACCAGAAATACCCCGAGAACTGCACATACAAGTCCAAGGAAAAAACCAGCAATTAGGGCTCTTTCTATAAATTGATATTGTAATAGTATAATAAAATTATTCATGTTGATGGCAAATAATATGTTTTGAACCCTCCCCAAAGTAATGACTCATTGAATCAGATTTACAAAATTCATTAAAATCTCCCCAAAATATAATATTGCTATCGATAAGCAGAATCTTTTCAGCATAATTTCCAATATCATTGGTGTCATGGGTTATGAGGAGAATGGTGAGCCCCTTTTTATGAAGTTTACTAATTTGTTCATAAAAGGTATTTCTAATTTCAGGGTCAAGAGCATTAGTTGGTTCATCAAGAATTAATACCTTTGGTTTTGATACGAGAGCTTTAGCTAGCCATACTCTTTGTCTTTGTCCCCCTGACAAATCATGAATAGAAGTTTTTGCCAAATCCTGTATATCAAGAGATTTGAGCGTATCATAGATATGATTTATATTCTCTTCATTGAGTATACGGGGCCAAGAAAGAGTGGAAATAAGTCCTAGAGACACAATCTCCTCTACTGTTGCGGGAAATTGATGAGAATATTGTGTTAAAGACTGGGGAACATATCCGATATAATTCCAGTGATGAAAATCAGAAAGGGGAGTATCCCAAAGTTTAATTGATCCTGTATAGGGATTGAGATTTAATAGTGTTCTAATAAGGGTTGATTTTCCCGCTCCATTGGGCCCAGTAATACCAATAAAGTCACCTTGTTTAATATCAAGGCTAATATTTTGTAAAACCTGACTAGCGCCAAATGATACAGAGATATTATCAAGAGATATAATGGTATTATTCATAATTACCAGTATAGCATTTATTTGCAGTCAAGCCCAGTACTTAGATTTTCAAGATTATCTCGCATAATATTAATAAAAGATGTTCCTGATTTGAATTGATCAGATGTGATATTATGAGCCCCATTGAGTAATAATATTGGTACTCCTGTCTCATCCGATATGGTGTTTGCTATACGAGGTTCAATTAATTCCTCACTAAATACTGCCTTGGCTTTTTCTGCTTTTATCTCATCAACTAAGTTTGCAATATCTTGAGCAGAAGTATCGCTATTAGGACTTAATTCTTCTGTTGTAATATATTCAAGATTATATCTTTTGGCTAAATATCCAAAAGTTCTATGTCCTGCTTGTAATATTGTTTTATTACGGCATTTACCCAGAGTATCACGATAATCAATATCAATTTGAGTGAAATCTCGAGTTAATATATCTCTATTTTGACTTAATAAGGTAGTATCTACTATATTTTTTGAAGATATAGTATCAGAAATAGTCTTAGTTGCTATAATAGTATTATTGAAATCCAACCAAAAATGAGGGTCAAGAGCAAGTTTTTCTTTGTTTTTCTCATCAGCATGACCGTGCCCATGATCATCAGCATGACCGTGCCCATGATCATCAGCATGACCGTGCCCATGATCATCAGCATCTTCTATTAAAGTAATTCCTTGACTCGCATTTATAACAGTAACAGTTTTAGGTAAATTACTGATAATATCCTTTACCCAAGGCTCCATAGAATCTCCAGTATATATAAAGATATCTGCTTCCTGAATTTGTACAATATCCTGTGGAGTTGGTTCAAAAGAGTGGGGTTCTATACCAGGGGGGAGTAGAAGAGAAATATCAGCCTGATCTCCTATTAATGTTCTTGTAATATCATAAAATGGAAATAGAGTGGTAATAATAATAGGTTTTTGTTGTTTTGATTGATTCTTATTATCTACAATAGTATTGTTAGGTTTATTGAGTGCAAATATTGCAGCTATTCCTAATAATAATAGAATAATAAGTAAAATAAATCGAGATGATTTCATATAATATTATATTAGATATAGAAGAAGTATACACTATTTGCAAATAATTTGCAATATTAAAATGTAAATTTATGATATACTATAGTATATGATTGTATTTATTCGAAAAAGTATAGGTATTATAATTATTGGAGCTATCATTTTTATTGCATATACTAATGCTGCTATTTCTCATGACCCTATACCATTTATTAATAATAATATAGATGATATAAAAGATCATAAAGTAGGTTTGGTGTTGGGAACTAGTGAGCGTATGATTGGGGGAGGGGATAATCCTTATTTCGTTAATCGTATAGAGGCAGCAGTAAAGTTATACCAAAAAGGTAAAATCAAAAAGATTTTAGTGAGTGGAGATAATGCAGAAATGTCTTATAATGAGCCAAAAGCAATGCAAACAGCCTTATTGGAGCGGGGTATCCCAAAAGATGATATAGTTCTCGATTATGCGGGATTTCGTACTCTTGACTCTGTAGTACGCTCTCGAGATATATTTGGGCAAAATGATATTATTATTATTTCCCAAGAGTTTCATATCAAAAGAGCCGTATATATTGCCAGAACCCTTGGTATTGATGCGGAAGGATTTGTGGCAGAAGGAGTTCCTCTCAAGTCTAGTATTCGCACACAAGTGAGAGAAATTCTAGCTCGCACCCAGGCTTGGACAGATGTTCATATTATCAATCGCCAACCTAAATTCCTCGGAGAAAAAGAAATTATATAAATAAAAAAGAGTATCGTTATAAAGGATACTCTTTTTTATTTGTTTAGATTTAAGCAGCTAAACTCTTATTGACAGTTCGAATACAAGTAGTACAAGCTTTTACTTTGGTTCCATCCGGAAGAGTGAAGGGTTGTACATTTACTTTTTGAGTATGTTTGCTGGTAGGATTATAATTACCACGTAAAAGTTTACGTTTGGTTACAACCATCGCTTTTTTTGAACAAATTGGTAATTCACATCGTCGAGACATACTATAAAGTTAACGGTATTATTGAGATTAATGACAAAATATGGTATTATTATACCTGTTAGATGAATAAAAGTCAACTGTTTATGGATATTGCTACAATTTTAATTATATTTCAAATTATTATTCTGATATTTGCGGTGATTATTCATGAGGTGTCCCATGGAGTTATTGCTTTGGCACTTGGGGATCCTACAGCGAAATTAGCAGGGAGATTAACTCTTAACCCCATCCCGCATATTGATATATATGGCTCTATTCTATTGCCTCTATTGATGGGTATTGCCAGTAGTGGGGCTTTTATGTTTGGTTATGCCAAGCCGGTTCCATTTAATCCTTATTTATTAAGAGATCAAAAATGGGCTCCCGCTCTCGTTGCTCTTGCAGGACCTGGATCCAATTTATTATTAGCATTAGGGCTTGGAGCTCTATATCGTATAGCGGGGTTATTTATGACAATTCCTCAAGAAGTAGCTCAATTGTTTTTTATTACGGTAATTATTAATATTGTTCTTGCTGTATTTAATTCTATTCCCATTCCTCCTCTGGATGGGTCTAAAATTATTGCTCCACTACTTCCCTATAATATTATAAGAAGTAAAGCTTATGCCGTATTAGAAGAACAAGGAATGTTTATTGTACTCATATTTGCTTTATTTGGTTTTGGACTGATTAGCCCTCTTATATTTGGGCTCACTAATTTAATTTTAGGTTAATATGCAATATGTAAAACTTATTGTGTCAGGGCGAGTGCAAATGGTGAGATTTCGAGTCTTTGTAGTCAGTATCGCAAAAAAACTCAATATTATAGGTACAGTAGAAAATCTTCCAGATGGGACAGTTCAAATTGAAGCCTGGGGGGAGTCAAAACAATTAAAAGAGCTGATTGTGAGAGTTCATAAAGGATCAACTCTTTCACGCGTTGACAATGTGGCCCAGTTTTGGGATAATAAAGAGTATATTGTATCCAGTTCACGAGAGTTTAGAATAATACACTGAAATATGCAGATACTTTTAAATCAAGATGTTCCATCAATAGGAAAAAAAGGAGATATTATTACTGTCTCAGAAGGGTATGGAAGAAATTTCCTCTTACGTAAAAGACTTGGTGTAATACCAACAGCTCAAGATATTGCTCAAAAAAAATCTCAAGCTAAGCAGTTGGAAGTAAATGAAAAAGCTCATCTAGAAGCACTTAATAATCTTAAGGTTAAATTAGAAGATTATTCATTGACTGTTGTTGCCAAGACCAATTCAGAAGGACATTTGTTTGGAGCTATTAAAGAAAGTGATATTGTCTCAAAACTTAATACTGAATTTGGAGAATTATTAGAAAAGCAAATGATTCATATTGCAAGCCCCATTAAAGCAATAGGAAAATATACTATTGATATTCATCTCACTCCCATTATAAAAACTAAGATAGAACTGTATGTCAATTCGGAAAACGAGTAAAGCAAAAAAATCAAATCCTAAATATATTTTTGTAGTAGGGGGGGTGATGTCAGGAGTGGGTAAGGGAATTACCACCTCATCAATGGCTTTAATTCTCCAATCTCGTGGCTTCAATGTGACGGCAGTCAAAATTGATCCTTATGTCAATGTAGATGCGGGTACTATGAATCCATTGGAGCATGGGGAGACTTTTGTTCTTGCTGATGGATTGGAATGTGATCAAGATATGGGTAATTATGAGAGATTTCTTGATACCAAACTGACACATATTAATTATATGACGACAGGTTCTGTATATCAATCAGTCATAGAGCAGGAGCGGGCTCTCAAATTTGGAGGTAAATGTGTAAGTGTTGTGCCACATATCCCGAATGAAGTAATAAATCGTATTAAACAGGCTCAGAGTAGGCATAATGCAGATATTACTATTATTGAAATTGGAGGAACTGCAGGAGAATATGAGAATTTATTATTTTTAGAATCAGCTAGATTACTTAAATTAGAAAATCCTCAAGATGTATTATTTGTATTAGTAAGTTATCTTCCTATTCCGAGTAAAATTGGTGAGATGAAAACCAAACCAACTCAACATGCCTCTCGGTTACTCAATAGTGCTGGAATACAGGCAGATATGATTGTGGCTCGTTCCAGCCATCCTCTTGATGATATCAGGAAGCAAAAATTATCTATTATGTGTAATGTCTCGGCTGACGATGTTATCTCAGCTCCTGATGTAGATAGTATTTATCATGTACCTATTAATTTTGAATATGATAATCTCTCAACCAAATTATTAAAAAAATTAGATTTACGCCCTCGAAAAAGAGATTTAAAAGAATGGACTAGCTTTACCCAAAAAATTGACACTGCAAACAAAGAAATTAAAATTGGAATTGTAGGAAAATACTTTAATAGTGGTAATTTTGTTTTGAGTGATGCCTATATATCGGTAATTGAGGCAATTAAGCATGCCAGTTTTTCTGCGCGTCTCAAGCCAGTAATTGATTGGATAGATAGTTCTGAATTTGAGAATGATTCCAAAAAAGTTGCGGGATTAAAACAATATGATGGAATTATTATTCCTGGAGGATTTGGGGAGCGAGGAGTAGAGGGGAAATTAAAAGCTATACAATATGCTCGTGAGAATAAAATTCCTTATTTAGGACTTTGTTATGGTATGCAACTTGCCGTAGTAGAATTTGCTCGCAATGTTGCTAAGATAAAAGGAGCTCATACAGCCGAAATAGATCCTAAAACTCCCAATCCAGTTATTGATATTATGGAGGGACAGGACACTAATTTGGAACAAGAGACAATGGGAGCAAGTATGAGATTGGGAGAATATCTTTGCGATATAGCACCGAAAACTCTTACACGTAAACTATATAATACCGCTCAAGTCCAGGAGAGACATCGTCATCGCTATGAAGTAAATAATCAATATCGGGAAGAATTAGAGAAAGCAGGGCTTATTATTGCAGGAGTTAATGCAGAAAATAATTTAGTAGAAATTATTGAGTTAGCTAATCATCCATTCTTTATAGGAACACAATTCCATCCTGAACTGATTTCTCATCCTCTTAACCCTCATCCATTATTCAAGGGCTTTGTAAAAGCTTGTCAGAAGACTAAATAGCCCCCTACACAAAACGGGGGGATATGATATAGTAGAGAGAGGAAAAGATAATAAAAACATATGCAAAGAGATAAAAGAGTAAAGAAAGGTTTCACCTTACTCGAAATACTATTAGTAATAGCAGCAATAGGAATATTAGCGAGCATAGTACTAGTGGCAATAAACCCAACAAAACAATTAGCCCAGATAAGGAATACACAAAGATTATCAGATATAAATACTATATTCAAAGCAATAGAACAAAACACCATAGACACAGGTGGAGCATATCCAGGAACTGTAGGAGTATATAAAGATATATGTCCCATAGGAAGCGTAAATACAAGCTGTATAGATTTGAGTGGATTAGTGCCAATATATATGGCAGGTATTTCAGTAGATCCAAGGGGAGGAAATTATAAAATAGGTATAAATCCAGATAATAATAGAATTAGTATAAAAGCACCCAATATTGAATTAGGAAAGCCAATCTGGATAAATTCAATGAAAGAAGTAGAATATTTGGTTATTGCTGGAGGTGGTGGTGGTGCCGTCCACAATCTTGCAGGGGCTGGCGGCGGGGCTGGGGGGTTCCTTACTGGTACGGTTGCAGTAACCAACAGTTATTCCACTGTTACCATTGGCGCTGGCGGCGGAGGAGCAATAGATCAAATCGGTGACCCAGGTCATCAAAGCGAACTTAAGGGTGCTGGTGGTAATGCAATTGGCACCCCTACCCAAGGCTACAGAGGCGGAAACAGTAGCAGCAATACCACTGGCGGTTCAGGTGGTGGCGCTGGGGGCATAGGGCAATCAGGCAATGGTATTTTGGCTGGCGGTCTAGGGCTATCATCTTCTATTTCAGGTAGTTCAGCTATCTACGCTACCGGAGGGGGTGCCAGAAATAGCCAAACCGCTGGCAATAATTACACGCGACCATCGGCAGCCGCAAATACTGGCAATGGAGGCGATGGACAAAGTCGAGGCGGCAGCACAAATGTGACAGCAGGTTCAGGTGGCTCGGGCATCGTGATTATCCGTTATAAAACAGATGGGACCAGTGGAATTGTGTCAGCGACTGGTGGTACAAAAACAACTGTTGGAGACTATACCATTCATACCTTTACTACAAGTGGTACATTTTCTATAGTTGAATAATAAACTAATTCAGTGCTCACTAGGATAATTACCTCCCACTTGTCTGCTATCTCCTCATCTCATACAACATATTGACAATTATTAATTCCCATGCTATTATACTAACAAGAATTGTATAAATTATCATATTTTATCTTATGTTACGAATTCGATTGTCCCGTGTAGGGAAGAAAAACACTCCTATTTATAAGGTTGTTGTTGCAGAAAAAGATCGTCCTGTAAAAGGAAAGTTTATTGAATCTCTTGGTGTATATAATCCAGGAAATAAAGATCAAGCCCTTAATGCAGAGAGAATTAAATATTGGATTTCAGTTGGAGCTCAACCTTCACAAACAGTGCATAATCTTTTGATACGACAAAATATCATTGAAGCTACCAAAATCCCTGTAACACGATTCAAAGCTAGCGAGTCAAAATAAATTTATATATAGATTTTACTAATCAGGAGTAAAAAGGGTTCGATTCCCTTAAATCTACATTTTTTAGAGAAAATTACATTGCTGTTTGCATATATTATTTTACATTACAAGCAGGCATAATTATAGATAATCTCAAAGAAAATAATAATATTAATCGCATTATATGCAATCAAAACGACCATACAGTAATAATTCACAGAATAAGAATAATCGTTCTCGAGCTCAAGGAAAAAGTTTTGCTCAAAAAAGAACTATTCCTGAAACTTCTCGCCAAGCTCTCAAGATAATTCCTTTGGGGGGGCTTGATGGTGTTGGTAAAAATATGTATATATTTGAACAAGAGAATGATATCCTGATTGTAGATATGGGGCTTCAAATGCCTGGTGCTAATCAACCAGGAATTGATTATATTATACCGAATACGCAGTATTTGATGGATAATAGCTCCAAAATAAAGGGAGTAGTATTAACTTCACCACATCCTGATCATATCGGAGCTGTGCCATATCTTTTACATTTATTTCCTAATTTGCATATTTATGCAACAGAGGCTTTGTTTGCAATATTGGAGTCTAGGCAAGATTTTTATTCTCAAGGGGTAAAATACAAAAAACATATTATCAAACCTTATAATTCTATACGAGTAGGCTCATTTAAAGTGCATGCTTTTCCAACTCTATTTAATGTGATGGGTTCAATAGGATTATGTGTGTATACTATGCAAGGAAAGATATTTTATCTCTCTAGCTATAAGCTTGATAGTGAATCAGGAGAAAAAAATGAATTTCTCGATTATATAAAGGAATTAGCCGGAGCTGATACATTTGCGCTTTTATCTGGAAGTTCTGCTACAGAATCTCAAGGGTTTACCCCTACAGAATCATCTATTGCAGAACATATTGATTCGGTTATAGCTCGTACTACGGGTACGGTATTTGTCTCAACATTCCCATCTATGATTGGGCGTATGCAACAAATTGTCAATGCAGTAGAAGCTCATAATAAGCATTTATTTATTGAAGGAAAAAGTTTACTTAATACTTTTAATACATGTCGCAAAAAGGGTCTTATTCAAATTAAATCAGGTACTATAGTAGGGCCTAGTTTGCTCGGTGATACTCCAAGAGATAAACTAGTAGTATTAATATCTGGTTCTCATGGAGATGATATTCCTCATTTGATGAGACTTGCTAATAATGAACATAGTGTTTTCACAATCAAAGAGGGAGATATTGTGATGTATCCTGGAGCATTAATTCCAGGAAATGCTCGCTCAGCTGCTCGAGTAAATGATAATTTTGCAAAATTAGGAGCTTTTGTGGAATATTATCAGCCACTTGATACGCGATTTGCTGCTTTTGCACGATATGAGGATAGTTTGGCTGTATTAAAAGCAATTCGTCCTAAATATTATGTGCCTATTAGTGGTTCTCATCATTTATTGAGGTCTACTGGAGATATTGCAATTAAAGGAGGATATCCAGATCGTAATGTAATAATAGGTATGAATGGAAAAGTCATTCTATTTGATTATAAACAAAGGCGTATCACTCCTGAAAAAGTTCCAACTTCCAATGTAATAGTAGATGGTCTAGGAGTAGGTGATTTGACCAATGTAGTTATACATGATAGACAAACAATGTCAGAAGAGGGTATATTACATATTGTAGCCCTACTCAATGCTGATTCTCGTGAAATATCAGGAGATATTGTAGTTGTGTCTAAGGGTTTTGTAGATAATGAATCTTCAGAGAAGTTGTTTAATGAAGTAAAAGAGCAAACAAGATTAATTGTATTGGCTCTTTTGAAACAATCTGATGAGGTAAATATTGCTTATATACAAGATGAAGTAAGAGAAAATATTGGTCGCCTATTACTTACTAAAACGGAAAGAAGACCAATGATTTTACCAATAATAATGAATATTTAATATGAAATCGTATCAACACTCTGAGATTAAGAGGGGAACAACTTTTGTGACAGATTTAAGTCATAAAAGTAATGACTATCTTAATGCAAAAGAACCATTTAAGACTAAAGATAATCTTTTGAAAATCATTCCACTGGGTGGATCAGAAGAAATTGGAGGTCGTAATATGACGGTAATAGAATATGGAAAAGATATTCTCGTTATTGATATTGGGATGAAATTCCCAGAAGAAGATCAGCCAGGAGTTGATTATATTATTCCTAATCCAAGTTATCTTAAAGGAAAAGAGGATAATATTCGAGCTGTTCTTATTACTCATGGTCATATGGACCATATTGGAGGAGTGTCGCAGGTTATGTCTATGATTGGAAATCCTCCTATATATGCACCTGCTTTGCCTCTTGCTATGATGCAAAGACGTCAAAGTGAATTTACCACCGTACCTCCATTAAATGGAAAAGTAGCTAAATTAAATGAAAAGCTTAAATTTGGAGCTTTTACTGTAACTTTCCTTCATATTAATCATAGTATTCCTGATTCAACTATGATTAAAATTGAAACTCCAGAAGGAGTTATCCTCCATACTGGTGATTTTAAAATAGATGCTACTCCTGTTGGAGAGGAACCAGCTGATTTGGAAATGTATCGTAAAATTGGTGATGAGGGAGTATTAGTATTATTATCCGACAGTACTAGTGCTTCTCGTTCTGGTAGGGTTACTTCTGAGATGACTATTCAAAATAATATTGATCATATTTTTGAAAATGCTACCGGTAAAATTATTGTTACTACATTTTCTAGTACTCTTAATCGTATACAGCAAATGATTCATTTGTCTGAAAAATATAATCGTAAAGTTGTGATAGAGGGATTTAGTATGAAAACTAATGTTCAAATTCTCCATGAAATTGGATATGCGCATTTTTCTCCTCAAACTGTTATTAGTGCGCAAGAAGCCCGTAATATTCCTCCAGAAAACCTTACTATTATTTGTACAGGAGCTCAGGGAGATGAACGCTCAGCCCTAACGCGTATGGCAAATCGAGAGCATCGTAATTTTCATATTGAAAAGGGAGACACTGTTGTATTTTCATCTTCGGTTGTGCCAGGTAATGAAGAATCAGTACAAAAAGTGAAAGATGCTATTGCTCGCCAGAGAGCTCATATTATTCATTACAAAATGATGGAAGTACATGTTTCTGGACATGCTCAACGTGATGATTTAAAACAATTATTAGATTTAATTCGTCCTAAATATTTACAACCAATTTATGGAGATTTTTATTCACTCAAATCTCATCGTGATTTAGCGATTGAAGCGGGTATGAAAAAAGATAATATCTTGCTTACCGATAATGGAAGAATCATAGAGATATATAAAGGAGAGGCTCGTGTTACTACCGAAAAAGTTAATGCTAGCACTATGATGGTGGATGGACTTGGAATAGGTGATTTAAAAGAAATTGTAATTCGAGATAGGCAATCCTTGGCTCAAGATGGTATTGTGACCATAGTAGCTTTAGTTGATTTTAAACAAGGAAAATGTATTCGTGAACCAGAAATTATCTCTAAGGGATTTGTTCATATTCAAACATCTACCAAATTAATACAATCTATACAATCTCGAGTACAAGAACATATTGAGAAAAAATTGTCTCATGGAGAGGATCAAAGTATTGAATATATACAACAATCAATTCGTGAAGATTTGGGATTATTTTTATTCAGAACTACACATAGAAGGCCAATGATTATACCGGTTATTATTGAAATATAATGCATGAGTCCCATCCATAATAGTCTCGCGTATCTCATTAAACAAATAGATTTACCTGATACGGATAGATTAGGGGTATTTTATACCAAAGAGTATGGGAAACAAACCTTATTATTAAAGGGAATCAAAAAGTCTACATCCAAATTACAGTATCGATTATATGATTGGGGTAAATCAGATATTGAATTTATTGTAGGAAGAAATATATCCAGACTTATTGCTATTAGAGATATTGATTCACATACTGATATATATCAAAATATAGAGGGATATGCCCTTATGGGTCTTTTATTTGAATTATTAGATCAATTAACCGATGATAATCATAAGGATATTGGAGTATTCGAATGTATAGAATCCTATATTGACTTGGTGAAATGTCATTATGCAAAACCTCAATTATTAGTAGGGTGGCTATTAATACGATTATTATATATGCTTGGATATGGCGTAAATTTATCTCACTGTGTAATTACAGGAAATACTAAGGCGAAAGATTTTGGTATTAGTGTCAGATCCGGGGGGCTCGTAATATCAAATTTAGCTTCAGATATTGATGATTATATTGCGGTTAATACTGATTTAATTTATACATTACGTCAATGGCAAAAAGGTATTTGGTTTGAAATTGAGGATTTCCCTTGGAGCATTGTTCAATATCATTTGCAATGGTATAAACTAAAAAGTAATTCTTTAGCAATAATTCGTAAAAGTGTGATATAATAAATTATATATTGCTAAAAATAATATGGCATTAAAAGATATAGAAAAACAAATTTATCAAAAAGAAGATCGTGAAATATTAGATCAAGAGCGTACTCAACATACTCCCTATAGTGTATATGCTAAGCGAGATGAGGCTCAAGCTCCATCATTAACTTCTTTTGAGACAGCAGATCAAACATTTTTTCAAAAATATAAGAAGAAAATCACTTTATGGAGTCTAATTGCCTTATCAATTTTTGTTACAATAGGAATAGCTGGGTTTATATATTCCCTTAATCAGCAGAGATTCTCTGATAAGAGGGTGGTGTTAGAGGTTAAGGGATTATCTCAAGTTAGTGCGGGAGAAGATTTGAGTTATACGCTCACATATCGTAATGATAATCTCGTTGCTTTGGAAAATGTAAAAATTACAGTGGAATTACCAAAAGCTTTAACAGATTCTTCTTTGAATATTTTAGGACAAGAAAAATCAGAAATAAGAGAATACTCTCTAGGAGAATTAGCTCCTCGTTCCAAGGGCGAAATCACCATAAAGGGACGATTAATAGGAGAGCAGGGAAGTATACAAACCATTAAAGCAACATTAAATTATAAGCCAAGTATTTTAAGCTCTAGTTTTGATACTAAAACTGAATTTGCAACTACCATAGCAGATAGTCCCGTCATTGTTGATATACAATCACCTCTTGAAAGTGTAAGTGGAGATACGGTTAATTATGTGGTGACGGTAAATAATAAAGGGTCTAATGATTTAAAAGATTTAGAATTGCGTTTAGAATACCCTGATACTTTTGCTTTTGTATCATCTAATATTACGGCTACGGGCAATGAGAAAAACACCTTTACTATACCAATCCTAAAAGCAAAAGGGTCTTATAGTGTTACGGTTATAGGAAATCTTGGAGGCCTTGATCAAGAAATCAAAATTCTCAAAGCTCAAATTGGAGAAAATAAGCAAGGAGCTTTTACTCTATATGCTAATAGTCAAAATTCAACCAAATTAGGGTCTCCTTATGTAAGTATTGTACAAAAAGTAAGTCCTGTCTCAGGAATAGTATCCGCAGGAGAAACTCTGGATTATACTGTTACTATTCGAAATAATACCCAAGTGAGAATAGGTGAGGGATTATTGAAAGTAAAGCTCGATAGTAATTTGTTGGATATAACTAAATTAAAAGCTTTAGGAGCTGATTTTGACTCTGGAAGCAATACCATTATTTGGCGAGCAAATGCTTTGCCTCAACTTAAGACATTTGCCCCAAATGAAGAGGGGACGGTAAATTTTTCATTACCAGTAAAACGTGTTATTCCTATTGATGATTTTCAAGACATTAATTATGTCATTAAAACACAGGCTACCTTTGAAAGTGATGAAGTCCCTACAACTCTTGGAGTAAATAAAATTATTCAAGGTAATGCTAGTGAAGTCAAATTAGCTACTAAACTTATTCCAAAATCAAATATCTATTACAAAAGTCCCACAAGTTCTATTGTTAATAGCGGACCTATTCCATTAAAATTAGCTCAGATCACGACATTTACGGTAAATTGGGAAATACAAAATTTAACTAATGATGTCTCAGGGGTTGTATTGAGAGCTACATTACCAGCTAATATTAGTTGGACAGGGCAAAGTACTAATAATGGATTTGGAAAATTAAGTTATAATGATAAAACGAAAGAAATAATTTGGGATATTGGTAATGTCCCTGCTAATACGGGATTATTGAGACCCCTTTATAGGGCGGTATTTCAAATTGCAATTAACCCTACCCCAAATCAATTAGGACAAGAGCCAAGTTTGTTGAGTAAAGTAGGTTATACAGGAAAAGATGTATTTACAGGAATTGATTTGTCTGGTAACATAGATACTCCTAGTAGTAATCAAGTTAGTGATATACAAGATCAGCTTACTGTAGAGAAGTAAAGAGTTTATGTTTGAGATACAAGAGAAAATATATGCTCTAAGGCATGGGGTATTAGATGCGATACATAGTAAAATATCCACTCCTTTTTTTATGCCTGTTGCGACGAAAGGAAGTATTAGAGGTATTGGCAATCAGGAAATACTAACTCAATTCCCTACTGAGATTATTTTGATGAATACCTATCATCTATATTTGAAACCAGGATATGAATTAGTACATAAGTTAGGGGGATTACATCAATTTACTAACTGGCCAAAAGCTATTTTGACAGATAGTGGGGGATATCAGGTATTTAGTTTATCTAATATTAATAAAATTACAGAAGAAGGAGTATACTTTCGGTCTCATTTGGATGGGAGTGAGCATTTATTAAGTCCAGAAGAATCTATTCGCACACAGTATTATCTAGGTAGTGATATTATTATGGTTTTAGATGAATGCCCCCCTGGGAATTCAGATAGAGCCTATATTTTGAAATCATTGGAATTAACAACACGTTGGGCAAAGCGTTCCAAAGATGAATTAGAAAGATTATTACAAAGTGAACCAAGAAAAGATAATAAAAGGCCATTATTATTTGGTATTGTACAAGGTGGTATTTATGAGGATTTACGCAAATTGAGTTTATCTCAATTACAAGAAATTGAATTTGATGGATATGCTATTGGCGGTGTTTCAGTGGGTGAGTCCAGAGCTGATGTGTTAAAAGTAATACAATGGATAACTCCTCTTTTGCCAGAAGATAAACCTCGCTATTTGATGGGGCTTGGTAAGCCAGAAGAAATTGCTTATGCAAGCTCACTCGGAGTAGATATGTTTGATTGTGTAATACCAACCAGAGAAGCTCGTCATGGTACTGTATATGTTTGGAAATCAGCTAATAAAGAACAAGATGTACATCAATATTTACGAGATTTACAACAAGTTCAAGAATCAGCAATTTTACCTGAAATTAAATTTTTTGATATTCTGAAAATACAAAATTTAATATATCGTGAAGACATCAATACTATTGATCCTTATGCTGAGTGGGAGGGGTCTCAAGCATATACGAGAGCTTATATAAGACATTTGTATAATGTCAAAGAACAATATGCCCTAGAATATTTGAGTAGGCATAATTTACAATTCTATTTAGAAATGATGCAATATATTAGATCATTTAAGGGGTAAATATATGCATTTATATAAAAATATAGTATGATACAAATAGATAAATAATAATATACATATGTCATATTTAGTATTTGATATTGAAACAGTAGGAGATAATTGGGATTCACTAGATGGTGAAACGCAAAAATATTTATTAAAATATGCTGAGAATGAGGAGCAGAAAGAATTAGTAAAGACAACATTAGGTTTATATCCTCTTACAGGCCAAATTGTAGCAATAGGATTATATGACCCTGATAAAGATATCAAAAGTGTTTATTTACAGGCTCCTAATGGTCAATTAGAAGAGAGATACGAAAAGGAAGGAGTGCATTATTTAGTGGGTACTGAGGCTGAAATACTAGAAAAATTCTGGGCTACTATTCGTAAATACTCAGCATTCATTACCTTTAATGGAAGATCATTTGATTGTCCTTATATTTTGATGCGATCAGCTATTCATCGTATTAAGCCAACTAAAAACTTAATACCATATCGTTATTCAGACAAAGAGCATATTGATTTATTTGATCAATTAACATTTTATAATACGACAAAACGATTTAATTTAGATTATTTTTGTAAACGCTTTGGGATTACAAGTCCCAAAAGTGCTGGAGTTACGGGGCTAGATGTACCTCAAATGTTTATTGATGGTAAATATCATGATATTGCTGAGTATTGTATGAGAGATGTAGTCGCAACGGGAGATTTATTTAGGATTTGGCGAGACTATATTAAATCTCCGCTATGAGTCCTAAACTCTCAATTGTTATTTTAGCCTGGAATAATCAAAAAGATTTACAGGCTTGTATTGAGTCTATTCATAATACATATCAGGAATATTATCAATTAATTGTAGTTAATAATGGTTCTACAGATAATACTTCTGAATATTTAAAAGATTTACAGCAGAATTGGGATGATAAAAAAGCTCTATTAACCATTATTACGAATAAAGATAATTTGGGTTATGCCGCGGGGAATAATAGGGCTCTCAAGCATATTCAGGGAGAATACACTCTTTGGCTCAATCAAGATATTGTAGTGCAATCTGATAGCATACAAAATCTTGTTCAATATTTAGATAATTACCCTGAATATAGTATGGTAGCCCCACAGCTACAATATCCAGATGATAGTATTCAAAAAAGTTGTCGTCAATTACCTACTTTAAGTCATATATTTAACTCTATTCTAAAGTGGAAATGGGATGATAATTTTGACTATACTCAAAGTCAAGAATGTGAACAACCTATGGCCTCAGCTATAATGATACGCAGTAGTATTATGACTGAAATTGGGGGGTTTGATGATAATAATGATTATTGGTTATTCTTTAATGATGTAGATTTGTCTAAAAATTTACAATCAAGAAATTATAAAACTTATTATGTAGCCCAGGCTCATATGTATCATTATCATGGAGCAAGTACCAAAAAATTATGGAATATCAAAAAAAGATTATATTGGCAAAAAGGCTTTAATAGATACTTTATCAAATGGCATTATCAAAGTATAAGAGGTAAAATATTAGTTTATATATTTTCTAATATACTTCTTATCTTATTGCTTATAAGAGATTTGATTAGAAAATAGTATCAATATATGGTATAATCATAGTAATTAAGAACAAGATATTGTTATGATTAAAGTTAGAATTGCTCCATCTCCTACAGGAAATCTTCATATTGGGACGGCAAGAACCGCATTGTTTAACTATTTATACGCTAAAAATCAAAAAGGAGTTTTTGCTATTCGTATTGAAGATACTGATATCGCTCGCTCAACTACAGAATCAGAGCACGATATTATAGAAGGTTTAGAATGGCTTGGATTAATTCCCGATGAAGGTGTTTCGATAAAAGGAGAAATAGGGGAATTGGGACCTTATCGTCAAAGTAAAAGAGCTAATATATATAAACCCTATTTAGAACAATTAATACAAAGTGGAAATGCCTTTTGGTGTAATCTAAGTGAGCAAGAAATTGATATCTTAAAACAACGGGCAGATGATAAAAACGAGCAATTTGTATTGAGGTCACCCTATCGTGATAAAAAAATTGAACCCAGTCAAGAATCTGTGTTGAGATTTAAAGTCTCCGATACTAAAATTAGTTTTGAGGATAAAATTAAAGGATTTATTGAATTTGATACTTCTTTACTTGGAGATTTTGTCATAGCAAAGAATTTAGATTATCCTTTATATAATTTTGTAGTAGTAATTGATGATGAATTAATGCAAATTACGCATATTATTAGAGGAGATGATCATATTGCTAATACGCCAAAACAGATATTAATTAATCAGGCTTTAGGGTTTAATCGTAAAAATTTTGCACATTTGCCGCTTATTCTTGCCCCTGATAAATCAAAAATGTCTAAGCGTTTTGGGGCAACTTCTATTCGAGAATATAGAGAGCAGGGATATTTACCTGAGGCTTTAATTAATTTTCTTGCTTTGCTTGGATGGAATGAGGGAAATGATAGGGAATACTACACTTTAGGTGAAATCATCGAGAAGTTTAGTCTCAAAAGGGTTCAAAAAAGTGGAGCGATTTTTAATATTCAAAAATTAGATTCAATAAATTCTCATTATATCAAGCAATTAAGCCCTGAGAAGCAAATTGAACTTGGTACTCAATATCTGATACAAAATGGATTTGATATCAAAAGATGGGATGAGAGGCAATTAAAAGCTATTATACAATTAGAAATAAATCGTATCAAAAAATTTGCTGATATTGGTAAGGAAATTAGTTTCCTATGGAAACAGCCAGAATATAATCCTGATATATTGGCTTTTAAAGCTATGAAAAAAGAAGATACTATTATAAGTCTTGAGTGGTCTTATCAACTAGTGTATACTATAGAGGAAAGTCAATTTGATACCATAGAGTCTATTATAAAAGAAGCTATACAAAAAGATAATAAACAAATGGGGGAAATATTATGGCCTTTGAGAGTAGCTTTGTCAGGACTCGAAAAATCACCATCACCATTTGAGATTATCGCTATAATTGGTAAAGAAGAAACATTAAAACGTATTCAATATGCTCAGAATATTCTAAAAAAGTGATTGAATACCTATAAGTCCTAGAACAAACAATAATAAAATATGAAATTAAGACATATAATTACAGCTTTCAGTATAATAGCCTTGATTATTACTCAGGGTAGTATTCCTGTATTTGCAGTAACGCAATCAGAGATTAATGCCAAAAATGCTCAAATTCAAAAACTTGAACAACAAATTCAATCAATTCAGAATAAAAAAAATCAAACTGCGCAACAAAAAAATAGTAAAGAAGCAGAAGTCAATGCCTTAAAGAGACAGGTAAGTCAATTAAATTCAGATATTAAAAATTTGCAGAAGCAATTAGTAGAAGTAGGTCAAAAACTCAATGAAACTGAGGGAGATATTCAAGAAACAACACAAAATATTCAAGATTTAGAAAGTCAAATACAACAAAATAAAGAAACAATTCGAAATTTGGTAGAAGGTTTATATAAACAGTCCCAAGTCAAAAATGAAATTGTAGCAGCAGTAAGTGCCAATACATTATCCGAAGTGTTTAATGGGGTAGAATATTCTGATGCTTTACAAAGTAAAATACAAATTCTTTTATCTGATATTATTACAAAAAAAGAAGATCTAGATGTAGCCAATCAGAATTTAGCTAATCAAAAAGCGACTTTAGCTTCTACACAAGGTACTCTAGAAGATAGAAAAGAATCAATTGAAAGTGATAAAAATCAAGTTCAAAGTCAAGCCAAGGCCTCGGCTGTTGCGGTAAATCAATTAAATTCTAGTCTTAATAGTTTATCTGCTCAAGAGCAGGAATTAGAAAAACAGCGTCGAGCAACAGCTATAGAGTTGTCAAATTTGGAAGCTGCTTTATCTCGACAATTTGGAGGTGGGGGAACAGTATGTTCAGCTCGAGGATATGCTTGGCCGGTACAAGGAGGAAGAATTACACAGGGATTTGGAATGACTCCATTTGCACGATCAACAGGAGCTTATGGTTCTGGTGGACATAATGGAATTGATATTGGAGCTCCAACGGGAACTGCAGTATTCGCAACATCATCAGGAACGGTAGTAAGTGTAGGATTTAATGATAGATCATATGGAAAATGGATAGTAATCAAACATACTGATGGATATTTCTCATTATATGGTCATTTATCAGCACAGAGTGTATCTAATGGGCAGGCAGTTACGCGAGGACAAAGAATTGGAGATATTGGGCGTACTGGATTTGCTACGGGTCCTCATCTTCACTTTACGATTTATTTACCTAATTCTCTCAAAATAACCTCTAGTCCAATTGGCGCTCCGGTTAACCCCTCAACTTGTGGATATTAAAATATGAAAAAACGTTTGAGCAGTAAGTCAAAAGTAAAAGCCCCCTCAAAGTATTATATTCGGAATGGACTCATTGGATTAGCACTATTATTAGCTATTGGGTTGATAATAAAAAATCTTTTTATTATCTTTGAGCGTAAATATACAATAGAGCAAGAAAAACAAGCTTTAACTAAACAAGTTGCTCGCATTAAACAGGATTCTTTTTCTCTAGAGCAAATAAAAGATTATATTAGCTCTTCTGCTTATCAAGAAAAAGAGGCTAAACAAAAGCTTGATCTCAAGAAACCAGGTGAGCAAGTGGTACTAATAACTCCAGGCTCAATTACGGCTAATCTTAATGATCAAGATTTAGTATCAATTCTAAGGGACCCACAAGCCGAAAAAAGACTTCCAGCTCAAACCAATCCAGAGCGATGGTGGGCATTTTTCTTTGATAAAGAGCGATTATAATAATGTTGTCCGACCAGGACTCGAACCTAGATTAACAGGACCAAAACCTGTCGTCCTACCAATTAGACGATCGGACATATAGATTATATTATATCAAATAGTTTAAGATAAATCAATTATTTTTATTACACCCCAAAAAATGGTGCTATAAGATAAGAAAGAAGTCCTAATAGTATGATGATGAAAAATATAATAAATACAGTTTTTTTAGCAAATCGTTTGAGTTTAGGGGGAATATTCATAATAAATTGAAGTTTTGTAATATATAGTGTATAATACATGTATAGGTATAATAATGTCAAGATAAATTTTTATGAAAAAAGAAGTAATATCATTATCGGTAGAAAAGAGAGAAAAAAGAGGAAGTAGTCAAAGTGCTATTTTACGAAAAGAGGGATTAGTTCCGGGAGTTTTGTATGGAAGTGGGCTTGGTAGAGCTAAGGCAGAATTAATACAAATTAATGCACTTGATCTTAATAAGATATTAGCAGAGGTTGAAGAATCAACTCTTGTTACAGTTATTTTAGGAAAAAAATCATATCCTACTTTGATTAAAGATATTCAACGCAATCCATTAAAGAATGAGGTTTTATCCATTGATTTCTTTGCACCTGATTTAAATGAAGAGGTTGAAACTCCAGTAGCTCTTGAATTTGAAGGTATTTCTCAATCAGAAAAGGGTGGTAATACTTTAATCAAAATCCATCAAGAAATTGAGGTTTCTGCTTTGCCAGGAGATTTGCCAGAGCATATAGTAGTTGATTTATCAAGTCTTGAAACTGTAGATGATGTGATTCGAGTTGCTGATTTAGTATTTCCTAAAGGAGTTACTCCTTTGTTAGAAGCTGAGGAATTAATTGCAATTACAGAAATTCCACAAGCAGAAGAAGAACCTGAACTTAGTAAAGATGAATTAGATGCATTAGAAAAATCTCAAGCTGAGAATAATTCTAAAAAGAAAGAAGAAACAACATAATATCCTATATGAGCTCTAAAAATAAAAATAATTTCATCCCAAAAACCTTACAATATACCAGTATATATATACTAATATTTAGTTTTATCTTCATTCCAGTATATCCGGTATTAGCCAACTCTAAGCTTGAGGAGACTAAAACTAATTTAACTAATGAATTAACCAAAATTCAAGATTTAACAGATTCTAAAAAAGAAACTGATGTAAAAGTAAGAACTCTAGCAAAAGAATTAGACTCTCTTGATACTGAAATCAATTCTTCACAAAAAAATCTTGATACTACTATTCAGGATATTAATGATATACAAACAGAATTGGGGCAAACTCGAGAGTATATAAGCGTTTTAGAGCAAACAATTTCAGCCCAAAAAAAACTTATAAAAGAGTATATTAGTAGTTTATATACTCAAAAAGATGTTTCATTATTTGAGGTTGTCTTATCCAATGATCAATTATCAGAGCTATTAGGTTCAGTACAAAAAACAGGGGTAATGCAAGACTCAATCACAGAATCTATTAGTTTAATTCAAGCCAAAGAAAAAGAAATTGTATCAGAAAAACAGCATTTATTTGATAAAGAGGAAGAACTTATTGCATTGAGGCAATCACAAGAACAACAAAAGAATTTATTAGAGCAAACCCAATCAGATAAGGAAACTTTATTTGCCCAAACCAAAGGAGAGCAATCACAATATGAAGCTTTACTCAAAGAATCGTTTGCAACTAAGCAAAATCTTTTGAATAGTATTAAAGTATTAGGAGGTTCAGATGGAAGACCAGGAGCTATTTCATTAGAAGAAGCTTATAATTTAGCAGTAGCTAATGTTGCTCGATTAGGGAATAAAATCCGTCCAGAATATCTTGTAGGGGTTATGAAAACTGAATCTGGTCTTGGGGGAAATGTAGGGAGATCATTTTATAAAGATTCATTAAGTGGTTGTGCTGCCCGTGAAGGAAATACGACAAAATTAAATTATGCCAGGGAAGAACAATCCTTTGAAAAAATAACTTCAGAACTTGGATTGCCACTTACTCAACCAGTATCAGGATGTCCATATCCAAAGTATATTGGAACGGGAGGAGCTATGGGACCAGCTCAAGTTATGCCTGCAACATGGCTTGGTTATGAGGGAAAATTAAAGGGTTTAAAAGGTTCCGCGGTGAGCCCATGGAGCATTGAAGATGCAATGCTTGCAATGGGAATGATTTTACTTGGTAAAGTTGGAAATCAGTCAATTGCAGGTAATGATGAATTAGAGCGAAAAGCAGCATTATGTTATCTTGGAGGATGTAATGTCAAGAATATGTGGTATGCGGATGCCGTCTTAAATGAAGCTACGAGGACTAAAGAATTACTTGGTAAATAAAAATCCCCTTACTCTAAACAGAGAAAAGGGGATTGATTGAATTTATTATATAGGAGCTTTTATAGGGAGGGTACGGAAGCGGTGTATTGACTCCATGCATGAATTTGTCCTTCGGTCAAATTTTGTGCTTTTTGTACGGTATCTGATAAATGGTCTATATTAAAGGAAATATCTTGTCCTGTATTAAGACTTTTTTGATAATACTGATTCTTGAGAACTGTTTCAGCATATAGTTTTTGTTCTTTTGACAAGGATATATCTTTATCTTTGATATATTCAGCTACTGCATTTCGAGCTAAATGAGTGACTCCATCGCCCATTTTTGCTTTTATCGTAATCTGAGATTCAGTTTTTTGAATATCTACACTCATATCATTATCCTTACTTTCATTTTCAGTCTTTGTAACCTCGTCTTGATTTTCAGTCTTCTCAGTCACTTCATCCTGTGTCTTATCTTCGTCTTTCTTTATATCTTCAACTTTCTCTTCTACGCTCTTATCTTTTTTATCGGTATTGGTATCTCGATTGAATGCATATACTCCACTAACTATCAAGAATACGATTAAAAATATTGATAAAATATTTTTACCCCAAAATCCTTGTTCTTCTTCTGGCTGTTCTTCTGTTATTTTCTTTTCTTCACTCACTTCTATTCACCTCCTTTCTTTGATTAATCTATTGATTGAATTCTATAAGCATATGGCGGTCTAATCCCTGTAAATCTTTATATATTGTTATATGCGATGATACAAAGATGTTCTGTATAAAATCTTGCAAAGGACTTACTTGTTCTGGATTTATCTCAATTAATATCTTGGGATATACAATAAAACGACTCTTAATATCTTGTATGAGCCTGATATAATGCTCTAATCCATTCTTATTAGAATAGAGAGCTAAATCTGGTTCATATAAAAGAGAGTCGTCTGTATATTGATTTTGATCGAGATAAGGTAAGTTGGCAATAATCAAATTAGGTATTATGTCTTGAGGAAATGCATCAAGAAGATCTCCTTTAAACCACTTAATAAGACTTTGCTTACTTGTAATTAGTATAGCATTATTTTGTGCAATCTGTAAGGCTCGCGGGGATATATCCGAGGCATATATATCAGAACTTGGTATCTCAAGAGCTAGGGTAACAGCGATACAGCCACTACCAGTACCGATTTCCCATATAATGGGGCGGGGGATATTCTCAAATGCTATTTTTGTAATATCAATAATAGCTTCCGTTTCTGGACGAGGTATTAATGTCTCATTATTTACCACAAAGTCTCGTCCATAAAATTCTTTGTGACCTATAATATAGGCAATTGGCTTATGATTTAATCTATCCTGTATACATTCTTGTATGGCTTCTATTTCTCTTGTGGGTATACTATCATCTTGATGCATAATAGCTTCAAGTTTACTCAGACCCAAAACATATTCAATAATAATATAGGTATCCAATTCAGGAGTGGGGGATAAAGATTGAAGAGTAGTATTACTCTGCTGTATTATTTCTTTGATAGTCATCGAATGCTTGTAAAATAAGAGTGAAATCACCTAATAATACTCCCTCTATATTAGAAAAATTTTGTTTAATTCTATGATCAGTAATACGGTCTTGAGGGAAATTATAGGTACGAATTTTTTCTGATCTATCCCCAGTCCCAATCTGATTTTTTCGAAAAGAAGCTTCTTTCTCGGCCTGCTCTTGTTTCATACGATCCAGAATACGAGTACGCAAAATTTTCATTGCTTTTTCCTTATTTTTGAGCTGAGATTTTTCATCTTGGCAAGAAACCACCACATTGGTAGGAATATGAGTGATGCGAACAGCTGAATCGGTAGTATTAACACTTTGTCCTCCTGGTCCACTGGAGCGAAATACATCAATTTTTAAATCATTAGGGTTAATATCAATATCAACTTCCTTCGCAATAGGTAATACAGCAACCGTAATAGTAGAGGTATGTACACGCCCAGCTTTTTCTGTTTTAGGGACTCTTTGTACACGATGAACCCCACTTTCATATTGTAGATACTTGTATACCTCTGCACCACGAGCTTCAATGACAACTTCTTTTATTCCTCCTACTGAATTTTCAGATAAAGATAATATTTCTGTCTTAGCTCCATTTTTTTGTAAAAAATTAATATAAGCTTTGAATAATTCTAAAGCAAATAAACTTGCCTCATCCCCACCAGCACCTGCTCGAATTTCTATAATAATTTCATCTGCAAAAGTTTCTTTGGGAGATATAATATCATTCCAAATATTTTCTTTTTCAATTAATTCTAACTCTAATTCAGTAATTTCCTCTTCCGCAATTTCTTTCATCTCAGGATCAGTAAGAAGAATTTTTGCCTCTACTAATTGAGATTTTATACTCTCAATAGATTGTAATAAGGTAATGAGATTGCCAAGTTCAGTATGTCTTTTTGAAATAGTAATAAAATCAGGACTCCCAAATATCTGAGGATCAGACATTTGAGTAGATAGTAATTCATATTCTGCTTGAATATCAGGTAGAGAGGCAATCATAGTATTGTCCCTAAATATAAGTTGAGGGAGTTATTTGTTGGAAAGTTTATCTTTCTTCTCTAATTTAGCTCGGAATTTCTCAACTCTTCCAGCGGTATCTACCAAAGTTCTTTTTCCTGTGTAAAAAGGATGACATTTTGAACATACTTCAATAGAAATTTTTTCTCTTGTAGCTCCAATTTCAAACTCTGTCTTACAAGAAATACATTTAACAGTAGTATGATAATAGGTTGGGTGAATACCAGATTTCATAAATGGATATATTAAGCATTACATAATTGTCTATAATAATATCATATATTGAGATAAAAGTCAATCTATGATATACTAAGTCTGATATATAGTATAATTTAATATCATAATATGGAGTCCAATCTCACTTTGGGTGATATTATATCCAAAATACAAAGAAAATTTAATACCGTCATTATTATAACTCTTGTTTTTGTATTAGTGGGAGTAGGTATTACTCTTATTATACCAAAACAATATAGGGGAGAATCTCAACTTGTTGTTATTCAGACGGCAAATCCAGAAATTGACTCCTATACTGCACAAAGATCTATTGATTCCAAAGTGGATTTATTAGTTAATCTGGTATATACTGACACCTTTTTTGCAAGTGTTACCACTGATAATGTCGATATCAAAAATGCATTTCCTGAAAATCTAAAAGATAGAAGAACTACATTTGCACGTAATATTATTATCAAATCTAAGGGAACTGGCTTTATTACCGTTGAGACCTATGATGCCTCATCTGAGCTTGCACTTACTATGAATAAAGTAGTAGTGGATAAATTAATAGAACAAGCAAAGACATTACTTGGAGAAACAGGTAATATTCAAGTTGTAAATCAATCAGCTCTGTATGATGGTGTTGGAAGACCAGATATTCTCGTAAATCTCTTGGGATCAGCCCTATTAGGGTTTGCTATTGCTATTGGCTATGTGATTGCAAGACGAGATCAAAACATATCCTATGATTTTGGTGTTGATAATTTTGTATCTCCACAATTACCAGATGACACAGAATTAGCACAAAATCCCATTTTAAACTTTACCCATACTCCAACTATAAGCCCAGACACAGAATATGACTCAGAGAAATTCTAGGTTAATTCTTATCATTGGAGCTATATTGGGGATTATAGCATTATTCATTGATAATGGAATAATCCCATTTATTTTATTTGCAAGTATCAGTATATTAATAGCACTTTTCAGTGTTTCATTATTATCAATATTATCGGTATTATTATTTATTCGCCCCTCGCTTGATATATTTGGGACTTATTCTTTTGTGTTAACGACTGATTTACCGGCAATTAATATAGCGGGTTTAGTTGCAATTATATCGATTATTATTAGTATACTTATTATATATAAGTCAAAAATATCAATATTTTCTATTCCTTTGAGCGGATTATTTATGGGATTATTTGGATTTTATATTATATTTGCGAGTATATCTATATATCCATTAGCCTCTATTAATGAATTAGTCAGAGTACTTTCATTTTTATTAATGTATATTACCGGATATATTATTATAAAATCTAAAAAAGATTTATTATATATTATTATATTATTTATTAGCTCCTCTAGTATCCCTGCTATTGTTGGATATATACAATTATTTAATGGAGCTGGTTTATATACTAATCCTGGTTTTGAAAATCGTATCGCAGGTACATTTGGTCATCCTAATGTTTTGGGGTATTTTCTCCTGATTATTATTGCATTAATGGTATATATGTTTTTTGAAAATAGTATAAAACAACCATTATATAAGGTTGCTTTTGTAGGCTATGGAATATTATTAGCAATATTATTAATTGCAACTTATACTCGAGGAGCCTGGATTGGACTTGCTTTATTATTAGTTGGAGTGAGTTTAATTCGCTATACCAAAAAAACTCTTATTATGGGCTCAATTATTACCCCAATTATTGTGATAGGAGTGGCTGGATATATTTGGGTAGAACAAAATATTTGGTATAATTTAACCCCATTAGAAGATATCCCAGTGATTGCTCGAGTAGTGGGACTATTTAATGGAGATCCTAGTGATTCTATTATATGGCGACAAGTCATGTGGGCAGATATGTATAATAAGGGATTATCTCGGCCATGGACGGGATTTGGCACAGGGACAATAGAGACTGTGGTAGAGCAGGTTAGAGGGGTTTCATTAGGAGCTCTTGAAGCTCATAATGATTATATTAAAATTTTTGTTGAGATGGGTATTATTGGACTTGTAGCCTATGTATTGTTCATTGTTGGTATAGTGTATAGTCTACTTATTCGTATACAATCTCGTAAAGATACCTTGCTTCTTATTATGACTTTTTTAGTTTTTGCTATATATTTATCCAGTATTTGGGATAATTTACTGCGTCAAACAGCAGTGATGTGGATATTTTTTGGACTATTGGGAATGGTGATAAAATATACTACTATTCGGCCAAAACAGTCTCCAAAAGATCTTCCCATTGTGGAGCAATAGTATTGATATTAAAGTCCTGTATACGAGTATTTGCCCTCTCACTATATAATTTTTGTAAATCAGTATTGTTTATTATGAGATTGATAGCCTCAGAGAGATATTGTTCAGAAGGGCTAAGATTATAGGGGGCTTGAGTCAATATATTGTTATCAAGAGGTATAATAATACCATATTCAGCTTGGTCTAAAGTTTTTGTTTTATAGGTAATATCAGTATTTGGAGCTAATAATTCACGAGGACCTGAGTCAGAATCAGAGGCGATGACGGGAGTTCCAATAATAAGACTTTCTACCAATACATTAGGAAGTCCCTCATAATGTGATGGTAATATAAGTGCTTTTGCCTTGGCAATATATTGAAAGGGATTATCCTGAAATCCAAGAAAATATATATCATAATCGGTTGAGAACTCCTGATTATCCCATAGTGAATATACTTTTAGCCCCAATTCGCGCGCTAATTGTATATGATAATCTCTCAATGGACCATCACCTAATATAATATATTTAAGTTTGGGATTATTTTGTAATACCGTATGAAAGGCTAATATACTATGCCATAATCCTTTTTGACGAGAAAGACGTCCAATAGAGATAATAGTATTAGTCTCAAAAATATCCTGATATGTTTGGAGGGGGATTTGAGCTTTATCTCGTATATCTTTAATATCAAAAGGATTGAGTATGACTTGAATTTTATCTTTGGGTAAATGTAATTCATGAATCAAATTAGCCGCAATACCTCGGGATACTGCAATAATACGATTATTAAATCGTTCTAATATTTTGACGAGTCCCAAGTATATCGTACTTCGAAAAGATATACCTTCCTGTACATAATTAGCGGTAAGATGACTATGTATAATGGATATAGTTTTATGATGGGCAATAGGTTTTGCTAAAATATTCACAAAATCAGCTCGCTCAAGATGACTAATACAAAGAGATATATTATTCTCTTTAAGATATTGACCTAAGCGAAAGGGGAGTAGAGGAAATTGAAAGAGTTTTTTGAGTTTAGAGTCTTGTCCCTTAGTGTAAGAGAGAAAATGAATAGAAAGATTATTGGGTATAATATAGGATTCTTGTTGCTCAAGAGCAATAATATGCACCTTATATCCTAAATCTTGGAAAAGTTGAGCTTGAGTAAGAGCAATCTTTTGAGCTCCACCTCCTTCAAAATTAGTAATTAAGATAGCAATAGATTGTTTCATATAGGTATAGTATAGCTTATTTTTAGGATATTGACGATAGGGTTATAGAGTAATTATATTGATGTATATTTTTGACAAAATGGCTGTTTTATGCTACCATCACATTGAACCTTCACCCCTCAGCGATGAGGGATTGAGATGAACATTTTCAGAATTGCGGGGACTCTTGCCCTCATCTTCACCGCCATTCCTGCGGTGGCACAAGGAAGGTCTTATACCCTCCCCGCACCTTCGGGTGTCCCCGATGGTTCCCGGCTTGTCCTCTTTGGACAAGGATGGGAGAAAGTCTACCCCGTTCGGAGTGGCAAAGTCACCATTCCTGGTGATGTCGGGGCCACCTCGATATTTGGTAACTTTATTCTACCAGACACAAGCTGGTTTCAGGTGGAAAAGCTCTCTGGAGTTCCCAAGGGTTGGGCAGCTCGTATCATTGCAGGTAACTGCAAGGGTGACGCCCTTGCCTGTGATGGGATCGAGGCGTTTAACAATACGCGTACCTTCGCGCTTGTTGCCTCGATCACCACCGATGGAGCCAACAGCTCCTTTGTGGTGTCGGGGGGAAATGGACAGGCCTGTCTTCAACTTCCCTCGAAGTTGAATTCAATCTCCTTCTCAGGAGCCAGGGGCGGTCGCCCAGGAGTTGGCCTCCCCATTGGTGGTTCCTCAGGACTTGTCAATGTGGGGCAACTACTGTTAACCACAACCCCTGTTGGTGTTGTTGATAATGGCAGGGGATCGGCCCAAGTCGTTGCACTCACCAATTTGGGTGGCAATCGCTGGTGTCTCCCAGTCCAGTCTGGACAGGTCTTCCAATTTGCCTACAGGGATGGGAGTGGTCGGCTTCAAGCTTGGTCCACTGTCGGGGCCGCAAGGCTTCGCGGTACTGTCATCAAGCTTGATGGCAATGCTCCAGCTCCGGTCGGACCCTATGCCTATCAGGCGAAGTGACCCCCAGTCCAAAAACTCGCCGCCCGCACCCAGTGCTGGCGGTTTTTTCTTTTTGACTTGATATTTATGATAATATATGTTATGGTGAAATAGCAATATATGAGGATTCCTCTCATGCAAAGGCTCATTTCTTCTTTGGCAATAGTTTCGCTTTCCTTGGTTCCTTCTTCCGTTCAGGCTCAACATCAATTTGGAGGAGGTTTTTATCAGCCAAATCACAATAATTGGCAGCAGAATCAGTTTGGTGGGGATACCGTTGACTATGAGGGTCAGATTTTGACTAATAATCTCATTCCCAATACGGATACATGTGATTGGGTCCGTAAGGCTACAAGACTTCCCTGTGAATATTTTTATGAGCAACGTAACTCCACTGGATATACTACTCATTATGTGGGTCGTCCACGTTCAAGATGGGGTAGACAGAACTATCCCTTGCACCAGCAAAATCCAGGTTGGAATAATAGAGGATGTGTATATCAAAATAATCATGTAAGGATATGGTGTAACTAGGAACTAGGTAAAAACTATATTCTCAAGCCGGTAGCAATAGCTGCCGGTATTTTTCTTGTTTTTATCTCTTGACAAAATATGTAAAATATGCTAGAGTCCCTAAGTCGTTTCGTGGTAAATCCATGAAAACTCTTACCAAGGCCATCCTGGCCGCCATCACCCTCACCACCATGGCTTCAGCTATGGCGGCTCCCGCAGCCATGGCGCAACAGAGGCCACCAGTAGCTTCGGCTATGGGATCGGGAATCCCAGTTCCCCCGGAAGTTCCAGAGGGTAGCACTTTCCTTCTCTTCGGCCCCCGCCATTGGGGAATGACGGCAACCGTCACTGGTGGACGAGTACCAGCCCCCCCTTCGGGGGCCTATGGGAATTTCCGTTTTCCAGACGGAAAAACCTGGTATTCCGTGAGCGTCACCCCTCCTTTGGGATGGGCTGGTACTATCAGGGGCGGGGTGTGTCAAACCCCAAAAATTTGCCCTGCTGACAAAATCGATCAGACTACCTATGCAGTGATTGCCCCCTGAGGAATCCTTTTCCTCAGAATTGACATCTTACCCCCCCACACTCGTGGGGGCTTTTTTTATTCTTTTGACTATATATTCTGATGTTGTTATCTATTGACAAAATAGTGTTTTTATGCTAGTGTAGCAAGGCATTGTTCATTTCCACCAAAGGAGGTCATTATGACTCTCAGAAAGTTTATTCTTCCTGCTATGGTGGCTATTGCTGCTATGCTCGGAGGAATGCCTGCCACAGCCCAGGAGAGGACCTCACTGCGAGTGCAGACAGCTGAGATTCGCGCTATGCTCGAGGAAGCTGAGGCCCGCAATGGGCAGATGTCACAGCCTGCGAGCCCTCCTGTTCAGCAAGCACCACCTGGCCCACCGCCGGTTTTACCGGTTATCCCGGTAGCTCCCGCGCCCCCCTCACGCCCTATTCCCGCGCCCGTGGCTGAGCCTACGGGCTCCGCTCCCGTGGTAGCTTTGGTAGTATCACCTACCCCTGCTTCAAGGCTGGGTGGTGAGATTACCTTGGCGGACATTCGCCAAGAGCCTCCTAATGCACTCCCTCAGCAACAGGCTGGGGAGAAGTGGAAATCTGTAAGGGTTCACACGGAAGTTCGGTCCCGTCGGAACGATCTGACTATCGATGCGACAGCGGATGTAGTAACCAAGAATGGCTGGATGGGTGGAGTGCAATATGTGCATTCCTTGGGTGATTTCCGTGGTAGCAATGCTACGGACTATTTCTCGGGAGAGTACACGGACACTCGTTCAGAGCTCTGGGTCGGTCGTCATGGTGTATCCAAGGACAGCCGTACACGGTGGTCTCTTGTCGGCTTCGGCCGTCAGTTGACTCATACCGATTCGGGTGAGGGGCAGAGCCGTCCAGGTATGGAGTATCCTTACTCCTATTCTTGGAAGAATGCTCCACGTCCTATCACCCAATTGGGTGGGCGTGCTCGCCTTGAGCGGGACCTCATTCAATCGAAGCCTCAGCAGCTCACCATCCACCTCAAAGGTGAGGCGGCCGCCACTGTCTCCGGGCAGTCCGATTGGGCTTATGATGTCCAGGCAGGTGTCTGGTATCGTACGGCTCAGATCGAGGCCTATGGCGAGGTCGGTGTGAACAATACCGGAACCTATGCCAATGGCTATGGCCGGTATTATCTGACCAAGAGTGGTCAGCTGCGTCCCTTCGGGGAAGTCCGAGGAGAGGTCGGTTATAGCTACCACAATGTCCAAGTGGGCGGTGGTCTCCAGGTCGGCATCGGCAAGAATGCCTATACTGAAGGTGTTCTCGGGTACAACTCGGGCACCTCCGGTGATGGCCTTGTCGCCAAGCTTCGCGCCGGCATCCGTTTCTAGTTTCTCGTAAACCTAAAATGATAGCAACTAACCCCTCACGGGGAGCAGTCGCCTTGACCATTTCTGGTTTTACTCTATGTCCCCAGTTGCTTTGTAGCTGGGGATTTTTATTTTGTGATAATATAGGGTATAATAGATTTTACTCCTGCTCTTTAATCTCATGCGACGCAATCCTATTCTTGTACTTTTAGCTATCTCTATAGTTTTAATTGCAAAGAATATTATCACTGAAGAAGAACCTCTATCAGATGAGCTTCATCACCAAGAAAAATCTTATTTCTTAATGAGCACCTTTTCTCTTTTTTTAGGGGTACTGACAGGGTTATTTGTAGGAGATATTGCTTTAATCATATATACTCACCTCTAGCTTGGGGTGAGTTTTTCTTTTATTTCACCTGTTGAAAACTTTTGACATTTAGGATGAAATATGCTATTATATAAAGTGATTATCTTACTATTCATATTATTATGAAAATTGCTTTTATAGGTCAAAAAGGTATTCCTGCCTCAGCTGGTGGTGGTGTAGAGAATTATGTTGACCATATTGCAGTAAGACTTGCTCGACGGGGTCATAATATTATTGTGTATACCCGTAAAGCTTATGCTCCGGAGGGTAATTATAAAGGAGTTCAGGTGATTGCAACTCCCTCTATTGCAACCAAAAGTCTAGATGCTATTACTCATACATTTACTTCTATTTGGAATAGCTTTTTTATCCCCAATTTGGATGTAATTCATATTAATTCGGTGGGACCTGCTTTATTAACTCCATTTGCAAGGCTTGGATTCGGTATCAAATATCTTTTTGGATATAAATATACCAAGGTGGTATTCACTTTTCATAGTGCTGATTGGTATCATGGAAAATGGAATCTTTTTGCTAAGTCAATGTTAAAATTAGGAGCTTGGATTGGATGTCATTTTGCTGATGAAGTAGTCACGGTTTCTAAAAGTTTACGCTATTTTATATCTCGGGAATTTGATATTAAGGCTACTTATATACCAAATGGTACGGTATTTAATCATATCAGTTCAGATTCAGAGATAGCTCAATTTGGTCTCAAGAAGCAAGAATATATTGTATTTATTGCAAGATTAGTAAAGCATAAAAATGCACATATTTTGATACAAGCTTATCAGCAAATGGCCCACAAATACGGGAAAAAATTAGTTATTGTAGGGGGACCTTCTTATACAACAGAATATGAGCAGTATCTTCATGTATTAGCAAAAGGAGATAAGAATATTATATTTACTGGACATCAATTAGGGAGAACCCTGAAACAATTATTTGCGAATGCATCTATTTATGTATTACCTTCATCTTCAGAAGGATTATCTATTTCTCTTTTGGAGGCGGGTAGTTATGGAATACCAGTTGTGGTATCGGATATTCGAGAAAATATTGAAATTGTAGGGGATCTTGGGCATATTGCTCGAGTTAATAGTATTTCATCTCTCAAACATCAATTAGAGTATGTATTGGGAGATTATAGAGGTGCTTTAGAAATGGCTGATATATTACAAGAAGAAATACGCTATTATTATTCTTGGAATCATATTGTAAAAGCACTTGAGAATGTATATCATAGAAATTCTCGTATATATCGTGGGGCGGGTATTCAGGTTACGGAAGCTTTGAAATATTAATATATGAAAAAAGTTTCTCCCAAAAAGAGAATTTTTACCATATTAGGTATTATAGTATTGATACTAATCAGTATAGTATTTATTCTTGGGGGCATTATTTGGGCTCAATATAGACAGGAGATTAGTTTGGCTCAAGCTATACAAAAGCAGGGAGATGTCACCTATTTAGTATTATTCCAAAATACTTTAGAGCTAAGACCAACGGGGGGATTTGTAGGGAATTTTGCAGAAGTTACTTTGAGTAAAGGAAAAGTGAAAAAGTATACTATTTATAATACGAATGCTTTTGATTATGGAAAACCTGGTATTAATGCTCCCGAGCCATTCAAAGATATGCTTGGGGTAAATCAAATTCAAATGAGAGATGGGAATTGGTCTCCAGATTTTCCCATTACGGCAAAACAAATGATTGATTTATATAAATTAGAGGGTGGTACACAGAATATAAATGGGGTTATAGCAATTAATGCCTCTATTTTACCAGAAATACTAAAAATTATTGGCCCAGTTAATGTTGAGGGAATAGAGGGAGAATTAAATTCTGATAATGTATTATTAGCAGTACAATATGAGTTAAATTTTGGATTTATTGATAAGGGGATTAGTCGTGCTGACCGTAAAGAGCCTATTAAAAATTTAGCAGCTGAAGTAGAAAATAAAATTCGCAAATCTTCTCCTCAAACATTATATACCCTTGCGAATATACTTATAGAACAGGCTAATCAAAAACAATTATTGCTATGGAGTTCAGATCAAAAAGTGCAGAATAAAATTGAGAATTTGAATTGGGATGGGATGATTGAGAATAATGGGGATAATGATTATTTTATGTTGGTTGATGCTAATTTAGGAGCTCTCAAGACAGATTATTATATGAAGAGAAATATTAATAAAATAGTTGATAGCTGTGGGGATAAATTATGTTCCAAAATTACCATACAGTATAATAATACCGCAAAAACTGCTTCTCCTCTCAATAATGACTATAAGTCATATACGAGAGTGATTTTACCAAAAAATGCCTTTATTACAAATATTACTGGTATAGACAAAGATAAAATTGATTATAGTAGTGAATATGATAAAAAAATAGCAGGATTTCAAATAAAAATTCCATTTAATGGGGATAAAGATATTATAATTGATTATAGTATTCCCAAACCTCAGCAATATAGTTTGCAAATTCAAAAACAGCCGGGTATTGCAGGGTTTGAATTTAATTTAGATTATAAACCAAAATCAAAACAAGTATCCGAGTATATTAATACTGATTGGAATTGGAAAGAATAATTATTCAAAATGTACGGTATCTTCAAAATGGGATAGGCGAGATTTTAATTCAGGATAGGTATTAAGTGTAGTATCTTGTCTTAGGATTTCTTGTGAGATATTACGAGTTTGTACGATAATATCTTTATTAAGGAGTGCCTCCATACTAATATCTGATATTCCACTTTGATTGGATCCAATGAATTGACCTGGGCCTCTAATTGCTAAATCCTTTTCTGCTAGCTCGAATCCATTATTAGCTTTTTCAATTGCCTTTAACCTTTGATTCATAGAGACTTCTTGTTCACCTGTTTCAAAAAGAAAGCAAAATGATTGATATTCTCCACGGCCAACTCTCCCTCTGAATTGATGTAATTGAGCTAGTCCAAAGCGTTCCGCTCCTTCTATTACCATAATACTCGCATTGGGTATATCAATACCAACTTCTATCACTGAAGTAGCAACAAGTATATCAAACTTTTTATTTTTAAAATCTTGAATAATACTATCTTTTTCAGTAGTTTTCATCTTTCCATGCATCATATTGATTTTAAGATCGGGAAATATATTCTGAGATAAGTCGACAAAAGTCTCTTCTACTGATTTGATATCAGATTCTTCATCGGCTTCAATTTTGGGACATACTACAAAAGCTTGTCTACCTGATTGTATATGTTTGCGTATAAAGGTATAGGCCTCTGATCTTTTGGATGGAGGTACTAATTTGGTTTTAATGAGTTTTCTTCCGGCTGGATATTCATCTAATAGAGATATATCTAAATCACCATATATACTGAGGGCTAAAGTTCGAGGAATTGGGGTTGCTGTCATACTCAAGAGATGAGAAATTGTCTCTGGGCTTTTATCTTTGGTTTTACTAATCATTGTTTGTAATTCTGCTCTTTGCTTGACGCCAAATCTATGTTGCTCATCTACTATAACCAGAGCCAAATTGTGATAGTGTAATTGCTCAGTAATAACACTGTGAGTCCCAATAATAATATCAATATTTCCTCTTGCGATTTTACGTAATAATTCTTTTTTGGGAATAGTAATCCAGGAGCCAAGCTCAATATCAGTAGATATACGAGATTCTTTTGAGGTGATTAATGCCATAATGGGAGGAGAGCTTATATTTTGTGTTAATTTGGTAATTCCTTCAAAATGTTGAGTGGCCAATATTTCGGTTGGTGCCATCAATACTGATTGAGCTTTATTAAAATAAGAATTAAGCATAGCTATTGTTGCGACAATAGTTTTCCCTGTACCAACATCTCCTTCCAATAATCTATTCATAGGTGAGGGTTTAGCAATATCATCAAGGATTTCTTGTATGGATTTTTGCTGAGCCTTGGTTAAATCAAAAGGGAGTTTATGAATAAATTCTTGAATTTTATCTGTTTGAGATGTCAATATGGGCGCATATTTAGATTGAAAAAGAAGTTTTTGTTTGGCAATATATAATTGCATAATAAAAGCCTCTTCAAATATTAGCCTTTGTTTTGCTTGATGAATATTATCGGTATTCTTTGGATAATGTAAATACTGAATAGTAGTATTAATATCAGGAATATGAGCTTGTTGTAAAACCCATTCGGGTAAGGTTTCAGGTAATAGTCCAAATTGCTTAATAGCAAGATCAATACGATATCTGAGCATTTTTGACGTGATACCAAAGGTTTCCGGGTAAATAGGTACCAGGCGATGAGAATGTAATAGGATTTTTTGCGGTAATATTCGCTCAAAACTAATATTACTAAGAGGGGATTTAGTTCCAGGCTTTATGATAGCTGATAGGGCATATTGTGAACCTATTTGCAGAGACTCAAGTAATAATTTTTGATTAAAGAGGGTAATAGAATATTGGTCAGTTTTATCTTGTATGGTGATTTCTCCCAAAATAAGATTACGCCCTCTTAGGCGAGTTGATTTTTTATGGATAATAGTTATTTCAAATACAGCAGGAGTTCCCGAAGGAATATTATTAATATTATCTAATGTCTGAAAATGAGTATAATTAATAAATTTTTTGGGTGGATAAAGGAGAAGCTGAGAAAGAGTAAAAATTCCTAATTTATGAAAACTACTAATCAATCTTGAAGTAGGTTTTGGTTTTAGATTTTCAATGGGGGTATAGAGAACATTCATATATATGATATTGGTGTACCTAAGAGGGTTCGAACCTCTGACCTCAGGTTCCGCAAACCTGCGCTCTATCCAACTGAGCTATAGGTACATTAAATTTTAAGAAAATGATCTAAAGTGTCAAAAAATGATTCTTTTCCATCTTCTCTGGGGATGAATTGCTCCAGTATATCAGCAATATCATCAGGATTTTCTTTTCCAAGAGGAATACGAGCATTGGTTATTACTCCTGTTGCCATATGCAAAGATATAAATCTGACATCTTGTCTTATAAAAACTCCAAATGATTCAATGTCTTGATATTGAAATGTTCTTTTGGAGTCTAAATTAATACCTGTTTCTGTGATTTCAACAGTAATATATTTAGGATCTTTACTGGATATTAATAGAGTAACAATAAAGGTTAAAACAAATACCACAAACATCATTGGGGATCGCGTGAATATTGCATATACCAAAAGAAGAATACCTATAATACCAAAAAGAACATACCAAGTAGGAGTTTTTTGATACTTATCAAACTCTAAAGCTTGATATTGATACAGGGATGATTTTTTTTGTTTAGCCATAAATATATTGGTATTTCGAGTTAATTATAGCATATATCTTTTGATTCGAAAAGATATTATATTCTTTGTTCTTTTCTCCAAGATTCTATAGCTTGATGATTTCCTGATAATAGTATTTCGGGAACTTCCCAATTAGCTGGAGCATCAGGATTCACTAATTGGGGATTAGGGGGAATAAATACAGCAGGACGGGAATAATGGGGGTATTCTTTGGTGTCAGTATTCGTCCAAGATTCTTCAGTTAAAGATTCTTGATTCCCAAGTACTTCAGGAATATGTCGAGAAATAGCATCAAGCATTACAAGTGCAGGTAATTCTCCTCCAGTTAAAACAAATTGTCCAATAGAGAGCGATTCATTCGTCAAATATTGTTCTACTCTTGAATCAACTCCCTCATATCTACCACAAATAAAAATAATATGATTATAGGTGTCTCCCAGTGAGATAGCTTTTTGTTGATTAAATATGGGGGCTCCTGCCTTTGTTAAAATAATATGTTTTTTTGTGGCTGGATATTTACCAATAATCGAAGCAAGGGCTTCATAAATAGGTTCTATTTGTAATATCATACCTGCTCCTCCTCCAAATGGAGTATCATCAACTTTGTTATGAGGATTATGAGTATAATCTCGTATATTGTGAATACCAACTTCAATGCTTTGTTTGAGATTTTGGGCTCTTCCAATTACTCCATTATTGATATAAGGAGTAATAATTTCTGGAAAAAGAGTTAATATATCGAAACGCATATATTAGAGATCCAAATCATCTACGGCTTTATTAATATCCTCTGAGTTGGCTAATCGAGTTTCATTTCTCGCTCCTTGTTCTGGTTCAAGGATTTTAAGATTGACTCGAGCATTATTGCGAGCTCCCACAATACGGAGAAGAGAACGAATAGCTTTAGCGGTGGACCCTGATTTTCCAATTACATAACCCATATCACGAGGATTCACTTGTAATGTTATTAATACTCCCATTTCATCTACGGTTCTTTCAATCAGAACATCATTAGGATTATCTACAATTGACTTGACAATATATGAAACAAATTCTTTGTCTACGGTGCTTTCCATCTCTGTGTTTTTATCTGTTAATCAAAGTTATATAAACTTTGATGTAATTATATCATATCTTTTCTCCTCCTGATAATAGACCTGCGTTAATGTGCTAAAATAAGAGCATGTATATCAGTAAAACCCTGTTTTGATAAGGCTTTTGCGGCTTCCTGAATTGTGGATAAAGTCGTAGTAACATCATCAATGATAATTATGGTAATGTCTTTGAAGCCTTTTGAATTTGCTTGAAATGAGTTTGTCATATTATTTATTCTATCCTGTTTATCTTTTATGCGCATTTGTTGGGGCGTATCACGTATGCGCTGTAAATCAAGATAAAGTGGTAATTTGAGCTTATTAGCTAAATATTGAGCTAATAATAAAGATTGATTATATTTTCGAAATTGTAATCGTTTGGAATGAAGGGGAATGGGACATAGAATAATATTTGATTTTAGTCGTATATGTTGGGTAAGAGTACGAAGCATTATAGCTCCTAAAGGCTCGGCTATTTGGGGGATATTCTTATATTTGAGATAATGAATGCTTTTTCGTATAATAGGGTCATTAAATGAGGTGCAGGTAAGTATACTCATTAATATGCCTGAATTAAGATTGGGTTGAATAGTTGTGTGTATTTTGGGGCTAAATAAGGCCTTTTGTTGTATGTTTTTATGTATCCAAATATTGGGTTTATGAGGAATTTTGGATAGGCAATTAGGGCATAAATTTGAAATATGAAGTTTATGACAAATAATGCATTGATTTGGTATTAAGTGATCTTGTAATAATGTAAATAATGAATCTTGCATACTTATAAGCCTTATGATATTATTATACTATAGAATAATATCAATAAATAAAAACAATGTTAGGATTAGGAGTAAAAAATTCGTTTGGTATTGATATTGGTACTCAAACTATCAAAATTTCTGAAGTTCAAAAACAGGGTGGTAAAATATCTGTCATTAATTATAGTATTTGGGATGATACTTTAGATAATATTATTCAAGAAAGGGGTGGGCAGAATATTATTTCTGTAGATAAAATTACAAGGATTATACGGGCTATGTTGAGTGCTTCTCAAATGAAAATAAAGGAAGCATATATCGCGATACCTTCGTATCTTGCCTTCTCAGCGGTTGTCCCTTTTCCTATTTTGTCATATGAGGAATTAGTAACAGCTGTTCCTCTTGAGGCAAAACAGCATATTCCAGTTCCTCTGAATAGTGTGCAGTTAGATTGGATGAATTTAGGACCGAATAAAGGTAAAGATAAGTTAAATATATTATTGATTGCTATTCCTAATAGTGTTGTAAATACCTATATTGAAGTGAGCAAGGTTTTGGGAATTAGTATTAAAGGCTTTGAATTAGATGCATTTTCTACTATTCGTTCTATTGATTTGCCAAATAGTCAGGTATGTATTGTAGATATTGGAGCAAGAACTAGTACAGTCAGCATTGTTAATACCGAAAAACAATTACAGCTTATACAGTCATTTGATTTTGGGGGTAATCATATCACAGATGCTATTTCTGGTTTGCAAAAAACATCAAGTATAGAAGCTGAAAAACTTAAAAAAGAAAATGGAATAACGGGTGCTAATTCAGAAGTTTCAGCTTTGATACAATCAGCTATTAAAAGTTTTTTTGAAAATGAGGTGTTGCGTATTATTAGGCAATTTCAAGATAATAATGAAGAAAAAATACAAGATATTGTATTATTAGGAGGATTTTCTAAAACAGAAGGAATTCGAGAATTTGTTGATTTGGTTATTAATAATCAATTAGGATTAGGTCAAAAAGTTAATATTACAGTTGCGAAGCCATATTCTAATCTTAGTATTAAGGGGGTTGAAGATGAAAATGTTCTTCATAGAATTTGGCATGATTTGGTTTTGTCAATTGGAATTTCTCTTAAAGATTATGTCGAATAATATGGAAAATATTAGTTTTATTCCTAATACACAAAAAGGTTTAGAGGGATATGTAACTGTAATAGAAAAACATCCTTATCGAGGATATATTATTGGGTTTGTATCGGCATTAATCATATATATAGGAGTATTAAGTGGTATTTATTGGTTTTATGTAATAAATCCTACAAATAAATATACTCAGATTTTATCAGATTTAAATGCAAAAAATAGTATATATTATCCCAAAGATGATTTAGAACAAACAGTATATAATGTAAATACTATAATTTCTCAGACATATGATATAACAGAAATTATCCAAGAAATTGAGGCAACATATGATGCAGATTTCAAAACAAATTCCTGGACATATAATAAACAAAAAAAGAGTATTGTTTTTTCAGCAGAAGCATCTTCTTTTGAAGTTGCTAATTCACAAATAGCTAAAATAAAAAAAGTTAAAGGAATTATTGATGTCTCTTATCCTGATCTTACGAAAAGCTCTGAAGGGGGAGGCGTGAATCTTAATATATCGATTAAGTTAAAATAGATGATATGAATAAAAAAAATCTTTTACCCATGCTATTTTGTATAATATTTATCACTTTAATTTGGACGATAACCAATTTTTATTCCGACTCTCTAACTAACAAATTATCTGAATTAAAGGAGTTGCAAAGAAAAGTAAAAATCACGCAATCATTTGCTAATCAAAAATCCCCTGCAGAATTGGTAAAAAGAATTAATGAATTTGCTCCAGAAACATTAGATAAGGGGGTGATTACTAGTGAGTTAACTCAATTTGCAAGAGAGGCTAATATTGAAATATCTTCTATTTCTACGGATGAGAAAGTTACAAAAGAGGTGGGTATTGAAATGCCTTCTATTCCTGTTCCTATGAATGAGAAGATGACAAAAGTAAAAAACACTAATGATTTAGATGCTAATAAGGTTTCTATTAATACCTTTAAATCAGTAAAAATAATATTAAAAATAACAGGAGGTAAAAGAGAAGTATATACCTTTTTGCAAAAATTAACACAATCAAAACGATATATAGTAATTGATACGGTTAATTTATCTTTTGATAAAGGTTTGGATGGTGTAGAAGGAACTATAAATGCAATAACCTATTATAAATAAATATGAAAAATATCTCTCAGCTGATTGGAAAACATCAAAAATTAATTATAGTTTTATGTGCTATTATGGCTATGGTTTACTTTGGATATGGGGTATTATCCATCATATTAAATCATATATCTACTGGGGATTCGGATATGGTTACACCTAATTTTGATACCATTAGTAGTTATTTTAAATTATAATATGCAATTAGATTTAAAAAAAACATTTGAATCACTAAAAAATGATTTTCCTGATAAGTTGAAATCAATTCCTTCTTTTAATTCTTTGACAGAAGAAGAACTGAAGGTTTTTCTTGAGCAGAATTTTACGAAAAAAGAGTTAGCAAGGGTAAATGCTCAAATTTTGGGATTAGAATTTGTAGACTTAGAAAATATTATCATACCAACAGAATTATATAATATTTTCCCGACTCATATTATGCAACGGTATACATTAATCCCTTTTGCCCAAGAAAATAGTGTAATTTCTATTGCTATAGCTGATCCTCAAAATTATACAGCTTTACAAGCATTAAAATTTATTTTTCAAGAGAAGAAGCTATCTTTTGAATTGTTTGTAGCAATAGAATCAGATATTAAGCAAGCTCTCAAAAAAACATCAAATTTAACTAATGCAGTTACAGAAAATCTTGAAGAGTTTCATCAAAAGAATGAAAAAGATCAAATATTACCAGATGTTACTGGAATTACAACAGAAAACTTAGAAACTGCACCTATTATTAAAATTGTATCAGTTATTATTAAAAATGCTGTAGAAGGCGGTGCTTCAGATATACATATTGAAGGTACTGATGAATCAGTACGAGTAAGATTTCGCGTAGATGGGGTATTACATACGAGTTTGATTTTACCTAAGGATACTTATTCTCCTGTTGTTGCTCGTATTAAGATTTTATCAAATCTTAAAATTGATGAACAGAGAAAGCCACAAGATGGAAGATTTTCTATTTTAGATAAGGATAAAAAAGTAGATTTTCGTGTATCTACATTCCCTACTCAATATGGAGAAAAGGTGGTGTTGAGAATTTTAGACACTTCAGATGGCATTAGATCTTTAGAGCAATTAGGATTTGTTGGGCCTCGAGTCAATTTGATTCAAGAAGGAATCAAAAAGCCATTTGGTATGATTTTGTTAACAGGTCCAACAGGATCAGGAAAATCGACCACAGTTTATACTCTTTTATCTCAAGTTAATACTGAAGATATTAATATTGTAACCTTAGAAGATCCAATAGAGTATTATTTGTCTGGTGTTAATCAATCTCAAGTAAAACCAGAAATCAACTATACCTTTGCATCAGGTCTTAGATCAATTTTACGACAAGATCCTGATATTATTATGGTTGGTGAGATTCGAGATGGTGAGACTGCGGGACTTGCGGTACAGTCAGCCTTGACTGGGCATATTGTTTTTTCAACATTGCATACTAATGATGCTCCCGGTGCTTTGCCTCGACTTATTGATATGGGGGTGGAGCCATTTTTACTTTCTGCAGCCCTTCAAATAGTTATTGCTCAGCGATTGGTAAGAAAACTATGTCCAGACTGTAAAAAGGAAGTCCCTTTGGAGGGAAAAGAAAAAGAATATGTTCAAGAGGCTATTAGCTCATTGAGTCAAGATTATATACGAGAAATATATACGGGTAACTATGATTCATTATATATTCCCGTTGGATGTGCTAAATGTAGTAATGGGTTTAAAGGAAGAATGTGTATTTTTGAAGTAGTAGTAATGACAGAAGAATTACAGGCAATTGTAGAAAAAAACTTCAATGAAAAAGATGTTTCTGAATATCTAAGAGCTCATAATTATGTTACCTTAAAACAAGATGGAATATTAAAAGTATTACAGGGTCATCTTTCTTTGCCTGAATTATTAACAACTATAGAGGTATAGGCAAAATAATAAACATATGATATTATCAATACAGAATAAGAGTAAATAAAAATATATACATATGAAGAATTACATATTATTAATTGAAGATGACAGCTTTATCACACAGATGTATGCTACAAAAATTGATGAATTAGGATTTAGTGTTTTGACTGCCTCTAATCAATCAGAAGTAAAAGATATTCTTACTCAAAGCAACAGTCAAGTTAGTTTGATTCTTCTAGATCTTATACTCCCAGACGTTGGAGGGTTTGATATATTGCAGTGGATAAAAAAGAAACCCCAGCTTAAGGATATTCCTGTTGTAGTTTTGAGTAATTTATCTTCTCAGGCGGATATAAATCAAGCTTTTGAATTAGGAGCGGTTGATTATATTGTAAAATCAAATTATACTCCTACAGAGGTAATGCGTACAGTAAAAAAGTACTTACCAACATCTTAAAATAACATACATATGATCATCGATTTACAATCAATCATAACACAAATAATGAGTGCAAAAGGATCCGATATACATCTTATTACAGGTAATAAGCCTGTATTAAGAGTTAAAAATAGATTGCTTGTACTTGAAGATCAACCTATCCTAACAAAAGAAGCTCTCGATGAGTTTTTAAAGATTATTTTACGAGAAGATCAAATATTAGCTTTATATGGTGGAAAAGAACAAGATTTTGCTTATACATTCGTAGAGGGTAATGCTCGATTTCGTGTAAATGCTTTTATTGCTCAGGGGAATCCAAATCTTGTTATGCGATATTTACCATCAGAAATTTTAACATTTGATCAATTGGGATTGCCATCCGTAGTACGTCAATTTTCTCAACTAATGCAGGGTCTTATACTTGTTACGGGACCAACTGGATCTGGTAAATCTACTACATTGGCCTCGATTATTAATGATATAAATCATACCCGTGATGTCAAAATTGTTACCATTGAGGATCCTATTGAGTTTATTTACAGTTCTGATAAAAGCATTATTACCCAAAGAGAAGTTGGATACGATACAGGCAGTTTTACTAATGCTCTTGAATCATCATTTCGCCAGGATATAGACGTAATTCTCGTTGGAGAAATGAGAGATCTTAATACCGTGCAAGTTGCAGTTACAGCTGCTGAGACAGGTCATCTAGTGTTTTCTACATTACATACTAATAGTGCTGCTCAATCTATCGATCGTATTATAGATACGTTCCCTACTCATCAGCAAGGACAGGTAAGATCACAATTAGCAACTTCCCTTCAGGCCGTCATTTCCCAGAGACTTATTCCTACTGTTAACGGAGATCTTACTCCTGCACTTGAAATTTTATTAGCTAATAATGCAGTAAAAAGTCTTATTCGGGAAAATCGAATTTATCAATTAGATACTGTGATAGAGACTCATCGTAAAGAAGGTATGGTGTCTATGAATGTATCATTGTTTGATCTTATTCGAACAGGAGTCGTTTCTTTTGAGACGGCATTACTATACTCTCCAGACCCAATGAATCTTAGTAATATGTTAAAAAGAGCAACATCATAAAAATAAGAGACTATATATATGGTAAAATTTAGTTATTTAGCAAAATCACAAAATGGACGTACAGTACAGGGCTTTATAACAGCACTCAATGAAGATATTGCTATAACAGATTTACAGTCAAAAGGTCTTATTATTATTTCTCTTAAAAATACAAATCAACAATCTGTTTTTAAGCAAGATTTAGCATTGTTCAATAAAGTTTCAGATCGGGAATTAGTTTTATTTTCTCGAGTATTAGCTACTTTTCTTGAAGTACAGATTCCTCTTGTTGATGCACTTGCTGACCTAAGAGAACAAAATAAAAAAAATAAGTATTTTGCTCTTGTATTAGATCAAATAATAGCGGATGTCCAAGACGGGGGTTTATTCTCTGAAGCAATAGCTAAGCATCCTAAGGTATTTAAATCATTATATGTTGCTATGGTTAATTCTGGAGAAGTTTCTGGCGGGTTACAAGGATCACTTGCTTATTTGGCTACTTATCTGGAGAGTCAATATGATCTTAATAATAAGGTAAGAGGGGCCTTGCTTTATCCGACTGTTGTATTATCAATATTTGTAATAATTGGACTTGGTATTTCTTATTATGTTTTGCCGCAATTAGTTACTGTATTGGATAGCCTTGGATCTGATGTTAAATTACCTATTACAACTCAGATAATTATTTGGATTTCAGATATTATACAACAATATATTTTACTTATATTAGGAGGAATAATAGCTATTGCAGGGGTGTTTTGGTATTATTTGCGTACAATAGCTGGTAAACGCTGGAGTGATAAATGGAAATTAAGATTACCAATATTTGGATCTTTATTTACCAAAATATATATTACTCAGTTTTCCACTAATATGTCAACTCTAATAGCGGGAGGAATTCCCATTATTAGATGTCTTGAAATTAGCTCAGATATAGTTGATAATTTTGTTTTTACAGGAATTATTAAGGAGGCTGTCAATGAAATAAAAGCGGGATCAGAGATGACAAAAGCATTTGCCCGACACCCAGAATTTCCTCTGATTGCAACACAAATTATGAAGGTAGGAGAAAAAACAGGTAAAACACAATCAGTACTTAAAACTTTGTCTACTTTTTATACAAAAGAAGTAGATGTTATTGTGGATAATTTAACGGTATTAATAGAGCCTGTAATGATAGTAGTATTAGGGATAGGAGTCGCTATATTTGTGGTATCCATAATGTTACCTATTTACAATATAGCAGGAACATTATAAAATATACTTAGAATTAAAATATAAATAAGAATATATATGCGGAAGGGGGGTGTAAATAAATGAAACAATTAAGAAAAGGATTTACACTTATCGAATTACTTGTAGTTATTGCTATTATTGGTATTTTAGCTGCAGTAGTATTGGTGAATGTGTCAAGTGCTCGTACTAAGGCGAGAGATACTGCAATTATATCAGCTTTAGCACAAATTAGATCAGATAAAGAGTTAAATAATCCTGGTACTGGTTATGTTGCCACACCATCTAGTTCACCAATTAGAACTACAATCTCTAATAATGGGGGTAGTTTGAGTGAAAGTAGTGCTTTGGGAACAACTTTTGTGTCATGGTCAGCTCTTCCTTCAGGAGGATTTTATTGTGTTGATAGTGCGGGAGTCTCAAAGAATCTTACGTCTGCGCCAGCAGCAACTGCCGTTGCTTGTCCATAATTCAAATTACTTTGTATAGATAAGAGATTATTTAATCTTTTATCTATCAAAATAATTGGAATATATTGTGTATACAGACAAATAAAATAATATGGATGCAATATATTATATATTAGGAATAATATTTATTTTAGGTTTAGGTATAGGGAGTTTTTTGAATGTGGTATTATTCAGGATGACCAGCGAGAAAAAATTTTGGAATGGTAGATCAGAATGTATGTCTTGTCATCATACTCTTGAATGGTATGAGCTTATACCACTATTGTCTTATATTATACAAAAGGGTAGATGTAGAGAATGTCAAGTGAAATTATCTCTGCAATACCCTCTTGTAGAATTATTAACAGCCGTTCTTTTTACAGGATTTGCTTATTTGTATATTCCAGATTTAGTATCTCTGTATACATTTACTCCAATACAGTATATACGAGGGCTTATTATATTTATTCTTATAACTCAACTTATTATTGTCTTTGTATATGATTTACGGTATCAATTGATTTCCATAATTCAGCTACGTGCTATACAAATATTGGGACTAATATATTTCTGTCTAGAGTATTATCAAACAAGACCAATTATACCCGATTCACTCATAACCGCTATTACTAGTGCTGGTATTGTATTATTCTTATATATTATTACCAAAAAACAGGGTATAGGTTGGGGGGATGTGGAATTATTTGCGGGACTCGGATTATTTATCCCTTTGATGTGGTTTGTTCCATTTTTCTTTGGCTCATTTGTGATAGGAATGATATGGGGAATATGGGTAATGCTTATGAATCGGAATTCTTCTCTCAAGCAAAAAATTGCTTTTGGACCAAGTATTATACTTTCATTTGTAATAGTATATACCTTAATTCAAATTCAGCTTGTCCCACCTATTAATATATGGTATTATTGGATTATACTTAATATATAAAAATGCAAAAAGGATTCACATTAGCAGAGCTACTCGTATCTATTTCTATTATTACTATATTATCTACTATTGGAGTACAATCCTATATCACTACTCAGCGTAGTGCAAAATTAAAAGCAGATGTAATAACTGTAACCTCTGCTATCAGACAAGCTCAGAATAGAGCTTTATCACCCTCTACCGGTGATTTGGGAATGGGAGTTAATGATAAACTTTGTGCTATGGGAGTACGTTTTAATGCTCAGAAAAAACTACAATCTTATTATGTAGTTGATGGAGTTGGAGGGGCTTGCAATGATACTGAAGATTATGGAGAGGAAATTGTATTAAGTGCTGCAAGTTTTGGAACAGCAACAGGAGCATTTGAATTTAGACTTCCTTTTGCAACTAATACAGTTGGCGAAAAATCATTACAATTAGAATTATCAGGGGTTGTAGCAAAGACAATCACCGTGACAAACTCAGGGTTAATAAAAGTAAACTAATATGAAAAAAGGAGCCACATTAGTAGGTGCATTGGTTGCAATATCAATATTATTAATTACCTTTATTCCACTTTTAAATTTACAGGTAGGTATTATTAAAGCTAAGTTTGATAAGCAATATGATAATACTGCTAATTTATTGATGTCCGAGGGATTAGAGATAGTAAGAGCCATATATCAAAGTAATCTTAATGACACTACCCCAGGGGCAGTATGGAATGCTGGATTGGCTGATGGTAAATATGTAGTTGATTATAAAACGAATATTCAAAATGGTTTGAGCTTAACTTCAACTTGTAGTACAACTACCTGGAATAATACCTGTTCTTTAATACAAGATGGCAATAATGGTTATATTTTGGGTACTGCTGGTACTATATTTTATCGCTATATTACCGTACAATCGGATACAGTTAATCTAGATAGAATAAAAGTTAAAAGTACCGTTATAGTAAGAAACTTGAATTTAAATAAGACCAAAATATATTCAGCAGATATGGAATTATTTGATATTAATAAAAAATAGATTGCGGATTAAATATATGAGAAAAGGATTTACTCTAACAGAATTAACAGTGGTAATCGGTATATTATCTATTATTGTATTGGTAGTAGCCCAACCTATTACTAATATTATCAAATATCAAAGAGATTCTCAACAAAGTGATAATGTAAGAGATAATGTGCAATTTGTTTTGAATGTGATGGACAAAGAATTGAGAACCTCATCGAATCTTAGTATTAATGCATCAGGTGCATTATCATTTAAAGATCAAAGTGGTGCAAATGTAGTATATACAAAAGCTGGCAATATTATCAATAAGTCAGGTAATGCCTATACTGATTCTAGTGTATTTACCGTTGAGGATATTAGATTTTTTATTAAGGCTGGGGATGGTAGTTCAGTAAATAATAATAGCCCAGGAACTATAGTGACTGTAGTTATTACAGCCAAATCTGTAGATGGTAAAGATACAGTTACAATGCAATCAACTACAATGCCACGAAATAATTCTTTAACTCCACCAACACCAACTCCAACACCAACTCCAACACCAACTCCAACACCAACTCCAACACCAACTCCAACACCAACTCCAACACCAACACCAACTCCAACTCCAACACCAATATTAACTCAACCAGAAGCACAGATTAGATGTAATACACTTTACAATCTTAGAAGCCGGACATCGTGTAATGGTGCAACACAGAGTGGAGGCATTGCTTATAGCGCAGTTAAGAGAAGTGGTATATGGAAATGTGAATTAACTCAAGCTTATACAGCTTACTCAGGATATGCGGATACTTGTGCGGGAGGTCCAACTGGTTTTGAGGGTGCCTGTACTGACCCTGGAGTTATAAGTTCTATTTGTTCAACTGTATGGGGAGTACCTGCTGGACCAGGCTCTAGTATACAAGGATTTCAACCTGGGGGGACTGAGACTTGTAATAATTATGGTGATTATAATGGTAACTACCATATAAATGTTAACTGTGTCTGGCCAACAGGTACTGGTCCTATTAGAGATCTCCCTTAATAAATAATCTGGTTGTATAAACTCTTAAATAATTAATAGTAATATGAAGAATAGCCCACAACAGTATAAAGGAGATATTACTCTATTTGTTACTATTATGGTATCAGCTACAATGCTTATATTATTATTGGCATTGTCTCAAAAAGTTACCGTTGAATCTCGTATATCTCGAGAAAATATGTATTCCCAACAGGCATTACAAGCTGCTAATACAGGGCTTGATGCCTGGCAATATCAATGGGTACAAAAGGGTGATGTTGATATTGCTATCCCATTAAATAGTACTTGGCCTAATAGTAGTACTATTGGGGAAACAATAGAAACAGATAGTTCTGGAAAGGAGTGGATTGAATTATCTAGTGTAGGTGTATCATCTATTCAATATAGGGTTGAGTTTCAAGCAGGTAATATTCTAGTAACTCCTCCAATATTACCTCTTATTATTGCTAAAGGAAGAGTGGTTAGGGGTAATACTATTATAGAGCGAACCTTGGAACAAGCGTTTCAAGTCTCTTCTGTTCAAGTAAAGGATGGATCTTCGGTAGCTAAAGCGGCTCCAAGTGCTAAGTATTTAGTAGAAAAAGGATTTACTAGTAATGGAGCATACTGGATTGATTTACCCGTAGTAGGGCCAACAAAAGTTTACTGTATTCTAGACCCTATTTATGCTGGTGGTGGTTGGATGATGATGATGAAAGCAACGCAGGGTACTACCTTTGGATACGATTCTAATCATTGGACTACTGCTACAGTTTTAAATCCAAATGATACTACTAGAAATGACTCAGATGCTAAGTTTAACACTATGAATTATTTTGAAGCACAAGACATTATGGCTATCTGGCCTGATATACAAAACGGAGGCTCTATAAATGCTTCTCAATTGGGCTGGACATGGTTAGCAGAAAATTTTAATGGAGCAGGGAATGCTAATAAAATAGCACCAATAAATTTTTTTAGTAAAACATATCCTATGACATCTTTTGGAGGGGGTAAGTTTATAATGGATGCAAAAACTTTCAGTGGTTGGAAAAATGGTATATTTAGTAGTCAACCAGATATTCAATTTTATGGGTTTAATTATGTGAGTTATCCTTATGGTGGCGTATCGCATGGAAAAGTTAGATGGGGGTTTGGATGGAATGAAAATGGAGAAGGTTTGTACTCATTACAACCAAGTACTTCTACTCCATATATTGGTTCAAACGATGTTTCTGGAGGCATTGGTATGGGGGGGGTATGGGGAGTTAATGGTACAAATTATTCAGCAGGAGATGTGGTGCATTGTTGTAACGACTCCACGGGTATTAATAGAAAAGCAAGAGTTGAGGTTTACATTAGATAATATATACCAAACTATGAGTTATAATAAAAATATTATTGATAGAATTCAAAAATTAAAGCAGGAGATAAAAAAACATCGGTCTAACTATCATATTAATGATAAATCGACTGTTTCGGGAGGGGTATTGGATAGTTTGATGCATGAATTATCAACATTAGAGACAGAATATCCAGAACTTATTACTCCAGATTCTCCAACGCAAAAAGTGGGGGGGGGGGTATTACGTCAATTTGAGAAAATTGCACATAAAGTCCCGATGATATCCCTCAATGATGTCTTTGATGAAGAGGAATTATATCAATGGGAGCACAGAAATAAGGGTATTGTATCTAATAATGATAATTGGCAATATTTTGTAGAATTAAAATTAGATGGACTGGCAGTAAGCCTTACTTATAAAAATTTAGAATTTGTACAGGGTCTTACAAGAGGCAATGGAAGAGAAGGAGAGAATATTAGTCATAATATTCGTACTATTCAAGATATTCCTCTTTACCTATCAATTACAGAAGATAATATACAGCAATTAAAATCTCATAATGCAGATTTGGCAGAGAGATTTCAATCAAAATGGCAGGGCAGTTGTGAGGTAAGGGGAGAAGTCTATATGAGGGATTCTCAATTACAGAAATTGAATAGAGAATTAAAAACAAATGGTCAGTCTGAATATGCTAATACTCGAAATTTAGCTGCAGGGTCAATCAGGCAATTAGATAGTAGTATTGCGGCGAGTAGGGGGCTTAGTTTTTTTGCTTGGGGGCTTATTACTGATTTAGGACAACAAACACAACAAGAGGAATATTGGATTTTGGAAACTTTAGGCTTCCCTGTGGTTAAAGAAAATATATTAGTATCCAATATACAAGAGGTGCAAGCCCATTATAAATATGTATATTCTCTCAGAGAGGAGATTGATTTTGCTTATGATGGAATGGTGGTCAAAGTCAATGATAAGAATATACAAGATCAATTAGGATTTACGGGTAAAGGACCTCGATTTATGATTGCCTACAAATTTCCTGCTGAGGAGGTAACAACTCAAGTAGTTGATATTATTTCTCAAGTTGGAAGATCGGGGAAGGTAACTCCTGTTGCAATTATGAAGCCTGTTAATGTATATGGGGTGATTGTGACCAGAGCCACTCTTCATAATCAAGATGAAATTGCAAGATTAAATTTGAAAATTGGAGATACGGTTATTATTAGGCGAGCAGGAGATGTAATACCTGAGATTGTACAAGTATTACCAGAGCTAAGAATAGGGGTGGAGACTGAATATCAATATCCAGAAAATTGCCCCGAATGTAATACCCCACTTATACAACAAGAGAATCAAGTCAATAGATATTGTCCAAATACCAAATGTCCTGCGCGTAATATTGGATATTTGTCTTATGCAGTATCAGCAGAGGGGTTTCATATTGTGGGACTTAGTGAAAAATTATTAATTCGCTTGCAAGAAGCAGGATTATTACAACATATTAATGATATATTTACATTAACTTTAGATGATATTCGTGTCACTGCTGGTTTTGGTGAAAAGTCTGCCCATAATTTGTTTACCAGTATTCAGAATGCTAAGCATATTTCTTTTAGGCGATTTATTCAAGCTCTTGGTATTCCAATGGTTGGCAGTCAAACAGCGCTACAATTATCTCGTACTTTCAAATCATTAGATGATTTACTGATAACTACAATTGAAGAATTACAAAATATTCCAGATATTGGGGATAAAGTATCGCAATCTATTATTGAGTTTTTTCATAACACTCATAATATCGATATCATATCTCGTCTTATTAAATCGGGTATCAATATTGAATATGAGACAGTAAGAAAGGGGAAATGGAATGATAAAACCATTTGTATTACCGGAACATTTGCTACCATTTCGCGAAAAGAATTACAGTCAATTATTGAAGAACAGGGAGGTATTGTAGCTTCTCAGATAAGTTTAAAAACTGATATATTAATAGTGGGGCTCGATGCTGGGAGTAAACTCTCAAAAGCAAAAAAATTAGGCATTACTATTATTACAGAAAAAGAATTACAAGATAATGATATTATTTGACCAAAGCTATAATCTTGTATACAATAATACTATATAGACAAAACATATATGAGAGTATTATTCGCGAGTGGGGGAACTGGAGGGCATATTTTACCTATTATTGCAGTTAAACAGGAATTAGAACGATTAGCTCAAGAAAAGCAAATTCCTATAGAATTTTTATTAGTTGGGCATCTTGATGAGGTGGGAAAATCATTACTTGAAGCCCATAATATCCCTTATAAAGCAGTATATGCAGGGAAAATTAGACGCTATTTTTCTTTTGATAATTTTTTGGATATATTTCGAGCAATTGCAGGACTATTCAAAGCTCAATGGTATATTTGGAAATTTATGCCAGATATTACCTTTGGAAAAGGTGGTTATGCGAGTGTTCCAGGAGTATTAATATCATGGATATATCAAGTGCCCACATTAATTCATGAGTCAGACTCTGTGCCGGGGCTCGCTAATAAATTTTTAGGACATTTTGCAAGTGTGGTGGCAGTCGGATTTCCCAATGTGGCTTCTGTTTTTGGAGAAAAGAAAACTAGTATTGTGGGGAATATGACTCATCCAGATATTAGAGAGGGTAGTCGTGAAGATGCGGGGAGAGTTTTTGAATTAACTTTTGAAAAGCCCGTATTATTAGTAGTAGGTGGAAGTCAGGGTGCTAGAATTATTAATGAAGTGATTTGGAGTATTTTACCCAGTTTAACCAATAGTGTAGAAATTATTCATATTGTAGGTAATAATAATGTACTTGCAGCCTCTAAAATTAAAAAATCACTTCCTCCAAGTCAAGAAAGATTATATCATTATGCAGGGTTTCTTGATAATGATATGAAGCATGCCTATGCAGCTGCTGATATTGTGATATCTCGAGCTGGGGCTTCAAGTATTGCAGATATTTGTCTCACTCATAAACCGAGTATTTTGGTGCCTATTACGGTTGACGCTGGGCAACAGCGTTCTAATGCCTATGAAATGGCAAAGATTGGAGCAAGTATTGTATTAGAAGAACCTAATTTTACTCCTCATATTGTACTCGGAAAAATAGATGAATTGTTAAGGCAGCCTAATATTTTGGAATCTATGTCTACTCAGACTGTCCAATTTGCAACTCCAGATGCTGCTGCTCATATTGCTGAACAATTATTCTCATTAAATCAATAAGTATATGGTATATTTGGTCGGAATTAAAGGAGTTGGCATGACAGCTTTGGCTCAGGTTTTGCAAGCAAAAGGAATACAGGTAATGGGTAGTGATGTGGCTGAGGTTTTTATGACAGATGAGGTATTAGATAGAGCCCATATCCCAGTTAAATCTCCCTTTCATATTGACAATATACCAGCTGAAATTGAATATGCGGTTGTCTCAGGAGCTTATTATCTTGAAGGGAAAGAGCCAACTAATCCTGAAGTAATTGAATTATTATCTCGTAATATTCCTCTTTATACCTATAGTCAGGCTTTAGGAAATATTAGTAAACAATTTGATTATACTATTGCAGTAGCAGGCTCTCATGGAAAAACAACAACCTCAGCTTTATTAACTTTTGTTTTACAAGAATTAAATCAAAATCCTTTCGGAGTTATTGGGAGTGTAGTCCCTCAATTTGGGGGGAATGCTCGTATAGGAGATGAAAATTCAAAATATTTGGTGGTAGAGGCGGATGAATATCAGAATCATTTTTTGGATCTTGATATTGGAGGATTAATTATACTTAATGTCGATTATGATCATCCCGATTTTTTTGAAACCCCAAATATCTATTATCAGGCTTTTGTTAATGTAATTGATAATTTGCCCTCAAATAAGCCTTTAATTATCAATGGAGACGATAAAAATATAGCTCAATATATTCTCCCTAATATTAAAGATAAAAATAGGAAAATTATCAAATTTGGGTTTAATAGAGATAATGATATTACTTTAGATGAAAATAATAATGTTATTATTGAGAAAATAAAATATAATCAATTGACATTATCTATTGCAGGAGAGCATAATCGCCTGAATGCTTTGTCTTGTATTGCCTTATTATATTCAAGAGGATTTGATATTAATGAGAGTATACAATCATTAGCTAATTTTCATGGAACGCAAAGACGACTTCAATATAAAGGGATGACACAAGATGGAGTTATTATTATTGATGATTATGCGCATCATCCAACTGAGATTAAGGCGGGATTACAGGCTTTGAGAGAAAAATATCCTCATCATAGTATTCATTGTGTATTTCAGCCCCATACTTTTAGTCGCACACAAGCCTTATTGCAAGAATTTGGTGAGGCTTTATCTGAAGCTGATTATATTTATCTTCTTCCAATATATGCATCAGCCCGAGAACAAAAGGGTATAATTACTAGTACTGATATATTACCATTTATTCATAATAAAAATATTACCATATATGAGACTGAATCAGTCCTTATATATGATTTAAAGCAAATACAAGGTCCAGAAACTATTATTGTAACTATGGGAGCTGGAGATGTCTGGAAAATTACTCAAAATATGCTATAATATATTTTAATATATGAATAAAATTCTGATACTATGATAGATCATATTGCAATTATTCCTGATGGGAATCGTCGTTGGGCTCGGGCTAATGGGAAAACTGAAGAACAGGGGCATTTAGAGGGTTTTGAAAGAGGGCGAGAAATTATAGAAAAAGCTTTTATTGGGAGAGTAAAAAATCTTACTTTTTGGGGAACTTCATTAGATAATTTGGTAAAAAGAGAAGAAGAGGAGGTTAAGCATTTATATGGGGGCTTTCAAAAATATTTTAACTATTTACTTACCTATAAAGAAATTCATAAACAAGGGGTAAAAGTAAATATGTTGGGTCGCTGGCAAGAACTATTCCCAGAATCACTACAAACAATTATTCAAAAAGTTATTGATACAACGCAAGGATACTCTAATTACACCCTTAATTTTCTCCTTGGATATAATGGAGATGAAGAAATGTTAAGAGCAATTCAATCTATTAGTGAACAAAAATTACAAAACCCAGACTTAATAGTCACCCCAGAACTTATTAAGCAATCATTATATACGAAGGATTTACCACCGGTAGATTTATTAATTCGTACAGGAGGCGAGCCTCATAATAGTGTAGGATTTATGATGTGGGATACCGCTAATTCACAATATTATTTTACAGATATGAATTATCCAGATTTTGGAATGGCTGAATTTGATGCAGCTATTGCAGAGTATAAAACAAGAGGACAAAGAAGAGGCAAATAAACGGTATAGATATGAAAATTATTATTATGGCTGGTGGTACAGGAACACGATTATGGCCTCTTAGTAGAATTTCTAAGCCCAAACAATTTCAACCATTATTCGGTGATGAGACAATGTTGCAAATGACAGTAAAGCGACTATTAAGTCATTTCAGTTTAGAGGATATTTATATTGCAACAAATCATCAATATAGAGAGGAAGTATTACACGAATTACCAGAGTTACCAATACATCATATTATTTTAGAGCCAGAAAAAAGAGATACAGCGCCTGCAATTGGGCTGGCGAACATATCGGTTGAGGCAAGGCCTGATGAAGCCATTGCTTTTTTAGCGGCGGATCATTATATTCATAAGCCTCAAGAATTATGTAATATATTACAAATTGCAGATGAATTTTTGCAACAATCCCCAGAATATATTATTACTCTAGGTATAACCCCAACTGCTCCAGAGACAGGATATGGATATATCCGATATGGGCAAGACGCTTTGGTGGAAAATCAGGATATATCAGTATATGCGGTTGATGCCTTTGTAGAAAAACCAGATTTCAAAACAGCAACAGAATATCTTGCTGATGGGCATTATGTTTGGAATTCAGGTATGTTTGTGGTACAAAAACAGACATTAGCGTCAATGTATCAAGAATATTTACCAGATACTGCAAAAATTTTAGTCGATATAGAATTACATAAAGAAGCAAATATAGAGGAGTTATATCATCAAACAGATGCGATTAGTTTTGACTATGGAATTATGGAAAAAGCTAATCATATTGCAGTAATCCCTGCTGATATTGGCTGGAGTGATATTGGTTCTTGGTCATCGCTTAAAGATATGTTGCAAGTAGATGATATTACGGTAACTCATAAAGGAAGCTCTAAACACTTTGATATTGATTCAGAACATATATTGGTACATTCTCATAATAAGGATAAAATTATTGCCACAATTGGAATTCGTGATATAGTTATAGTAGAGACTAAAGATGCTTTATTAGTATCTCATATTGATAAAGTTCAAGATGTAAAGCAAATCAATGCTTTATTGAAGTCAGCTGATCTAGAAGATAAAGTATAAACATATGATTAAGAAAATCATATATTGGGTATTATTAATAATATTTATTATAGGTATTGCAGGAGCTGTTTATATTGTAAATGTAGTCAATACTTTGGGTGCTCCTGTTACCATAGAGGATTCAGTGACCTTTCAGGTAAAGGAAAATGAATCCTGGGATACTATTATTGTTAATTTACAAAAAAACAATATTATTTCTAGAACAGATGGGTTGAATTTTTATATTGCATTTAGGAGATTAAGTCCAAAATCAGCAACTTATACTATTCCCAAAACAATGAATACAGATCAGGTTATCAAAATGATAGCTCGAGGTTTATTGACAAGACCCGAAGTCACTATAACTATTCCAGAGGGTTCAGATATTTATGAAATAGGGGATATTCTTGAATCAGGTCTTAGTTTTAATAGAGCGGATTTTGTAAAAGCAACTGAGAAATTTGATACAACTAAATATGACTTTATAGAAAATAAATCATTACAAGGATATTTGTATCCTGATACCTATCGATTTTTTGATGATGCGAGTGCTGAAGATGTGATTATCAAAATGGTCAATAATTTTCAAAAAAAAGCTTTACCTAGTCTCAAGGCTACAGATACCTTATCAAGTTATCAAGTATTAATACTAGCTTCTATTGTAGAAAAAGAGGTTGCTATTCCAAAGGATAGGCAAATTGTATCAGGAATATTCTTGAATAGATTGAAAGATGGAATGAAATTACAAAGTGATGCAACGGTTAATTTTATTACTCAATCAGGGCGCTCTCAATCTACTTTGGATGATTTAAAAATTGACTCTCCCTATAATACGTATCAAATTGGAGGACTTCCACCAGGACCTATTACTAATCCAAGTGTAGAGGCAATAAAAGCAGTTATTAACCCAACTCCCAGTGATTATTACTTTTTCCTCACAACAAGAGATAATCCCCCCAAGACGATATTCTCTAAAACCTTTGAGGAGCATGTCAAGGCTAAACAACAATATCTTCCATAAAGTATATGATTCAAAAAGTTCACCAGATAGCCGTACTGATAGATTGTGAAAGAGAGCAAGCAATTCATTGGTTCGAACTGTTTCAACATATTAAACAGTATCTAAGATCAAATATTCAATTTGTAATGTGGGATTCTGATTTGGCTGATATAGCTCGCTCAATTGTAGATGTCGATACCGTTCATTTATTATCTCGCTCTATATTTAAGTTGAATGATTATCAATCAATGCGTGAATTGATACAAAATTATACTATAGATACTTGCATAGAAATAGGAAATACCCCTCAATTTATTACCTGGAATTTGAGACAAAATCCTACTATTCAGCGAGTTCGAGTTTATAATTCTTTATTAGAAAAAACAATAGCAGGATATGCAATAAATATATATCCTGAATATACTGCCCGAGTCAATTTTCAAAAAAAAATAGCCTATAGTCCTTTTCCACGAATTAATTATCAAAATTTTCTTGATCTTGATACGCAATTAGTATTAGATATTAAGCAGAATACTGGATTAATACAGTATGAAAATCAAGTTATTCAGAAAGCATTTGTATGTGGCCATGTAGGCTCTATGAGTAGGGAGTTGATTTCTTATCTCGAGTATAATAATTGTGAATGGTATGATATACACGATCAAAAAGGGAGTTTTGTATTCCCACAAGGAATTCAAAATGAATTGCCAATCATATATGAATTATTGGATTGTCTGATAGTGAGTGGGCCTATTGATGAGATTATTAGCTATCATATATTGAATGCATTGGCTTCTGGGACTATTGTAATTGCTCCAAGAGAAGAAATATATCAAATCTTATTAGGTCGTGGAGCATTATATTATGATCAATCATCTACTAGCCAACTTACCGCTTGTATTGATGTTTTACAAAGAAATGAATCAAAAAAACGAGAAATTCGAGATTATGCCTCAGCACAATTTCAAAGAAAATATAGTTATCAAGCAATAGCTCAATTTTGGGCTCAATTGTTAGCCAAAGTATAAGCATTTGACTCAAAGGTCTAAATCTGGCACACTATATATATGAAGATACTTGCTATTGAAACATCCTGTGATGAAACAGCACTTGCTTTATTGAGTCTTGATAAAGAGACTCAGAGTTTTAAAGTACTTGATCATATCGTATATTCTCAAATAGAAGAGCATAGTCAATATGGGGGAGTGGTGCCAGCACTTGCTTCTCGGCTACATAATAAAAAATTACCTGGAATGTTACAGGAATTTATTCATCAAAATGGGAGAAATATTGACGCTATTGCAGTTACCGTAGGTCCAGGGCTTGAGCCATCATTATTTGTAGGAGTAAATATGGCAAGTTTATTGGCAGAAGTATTGGGAGTACCTCTGATACCTGTTAATCATATGCATGGGCATATGTTCTCTGGGTTATTAAATGAGGCATTAGAGGGGAGTATTCCATCGAGCTATCCATTTATCGCTTATACTATATCAGGAGGGCATACTGAGCTAGTATTGGTTAAATCTTATAATGATTATGAAATTGTAGGTATTACTCAAGATGATGCTGCGGGAGAGGCTTTTGATAAAGTAGCTAAAATGCTTAATTTAGGATATCCAGGAGGTCCTAAAATTTCTAAGTTAGCTCAAAGTGGAGATGCAAATGCAATAGCTTTTCCAAGACCAATGATGAGTTCTGGTAATGGAAATATGTCATTTTCTGGGCTAAAAACTGCAGTATTATATTATATTCGAGATAATCCACCACAAAATGATACAGATATTGCCAATATTTGTGCCAGTTTTGAGCAAGCAGTAATAGATGTATTAATCGCAAAATTGAATTGGGCTGTCAATGAATATAATATCAATCAAGTAGTAATTGGGGGTGGGGTTACTGCTAATACAAAATTAAGACAGGCTTTTGAACATTATGCTGAGCAAAATGGAATAGAATTATTAGTCCCTAATAAAATCTTATCCACTGATAACGCTATTATGATAGGCGTAGTCGCTTGTCTTGATATTATTCATAATATCGAAAATAGGCCCAATAAAGTAAATGGAAATTTAGTAGTATAAATAAAAAATTATGAAAGAAGTAATATTTGCAGGGGGATGTTTTTGGTGCGTAGAGCATGATTTACGACAGGCTCTGGGAGTAGAGGATGTCATATCAGGGTATATGGGAGGTAGTGCTGAGACTGCTAATTATGAAGATGTCAGTAGTCATAATACTGAACATCGCGAAGTTGTGCAGGTAATATATGATGAGAATAAGACAAATTTTCGATTATTAACACAATTTTTCCTCGATCATATTGACCCCACTGATGATGGCGGACAATTTGGAGATAGGGGAGAGAATTATAAAACAGCAATATATTATTCAGATGAATTAGAGCAAAATATTGCGCAAGATACATTACAAGAATTAGATGATTCCGGTATATATACAGAAGCAATACAAGTAGATATATTACCAAGAACAGAATTCTACCCGGCTGAAGAGTATCATCAACAATATTCAGAGAAAAATCCACAACATTATCAAAATTATCGTATTGGGTCAGGACGTGAAGGATTTGTACAAAAAACTTGTCAAATTCGAGAGCAAAAGCATATGAATTGGAAGTGAATGAATAAGATGAGATACATCGTAGACATTATATGAGTTACGTAGGGGCGACCTTATAGTCGCATATATTGTAGTAACAAGAGAATTATTACTTTTGTCCCCCTTTGGAGGGGGTGCCTGAAAGGCGGGGGTGGATAAAATACAAACTTAAACTCTATCCACCTCCGGCCTGACGGCCACCTCCTCCCTGCCTACCGCAGGCAGGCAAAGGAGGACAATTTTTGTACAAAGCTACGGCCGGTAGGATAGTAATGTATAATAATTTCTTTTGTCTACGATCTCCTCATCTCATAAAAAGCTTTGCAACAATTGTCAATATATGATATAATTTATTTTAATATGTCACAACAAGAGATGCTACAAGTTATTAATTCTGAAACAGGTGAGCCTACAGGGGATCATGTTTCACGTAAAGAACTCTATGAAAAAGGGTTATGGTGTCGTACAACCAATATATTTGTACTTAACACTCAAGGACAAATACTTTGTCATCAGAGATCATTAGGGAAAGAGCGTAATCCAGGAGCTTGGTCTACTCATTTTGGTGGACATGTAACCCAAGGTGAATCTTTTAAAATCAGTGCCTTAAAGGAACTCGAAGAAGAAATTGGATTGCATATAAATCCATTTCAATTGATTCCATGGAGAACGAGTAAAATTAAATCATCTCGTGCTTGGGTAAGAGATTTTATTACTGTATTCGACGGGAATATTTCAGAATTAACTCCACAAAAAGAAGAAGTAGAGCAAGTACAATGGTATCACCCAGAAGAGATAATGGATTTATTAGATGCAGAAGATATTACGAATGATAATACTGCTCAATGGGTAGCTGGTACTCATGATTTTAATGCAGAATATCAATGTATGCGAGCAGTATTAACTGCAACTATGGATATTGGAATATTTGGAGGAGATTATAAACCATTACATAAATGGCATCCCCCAAGACATAAAGATTAATATCTTCTTTATCGATGATATATTCTGTGATTTAGAGTTCATCAACAATATCTATATGTTGCTCTAAAATTGTATCATGAGAATCTAGGGTAAAGCTTGCTTTGAGCTTTTGCCCCTTTATGACTTCTGGTAGCCAAAATATATCATCTGGCCACATATTCTCATAAGGAATAGAATCAATAGTATACCATTGAGGCTTCATCTCTTCACTTTCGACAGGATCACCCTCCCAATTTTCAGTAAAATATACATGTACAATTTGATTCCAGTCAGGATTATCACTAAAATAAAATGTTAATTCTGCCACTTTAGAGATATCTTTTATGACAACAGATATTTCCTCTTTGGTTTCCCGTATAGCAGACTGCTCAATGGTTTCTCCTGCCTCTACCTTACCCCCAACCCCATTCCATTTATTAATACCAAATCCACGCTTTTTCATGGCAAGACATATTTCCTGAATCCCTAGATCAGATTTTTTAATAAGGAAGATTAGAGTAGCTTGTTTTAATATTTCCATAACAGAATTTACCAATATATATGTTTTAGTATAACATATATATTGGTAAAAAATAAAAAAAGTGATATGATATATATAGGTGATATAAAATAATAATAAATACTATGCCTGATAAATTAGATACTAATCAAAATCCTGAACAAAGCCCAGTAACATCTACTCCTAATGCAGATAAAATCCAAGAGATATCTGAGTTTTATCAAGAGAAGAAAACTACTACTAGTGAAGCAACAGCAGAACCAATTATTGAGAGATCACCTATTGATTATTATATAGGAGCATTTCGTAAATATGCTGACTTTAGTGGACGAGCAACCAGAAGTGAATATTGGTGGTTTTATCTAGTGACTATTGCAGTCTCTATCTTGATTAGTATATTAGAATCAATTCTTAATATCCCATTTGGCTTAATATCTGTAATTTATTTTCTCATGTCACTAATTCCTAATTTATCAATTCAAGTTAGAAGATTACATGATGTCGATAAAAGTGGTTGGTATATATTATTAAACTTTTTGATTATAATAGGTTCGATTTGGTTGCTTATATTAAATATTCTAGATAGCACTCCTGGAGCAAATAAATATGGACCTAATCCAAAAGGAATTGAAAGCTAAGAAAACAGCATTTCTCATATATCCTCATCAATTATTTGAAGATATACAATATCTAAAAGATAGTGATATGGTGTATCTCATTGAGGAGCCTTTGTATTTTAGTGAATTTGCTTTTCATAAACAAAAGCTCATATTGCATAGAGCGAGTATGAGAAGCTATAAGGATTATCTTATCACGCAGAATATTGCTGTTGAATATATCGAGTATCATACCCTTAAGACTACTGATAGTATTGTCTCTTTATTACAGCAGAATCATATCGATACCGTAGAATTCTATGATGTTACGGATGATTGGTTAAATCGTCGTCTTACTAAAGCTCTCGATACTGCATCAATAGAGTATACTGTACACGAAAGTCCTATGTTCCTCACCTCTATATCAGAATTTACGGAATTTTTCCAATCACGCATAGGAGCCCGTCGATACCATATGAATGACTTTTATATATGGCAGAGAAAACGCCTCAATATATTGATTGAAGACAATAAACCACAAGGCGGGAGATGGAGCTTTGATACCGAAAATAGAAAAAAGCTCCCAAAAGACATAGATATACCAGAGACATTTACTCCCAATAATTCTCCATATGTAGAAGAAGCAAGAGAATATATAGAGCAATATTTCCCCAATAATTTTGGTGATACGGATATGTTTTGGAGCCCCATTGATCATAAGCAAGCCAAAAAACATCTGAGAGATTTTCTCAATCAGAGATTTGCTCTTTTTGGACCCTATGAAGATGCTATTACCCAGCAATCAGCCTCAGTTTTTCACAGTACTATATCACCACTTCTCAATAATGGACTATTAACTCCGGACTTTGTGCTCCAAGAGACTTTAGAATTCATAATACAGCATAATATACCTATAGAATCAGGAGAAGGTTTTATTCGCCAAATTATAGGCTGGAGAGAATATATCCGAGCTCTTTATATACTAGAGGGTAGCAATATTCGAAATCGTAATTATTTTGAAGCCCATACCTCTATGCCCGCCTCATTATGGACCGCAACAACAGGTATAGAACCAGTGAATTATCATATAGAAATGCTCAAGAAATATGCCTATACTCATCATATTCCGCGACTTATGGTTCTGGGGAATTATATGAATTTATGCCATATAGATCCCAATGCAGTCTATGAATGGTTTATGGAAATGTATATTGATGCCTATGATTGGGTTATGGTACCCAATGTATATAGTATGACATTATATGCCGATGGAGGATTACTGACTACCAAACCCTATATCGCCTCATCCAATTATATTCGGAAAATGAGTGATTTCAAAGCGGGGGAATGGTGCGATACTTTTGATGCGCTTTTTTGGAATTTTGTAGGGATGCATTTTGAGCAATTACAAAAAGAAGGACGACTAGGATTTATTGGAGTGCAATATAACAAAATGACAGCAGAGAAGAAAGAAAGTTATACACAATTAGCTCAAGCTCATCTAGATAGTATAAAAGAATAAATAAAGAAAATATGAGATATTTATCTGGAGAAGAAGAACAGGAAGCAAAGAAATATTTGGAGTACACTACCGAGCTTGCAAAATCAGCAACTTGTGAGCGGAGTAAATGTGGTTCTATTATCGTCGCTAATAATGTCATTATCGGGGAGGGTATCAATAGTCCAGCCCATAATCAAGAGAATCAAAGACGATGTAATTATGATAAAGACTCCTATCACCGCAAAGTAACAGATAAAACCTGCTGTATTCATGCAGAACAAAGAGCCATAATGGATGCTCTAGCACATCACTCAGATAAAATAATAAGCTCTAGATTATATTTTATGCGATTAGATGAAGAGGATAATCTCACCCGAGCGGGAAACCCCTATTGTACTATTTGTAGCAAAATGTCCCTGGATGTCGGTATACAAGAATTTGTCCTCTGGCATGAAGACGGAATCTGTGTCTATGATACGGATGAATATAATCTCTTATCTTATCAGTATAAGGGGTAGTCGTGTTGTAGAGATAGGGGAAATGGGGTAGAATAAAGATTAGAAAACTATATTACTAGTTTTAAATAATTAAAAACTCTATGTTAACAATTTTTGTATATCTACTTTCTTTCTTCTTGGGGCCTATAATTGGTGGACTAGTAGTGCTTATTTTTATGCCATTAGTACTTTCATTACTTTCCTTATCAAAATCTAAGCTACTATCAGGGACTGTTGGGGTAATTATTGGTACTGTGATAGGAGGAATCTCATTTTGGTTTGCAACAACAGTTTTTGTTTGGTTTAACCTACAGCCAACAGTCTTCTTAGCTATAATACTTGCTCTTGGGTTTGCATTTAATGATTTTAAGCGGGTTGACCGCGCTCCTAAGGAAGTGGCTCATTTTGAAATTAGTAGTGGAATTGGTGATTTATTGGGTATAATTATAGGGGCTATTTATTTTTTATAGAATGATAGTTAGATGTAATTAAGTCTTAAATCCTCTCTAATTTGACAGCTGCTTTATTTAAAATTACAAAAATATGAACTTTGAATCATTGTCTTCAATAATTATAGTAGCTATATTGTCAGTTTTTGGTAATATATTATTTTTTAACTATCAATTTAGAAGAAAGAATACAAGAGATATATTACAAGAACAACTAACAGAATTTTTGCTCCCTCTCTTCTATGCAGTCAAGGAGTATAGTTTACAGTCATTGGAATGGTCTACATATGATAATTATGAGTATGTTGAGGATACAATAAAAGAGCCAAAAGAGCTGTTAAAGAAAATAACTCCTATTATAAAAAATAAACTATATTTAGCAGATGATGAGTTACACTCATCCTGTATTGAGTTTTTAAAGTGGGCTTCTATGTTTAATGAAAATGATGCATTTCAAGATATGTATCAAGGTTCATTGGACTGTAAAATTATGGATGACTTTAAAGTTTTAGTAGAAAAAAAGTATAATCAAATTAGAGATAAGTATATTCAGTATAAATAATTAGTAAAAATATTTTATCTCATAATGTAAATTATCAATAATTACAAATTAGTATAAAGGGTATATAATATATACATATTGATATAAGTTATGAATAAAAATATTATCATCATTGGATTAGGTCCTAAATTAGGATTTGCTATGGCAAAAAAGTTTGGGGAGAATGGATTTGTAGTTGGTCTTATTAGTCGTAATGAAAGTTCTTTAAAGGAGCGGGCTACTCTGTTGCAAGAGCAGGGTATTAATGTTTTTTATCATACAGCTGATGCATATTATAAAGATGAACTTGAAGCCGCGATCTCTGTTTTGAAAACTGAGATGGGTATTATAGATGTGTTGTTCTATAATGCTGCCGGTATGAAAAGGAAAAACCTCTTGTCTGAAGAAACTGATGATTTAGTGAAGGATTTTAGGTTAAATGTTGCTCATGTATTTCATTCGGTAACATATCTTTTGGATGATTTAAGACAAACAAAGGGAACGGTATTATTGACGGGAGGAGGATTTTCGCTCAATCCTAATCATGAATATGGATCATTGTCTCTCGGGAAGGCTGGACTAAGAAATTTGGCACTTCAATTGAATGAAGCCTTAAAAGAAGATGATATTTATGTAGGAACACTTACTATTAATGGGCATATTCAGGAAGAGAATAATCTCTACTCGCCGTCTATATTGGCGAATATGTTTTGGGAGATGTATATGAGTAGAATAGATGCAGAGATACAATATTAGGGTTTATATTTTGTTAAAGTTAATGATTTAGCTATATTAATTTTTTATACCCCAAAACTATACCCTTCCTCAGGCTGCCAAATATGCCCACATTGCTCACAAAGATGTTTTTTGTGTAGTCTTTTTGACCAATCATCTCTATCTATATGATGAAGTCCACATTCAGGGCAATTTATATCATTGCGTATAGAAAAGCTCCCTATAATTACCGTGCTTTGTTCTGATACTTGTTCTTGATTGCTCATAATACAATTTATTAAATATTTATTGATTTAACTATAACATACTTTTGTCCCCCTTCCTGCCTACCGCAGGCAGGAAGGGGGTGCCTGAAAGGTAGACTGTAAGTCTGGGAAAGGGGTCGGGAAAACGGGAGTTTTCCCGTGAAGGAAGGTTGGGAAACCGTGAGGTTTCACAGAAGCAAATCCTATTTGCGACGGAGGTGGATAAAATACAAACTTAAACTCTATCCACCTCCGGCCTGACGGCCACCTCCTCCAAAGGAGGACAGTTTTTGTAATAAGCTATGGTCGGTAGGCTAATAATATATAGTAATCTTTTTTGTCTACGATCTCTTCTATTGTACGGATAGGAGAAATGGGTTAGAATTAGTTTTATAATATAGCAAAAAACACTTAATATGGAAGCAATAATAGGAGCTTTAAGCACATTTAATCCACTTATTGCGCTACTAATTCTAGTAGCATATATTGTTATAGATGCACTTTATGCAAAGTATACCTTAGATATTGCCAATTATAATGAATATAGAGCTGCTACTGTTGGTTCAATTATACACTTTTGTATTGCATTTGGAGTCATTAATTACACTGAAAACTGGCTTTATATTTTCCCCCTTGCTATTGGATCATGGATTGGAACTTTTTTGATGGTAAAAAGAGAGCGTCTCAAGAAAAAGAAAAATTAAATATATACTCTATGGAATAGGGTATCTCATAATGTAAATTATCAATAATTACAAATCAGTATAAATTGAGTTATATTAAGTTTTTTTCGTTTTCATAGATAACATAAATAAAAGAATAGATAAAATAATAAACACATAATTCCCTATACCTCCTGGAGCGACACCTGTGAGGGTAAGGGGTTTGAAAAATCCAAGTATAAGTCTGAGAGTATATTCGGTAAAGATAAATAGGTACATAAGGGGTATAAGAGCTTTGTAGCGAATTGTGATAATGAGAAACAGTATTCCAAGCAGTAGTTGAGAAATTCCCCACAATCCAAACATAAAAATAACCGTATTAGCACTTTCTACAGAATAGGTATCGAGTGGAATAGTGGCTATACTTTGTGCTCCACCATCAGGGGCTAATATATGAATGAGACTTCGGACTATAGTGATAAAGGTAATGATATAAAAAGTATAGAGAGCAATAGGATGTCCCGTATAGGTATTATTTATTTGTTTTGGGAAAATATGCATATACTATTCTTTTATCTATATTATAGCATAGATGAATAAAAATGGGGGATAATATGCCTGTTTTATGATTTAATGTAAACTATCAATAATTATAAGTTTATAATAATTCTATAATTTTTCAATAGGAATAAGTTGCAAAATTATCAAAATTTAGGTAAACTATAATAGTTAATTTAATTCTGGAGAGATGGCTGAGCTGGTCGAAAGCACCACACTGCTAACGTGGCATAGGGTAAAACTTATCAAGGGTTCGAATCCCTTTCTCTCCGCAAAATCCCCCCCCAACCCCGTCTCGGACACCTACGGTTTCCGACACTCGGGAATAAATCCCTCGCTGCCTTCCTGCACGGGGGATTTTGCTATCATACATGCGATGTATGAAATCTTGAAGGAAGTTTTAGATTCGAAATAGGAAAGGGGAGCAAATCCCATTTGCGACGGGTTCGTAATCCCTTTCTCTCCGCCAAAATAAAAAGAAGAAAGAGCTTGATAAGCTCTTTCTTTTTTAGGTTCTATCTCACCTCTAAAATTTCCTCCATATCAAATCGGACTTTTGGCCAGCTTTGATGATCATCTTCAGGGCTGCGGTAGCCAAGTCCAATCAAGGTGACGGCGGTATAATCTTTGAGACCTAATATCTCGGTTACTTTCGTGGCATCAAACCCTTCCATAGGGGCTGCATCCACTTCGAGTTGAGCAGCGGCAAGTAACAGCATTCCGAGTGAAATATATGCTTGTCTACGGCTCCAATCAAAGAATTTCTCAGGAGTTGTTCTGTCTACAAATCCTTGTAGCATATTACGATATCCCTCAAGAGTAGATGGATCGGCATTCCGAGCTTTAGCGGCAGCGAGAACAACATTATTTACATTTTCTGCAGTGAGAATATTGGGTATGGTGAGTACGAGTAGGGTAGGAGCATTTATGGCTTCTTGTTTTCCTCCAGCTTCGAATATTTGATTACGAATTTCTGGAGATTGTATAGAGATATATTTCCATGGTTGAAAATTCATAGATGAAGGGGCGAGACGCGCTGCCTCTATGATGGTATGGAATATATCCTCTGGGATAGGAGTATCTAAGAATTTGTCGGTGGCATATCGCCAATTGAGGGCTTCTAATATAGATTTCATTATGGTTTTATGATTATTTGATTACAGTTGTAGTATATCAAAATATATAATTTTATGATATACTCAATAATATAAAGTATATCCAAAATATGAAAATATCAAATAAAATTTTAATTACTGTTGCTTTGATATGGGCATTCCCATTAATGAGTTATGCGAGTAGTCCAAGCTTTCCTAATGGAATATTGCTAAAATCTACTAATAACCCCAAAGTTTATTATATTGATAATGGACAAAAGCGTCCTATTGAGTCTCCTAATATGTTGAGGTCTCAATTTAGATGGGAGGATTTGGTAGTGACTACTCCTAATGAAATTGATGCCCTGCCTAATGGTCCACAAATGACATATAGAGATGGATCATTATTATCTAATAGAGGTGGAGTCTTTGTAATATCTGATGGGCAGAGATTGCCTATTGACTCTCCGAGTACTTTTCTTCAAAAGGGGTATAAATGGTCTAATGTCATTGCGGTAAGTGATGCGGAACTTGCTCCTCAGCCTCAGGGACCTGGCTTAACTACAGCTGCCAAACATCCCAATGGAAGTTTATTGGTAAAACCAGGAGGGGAAGTATTTGTGATTAAAAATGGGCAGAGAAGATATATTCCTAGTCCTCTTATATTTCAAGCAAGATATCGTTGGGAATCTCTGATTGAGGTCTCAGAGGCATATCTTAATACCTATCCCCAGGGAGCTAATGAATTCTATCCTGATGGATTATTGATATCTAGTGCTACAGGAGTATTTATGATGCAGAATAATGTGCGGCAGCCTATTACTTCTCCTGCTGTTTTTGAGAGTTATGGACTTAATTGGGGACAAGTAAAGCGAGCTACAGATTTTGAATTATCTATTATTCCTGAATCCGGAGCCTTTAATACGGTGAAACGATATATGGAAGGTTCTCTTGTCGGTGCAAGAAGTGGAGCAGTGTTTCGGGTCAATAATAATGGCAACTTACAGCCTATCATAAGCCCTAATATCTTTGTGAGCCAAGGTTATGACTGGGGTTCTGTGCTGAGATTACCAGACAGTGTCATTAATCAATATTCACGAGCAGGAAGAGTTGGATTTAGAGATGGCAATTTGATATCTTTTGGAGGAGGAGTATATGTGATTGAAGGGGGATTAAAGCGAGGTATTCCAAGTCCAGCAATATTTACGGCGAGGGGATATAATTGGGCTAATGTAAATGCAGTATCTGAAGATGAGTTTAATTCTAATGCTATGGGATCTGCTCTCTCAGATATTCAAGCTGCTAGTTTAGACGGATATGCTATCCCAGCTACAAGTGGTAGAACAGCTCGTGAACAGCATCTTGCCCGCGATTGTAATGAAACAAGTGCTGATCATTATGTCCGAGCTTCAACTCCAGCCTCAGCACAAAATGGCCTATTAACTACGGGAGGAGCCTTTGCATTAACTTGTCCAGGAGGAAGTATCAATTCGAGCTATGCTCCATTTGGTGTTGAAGAGGAGAAGTATTATATTACTATGCGTTGGAATTATGTGCGATGGTATGAGGCTATGAGTACGCTTACTCAGAATATAGATACTTCTGCTAACAGAATACCACTTGCTAATGTGTCAGATTACCCTAATACAGGTTGGGTTATTATCAATGGGGAAATTATTGCATATAGTGGTAAAGATGGGAATAGTCTTATTGTATCTCAGCGAGGAGTAGATAGTCCTACTGTGGCTGCTTCTGCAAAATCTCATAATTCAGGAAGTACTGTACAAGAAGTCTATGAGTTTAGAACAGATGTCTGGAGAGGACGTACTCGTAGTACAGATTTTAATAATACTGCTAAAAATTGGCATCGAGGACGTAAAGTTTTGGTGACAAATCCCGCCAATGGTAGAAGACTTGTTACAACTATTATGGAATCTGGTCCTGCTATATTTACGAATCGTGTATCTGGGCTTTCTCCTGAGGCTATGTTGGCTCTAGGAGTAGTTACTGATGATACATTACAATATGGATTTATGATTGATCAGTCAATTCCAGTAGGACCCTTGCCTTAATTATGAATTTGATATTATGTTTGCAATCAATACTATTGCCAATGATAATGTTGATAGCATTGATATTACCACGACCCACTTTTGCAAGTACTCCCAATATACAATCTCGCAATACTTGGGCAACAGCAGATGATAATACCTATACCCTCAATAATTGGCCACCAAATTCTAATAATACTTTGCAGATAAAGAGAATATTATTACATGATACTGCTTTGGCTGACTTTAATGGTGACTCCCTTGACCCAAGACAAATAATTCGTTCAATATTCACCACACATGCCCGTAATAATGGTTGGGGTGATATAGGGTATAATTATCTGATAGCTCGCGATGGGAGTATTTATCAGGGGAGAATGGGACAAAATGGGGTGAGAGGAGCTCATCTTTATGTGAATAGTACCGGAGATAATTTTAATTATCAAAGTATAGGAGTTTCTCTGATTGGTCGCTATGGAAGTGGCTATGCAACAGTACCGGAAGCTATGAAACAATCTTTAGCCAAATTATCTGGATGGCTTAGTTCAACCAATAGTATTGCCCCTACAGATTATATGACTGAACCTATTTGGAATTTTTATACCAAAGCATACAGTTCTAATTATACCGGCTTTCGACTTACTGATCATGGAGCTGTAGAAGCTGGAAATGGAGACACTAATATGGTTGATATGAGCTGGCTTCGGAATCGAGCTCAAGAGTGGAAGCAATATTATGATAATTCGCTGTATCGAGATGATAATGGTCGTCTTTATACTATTCAAAATGGGATAAAAACTCCTACTGGTAATATTGGAGGGAAAAATGTGATTAGTATTAATGCAACCGAATTAGCCTTATTCCCTGATAATAGTAATATTCGAACTTTCCCAAATGGATCATTATTAAGAACAGATACGGGAGTTGGATATCTCGAGAATGGAAGTATTAGGCCTCTCGTAAATCCTGATGTTTTTAATTCTCGTTTTAAATGGAAAGATGTATTAGATGTCACACGTGCCGAGTGGGATTCTTATCCTTTAGCTTCAGCTCTTACATTCAGAGAAGGAATGTTGGTAAGAGAACGGAATAATCCCGATGTATATGTAATTAGTAATCAGCAAAGAAGACATATTCCATCTCCAGTTACTTTTGAGGCCTTAGGCTATAAGTGGAATAATATTACTATTATTCCAGATGGGACTCTTGCAATATCTCATTCAATTGGACCTATTATGCAATCTCGCCCCTATCCAGATGGGACATTATTGGTTAATCGCGATAATCCAACAGGAATAGAGGTTTTGGAAACGGGGAAAAGGCGTCCAATACCAAGTCCAGAAGTATTCGACACTCAATATAATTATAAAGATTTAGTATATGTATCAGGGGCTGAATGGAATTCTTATCAACAGGGGCCAGCGGTATATTTTCGGGATGGAGTAATTCTGAGAGCCTCGGGCAGAGGGGAAGTTTATATAATGTCTGATGGAAAAAAACGCTATGTAGCCTCTCCAGCGGTATTTGAAGGATTAGGGTATAAATGGAATAATATTATTGTTGTATCTCCGGAGGGACTTGATAGTGTACCAACAGGAATTCCTATTGGTAACAGTATGTTATAGATATCTTGCAGAAAGGTTAGGTTTATGATATAATTATATTCAAATGCGCGTGTAGCTCAGCTGGTTAGAGCGCTACACTGATAATGTAGAGGTCCCATGTTCAAGTCATGGCATGCGCACCAAATAAAGCCCCATAAGGGGCTTTTGTGTTATAAAGTGTTTTGAATATGCTGCTCTTTTAAGTCTTTCAAAACAGCTAAATTGTGTATAAGTGCCCAAACAGTGAGAGGGCCTATTCCTCCTGGTACAGGAGTTATTGCTCCTTTAAATACAAAATCTTTATGATATATATCTCCTCTGATATGATTATTCTCGTCTCTTGCTATACCAACATCAACTAGTATTTGATTTTCTCTAAAGGGTATATTTTTGAGTATATCTGGGTTTCCCGTTGCCGATACAATAATATCTGATAATTGTATTAAATCCTCAAGATTATGGGTTTCTCGATGAGCTAATATGGGGGTTGCTCCATAGGCTGGGAGTAAAGCTGCGAGAGGTTTACCTACCAATACACTGTCATTGAGTATCAATACGGTTTTGCCAATTAATGGAATATCATAATGTTCGAATAAAAGAATAATTCCACGAGGAGTGGCAGGAATAATAGGGGACAGAGTTGCACTAATACGACTTTGGAATAATTTACCTAGCCAAAAATCAGTGAGACCATCGGCATCTTTAGTGGGATGTATGCTATTTAACACGACCTGTTCCTCAATAAATGGAGGAAGAGGTAATTGTATAATAATTCCATCAATGCTATTGTCTCGATTAAGATTTTGTATTTCAGCTATTAATTGTTCTTGAGATATATTTGTTTCATATTTGAATAAATGGAGTTTTCCTCCTGTTTTCTCGAGAGCTTTTGATTTTTTGTCTACATAAATCCGAGAGGCAATATCATCTCCAACCAAAATTACTGCCAAATGTAATCCTTCGGGTATCTTGGGGATAATAGTATCAATAATAGGTTGTGCTGTAAGGGAAATCATTGATTAATATTGTTTGAATTGAGTGATAAATGCAATAACTTGTTCTTTAATATGAGCTAAAGTATCGGTATTGTTAATAGAATCGACGACTTGATTGATAAAGTCAGCAATTGTCTCCATATCTGCTTCTTTTAGTCCGAGTGTTGTGATGGCAGGAGTTCCAAGACGAATTCCATTTGGTTTAAAGGGTGAGGCTGTATCAAAAGGTATACTATTCTTATTTGTCTCTATTTGTACTGAGTTGAGGGCTTTAGACAAAGTATCTCCATCAATATTTTTGCTCCGAAGATCAACTAATAAAAGATGGTTTTCAGTTCCCCCTGACACGAGCGTAAATCCTTTTGCTTTGAGAGCCTCTCCAAGAGCTTTAGCATTAGCGATAACTTGCTCACAATATTGAGTATATTCTGGTGCTAAAGCTTCTTCTAGGGCAATAGCAATACCCGCTATATTATTATTATGAGGACCACCTTGTAATCCTGGGAATACCGCTTTGTCTATTTTTGTCGCAAGTTCAGGATTATTGGTGAGTATAAGAGCGCCTCTGGGTCCTCTCAATACTTTATGAGTGGTGGTTGTAATAATATCAGCGTGAGGAAATGGATGTGGATGTACTCCTGTTGCAACAAGTCCTGATATATGAGAAATATCGGCTAAATGATAAGCTCCAACTGATTTTGCAATATCTCCAATACGCTTGAAATCAATTTGTCTTGTATAGGCAGAATGTCCTGAAATGATAAGTTTAGGTTTATGTGCTTGAGCTAGTTGTTCTATTTCTTCATAATTAATATGCCCCTCAGGAGTGAGACCATAACTAATGGAACTCAGCCATTTTCCTGATATGCTAACCTTATGTCCATGAGTAAGATGTCCTCCTGCTGGGAGTGAAAGGCCCAAAATAGTATCATGTGGCTCAAGTAAAGCAAAATATACTGCCAAATTAGCGGGGCTTCCAGAATAAGCCTGCACATTAGCAAACTCAGCTCCAAATAGTTTTTTTGCTGATTCAATTGCTAAAGTTTCAATCTCATCGATATATTCTTGCCCTTCATAATATCTGTGATAGGGGTACCCTTCACTATATTTGTTAGTGAGGCTAGAGCCAAGAGCTGTCAATATATCTTGAGAGACATAATTTTCGGAGGCTATTAATCGTATAGACTGAGCTTGTCGTAGAGTTTCTTTTTTAATCAATTCTAATATAGTACGCATTATATCGATATTATGTATATAATGATATTATAGCAAAATCTATCACAATATGCCAATAACTATGATATACTTATACCATATAAGAAATTAAAAAATGAAGCCATTAAGTGGAATGTGGTTATATATTAATCTTGGATTTGCCGTAATGTGGGATCTTTTAGGATTCATATTATTTATTATTAATTTTATACCAGTTATTCAAGTGATTTCTCTTGTTGGATCTTTTGTGCTAGATATTGTAGCTATTATGACGGATATTGTATTTTGTGCCATATATTATGGTTATCTTGCCATATATTATACTAATTTAAAATCATATCAAATGAGTAAAATTAGTGAATTGTTACGTTTATCTCAGAGATCTCGTAATGCAAGCCCCGCACAAAGCAAAATTCAACAGGCTTTAGCTCGTAAAACTCAAGAAGCTAGTAAATATATGTTGGATAAAATAGGAGGCTATGTTATGGAATTTGGCTGGAAAAGAATAGTAAGTCTTATAATTAAGGGGGTTGTAGAGTTAATTCCATTTCTTGGAGATTTTTCTCCAACTTGGACTATTGGTGCATGGCTTCATATTAAGGCACATCGATCCCGAGCAAAACAAATGAAAGAAGATAATGAGAAATTTGAGGATTCTCTAAATAAATGGAGACAATCACTCAGTGTATCAGGAGCTGTGAATAATATTCGTAACTTTAACCGTAGTGCAAAACCTCAGCCAGTGGCAGCAAAAAGATAAATTCCAAATATCAAGAATAATATGATATACTAAATACAAATTTAATTAATATCAATGAAATATTCACAATATATAATAGGAGTATTCTTGATGGGTATAATACTCTTGAATTCATCAACAGTATTAGCACAAGACACCCCCACATCTAATAGCTCAACAAATTTACTCAATACCGCTACACAATCAACTCTTGCTAATAATGATCCCAAAACTCAGGATGAGGCTAATATTCTTATTGATAACTATATTAAGCAAAGTTTTGCAGATAGTTATTATATCGAAAAATCATCAACAGGAGAGATTAAACTCGTAGTAAAAAACAAATATCTCTTTACTAAACAACAAATTGATTTTGCAACTATTAATTATCATATAGATAAAAGTTTTGTATTTGATGGGGCTCAATATAATTGGAGAATAAAAAAGGGCGACAAAGTAGTATTCGAAGTAAGTGGTATTGATAAAACTGTATTTTTTTATACATTCCCAGACTCAGGGACTTATCAAATAGAGATTGCTGTCAATTCTCAAGGAATAATTAAAACTGGGAGTATTAGTTTGGAGATTTTTGATAAAATTTCCCTCGACTATAGACCACTCAATCCTGCAAAAGGGGATACTATTTCGGTTGCAACAGAGCTACCTATATCACAATATGTAATTGAGTGGAAAATTGATGGTAATACCGTAGAGCAAAATAATAATAAAATTACCTTTGCGGAGAATAAAGGATATGATAAAAATTATATTATACAAGCTATTGCAAGAGATAGAGTAACAGGATATACCAGATATTATGGGATAAATACTATTGCGATTAAACAGCCTGCAATTCGGGTCTCGCTTGTCAATAATAAGAATAATACTCCTATTGATTATGCTGATGATTTAAAAATTGATGAGGGAATACAGCTATTAATATCCAGTGATGTAGATAATATTGGGCAAAATGCAAAATTATCCTATACTTATAGAGTTAATGATGAAGTACAGGATGGAAGTGGTAATTCTTTATCCCTCGACATTGATCCCAATCAAGCTTATAAAATAGATATAGTAGTAAAGGATATTAATGGAGATGCTAATGCGACTAAGTCTTTTATTATTAATAAGGATAAAATTCCACTCAGTGCTAATATACAAAGTGCATCTAAATTTGGATTTTTACACAATGATAGATATATGGGATTAGCCGTATTAAGTTTGGCTGGGTTAATGATTTTGGTAATGTCAAGACATAGTAAGCTTATAAACAAAGATTAAGAGGGGGATTAATGGACAGCGATAAAAAGAAAAAACAATTGATAATACTATTTGTAATAGGGAGTATTATTATAGTAGGAGTATTTATTTGGTCTATGATTCTTAATTTTTCAAATATATCTTTTACTAAGCCAGAGATACCAAGTACTATTGAGACAAAAGATAAAAATCAGGTTGAGGAAATACAAAATAGTGTAGAAGAAAATAGTAAAGCTAATACTGAAACTTTAAAAGATACCAATAATACAAAATAGTTATTCTGTTGCAATATCTGGAATTACCGTTTTCTCACCATAACTATCTAGAGTCCAAGCTACTTCTTCTACACGAGATTGATTATAATCATGAGTCTCTCGCCTAAATGAGGCTTTACGTTTTTCAATGGATACTTTAATAACTGATTGAGTTGGGTCTATGTCTCGAGACCAAAGGAATAAAGTTGGCTTCAGAATATAAACCATAACATTGACAATAAATATATCAAAGTTTTGGCCATTAATTTTAATAAAAGCAAAAGTAAAAGTTCCAACTACAACAGGCAATACACTAATCACAAAAACTCCCAAATTGGGTTTAAAATACCATAAAAATCCTCCAATTACCACTCCAATTGCCAAAAATGCAAATTGCCTTATGGTCAGAGGACCAATAATTTTATCTTCAGAATCAATAAATTGTGGAATATTATATTGTTGCATAATTATTCTGGTTTTTTGAGATTAACAAGATTTTGTGGAATTGGAGTTGGCTTAGCTGTCAATACTACAGGAGCAGAAGTCCGCCGAGGAATTGGAGTTCGGGGAATTGCAGGTTGGGGAATATTATTGGGAGCAGGAATTGGAACCGTAATATCTGATTGAGGTGTAGAAATTGGATTGGGATTTACTGGTTGAGAGGGAATATTAGGGCTAATGGTATTGAGATTTGTTTGAGGGGCAGTATTAGTAGTATTATAAATATCTTGATATAAGACTGTCTCATCAGTTTGGAGATAGTCATAGAATTGAATTACTTTTCGGAGGGACTCTTTTTCCTCAGGATTTAATGTTTGTACAATGGGGTCTCCACTAATAAAACGAGAACGCTGAAAACTATTACTAGACCCAAGTCCAGTAGTTCTATCATAATATTCAATCCAATTATTAATACTTGGCTTAGCTTGAGGGTTTTCTTGAGACAATCGTAATACTACAGATCCAATAAGCTGACTATTTTGTTTAAGAAGGGGAAGTAAATCCTTGCGCATCTCTTCTTTGATGAGCTCTACTGGGTAAATAGAATATCTACTTTCAATTCGGGCGGCAAAATCACGCTCAGAAGGCCAGAGAGGACTCAAAGCCTCTATAATATTGAGTGAAATGATTTTATGGAATAATTCAGTAGATATATTGGGAATAGCAGTAACATAAAGTTGGAATATAATCTTAGATAATTCGCGATAAGCCTCAGCATTAGAGTCCTTAATATTATTCTCATTAAGAGATTTCTCTAATTTCTCCGCAAATTCAAGAGATCCCGGCACATTGTCTGTGGTGATAAGGGCCTGTGCTTCACTTTTGATATCTGCGAGTGTCATAGGGTGTTTTTAGCTTGTTCTAAAACCAGCTGATCTTTTTGAAGGAGTGTCCCCTAGTCCAATTAAGGCAGCCTCAACTTTTTCTTTATCAAATGAAGAAATTACTTTTTCATCTATATACTTTTTAGGATTTTCTAATAGTGCTTTTAGTAATTTAATAGTCTCTATACGGGAATATTGAGTCCATGATTTAGGATCTCTTAAAATATCTAAGGAAGTTTCATTTGCAATAATCGGATATACTTTTGCAATATCAAGCTCAGAATCAGCGGATCCATCTGGTTTAAAGACTACTTTTCCTGTATCGGGATCAATTTTGCGTTTATTTAATAATGCCTTATTTTTTGCAATCATAGCTCCTGCACCCAAGACCCCAATTTTACCTGCAGCTTCATATCCATTCTTCCCTGTTAATCCGGAGGCAAAATTTCCTGCACCTTTATCCTCAAGATTACGAATAATACGACTTTTCAAATCCTTAGTTACCGTATTTCCATTTTCATCATCAGAAGGACCAAATTCTTTATCAAAAAATGCCTTTAATTGTTCCCCTTCATTTTTATAATCAATACTACTATATTCACTAAATGCACCTTTTTCACCAAATACTTGTGACCAACCATCTTTAATAGTAGATATTCTTGAAGCTAATGCAGCAGCCTCTTCTTTATAGCCTTTCTCAGTAGCTTCCTTTAATTGTTGTCCTAGTATTTCAGTATTTTCTATTTCTTTAATCTCAGTTGCTTTTTTTGACTGACTGGCAGCTAAAATACCTTGATATCTTTTGAACTGAGGTTCATCTATGGCTTTTGATTTGGCTAAATCTCTAGCTTTTTTTAGCTCAAAATCTTCTTGCTGTTCTTTTTGCCCAGCTTGACTAAACTGTTGTCCTACTCCACCAAATAGCCCCTTACCCGCATCATTAGCTGCGGTCATATCTTTTTTCATAGCTTCATATCTGCTATTAGCTTTAATTTTTCCCCCAGTCAAAACTTGTACACCTCTCGTAGCACCCCCAGCTAACTTATCAGTATTTTTAACTCCACCTTGCACTAATTCTCCTCCCTTCCCAAACATTTTTCCAGTACCAACTCCTCCTGCTCCGACATAAGCTCCTAGTCCAAAAGTAGCTACAGTCCCTGCAACTCCAACGGCATTTTTGAGCATTGGGGGAGCAGATTGCCCAGCTTTCTGCGCTTCTATATTAGCTATTATTAATAAACCTATAACAAGGGCATAATTCAGTAAATTACCATTTTCTATCAGATTACCTCCACCAGAAGTATTTCCCCCAATACTTGCATTCATTACCGTAACAGCAAGATATAGGAGGAACATAAGTGTAGGGCCTGTGATTAAAGCTTGTTGCAACATATTTTGCCAACTTCTCGAGATAGAACTTAATGGTGGTATGAGCCCAGATACAAAGGCTAGGGGAGATAACATAATGACAAACCAAAGAGTTACTATTCTGACGATCAAAATCACAGCTGTCCATAATAATACAAAAATAAGAATAACAAGAAGAATAATAGTGAGAAGAGAGATAATAGCTGGGTCTATTTTTGATTCTGATCCTGCTTCAGCAATTTTTGAGGCTGATGCAATTGAATCTGTTAAGGTTGGACCAAAAGAATTATACAGAGATATCATAATAATTTGGCTAATATCTATCAAAAATCCTACAATAGCTTTACTAAAATTGATAAATAAAGCCGCAAATATAAAATTGGGAAGCATTCTTTTGGCAGTATAATTATCTAAACCTCCTGTATTGAGTACGGTCGCTATTGCAATAAAGAGTAATATAAGAGCAAAGAATAAATTAGCAAAATCTCGGGTAGCTGTCCAGCCCGCATTTACTCCATCAGTAAAGAAATTTTGAAAAGACATAACATTGTTTAGGAGAGGTATAATAGCTGAACCTAATATAGTACTTAATGCAGTCTTAAAAAAACCTAATATCCCATTTAAACTATTTAATAAAGTATCATTAATTGTGCCAGTTAAGTTGAGCACATCCCACCATGGACGATCTGCAGCATAAGTTATAGCGGGTAAAAAGAAAAGAGCTATAATAAGTATAGGGGCTATATAACGGATATGTGATAATTTGATTTTCATAATATTATGGTATCAAACTATTAACAGCATTATTGAGAGCTCCATCAATAGCGCCAGTTGCAGTATTAGTAAGTGCTCCACTTACATTGCCAATTCCTGGAATATTAATATTGCCTAAAGCCCCATTGAGTAGACCCGAAATCTGCTTATTAAATTCACAAGAAAGACCTCCAGTTACATTTTGTACGAGTGAGTTTTGCAGGGATTTAAAAAATCTATTAGGATCTGGAACAGCGCCCTGTAATCCAGAATTTAATTGATTTGCAAAATTACCAGGATTCTGTAGGGTATTCACGGGATTATTGATGATATTAGATTGTGCGGAGGCTAACGTATTATTAACCCCATATAATCCTTGAGTGAGTACCGGCTTCAATGACCCCTCCAGTATATTATTAGGTATTGCAGCAAAACATCTGTCCCCAGACCCTAGAATAGCCTGATCTATAGTAGACTCTAATACTTTATCAGTAAGATTTGCTATATTTGAACCAGGGCTTTGAATGGTTTTGGTAAATGGATTTTTATCCCCATTTGTTTTAGCAAAATATCCACTTCCGTTATCAACTTCTTGACGAAGCAGTTCAGTAGCATTTAATGATTTTTCCTCAGCTATTCTCTGTGTAATACTTGCAATACCATTGGCAGTATTATTATCTTGTAGGGCAAGAAGTGCACATTCTAAACTTATTTCTCCAGCATCTTCTGTTTTGACATTCCCACAACTTTGAGTAAAAGTCTCATCAGGCAATTGACTTTTTTGATCTTGTAAATCTTTAAAATATTGTTCTATTTCTTTATTTTTATCTAATGAGAAATTTTGATATGAACCATATCTATCTATAGCTTCTTTCGATACAACTCCAGTATTAGGATCAAGTGCTCCGTATTGCCAACCTAAGCTCTTGAGAGCAAAATAATTATTCGGAATCAAATTATCATTACTAATTTGATATCTGAGAGTATCACTTACCGTTGCTATGGTTTTTGCTTTTTGTTGGGCGGCAAGAGGCGCATCAATTAATTCTTTTTGTTGATATAGGGCTAAATCATCTACCACTACTACGGGAAGTGGAGTGGGTGAGGTTATATTTACTGGTAGGGGAAGGGGATTAAAAATATCAACAGGAAGGGGAGCTACAAGATAATTGGTATTAATTATACCTTTTATATTATTATAAGCACTATCACATTTTGGGACAAAATCTTTAAAATACTCCGTATCAGTAGCAAGAAGATTGGTAGGATCTATATTCCAGTTTAATCCGACATTACTAAAATTCAAAACCTGAGGTCCTCTGGAATCATATCCAAATGCAATTCCATCTAGCCCTAAACTGCTTTTTATTTTTCCTAATCCAGACTGCAGCGTGTCTGTTAATGTTGACCCAGTAAGTGAGCCTAAATCAAGTCCAAATGCTTTTTGAAATACCCCACTACAAGATGCCTGAACGCCCTTGTAGGGACTATCTGGAGCTGCTATATTCTGTGGCTTGACACAGGTAAAGGTTGCATTCCCATCATTTTGTGATCCAATAGGTAATACTCCTCTATATTGTTTTTGACACACTTCAGCACCGCTACATTTTGTATTCCCACAAGATTGCCCATACAAATTATCAGCATAGGTAATATGGGGATACATAAAAGACAACCCGAATAAAAGTATTCCGATTATTACTATCATTTTCTGAGAAAAGAGAGAAGACATATTATGATTGTTTTTGGTATATGATATTGTATTTTTTTCTGATACTTTGTAGCTCCTCTTTTATCGGCACATCAATCTTTTGGAGTAGAGATACACTAATTTTGCTATTGATATCAAGTTTTAACGGGTCAGAGCTTGCATTTAATAATCCCAATAAAAAACTATTTTGTATTTGGGCGACACGGATATATCCTTTATGAAGTTTTAATGCATCTTGGGGTACTTCTATTGTGAACAATGAACGATATAAATCAGTATTAGTGTGAAGTAGGGATTGAATATTTTGTGTTTTTCCATCCAAAGCTTCTTCAGAGAGCTGACTTATATTAAGCTGGATAGTATTATCCTTGAATATAGTATATACTTCTTTTAAATATTTTTCAATTGCTGTTTGTGGATTTTCTGGATTATTGATAACTTTAATTTGATTTTCTGGAAGAGGAGGTAAATCTATGCGGTCAATCCCAAGACTTTGTACCCCTTGTTGTACTTGTTCATCAAAAGGATTGGCAGAAAAAAGGGCACTTGCAATAATTTCAGCACCTGACTCAGTAAAATTAACTTCTTGTTCTTTACCATCTTTAATTTGGATAATTCGAATTGGGGCTAAGCCTTCATCTATAGGTGTGAGCTTAGGTTTAGAGTCGGGCTTTAATAGGATATAGGCTATTCCTAAACACAATACCAGAACAACACTAGATATGATAATAATTTTCTTTGTGAATAGAGATTTAATCATGGAAATTCGTATTTGAGATCTATTTTATCAATATAATAAGTATAGCATATTGGGGGGTATATGTATATTTTGAATTAAGATGAGATACATCGTAGACATTATATGAGTTGTGTAGGGGCGACCTTACAGTCGCATATATTGTCGTAACAAAAGAATTATTACTTTTGTCCCCCTTAGGAGGGGGAAGCCTGAAAGGCGGGGGTGGATAAGATAAAGACCTGAACTCTATCCACCTCCGGCCTGACGGCCACCTCCTCCCTGCCTACCGCAGGCAGGCAAAGGAGGACACTTTTTGTACAAAGCTACGGCCGGTAGGATAGTAATGTATAATAATCTCTTTTGTCTACGATCTCCTCATTTCATAATGTTAATTGACAATATGATATGATATGCTAATATATTGATATAGTATAAAATAAAAAATTATGATTACGGAGCAAGTTATTTTGAGTCTCTATGCAATTATATTAATGGAAATAGGTCTATTATTATTGGTTTTATTAATTATGTTACTCGATGTAAAGAAAAGTATTGATGCAATACGGAATCTTATTGATAAGGCTTTACATTTAGGTGATTTGGCAGTAGATACTGCCACTGAATTAAAAACTAATCTTACTTCCATTTCTGGTATTACCTCAGCTATTGGTAATATTTCTGAAATTGTATCTTCTTGGAAAAATTCATCTAAATCTCAGAATTCCGACGAGAATGATGATTTGGGAGTTGCCTTAAGTAAGGTAATTCCTAAAAAGAAAAAACGTATTCTATAACTAACTAAATAAAACTATTATGAGTAATAAAAATCTATTCAAAGGAATTATGGCTGGACTTGCTATTGGAGGTGCAATTGGAGTATTATTTGCACCAAAATCTGGGCGGCAAACAAGACAAGATTTGAAAAAAGCATATAGGGCTACAAGCAAAGACATTGCAAAAAGAATTAATGATTTAGAAGATATTAGCCAGTCAAAATATGATCAAATTGTAGATGCCGTTGTTAATGAATATCAAAAATTAGATCCTATTACCCAAGAACAAATTGATGCTCTAAAAGCTACTTTACAAGACAAATGGAATGAAGTAGCTAAGGCTCAAGCCAGTTCTAATACAAAAGTTAAATAAACTATTTGTTCGAAATTGACAAAAAAAAGTAATTATGATATAAGTAAGGTATAATTACTTTTTGTGTTATGATTTATAAATTCTTGTATGGATTGACTTTCTGGTTTTTTCATATAATTATGCGTTTATTTTGCAAACAAGTCTATATTAGTGGGGTGGAAAATTTGCAAAATATAAAGGGGCCATTAATTATTGCCTCTAATCATCGAGGGCCATATGATGGTATTTGGATTTGGTATTATTTAGCTTTGATGAATCGAACTAAGGTTATATCAATGTACGTTGTTACAGGAGCACGATTTTTTAAGCAACCTATTGTTGGATGGTATTTACGTCAAATGAAATGTTTCCCAGTTGATCGTGGAATGGGTATTCAAGTTCTTGATCCCATGGTTACTGCCTTAAAGAATGGTGAGATGGTTGGTATTTTTCCAGAAGGAAAGATGCAAAAAACTGTCCATGAAAGAGGTGATGCAAAAAGAGGTGTTGGATATCTTGTTGCTCAATCGCAAGCCTCAGTACTACCTATATATATTAATTATCAGAAAAAATTAAAATATTTACCTTTTTCTGATATGACATTCCGTGTAGGAGAAATAACCTCATATAATGATTACCAAAAGGATGATAATGAGACTCATTTACAGGTATTAGCAGATGATATTTTGGAATCTGTATATGAATTGGACAAAAAATAAAAAACTATATATTTAGGGATTGATAATAAGTGCTTATTATCTAGGATAATGGTATGAAATTTTTATTTGGTAAAGTGAGATACAAAATAAATTTATAAGAATTTCTCAAAATAAGCTTTTAATGCTATAATAAAAACTAATATAAGTATATAAATCATGAGCATTCTAGATACTATTAATCATATTGGAGAAGAAATTACTATTTCAGGGTGGATTGATACCAAGCGGGATCATGGAAAAATTTCATTTATTGACCTTAGAGACCGCACAGCAAAAGTTCAAGTGGTATTAGTCCCTGCAAGTTTAGATAAATCCTCACAGTCCCTGATTACAGAGATTCGTCCAGAATGGGTGATTCGTATTCGTGGGCTAGTAAAAGCTCGTCCTGAAAGACTGATTAATACTGATTTAGCTACGGGTACTGTTGAAATTGAAGCTTTGAGTATAGAAGTATTGAATACTGCTATTACTCCTGTATTCCCCCTTGATCAGGATAAAAATGAAATTAGTGAGGAATTGAGATTACAATATCGGTATCTTGACTTACGTCGATTATCAATGTATAAAAATCTTGCTAATCGGCATAAAGTGACTCAATTTATTCGTAATTTTCTTGATAAAGAGGGATTTCTTGAAATTGAAACTCCTATTTTGACCAAATCTACTCCCGAAGGTGCTCGAGATTTTGTAGTCCCATCTCGGCATCAGCCTGGAAGTTTTTATGCTCTTCCCCAATCACCACAACAATATAAACAATTATTGATGGCAAGTGGTATAGAAAAGTATTTTCAAATTGCTCGTTGTTTTCGGGATGAAGATACTCGTAAAGATAGACAGCCTGAATTTACTCAATTAGATTTAGAGATTAGTTTTGTAGAAGCAGAAGATGTTATTGCTTTAAATGAAAAGCTTTTGATTGATTTGGTGACACAATTATACCCAGAAAAGAAAATTCAAACTATACCTTTTCCTCGTATTAGCTATGCTGAGGCAATGGAAAAATATGGTAATGATAGACCAGATATTAGAGAGGATAAAGAAGACCCCAATATATTAGCATTTTGTTGGATTATAGATTTTCCACAATTTGAGAAAACGGAGCAAGGAAATTGGACATTTTCTCATAATCCTTTTTCAGCACCTAAACCAGAATATAGAGAGCAATTATTGGAGAAAAAAGATATTGGAAATATTATCTCAACTCAATATGATATTGTACTCAATGGATTTGAAATAGGAGGAGGAAGTATTCGTAATCATAATGCCAATGCTTTGAGAATAGTATTAGAGATTTTAGGATATGAAGGGGAAATAGTTGATCAAGCTTTTGGTCATATGTTGACAGCTCTTGCTTCTGGAACCCCACCTCATGGAGGAATTGCTTGGGGGCTAGATAGATTATTAACAGTATTACAAAATGAATTGAGTATTCGTGAAGTTATTGCTTTTCCTAAAACTGGAGATGGGAGAGATCCTATGATGCAATCTCCAAACCCAATTCAAATCGATCAGCTTTTAGAACTAGGACTTAGCCTACAAAAGAAGTAAAAATATAGTATTATACGGATTAAGTTGACTATATACTGTATTATTGATAGAATAATATGGTTATATACGGGAAGTGGCGCAATGGCTAGCGCACCTGGTTTGGGACCAGGGGGCTGCAGGTTCGAGTCCTGTCTTCCCGACCAATGAAAAATTAATACAAAAATATACCCAATATATTAATTAGGTATATTTTTTGTATTAGAGAGGTAATTATGATAATCTATATATAATTGAATAAAAATAAAAACATAGTTTTGACGAAGATATATTATATGATATACTAAATATAAATTTAAATAGATATTATAATATGAACTCAAAAGATACAGACATAATCACAAAAATATCTATAGAAGATATTGGTTCCCATCAAACAGAAAGTGTCTCAATTAGTCAAAAACCAGAAGCTGAAATGTTGCCAGAAAGATCAAATGCGATTAAAATTCCTCTTGATAATATTATAAAAAAATAATATGACCACCCAGCAACAAGTCAAAGAACTTGTAGATAAGCGGGCAAATACCGAGGAGATTTATCTTGAACTATTACAAAAAAATATTACCGTTAAAGAGATACAGCAGGCACTCAAAGATATTGAAAAGCCTCACTTTGATATACAGTCGCAAGGAATTACGATAATTATATTATTTGGAGCTATATCTATAGGACTTGCGGCAATTAGTTTTATTGCTTCTAATTGGAGTGCATTTGGTGATATTGGAAGAATTTCTATTATTAGTATTGGGCTGACTTTATCATATATAGGAGCTTATTTTGCAAATAAAGCAAAGCTGATACGGGTATATACAGGGCTTATTCTATTAGCTCAATTAATTTTGGGAGCTGGAATATTCTTAATAGGGGAAATTGTGAATATTGATATTGCATGGCCAATAAACTTTTTGATATGGGGTATTGGAGTATTTATCGCAGTATATTGGTTAAAGTCTCGGGTATTATCTGGGGGACTTACACTATTAGGCATTATTTCAGTATTAGGAATTCCAGATTTTTTTGTTAATTATGATTGGTATCGTAGAGGATATTTGATATATGCAATATTAGCTCTTATATTTGCTATTACATTATATTGGTATATAACAAAAAAATTAAAACAAGATGATTTTTCTCAATATTCATTTGATTAAATAATATGGAAATATTTATTATACTTATCCCATTTATAATATTTACCCTCATTATAGGAGGTATTATTATATTGGTTCGTTTAATTAGCCTACAAAGATCATTTGCTGAGGCTACATTCTCTATTGCGGTTTCATGGGATGATTTGATAAGACAATTACTTCTCGGTATATCTCTTATATTGGGACTTGTGGGTATTTATGCTATAAGCCAGGTCTTAAAAATCCCTATTGGCTGGTATTATTTTGCGGTAATAGGAGGTATTATAACGGCTATTATTGGATATCGAAAACATAGTCCTCTTGTATTTGTTGTTGGAATAATAGAATTCTTATTAGGTGTCATTATTGGAAGTTATCAGGTGGCTTCCCAAAATGGAGTAGATACAAGCATATCTTTTATTGTTGCCTTTTTATTATCTGCAAGTCTTTATACTATAGCATTTACTTTTTTTGAACAATCTCGCAATAAGCGTTATTATACAGTACTTACTTTGATTGGAGTTTTAGGACTCGGAATTCTCAGTTTTGTATTGGGAGCATTTAGTTCAAGGAATATTTGGGAGACTATTACCAATACTACTGCTATTACCATTTGGAATAATCCTAAAACACTTATCATATTATTAGGGGTTATAGCAGTTTTTGGTATAAGCAGTATAAGTGCTTGGAAAAAAATTAAATCTGATTTGTATCAAGGTATTGGAATTTTGATTGGACTTGCTGGAGCTTTGTTTGTAATATTTTTACCAAAAGTCCCAGTATTATATGACCCTAATCAACCCTATTTTTATGATGTTGCTACTCTAGCTGATAAAAATAGGGAGATATTACCACATATTATCTCCCTCAATAGTATTTTTCTCATAGGGGTATTATGGTTATTATATAGTGCCTATAAATTAAAAGAAATATGGAGATTGAATCTCAGTATATTAGCATTATTTGGATTTATTTTAGTAAGATATTTTGATTGGGTTGAGAAAACAGAGCTTGATAGAAGTATATTTTTCTTAGGTTTAGGAATAGTATTCTTGATTACAGGATATTTTCTTGAGAGAATAAGGCGTAATGTATTAGCAAGTATTGATAATTAATATATGCAATTTAAAACAATAGTATTAGTACTGATATTACAATTAATAATTATATTAGGCTTATTTAGTTATTTTTATACTCAAAAAAGAGATCAAATAAGAACAGTATATATACCAATCAATAATACCGAGAATCAAAAGGATGCATTATATTTTGCAATTAATACTATTCAAGAATATGTATTTCAATATAATTATGATTATCAATCCGATCCATATCAGGTAAATACTACGGATATTAAAATTGACGATATTGTATATATTACACTCAACCAATATGGGGGTAAAGTTTATGTACCTATAAAAGGTTCTAAAGAATATCCTATGGATACCAAAGACCCTATAATACAGGGAAAAGTAATGAGTATTAAAGAAGCTAATAAAGAATCAGGAGAGCCTCCAGTATATACTATAAAATATGGAATAGAAGATATTGTTTTACAGACAGACTCACTTACGGGAGCTATAGCTCGTATTGAATTAGATTCACAAGGCAAAGCTTTTCTTAGAGCTATTTATAAAGATAAAAAAGTTATTTATAAATCTCTTGAATAAAATTATAGGTTTTACGAGCAATAGCCTCATAAGAAAATTCTGTGTTTACTCTCTCTTGCGCTAACTTAGATAATAGAGTATATTTCTTTTTATTCTCAATTGTCTCTATTAAAGCTTGTCTAATAGCTTGTATATTTTGTTCAGCTACAATATAGCCTGTATCCCCAATAACTAAGGGAATAGCCCCACTATCTGAACCAATAACGGGAGTTCCAGCTGCCATAGACTCTACCAAAACTCGTCCAAATTGTTCTTTCCAAATAGGCGTGGTATGAGAGAGTAAGAGAGAAATATTGAATAATTGAAAATAAGCAGGAATATCTTCAAAGGGGATAGCATTTTTGAATATGACAATATCATCAAGTTTTAATGTCTGTACCAGTTGCTTGATTTGATTTACATATTCAGTATCACCATTCCCAATAATAATGAGTTTAGTATTATTTTTATCCCAATTCTCAAAGGCATGAATCATATCTTCAATACCTTTTTCTGGAGTAATTCTCCCAATATAGCCATATATGAAGGTATTATCATCAAGCTCTAATTCTGTTCTTATCTCTTGTAATTTGGGTGAATTATCAGCAAATCTATTATAATCAACTCCAAGTTGAGGGAGTATACCTCGTTTTCCTTTGAAACCTAGAGCATTCACACGATTTTCAAAATCTTGCCATACTTCAGGGAATTGGAATATAAGCCCATCAAGTCTTGATAGGACATATTTCTCAATAAAGTGAAATGAAGTATAGCGAAATTTTTGATAGAGAGTTTCTGCCTCTTTTTCCCAAATATGACAAATATTCTCTTGTGATAATAATATAAGCTTGGTTTGGGGGAAGAAACTTTTCGTAATATATGTCACCTGAGCGGCAATTTGAGTCCAATATTCTTCTTCCAAAAGTATAATACCTGGGTTAAGAGATTGTAGAGTTGATTTGAGATTTTTGAATACAAAAAAGTTTAATTTCCCCGTAAAATATCCTGATAATATAATATGGTGATATTGTTTACCCTCATATTGCTCAGCATATACTTTTTGTCCACCACCTTCTAATCCAAATTCCGGTGTAATGAGGGTGATATTGAGATCATGATATTCTGATAAAGCCTCAATTTTAGCTCTATAGGCAGAATAGACATAGGCATGTGATATAATGACGAGATTAATCTTTGATTTCATATACAGTTTTCTCTTTAGTTTATTTGATTACCTTTTTGAGCCAGGAACTGATTTATTCTGCGATTTTGTATTGGTAAAACCAGGTAGCGAAGACAAGTAATTATTGGCTTGAGAATAATAGGGCATTTAGTATTAAATAATGTCGCATCCATTATGACTAGCTGATTATTATTCAAAACAAATATATTACTCATACATTTTTTAAAAACACCTTTTTGACCTATTAAATCAATTTCAGGTTGTCCATCTTTACACATTTGCTGATAGCCATCAATAATTTTTAAGAATTGCTGATACAAAATTTCATTATCGAGATCTTTTCCCGTCAGATGATGTCCGATAATTTTTGGTTGAAGCTGTGCAATATAGCTCTTATTTTGCGAAATGACAATTTCAGTATTTAAAAGGAATTCACCAAAATATTTTTTACTTATTTCAAGCTCTTTATGAGCCCATTCAAGCCCCTTCTTTTTGCCGTAAAAAAAGTGAATAAGAGAAAATTTAATTACTTTATCAATATCATAGGAGTAAACAAGATGTTCACTCCCAAAAGAAAGTAGTTTACCCCTTTTGCTTTTATTGTATTGATACATAGGTATAATGGTCTAATATATAAAGTTTTGGTGGATAATAAAGATATTTTGTGTTCAGCAGATTACCCTTCACATAATATAGCAACATTGATTTTTTTACTCATATAATTTAAGTTTATATATTCTATTATAGCATATTTGGGGAGGTGTGGTGAGCTTATACATATACTTGTATAAGATAAATAAAAGGTATATTATATTGATAAGGGTGTGTTTGTATATCCTAATGTTCAATAGAATAGCGTTTACACATTAATTATTTTCTTATTACTCGTATGATAGAAGGATTGCTTTTTGATATGGATGGAGTTGTAATTGATAGCGAACCGTTTAATGATAAGGCTTGTGCTGACTTGTTGAAAATATTTGAAAAACCTTATGACAGAGATATTATTAAACCTTTGATGGTGGGTAAATCAGATATTGAAGGAATGAACATTCTTGTTAAACATCACAAAGTGCCTCTTTCGGGAAAAGAATTCAATGAACGTAGAAAAGAAAATAAAAAAAAGTTTTACAAAGAAGAAATTCCTTATATGGAGGGATTTAATGAGTTTTTTTCAAAAATAGTAAAATATTTTAATTGCCCTGTAGCTATTGTTACGGCTTGTAGTAAAGAATATTTTGACTTAATTGATAAAAGATTAAAAATAAGTAAAAAATTCAACGGAAATATTTTTCGTTCTGAAATGGTTACAAGACATAAACCAGCACCAGATATTTATCTTTTTGCAACAAAAAAACTCAATATAAATCCTGAAAAATGCTTAGTTATTGAAGATTCACCATCAGGAATAATAGCAGGATACAGAGCGGGGTCTAAAGTTATTTCTATAACATCTACTTTTTCAAAAGAAACACTCATTCAAAACATTCAAAAAACAGATAAAAACATAGATTTTAAAAAGATTTTATTCATAGATAAGTTTAATGAAAAAAATATCCAAAAAATCATTCAATTCTCAAAAGACTAACCATATTTCGTAAAGAAAGAGTGGAGGTGATAAATATTTATGTACACACTGTTGTCTACGATCTGTCTCATCTTATTCAATAGGACGAATACATCGTGGGAAAATTAGATATAAAATAAAAGATGTATAAACAGTTAAGAAAACTATCTACTTTTTACTTCAGCAGAAGTGAGAGGATTCGGTCACAGATAATTTTCCTGACGGTAAATTTCCGCGACCCCGTCTCGCTGTGTTCGCCTTGTGCTTAGCACAAACTCACACCGGGCTGCGACTTTCTCATCCCCACGGGAGCAATGCTATTGCTCCCTTCACTTCTCCAAATAAAAAACCCATATATCAGAATAAATTCTAATATATGGGATTTATGCGGAAGTGAGAGGATTCGAACCTCTGGTAGGTGTAACCCTACAACAGTTTTCAAGACTGCCGCCTTCAACCGCTCAGCCACACTTCCTAATGAGGTATATTATAGCATATTTTTGATATTTTGTATATACTTAGTATGAGATGAAGATATCTTAGGCAAAAAGTGTTGCTGTAAATTATTAGCCTAAAAACTGTAAATTGTTATAGAAATTGTCCTCCTTTGCCTGCCTGCGGTAGGCAGGGAGGAGGTGGCCATTAGGCCGGAGGTAGATAGAGTTTACATTTGTATTTTATCCACCCCCGCCTTTCAGGCTCCCCCCTCCAAAGGGGGACAAAAGTGACTGAAAGGTCACCCTCTACATAACTCACAACTTATCTACGATGTATCTCATCTTATTCACAATTAAGTGAGTGTATAAACATAATAATATGATTAAAGAAATTTTTGTTGATCTTGATGGGGTATTGGCTGACTTTAACTCTACATTTGATCGTATGAATGGATTGGATACAATTCCTATGCATAAAATGTCAAATAGTGAAATGCAAGAAAGAAGAAATTTACTTTATGATACCTTGCCAGATTTTGTAGAGAAAAGATATTGGGCTAATTTGAATCCAGTATCAGATTTTGAATTAGGGATGAATTTTTTGCGACAATTGGATATTCCTATTAGAATATTATCTTCAACCTCCAGCATAGAAAATTTATTTGAAAAAGTAAAGATACAAAAATTACAATGGTTAAAACAATATAATATAGAATTTGAACCAATTTTTGTTGCTGGTAAAAGGTTTAAAATATCCTATGCTCAAAAAGGAAATATATTAATTGATGATTCCTTAGACACTATTGAAAATTGGTTTGCAAAAGGTGAAATAGGTATCCATCATATTAATTGGGAAAATACTATTGAAGAGTTAAAAAAATTATTATAAATATATGCTATACTAAAATAAAGCTATAATATAAAAATATGGGAAGAATTTGGAAACGCTGGAGAAAATCTCGACAAAAAGCAAGAGGATATATTGCTCAACATTATTTGCGCGAAATTGTATATGGGGGTAGTGATGGGATTGTTACTACTTTTGCGGTAGTAGCAGGGTTTACGGGGGCTAATGTATCTGGGTCTAATATTGTAGGGCTTACTCTTGGGACTGTGGTATTATTTGGGTTGGCTAATTTGTTCTCTGATGCTATGTCTATGGGACTGGGGGATTATATGTCGCTGAAGTCACAAGAAGATTTGTATCATACAACTTATGAGAAAGAATTAAAGCATTTAGAATCTAGTACTGAGTCTTTTGGAAAGCGTATGCAAAAAAAATTAGAGGAAAAGGGATTTTCTCATAAAGATGCTCATGAAATTGTAACCTTATTCCATAAAAATCCAGAATTTGGTATTGAATGGGTAATGCGAGAATATCATAGTATTCCAAATCCCGGGGACACTAATCCAATTTTTTCTGCTATTACTACTATTTTTGCATTCTTATTCTTTGGCTTTATTCCTCTTATTCCATTCATATCTGAATCCTGGAATGCTACACAGGCTTTTGTGATATCTGTTTCAGGAGTATTAGTTGCTTTGATATTATTAGGGTTATTAAGATGGAAAGTAGTAGGTTATGGATTAACTCGAGCTTTGGGGGAGACATTAGTGGTAGGAAGTTTTTCAGCTGTAATTGCTTTTGTAGTGGGGACTTTAATTGGGGCATAATTGACGAAATATTCAAAAAACGTCATACTATATAGAAGTTAAGTAAGAATATTATTATGCGAGTAGCATTGGTACATGATTATATGGTGCAATATGGAGGTGCCGAGAGAGTATTAGAGGTTTTGAGTGAAATGTTCCCGAAGGCTCCTATCTATACTCTCATATATGACTCTAGTCAATTATATGGAGCTTTTAGTGATAAGACAATTAGGACTTCTTTTTTGCAAAATTTACCCTTTGCCAAAACGCATCATAGAATTTTCCCTATATTAATGCCATTAGCTGTGGAAGATTTGGATTTGAGTGCTTATGATGTGGTGATATCATCTTCTAATAGCTATACAAAAGGAGTAATTACGAGACCAGATGCTATACATATTTGTTATTGTCATACTCCTATGCGATATGCTTGGGATGATTATCATAGATATTTTAAAGAATTTCAATACTCTCCTCTGATTAAACCATTTCTCCCATTTGCTATGAATTATATTCGTATGTGGGATAAAATTTCCTCAGATAGAGTAGATTATTATCTTGCTAATTCTCATAATGTTGCCAAGAGAATCAAAAAATATTATGGCGCCGAGTCAACAGTATTATATCCTCCCGTAAATACTGAAATTGATTTTGATGCCAATCAAAAAGGGGAATATTATTTGATGTTAGGAAGATTTCTTCCCTATAAACATTATGATATTGTGATTGAAGCTTTTGTTAAAAATGGTAAGCCTTTGCATATTGTGGGATCAGGACCAGATGAGGCCAAATTAAAATCTTTAGCTAAGGGCAAGTCTAATATTGTCTTTTTGGGGCGTATGAATGATGAGGAGGCTCAAGAACAATTCAAAGGAGCTAAAGCCTTTATATTTGCTTCAGAAGATGATTTTGGTATAGTTTCGGTTGAGGCAATGGCAGCGGGAAAACCTGTTATTGCATATGGGCGTGGTGGTGCATTAGAGACAGTAAAGGATGGCGAAACCGGAGTTTTCTTTGATGAACAGACTCCAGAATCTGTAACTGAGGCTGTGAATCGATTTGAGAAAATGACTTTTGACGCTACTGCGATTCATAATCATGCTCAGCAGTTTTCTAAGGATACTTTCAAACATCAATTCTATACCTTTTTGGAGCAATATGATATTATGTAAGAGATGATTATTAATATAGAGATATGAATATATATCGAGACTTTTTCAAAAAATATGCCCTTTTTCTTGCTATTATTACTATTGTAGGAGTTAGTACTGGACTTGCTATTACCAAATTATTGCCAAAATCATATGATGTATCTCTTGCGGTAGATATTGAGCGTAAGGCTGCACCTACAGATAAATTTTATACCTATGATGGATATTATGCCATACAGGCAACAGAATTATTTGCAAAAAGCGTAACAAGCTGGTTTATAACTCCAAGTTTTGTGGAAGATGTATTAAAAAATGCAGATAAAGCTGATCTTGATCAATTATCGGTAAAAGATTTTCGCCGAGTATTCACATCAGAGCAGATCTCAGCTAATCTGGTAGAAGTACGATTTGGTGTCAAAGATTCAGCATTGGGATTAACTTTGACAGAAGCGATTAATAATAGTATCAAATCATATATAGAAAGTAGAGATATACAAGATTATAGCATTCGAGTAGGGGATCCTGTGATAAGGCAAAAAGAATATAATCCTATTTTCTTTAGCCTAGGAGGATTGGTGCTTGCCTTTGCATTAGGTATTAGTATAGCTGCTATCAAAGAATATTATTGGAAAAAATGAATATTGGCATAGATGCCCGGGGGATTAGAGATGGTTTTAAAGGAGGTGTCGGAGAATATACACAGCATATAAGTCAAGCTCTTAGTCAATATTCAGATTTACACTTAGAAACTTTATCTACAGGATTAAGACAATCTCCTGGTATAGAGGGGATCAAAGACACTTGGGTTAGTTACCCCAATAAAGTATTAAATTTATCCTTAAAATTAGCTTCACAACCCTATATAGATAGTCTATTTAGTAAAGTTCCTGATAAAATTTGGATGCCCAATTGGAATATTACCGCAATAAGTCCAGAAACTGAATTGATATTAACCGTACATGATATTGCCTTTCGTATTTTACCTGAGGTATTCTCTCGCCGTATGCGATTATGGCATCAATATATTGGCATAGATAAATTACTCAAAAGAGCTAATACTATTATCGCTGTATCTGAGTCAACTAAAAGAGATTTAATAGATATATATGATATCAATCCCGAAAAAATACAAGTTATTTATTCTGGCATTGATCCATTATTTCGCCAAGCCATACAGCAAGATGCGATACAAAGAGTAAAAAAGCGTTATCAACTCCCTGAGCGCTATATATTATATTTAGGGACTATTGAACCGAGGAAAAATATACAATTATTAATACAAGCCTTTGAGAAATTAGCCAGCAAGGATACAGATATACGACTCGTAATAGCAGGAGTAAATGGTTGGCTATATCATCAAATACATACTATTATAGACAAATCTCCCTATCGGGATAGGATACTCAGAATAGGATTTGTAGAAGTAGAAGATAAATCCATCGTATATCATTTGGCACAAATTTTTGTATATCCGTCTCTGTATGAAGGGTTTGGATTTCCACCCCTAGAAGCAATGGCTTCTGGTACTCCGACTATAGTAGCCAATAATTCAGCTTTTCCTGAAATTGTGCTTGACTCGGCCTACAAAACCTCACCTTATGATGTATTAGAATTAACTGATATAATGCATACTTTACTCACAGATAGCAATATGCATACATATTATACAGAACTTGGACTCAAACGTAGCCTTGATTTTGATTGGAATAATACGGGTAAACAAGTATATGAAATACTAAGCAAATAAAATGCTTGTATGCTTACCACAGTATGGTTTTTTTATTGAATTGAGAATATGGAATAGACAGGTATTTAGATATATGGTATATATAAAGAGTAAATCACTGGAGGTTTTATGGTGGTAGTAAAACTTGGTGCAAATAGTCATTTAGCTGAACCTTGCTACTTACACAGCAAGAATAATGAATATACCATTAGAGGTAGAGTTCTTGAAATCATTTCTATAAACTCTACCTCTAATGTTTGGAGTGTTCAAATAGGGTTAGTGGGAATATCTCAAAGAGGAATACAACTATTGACTGTACCCAAAGTAGATATAATATATACAGGACAATTAAACTTTGCAGTCGGAGATTATATTCAAATGTGTAAAGTCATACAACAGATTAACAGTGATATTCCTCGAGCCACAAGAGCGCATACAGCTAGAATTATAAGTACATAAGCCTCACCGCCTCATCATAGTGTGCGGGCTTTTTTCTTTATAATTTGACGAAACAGATAATTCAATATAGACTACTAGAGAATTAAATATATATTATATGTCCAAAGCTCTGATTATTGTAGAGTCTCCCACCAAGGCAAAGACAATTGGTAAATTTCTTGGAAGAGATTATACGGTTATTTCTTCTATGGGGCATATTCGAGATTTACCAAAATCTAAAATTGGGGTTGCCCCTGATGAGAATTTTGCGATTACTTATGAAATTCCAGCTAAAGCAAAGAAGACGGTAACTGAACTCAAAAAATTAGCTAAAATGAGTGGTGAGGTAATACTTGCAACTGATGAAGACCGAGAAGGAGAAGCTATATCATGGCATTTGGCACATATTTTGAAATTAAAACCTGAAACAGCCAAAAGAATGGTATTTCATGAAATTACCGAATCTGCAATTCAAAAGGCTTTGGCGAGCCCCAGGCATATTGATATTAATCTGGTTGATGCTCAGCAAGCCAGGCGAGCTCTAGACCGTTTGGTAGGGTATAAATTGTCTCCATTTTTATGGCAAAAAGTACAGCGAGGTTTATCTGCTGGACGCGTACAATCTGTGGCTCTTCGCTTAATAGTAGATCGCGAGAGAGAAATAGAAGCCTTTCAGAAAGAAGAATATTGGTCTATTGAGGGAGTTTTTTTGAGTGGGGATACTTCTCTTGATATTCCTGCCAATCTTACGCATATTGGAGGAAAACGGTTAGATAAATTTGCCTATAAGACAGAAAGTGAATCACAAAATTTGGTGTCTGAATTACAAGCCTTATCCTATAAGGTTAAATCCATAGAGAATAAATCTGTTTCTCGCAATCCCTATCCTCCTTTTATTACTTCATCTCTACAACAAGATGGGGCGAGAAGATTATATTTTTCCGCCAAGCAAACTATGATGGTGGCTCAGCAATTATATGAAGGAGTGTCTTTTGGCTCTAAGGGTCAAACAGGACTTATTACCTATATGAGAACAGATTCTACTAATTTATCTGGGCAGGCAATTGCAGCGGCAAAAGTACAAATTACCAAACAATTTGGGGAAAGTTATTATCAGGTGAGACAATTCAAAACTAAGGCTAAGAATGCGCAAGAAGCTCATGAGGCTATTCGTCCGACAGACCCAAGTCTGACACCAGAGGATGTGAAGCCGTATCTAGATGATAAACAATACAAATTATATAGTCTTATTTGGGGACGTTTTATGGCAAGTCAAATGAAGCCCGCTCTATTCGATACGATGAATGTAGCTATTACTGATACCAAATCAGAGAATTATACATTTACTGCTACAGGAAAATCTTTAGTCTTTGATGGATTTATGCGAGTATATGATATTAAATCAGAAGATGTATTGCTACCGCGTATCAATCAAGGAGAAACTCTCACAACTCAGGATATTAGAGGAGAACAGCATTTTACTCAACCCCCAGCTCGCTATAGTGAAAGTAGTTTGGTTAAGGCTCTTGAGACAAATGCAATTGGGCGCCCATCTACTTATGCTTCAATTATATCTACTATTCAGACTCGGGGATATGTTATTAAAAATGATGATAGACGATTTGCTCCAACTGATATTGGGAAAGTAGTCACTGATATGTTGGTACAGCATTTCCCTCAAATTGTAGATATTGATTTTACTGCTAAAGTAGAAGAGCAATTTGATGAAATCGCAATAGGAAAAGATACCTATCAAAAAACAATGGCAGATTTTTATTTGCCATTTGCTAAAAATTTGAAAGATAAAGAGAAAAGTGTAGAGCGACATCGGGATATTATCGAAAATAGACCTTGCCCCGAATGTGGTAATCAGCTTGAAATAAAGCGTAGTAAATTTGGTAAATTTATAGCCTGTACCAATTATCCTGAATGTAAATATACTGAGCAAAGTGATGAGGAAAAGCAATTACAGGCAGATTTTGGAGGAGAAAAATGCCCTAATTGTAGCGATGGAATAATGGAGGTGAAATCTGGAAGATTTGGACCATTTTTGGGATGCTCTAATTATCCCACTTGTAAAACTATTAAAAAAATTGAGCATAAAACTGGGGAAAAATGTCCAGAATGTGGTGTGGGGGATATGGTATTCAAAAAAGGAAAGCGAGGACCATTCAAAGCTTGTAATCGCTATCCTGATTGTAAATATATAGAAGGAGCAAAGAAACAAGCAGGTAATTATAGTGCTAAGAGTAAAAAGAACTCTACTACTGCCAAAAAATCAGCACCTAAGAAAAAAGCGAGTACTAAGAAATAATGTCAATTGACAAAAAGAGTAATATTTGATATGTTTTCTTTGTACTAATTTTTGATTCAAGAGGATTCATTGTATGACGGTTCGTGAAAATCCGAAAACAGGAGAAATTATCACTCAAATTCGAGCTCTTCCATTAAATATGAGAATGGAAATATGTGCTCGTTTTCAGGATACAGAGGAGGCAGCACAAGCTTTTCTGGCTCAACAACAAACAGGGTTTGGATCGGTTTCAGACTGGATTGAGTCCCTTTGAAACTGTCCGGAGTTTTCTTAAATCTTTTGAAGGTGTTATTGCAACACCTTCTTTCTCATATTGTGGATAAGTTTTTATTGACGGGGGGAGAAAATACCTATATAATGGTAGAAAGTGGTAGAAAGTGGAAATAAATGGTGAATATATGTTCATAGGAGAATACAGCCATAATATTGATGATAAGGGAAGGCTAGCTGTCCCAAAGAAATTTCAAGAAGACTTGAAAGCTGGACTTGTTGTGACTAAGGGATTAGATAATTGTCTTTGGGTATATACTTATGAATCTTGGAGAGAATTAGCTACCAAATTGAGTAAACTCCCTATTAGTAGTACTAATAATAGGGCTTTTAGTCGATTAATGTTAGCTGGAGCTATGGATGTTTCTCTGGATAAACAGGGCAGAGTAGTATTGCCTGATTATCTTCGTGATTATGCTAAATTAGGGAAAAAAGTTATTGTAACTGGATTATATGATAGGCTTGAAATTTGGGATGAGGTATCGTGGAAGGCTTATAAAGAGCGTACTGAGGCAGAATCTGGAGAAATTGCAGAACAATTAGCAGATTTAGGAGTATAAATATGTCAGAATTTAGTCATATTCCAGTTTTAAAAAATGAAGCTATCCAGGCTCTTGCTATTCGAGATAATGGTATTTATGTAGATGCTACGGTAGGGCTTGGAGGTTATACTCGAGCTATTGCAGATAAAGTGGCTATGGGTAAGGTGATTGGGTTTGATGCTGATAGTAGGGCTCTTGCTATTGCTGAGGAAAGTTTAGCTGAATATGGGGAGAGAATTATTTTGAAGCATAGTAATTTTCGCTATATTGAGCGTGTATTGGGAGAAATCGATATAGTTGCAGTTGATGGTATTGTGGCGGATTTGGGGCTCTCATCAATGGAATTAGATGATAGTTCTCGAGGATTTAGTTTCAGAGAAAATGCTCCTCTTGATATGCGATTTGATATTGAATCACAGGATTTAACCGCAAAGGATATTGTGAATACTTATTCTCAAGAGAAGTTGACAGAATTATTCAAAAATCTTGGTGATGAGCCATTTTCAGGACGTATTGCTCGTGTTATTGTAGAGGCTCGTAAAATAAAAAAAATTGAAACTACTCAAGAATTAGCTGATATTATTGTATCTATTGTTCCCAAAAAATTTGCCAAAAAATCCATTCATCCTGCTACTCGTGTATTTCAGGCTTTGAGAATGGAGGTTAATGATGAAATTGGAGCACTGAGGTCTCTTCTCTCATGTTCTCTTTCTTTATTAAATTCTACAGGCAGACTTGCTATTGTATCTTTTCATTCTGGTGAAGATAGAATTGTAAAGCAAACATTTCGTGAATGGCGAGAACAAGGTTGGGTGAATATTTTAACCAAAAAACCTATTACTCCGACAGATGAAGAAATAGGCGCGAATCCAAGATCCCGCTCTGCAAAACTCCGTATTATTGAAAAAATTTAATTACCAATATGAAACAAATGAAATCTATTACTTATCTTCTCGTCATCACCATACTTCTTGCTGTAGTATATATTGCGGAAAGTAATTCTTTATCGGTACAAGGCTATATTATTGCTGAAAATGAAAAAGATTTGGATAATGTTCAGCAAGCCTATACTGATCTTAATACACAAGTGGCTCAATATAATAGTATTGGGAATGTGAGTGTAAATCCAGCTATTGCTGATATGGAAACCGCTCAATTTGTATATATTGCTGAAGATGGTGCCTTGGTAAAAAAATAGTATATGACAAAAAAATCTCCCTCAAAGTCATCCACCCAATCGAGAATATCGTATAATAAAGTGAGGCTGGGGGTATTTATTGTCTTTATAGCAATTCTTTTTGGAGGTATTATTGCAAGAGCAGCACAATTACAAATTTTTAAATATGCAGAATATAAGGCAAAAGCAGAGGATCAGCATATTCGAGAATCGGAACTAATAGGAAAAAGGGGTAATATTTATTTTCAAGATCTTAAATTAGGTCAAAATTTTCCTGTTGCTATTAATCTTAAAAAATATGATGTCATTATTAATGCTAAGCAAATTGATGCTAGTAGTGAAGAGAATAAAACAAAAGTAAGAGATTTTATTTATCAAAGTTTTCCAGATATAGATAAAAATAAATTAGAAGAAGAATTAAAGAAGACTAATAAACAGTGGTATTTAGTGGCAAAAGATATTCCAGAAGAGACCATTAAACCAATACAAGATAATAATATAAAAGGATTCGTATTAGATGAGAAATTAGCTCGATTTTATCCAGAAAAAACTCTTGGGGCTCAAGTTTTAGGATTTGTCTCAAGAGATTCACTTAAGGGGCAATATGGGGTGGAACAATATTATAATAATGATTTAGCGGGAGAAAATGGATTTGAAAAGGGGGAGCGTGATGGTAAAGGTACTTGGCTTGCTAATACCGCAAGAGAGAAAAAAGATGCGGTAGATGGTTCTCATATTGTGCTTACTATTGATCATACTCTACAATATAAATTAGAAGAGGTTTTAGGGCAATTATCTACAGAGTATAAGCCTAAAGTAGCACTTGGAGCTATTATGAATCCTAAAACAGGAGATATATATGCTATGGCTTCTAATCCTAGTTTTGATAATAATGAATATGGGAAAGTTGAGGATATAAAAGTATTCCAAAATCCTCTAGTATCAAGTCTTTATGAGCAAGGCTCTATATTTAAGCCTATTACTGTTGGGATTGGGCTTGATAAAGGTGTTATTAATCCTAATACCATATATGAAGATAAGGGAAGAGAGACTATAAATGGATATGTTGTAGATAATTGGTCAAAAAAAACTTATGGAAGACAAACTATGCAATATGCTTTAGAAAACTCATTGAATTTAGGTATGGTATTTATTGAAAGAGTATTAGGAAGAGAGGCTTTTGTTGCAGGAATTAAAGATAAATTTCAAATTGCAAATAAAACAAATATTGACTTGCCAGGGGAAGTAGCTAATAATATTAGTAATTTGACAAAATCTGAGCGGGATGCCCGGGATATAAGTTATGCGAATGCTTCATTTGGACAGGGTATTTCTATGACGCCAATACGATTATTGACATCCTTTAATAGTATTATTAATAACGGAAATATTGTAAAACCTCGAATAGTAAAATCAATACAAAAGACAAATGGGGATATTCAAACTTTTGATCCCGAAATACAAGGCCAGTCAATGTCACAAGAAAAAGCTCAAGAATTATCTCGTATGCTTGTGGATGTGGTAGAAAAGGGTTCGGGTAAAAAAGCTGCTGTTCCTGGATATAGTATTGGAGGCAAGACAGGAACGGGACAAATATATAGTGCGGGAGGATATCAGGATGGTGGGGATACCTATCAATCTTTTATAGAATTTGCTACTTTAGACAATCCAAAGTATACTTTACTTATATCATTAGATAGTCCGCAAGGATCAAAATTCTCTGATGTTTCTGTAGTTCCAAAAATGAAAGAGCTAAATGAATTCCTTTTAAATTATTTTGAGATAAAACCAGATAAACCGATTTAACAAATAGCCCGATATGAAAAACCTGATATATCAAATTCTCAAATATACAAGTAAACAATTACTAAAGCGGTATAAGCCGACTATAATAGGAGTAATAGGGAATGTGGGTAAAACCAGTATGCGAGCTAATATGGTTTCTTTTTTGAGCCAATTTAGTCCCGTTGGTACTAATATAGATAATTATAATACCCCGATAGGGATAACATTATCACTTTTGGATGAAGTATCGCCTGGTAAAAATATATTTAGTTGGATTCGTATTATTATGAAAGCTCTATCGAGGGCTTGGTTTGGATATGCGCAATTTGCTCCTATTTGGGTATTAGAAATTGGTATTGATACTCCAGGAGATATGGATGAATTCGTAGAGAATTTTTTAGAATTTGATGTTGTGGTATTTGGGTTTATTGGAAAAAATCCTGTGCATTTGGCTCAATTCCAAAATAGAAAAGAATTAGTTAATGAAGATGCAAAAATACTCAGAGGATTAAAATCAGATGGAGTTCTTATTATTGATGGAGATGATGAGGTACTTAAATCTATTTGGCGCAAAAGAGAAAATGTGATTACCTTTGGATTTGGGGATGTAGATATTAAAGCTTCAGATTTTAAAGTTGCAATAGATGTGGTTAATACCAAAGAACAATGGTCTCAGTATTATAGTAGTTTAGTGCCAAAAGCAAGTTTTAAAGTTGAATATAGAGGAAGTAGTATTCCATTTCAGGTTGATTATATATTAGGAAAACATCAGGTAAATGCGGTACTTCCATCAATTGCACTTGGTATTGTAGATGGTATTAATTTGATTGATATTTCACAGCAAATTAAAAAGGTGACTCCAGTAAAAGGAAGGCTTCGATGTTTGGAAGGGATAAAAGATACATTATTAATTGATGACACCTATAATGCAGCTCCTGCTGCAGTTGCGCTCGCCTTAGATTCTCTGGATAGACTAAAAGTTCCAGGGGCACGTAAAGTTGCAATATTGGGAGCTATGAGAGAATTAGGTCCAGATTCTCAACAAATACATCAAGATATAGGTCAGTTAGCTGCCAAAACTACCGATGTATGTATTGGGGTAGGTGAGGACAGTAAAGATATTTTATTAGCTTTTCATAAGCATAATCCAAAAGGATTATATCATTGGTTTGCTGATTCCGAGGAAGCAGCACTGCATATAGTTGACTTTATTACCTCAGATGATATTATTTTAGTAAAGGGTTCACAATTCTCTCGTATGGAAAGGGTATCTGCAGAACTTCTGTCTAATAAACGCTATAAGACAGAATTATTAACTCGACAATCAGCAGAATGGCTATAAAAATACTATTATGAAAAAATCAAACAAATCATTTAAACAAGCCTTTGCTGAATTAGAGAAATTAACTCAAGATTTAGAGCAAAATGATGCTCTGGATTTAGAGAAGGGTGTCGTTTTATTTGAGCAAGGTATGGAATTGGCCCAAATCTGTAAAACACATCTCTTAGAAATAGAAAATACTATTATTACGATTCAAAATAAATATTCAAAAAACAATGAAAAATCTCAAAGTTAATATATCAATTACCGCTTTCATCCTTTTCATCCCTACTATTTCTTTTGCTGAGACTAGGGATAGAATTGTATACACTCAATGTGAATTAGCTCAATATGAAGAGCAGTTAGCACCAGATTGGTATTTGGTTCAGCAAGGACAAGTCAAAAAAGAATGCATTATAAAAGATATTCCAGAACAAAAAATTTATTTAGCAAGTAATGATGCTCAGTACCCTAATCAATGGGTACTCAAAAATACTGGGCAAACAGTATTAGGACAAGTTGGACTTGCGGGTAAGGATATTGGATTTGAAATAGCTTATCCTAATATTGCAAATGTACCCAAAGGAAACACAAAAATCGGATTAATTGATACAGGGGTTACATCTATTCCTGATACAGCTGGTCAAATAGGAGGAGGATTTAATGTGATCACCAATAATAGTAATGTAGCTGATGATAATGGGCACGGAACATTTATCTCGAGTATTATTGTATCCCAAGTAAATAATGGATTAGGTATAGCTGGGATTAATGATAAAGCTACAATTATTCCCATTAAAGTATTAGGAGCTGATGGCAGTGGAAATTTTTCTGATTTGATTAAAGGAATACAATATGCAATTGATCAAAATGTAAATATTATTAATCTGAGTCTTACAGCAAGCTCATATACTTCTGCCTTAAGTCCTATTATAGAACAAGCATATCAAAAAGGAATTATTATTGTAGCAGCAGCTGGAAATGGGGGGCTTAATATTACAACTCCCACGGTATCTCCTCTCAATAATGATGGGAATAAAAATTGGATTATTGGAGTTGCTACTATTGATAATCGTGGAGTAAAATCTGTATATGCAAATGATGGTCTGGGAATAGATGTATTAGCTCCAGGAGATAATGTGCTAGGCTATAATGCAAGTAATAATGCGGAGTATCGTTCAGGTACATCTATATCTGCAGCAGTAGTAACGGGAGTTATTTCTGCTTGGCGAGATTATTATGGCACTCTCACTCCCGAGGATGCTATGAATTTGATTAATAGTTCTAGTCAAAATAGAATTATATCTATGAGTAATGCTATGATAAAGCGATCATACCCTAATGGGGCTTTAATTCGTACAGCAAATTCAGGAGTGTATATTGTAAAGCAAGGGATAAAACGCCCTATTATTGATCCAATTGTATTCCTATCTTATTATTATCGCTGGGAAAATATTAGTATAGTAAGTCAATCAGTATTTGATGGTATTCCAACTGGGGATGCACTTTCTCTTCGGGAAGGCGTTTTAATTGCAGATAAAGATAAAGTCTATGTGATAGAGCAGGGGCTAAAGAGACCAATTGCCTCTCCTCAAGTTTTCTTGGGGCTTGGATATCAATGGAGTAATATTCAATTTCCTTCTCAAGCAGTACTCAATAATCATCCAACGGGAGCTTTGGTGGGAGATATTAATATTCCACCCAATGGTAGTGTGATTTATGCTGAAGGTACAGGGGCTTATTTGGTTGAAAATGGGAAAAAAAAGCCTTTTAATAGTCCTTATACATTTTTGAGTAGATATAGGTGGAGTGATTTGATGTTAACTCGACGCAATATTGTAGATGCTTTTCCTATGGGTACCGATGTATTTCCTCAAGAAGGTTCTATTATTAGAGATAATGGAGCGGTATATTGGGTTGAGAATAATACCAAGCGTCCATTTGCGTCTCCGCAAGCATTCTTGGGCCTTGGATTATCTTGGGGGAGAGTGGTATATCCACCAGATGTGGTCTTGAATACTCTCAAGCAAGGTGCTATAATACAATAAGAAGTAATAATAAAATATAATATGAAAAGACGTATTGCAATTAATGGGTTTGGAAGAATAGGAAGAACAGTATTAAAAATATCATTATTACCTCCATATAATGATATTTTAGAAGTAGTAGCCGTCAATGATTTGGGTGATGTACATAATCTTGCCTATTTAGTCAAATATGACTCAGTATATGGGCCAATCTCACAAGATGTTTCCGTAATAGAACGAGAAGGAAAACCTTATATTAAAGTTGGGGAGCAAGAAATTGTAGTAACTGCCGAAAGAGATCCCAATAATTTACCATGGGAAAGTCTTGCAATTGATGTGGTTATTGAATCTACAGGATTTTTTACCAGTACCGAAAAATCTCAAGCACATATTAATGCGGGAGCAAAAAGAGTGGTAATTTCAGCCCCAACCAAGGATGATACTTTGATGGTAACCCCAGCCCTTAATGAGAATGCACTTAAAGATGTTGTAATTAGTTCTAATGCATCTTGTACTACCAATGCAACTAATCCAGTAGCAGCAATTATTCATGAAGGACTTGGTATTGAGAAGGCAATGCTATCCACGGTTCACGCCTATACCGCAACACAATCTTTGGTAGATGGTATGGCGGATCCCAGTGATCTTAGAAGAGGACGAGCAGGAGCACAGAATATAGTTCCCTCAACCACAGGAGCTGCAAAAGCAGTAAGTAAGGTAATACCAGATTTGGCTGGTAAATTTGATGGAGTGGCAATTCGAGTACCTGTTATTGCAGGATCCTTAATTGATTTGACTATGCTAGTCTCTCGAGATACTACCGTTGAGGAAGTAAATCAAATTCTTATTAATGCTTCCAATAGCGATAGATGGAAAGGTATACTCGGAGTAACCACAGATCAATTAGTATCTACAGATATTTTGAAGTCATCATATGGAAGTCTCGTTTCTCTGGATTTAACTCAAGTAGTAGATGGAGATCTTATCAAAGTAATGGCTTGGTATGATAATGAGTGGAGTTATACCTCTATGTTGATGCGCCATGTGCAGGCAGTATTGAATGTATTATAATAATCTGGAATTGACCAAATAGTATAGAATATTCATATACCCCCCTACGAAAGTTAAAATTTATAATAAAACATAAAGTTATAATAAAATATAATATTGTATAAAAGTAAGTAAATAAGCTATTATTTTGATAAAACAAAAATTAGATAAAAATCATTGCCAAAAGGTTGCCTTTATGGTATAAATAGGATGTTCTTTACTATCCAAGGAGGGTAGTATCATGAGTGGTTTAATAGCCACCCTGGAAGGCGATTCCAACGACTGGGTGGCCCTGGCGGTGCTCTCCGATGGGAGGCTTGCTTCGGGGTCAGACGATGGCACCATCATGATCTGGGATCTGGCCAGTGACCAGCTCTCAGCCATCCTGGAAGGTCATCTCGACCTGGAAGGAATTCCCGAACCGGTGTACGCCCTGGCGGTGCTCTCCGATGGGAGGCTCGCTTCGGGGTCAGAAGATGGCACTATCAAGCTCTGGGATACGGCCAGCGGCAAGCTCACAGCCACCCTGGGAGGCCATCCCGACTGGGTGTACGCCCTGGCGGTACTCCCCGACGGGAGGCTCGCTTCGGGGTCAGACGATGGCACCATCAAGCTCTGGGATACGGCCAGTGGCCAGCTCCAAGCCACCCTGGAAGGCCATTCCGGCGTTGCTGTGAGGGCCCTAGCGGTGCTCTCCGATGGGAGGCTCGCTTCGGGGTCAGACGATGACACCATCAAGATCTGGGATACGGCCAGTGGCCAGCTCACAGCCACCCTGGAAGGCCATACCAACTGGGTTAGGGCCCTGGCGGTGCTCTCCGATGGGAGGCTTGCTTCGGGGTCAGACGATGGCACCATCAAGATCTGGGATACGGTCACATGCGAGCTCCAAGCCACCCTGGAAGGCCATCCCGACCTGGAAGGCAATCCCGACTGGGTGTACGCCCTAGCGGGGCTCTCCGATGGGAGGCTCGCTTCAGGGGCACAAGATGGCACCATCAAGATCTGGGATACGGTCACATGCGAGCTCCAAGCCACCCTGCAAGACCATTCCGACTGGGTGTACGCCCTGGCGGTGCTCCCCGGGGGGAGGCTCGCTTCGGGGGCAGGAGATGGCACCATCATGATCTGGGAATTATAAGCTAGAGATCCCTAACAACAGGATGCTACGAATTCGTAGTATCCTTTTTACTTATAATACTTGACGAAAAGGGTGGAATTAACGTATAGAGTATACCCCCTACGAAAGTAAAAATTCATAATAAAACATAAAGTTATAACAAAATATAATATTGTATAAAAGTAATTAAATAAGCTATTATTTTGATAAAATATAGATAGATATTATAGATAAACCACAAACACTATTGACAAAATAGAGAAAATATGCTATAGTTTTGAAGTTGTTAATGGTTTCATTAATTATGTGTGCAAAATCATGGGGCGATCAACCACTCGGTTTTTCTGACCTTCTCTTCTTCCCAGGACTGCTGTTTATCATCAGTCTTAGTTTGCCAGGATCCCTGGCATTCAACCTACTTTTCCTGACCAAAAAACTATTTCAGAGGGAAGCTTATTACGGTAAGTTCTGACCCCCCCTCTCCCTTACCCCCCAGCCTACCTTCTCCGGACGGTAGGCTCTTTATAATTTGGGGAGACTGAAAGGTCGCCCCTACGAAAGTAAAAATTCATAATAAAACATAAAGTTATAATAAAATATAATATTGTATAAAAGTAAGTAAATAAGCTATTATTTTGATAAGACAAAAATTAGATAAAAATCATTGCCAAAAGGTTGCCTTTATGGTATAAATAGGATGTTCTTTACTATCCAAGGAGGGTAGTATCATGATTTCTTTCTGGAAGGCCATAGCCACCCGGGCAGGCCATACCGGCGAGGTGTACTCCGTGGCCTTTAGTCCCGACGGCAGTCGCATCGTCTCCGGCTCTGAGGATGCAACCCTGCGCCTTTGGGATGTCACCACTGGCAATCCCATCGGGGATCCTTTCGAAGGCCATACCGCCTGGGTTGATCCCGTAGCCTTTAGTCCCGACGGCCGGTTCATCGTCTCCGGCTCTGGGGATGCAACCCTGCGCCTTTGGGATGCCACCACTGGCAATCCCATCGGGGATCCTTTCGAAGGCCATACCGGCGAGGTGTACTCCGTGGCCTTTAGTCCCGACGGCCGGTTCATCGTCTCCGGCTCTGAGGATGCAACCCTGCGCCTTTGGGATGCCACCACTGGCAATCCCATCGGGGATCCTTTCGAAGGACATACCGACGCGGTGTACTCCGTGGCCTTTAGTCCCGACGGCAGTCGCATCGTCTCCTGCTCTGTGGATGAAACCCTGCGCCTTTGGGATGCCACCACTGGCAAGCCCATCGGGGATCCTTTCGAAGGCCATACCGAATCGGTGTACTCCGTGGCCTTTAGTCCCGACGGCCGGTTCATCGTCTCTGGGGATGAAACCCTGCGCCTTTGGGATGCCACCACTGGCAAGCCCATCGGGGATCCTTTCGAAGGCCATACCGACTGGGTGTACTCCGTGGCCTTTAGTCCCGACGGCCGGTTCATCGTCTCCGGCTCTGGGGATGAAACCCTGCGCCTTTGGGATGCCACCACTGGCAATCCCATCGGGGATCCTTTCGAAGGCCATACCGGCGGGGTGTACTCCGTGGCCTTTAGTCCCGACGGCAGTCGCATCGTCTCCTGCTCTGCGGATGAAACCATCTGTCTCTGGTCAGTCTAAGCCAGAGAGCTCTAACAACAGGATACTACGAATTCGTAGTATCCTTTTTACTTATAATATTTGACGAAAAGGGTAAAATTAACGTATAGTAGGGGGGATAGTTATATTTTATTTATGTCAAAAACTGTATTTTTAGGAATGTCAGGTGGGGTAGATTCCTCAGTGTCAGCCTATCTCTTGCAACAACAAGGATATAAGGTAGTGGGAGTCTTTATGAAAAACTGGTCTGGGAAATTAGAGACGAGCCGTGGTGTTTTTGATTTTCCCTGTTCCTCTCAAGCTGATTATGAAGATGCTAGGCAAGTTGCGGGGCATCTCGGGATATCAATTTATACTTTTGATTTTGAAGCTGAGTATCGCAATAGAGTTATAGAATATTTTATTGCAGAGATTAAGCGAGGGCGTACCCCAAATCCTGATATTATGTGTAATAAGGAAATTAAATTCAAAGTTTTCTTGGATAAATGTTTGTCTCTGGGAGCTGATTATATTGCAACGGGACATTATGCTCGAATCAATAAGACAGAAGATGGAATATACCATCTATTAAAAGGTATGGATAATACCAAGGATCAATCTTATTTCCTCGCCACTTTAGGGCAATATGAATTATCTCATACATTATTCCCTGTAGGGGATATTCCAAAATCTGAAGTTAGAAGAATTGCGGCTGAAATTAAACTGCCTAATGCCAAAAAGCCAGATAGTCAGGGAATTTGTTTTGTAGGAGAAATTGATGTGAATGCTTTTATAGAATCTTTTGTAGGAGAAAATCCTGGAGATATTATTAATACCGAGGGAAACATATTAGGACAACATAGAGGGTTATATTTTTATACTATTGGTCAGAGAAAGGGGCTTGGAATTGGAGGAGGCATACCGTATTTTGTCAAATCAAAGAATCTCGAGACTAATCAACTCATTGTATCTAAGGGGGTGGACCCATTGGATTTGTATCAATCTGAAGTTATTATTAAAGAATTATCTTGGACTGATACAATACCCGTATTACCCCAACAATTACAGGCAAAAATTCGCTATAGATCTCAGAATGTATCTTGTATGGTGAGAATTATTGACGAGGAATCTCTTAGGGTTATATTTGATGAGCCCCAGAGAGCTATTACGCAAGGTCAATTTTTGGCTCTATATAAAGATGATGAATTAATTGGGAGTGGAGTAATGGGCTAGACTGTATTTATGGTCGCCCCCCCTTCTATTATCTCTTTACAAGAAATAATAGAAGGTACAAAAGCCTTACGAAAAACTATGTCGGCGGGGTCGCCGACTCTACGAAATAATGGAGGGATAACTTATCTACAGTCTCCTCATCTTATACAAAAGATAGATAAAAATGGTATTTTATGGTATCATAAAAAATAATGTCATACTAAATTATGCAGTCTCCATTTGTGATTATATCTTCTCCCTCAGGTGGAGGAAAATCGACAATAGCAAAGAAAATTCTTCAATCATCGCGTCGTTTTGCCAAAGCAGTTTCTGCTACTACAAGAGCCCCGAGAATAGGGGAGAAAAATGGAAGAGATTATTATTTTCTCTCTGTAGAAGAGTTTCGAAATAAAATAGCTCAAAAACAATTCTTAGAATGGGAAGAAGTATATACAGACAAATTATATGGAACTTTATTATCTGAAATAGAAAAATTATCTAAGCAAAAGAAAATTGTAATTCTCACACTAGATATTCATGGAGCATTAAAGCTTAAAAAAGAATTTCAAGATAGAGTGTTGACGATATTTTTGGATATTCCAAATCTTGAAATATTAAGAGAAAGGCTACAATATAGAGCTACAGAAAGTTCAGCATCTTTGGAAGATAGATTGGCGAGAGCCAAATATGAATTATCTTATAAGGGTCAATTTGATATTGTAATTGAGAATACTAATCTTACTAAAACAGTAAAACAGGCTATTGAAGTCATTGATATATTTTTGCATAAATGTGAATTGTAGGCTATACTCAAATATAGAGTAGAGTATATTATTGGTTATTTGATATATTTTTATTATATACTTACTCAATATTGTTATTATTTTACTATGCTATTATGACAAAAAAATATAAGCCAACCTTCAAACATAAAAGAGGGTTCTTTAGTAGTGCTGATGAGTTAGTGGAGGATACTACACAGTCAAAACCTACTATATCATCTCAAGAACAAAAAGTATCAGCATCTCCTAAATCTGAGGCAAAACCCATTCATTATCAGAATGCTCCTAAGCCTAAAGTAGAGTCAACACAAGGGTTAAAGTCACAAAAGCAATCATCATTACCGAAAGCATTTCAAAAAAGGCCCAATTTTGCTTTTATTGATGGTCAGAATTTGAATAAATCAATTCAAAATCAAGGCTGGAGTCTTGATTATAAAGAATTTCGTAATTATCTAGATAAAGAATTTGGGGTAAAAAAAGCTTATATGTTTATTGGAATGGTCAATACCAATCAGCAATTATATTCTGCTTTGCAAGATTTTGGATATCATCTCGTATTCAAACCAACTATTGCTAATAAACAAGGAGAAATAAAGGGAAATGTCGATGCCGAAATGGTATTATATGCCCTTACTCAAATTAATCAATATGATCAAGCGGTTATTGTGAGTGGGGATGGAGATTTTTATACTCTTGTTCAATATTTGCAAAGTCAACGTAAATTAAAAAAACTGTTAGTTCCTAATGAAAAAGCTTATTCTACGCTTTATGATAGTTTGGATATTAGTACTACTTTTGTGGATGATTTGCGGACAACCCTAGAGTATAAAAAGAAATAATTTTTTATGCCTGAACTTCCCGAGGTAGAAAGTTTGAGAGTGAGTCTAAAGCCTTATATCATAGGTCAAACTATTGAGTCGGTTATTGTACATAAGCCTAAATTAGTAAGTAGTTCTGGTACAGTAAGACAGCCACTTCCACATAAAAAAGAAGAATTTGAAAAAGAATTAAAAGGAAGAGCAATTACAGATATTACTCGTATTGCTAAGAATTTATTAATACATCTAGATAGCGGCCAAGTATTATTGGTACATCTCAAAATGACAGGCCAATTAGTATATCAGGAAAAGGGTCAGAATAAAGCCCTGGGAGGTCATCCCATTGAACTCTCAGAGACCAAACTTCCCAATCAACATAGCCATATTATTTTTGAATTACATAAAGGGACTTTATTTTATAATGATATTCGTATGTTTGGGTATATATTATTGTATCCAAATGAACAAAGCATACATACATCAGGGCATTTTGATACAATAGGAATAGACCCATTAGATGAAGACTTTACTTTTGAATATCTGTATAAGCAAATTAATACCAGAAAGTCTAAGCTCAAATCATTATTACTTGGGCAATCTATTGTGACGGGACTTGGTAATATTTATGCTGATGAAGTTTGTTTTCGAGCTGGTATATTACCTAGTCGCCTTGCCTCAAGTTTAACAAAAAAAGAAATAAAAAAATTATATGATGCCATACAAGATATTATCCCGACAGCAGTGTCAATGGGAGGGTCTTCAGTAGCCAATTATATTATGGCAGATGGCTCTCGAGGTACTTATGCCCGAGAACATAAAGTATATGGTAAAGCAGGAAAACCCTGCCAATTATGTAGTAATATATTAGAGAAAACTATTATCAATACTCGAACAACAGTATTCTGTCAATTTTGTCAAAAATAAGATATAATAAGATATATGAAGTCAAACAATAGCTATAGTGTCAATATTAATCTGTATTCACTTTTTCAAGCCTTATTGGTGCTTGGGGGGCTATGGTTAATGTTTATGCTCAGTAATGTTATTATACTCACTATATTAGCTTTTATTATCTCATCAGGGATAATACTTGGAGCAAAAAAATTGAATCAAATATTACATCTACCCTATATCGTAGGAGTAAGTCTTGTAATGATAGTATTATTTGTAATCTTTATACTATTAATAGAACTTATTATTCCAACTATTAGTGGAGAATTAAGGGGTCTTATTGATAAACTACCTGAATTGTTTGATCAATTAAATGTATTTATGGGGAATATTCTGAATATTAATGATTTTAATATAACTCAATTTGTAAATATGGGAGGAAATTCTAATTTAGGGCAAATTACCTGGAATATTGTGACGGGGGTATTCTTTACTACCCAAAATATTATTAATACACTATTGTATATTGGTTTTTTTGTAATAATAACATTTTATATGGCGATTCAGCCCCAAAACCTTGATAGCTTGATACAATTTTTCTTTCCTCAAAAAAAACATAAAAAAGTTGTTGCTAATATTGAATTAGCTCGTACAAAGGTTGGATCTTGGTTGCTAGGACAATGTCTTATATCTTTCATATTGGCCATTGTAACATATCCAGCTTTAGTATTCTTAGAAGTACCATTTCCATTATTATTAACGGTAATTGCTGCCGTATTTAATCTCATTCCTATTATAGGGCCCATCCTTTCATCAGTACCTGCCATTATATTAGCTTTAGGCAGTGGGTTCCAAATTGCATTCATTGTAGGATTATTTTATCTTGTCATTCAGCAAATTGATGGTAATTTTATAACCCCATTTATTATGAGAAAGGTTACAGGAATACATCCTCTTATTGTTATGCTTGTAATCTTACTTGGAACCTCATTAGCTGGAGCCCTTGGGGCTTTGATTTCAGTGCCACTGGTGTCAGTATTGTCAATTTTCATTAAAGAATTAGAAGATTAATATGGTATATATTGTAGCAGGTATTATTATTGTCTTACAGGTAATTATTATCGGTATATTATTGAGTCGTAAGAATAATACAGAAGGTGGAGATTTAGCTAATATATTAGCTCGTACAGAAAAAACGATAAAAGATGATATACAATTATCTCGTAAAGATTCTCGTGAACTTGCGCAAGAGGGGAGAATAGAGTTGGGGAATAATCTTAATACATTTGGGAATTCTTTGCTCAAAAGAATTCATGAGTCTTCTATTATGCAAAAAAGCCAATTAGAAATATTCTCTCAACAATTAGTATCTCTCACAAAGCAAAATGAGACAAAATTAGATAGTATTCGAGAGACGGTAGAAAAACGCTTAACTGAGCTACAAAAAGACAATAATCAAAAACTCGAGAAAATGCGAGAAACGGTAGATGAAAAATTACAATCAACTCTCGAAAAAAGATTAACCCAATCTTTTCAATCTGTTAGTGAGCGATTAGAGCAGGTACATAAAGGTCTTGGAGAAATGCAGAATTTAGCAGTTGGAGTAGGAGATCTTAAAAAAGTATTATCTAATGTAAAAACTCGTGGGACTTGGGGGGAAGTTCAACTTGGTAATCTCCTAGAGCAAATTTTAACCAAAGAACAGTATCAGGCTAATGTGGCAACCAAAAAAGATTCTAATGATAATGTAGAATATGCCATAAAATTACCAGGTAAAGATAAGAATCTCAATCATATATGGCTACCAATTGATGCAAAATTTCCAATAGAAGATTATCAGAGATTAATTGAAGCTGAAGACGCCAATGATAGACCTGCTATTGATGCTGCTAATAAAGCTATTGAAAAGAGATTAAAAGATGAAGGCAAAAAAATACAAGCTAAATATATTGATCCTCCCTATACTACAGATTTTGCTATTCTCTTTATCCCAATTGAAGGTTTATATGCTCAATTACTCAAAATCCCAGGATTAGTAGAATCAATACAGCGAGAATATCGAGTTATGATTACAGGGCCAACTACTATTACCGCTATTCTGAATAGTCTTCAAATGGGATTCAGAACTCTTGCTATTGAACAGCAATCGAGTGAAATATGGAAAACTCTATCTGAGGTAAAAACAGAATTTGGAAGATTTGGTGAAATATTAGAGCGTACCCAGAAAAAATTACAAGAAGCTTCCAATCAAATTGATGCTGGAGCAACCAGAGCTCGTGCAATTGAGCGTAAACTCAAAAATGTAGATACCTTTGAAATGGGAAAAGCAGAAGTGGATTTGATAGAAACAGCAGAGTCAGAATTAGAGGCTTAAGTTTTTGATAATACCAGCTCCTACAATAGCAGCAGTCTCGGCTCTCAATATATATGGAGTAAATAATACAGGATTATAAGCATAATGTTCAATAAGATATTGATATTCTTTTTGAGAAAAACCACCCTCAGGCCCAATTAATAATGTGATATCAGATTGGCCTTTAATATCAAGGCTATGAATAGGGGTGGCTTTACTATATTGGGTGTCCCCAATTAAATTAAGACTATTTGTAGGATAATTAATTTGATCTAATTCTTGTATACTGAGAATAGGGAAATATACTTGCTCAGATTGTTTGCAGGCTGTTTGAATAATTGTATTCCAACGATTTTGTTTGGAAATAATATCTTTGAGATTAATTTGGGCATAATCTGTTTTAGTGATAATAATTTCATCAACACCTATTTCTGTTAATTTTTGTATAATTAATTCTAATAATGGTATTTTGATAATACTGATAATAACTCGAATAGAGGGTTTTTGCCTCGGAATAGTAATAGTTTCAACAATATCTCCTTTGAATGGCTTTAATGAGTTAATTTTGAGCTGATAAAGAGTACCTATACCATCAGTTGCTTGTATAATTTCATTCGGCTTGAGGCGTAACACATTACTAATATGATGAATTTCGTCTGGGACAAGACTTTTTTCTTTGGGGTCAAATATAAAATAGCCCATATAGCTTATTTTAATACTCGCTTTGTTTTAACATACCATTCTGATATAGAAGCATAGCGGTCTACAGAAGAATTCCCAATTGAAACAGTGATATTCTTGACAATAGGATTAGTGTAATAGAGATATTTGGGTGAATAAATAAATAGAGCAGGTACATCACTTGCAATTTGTTGTTGAAATTGTTGTAAGCTAGAGGTAATTACATTAGTATCAGTATTAGTACGTGCAGTTTCCAAATATCCATCAGTATTAATATTCGTATATTGAGATAAATTGAGTCCTGGACTGGTTATTTGAGAAGAATGCCAATAAATATAAGGGTCTGGATATATATTAAGCCCAAGCCCCAAGAATAAAGCCTGATAAGATCTATTACGAATTTGATTGGCTGATAAATCTGCAAAGGATACTAATTCAATATTCATTTGTATCCCAATTTCTCGAATTTGAGCTTGTAGTGTTTTAGTTACTTCATCTACTTTATTTCCATTAGCAACTAAAATAGTGAATTCAGCTTTTTTATTATCTTTTTCTCGTATACCATCACCATCTATATCTTTCCAATTAGCATCATCTAGGGTTTTCTTACCTTTTTCAATATCGAAAGCTACATCAGTAGGTACATAATACTGATTAAATGGAGTTAATGGACCATTGATAAGCGTAGCTTGATTTTGTAATATATCATTAATAATAGGTTGTCTATTAATTGCATTGGATATAGATTGGCGAATTTCCTTATTACTTAATAGGGGGTCTTTGATATTAAATATAATACCAAATGATTGGGGTATATTCATGGCATTAAGCTGATATCGAGAGGAGTCAGATAGTGATGATTTAAGCTGCGTAATAGCCTGTAAATTGTTTTGTTTGAAATCTTGTACCATTTCCTCTTCCTTTGAATAGAATACCAAAGTAAAATTCTCTATATTAGGCTTTTCTCCAAAGTAATTGGGGTTTTTTTCAATAGTAATAGATGCAATATTACCATCTTTCTTTTTTTGAATAGATTTATATTTAAATTTACCCGCTCCAATGGGTTTTAGATTAGCTTCGGACAAAAGAAAGGCACTAGGTTCGAGATTTTGCCAAATATGTTTTGGTAATATTCCAAAGGTAAGATTAGATAAGAAGGGAGAATAACTAGAATTGAGATTTAATTTAAGAGTACTATCATCAACTCGAGTAATAGAAACTCCTTTGAGAGCAGAACTAATAGGACTATTATAAGCTGGGTTTTGTATGGTTTGTAAGGTGAATATAATATCATCAATAGTGAGAGGAGTATTATCATCCCAATTAATACCAGATTTTAATTTGAATATATACTCTTTACCATTATCTCCAACAGTATAGCTATCAACTAATTCATTAGACAAATTTCCCGTTTTATCTAGGCGGAATAAACTGGGATAAATAAGATATTCTAATACCCGATCTGGTTTATTGATATCATTGGAAAAAGATAATACCGGATTAATATATTGAGGTTGTCCGATAATACCTTCTTTAATAATACCTCCTGTCGTCGCAATTTCCTTTGTAAGTCCGCGATAAATTAAACTTCCTACTACAATAACAATAATAAAAGTAATAATAAATGTGAGGAATATATTTTTCTGAATACTTTGAGGTAATTTAGGTAAATTAATATTAGGTCGTGGAATTTTGATTGGGGACTTAGGAATAGTAACTTTTTTTAAATTACGCGCTATAATCGGTTTGGGAATTTTTTTAATAATATCCATAAAAATAAAATATAATATCTAATTATACAAGTTATACAAGAATATAAGCAATACTCCCAATAATAATAAGTATCCCAAATACAATAGTTGCTCGAAAGAGAACTTTCTCAAAACCACGTCTTGTCTGATAAGATCCACCAGCTCCTCCAAAGGTAGCAGATAAACCATTTCCGATTTGCTGCAATAGTACAGAAGCTACCAGCAAAACAGATAACACAATAAGAGCAATAGAAATATAGGTATTCATAATAATATTATCGTAAAAAGATATTAGATATCATATTTATACTACTAATTACCAAAGAGGTCAATACAATAGACAAGAAAGTAGTGAATTGTAAAGGTTCCAAAACATAGTCAAGAGCATAAAAGGCAAGAAGATTGAGGACAAAAGAAAATAGCCCAAGAGTTAAGATAATAATAGGAAAAGATATAGCCTTAATAATAGGTAGTATAATGGAGAATATAATCGTAAAAATTAACCCAGCTATTAAAAAGTAATATAAAGGCAGTGTGGGATCAACTTTTATCCCAGGTACAATCACGCTTGCTACATATAGCCCAACACTATTACCTACAATTGATATGATAAATCCCATATATATAATTAGCTTTTATATATCTAGTATAGCATAGATTAAGAGTATTATATATATTTTACTCTTGAGAGCAAATCCTCAAATCCAAATATTAAATTCGGCAGTTGAGTGCATTCCTCGACAGTCACAAATCGATATTCAATATGTTCAGCAGGATTCAGTTTAACCTCAATAGGAGACTCAACCCTTACCGCAAAAGTAGGGAATATAAGTTTGAGATCGGGAGGATAGAATATATGTACTCCCAATGGCTCTAAAGTATTCTCTGTTATGGTATAACCAGTTTCCTCCCAAGTCTCACGAATAACCGCTTGTATATCTGACTCATATGCACCCTCAATAGCATCAACTTTTCCCGCAGGTAATCCCCAGGTATTAGCAGATGGCTTATTAGGATGACGTAAGACTATCAAAAATTTGTCCTGATACCAGAGAAAACATCCCACCACTCGTAATTCTCTCATAGATATAGTTTTAATATAGATAAATTATAGCATAATGTATAACTTGAACTCAAAGATATGAGGTGATATAGTAAAGTTAATAAGGTAAAATAAATATATCTATGAAATTAAAAAACTTTTTACAAATATCTAATATATTTAAAATATTCACAATAATTTTATTATTCTATTGGGTTTATAAGTTTTGGGGAGTTAGAACTGATTATATGGAGGCCATGAGTTTATGGGAATTTAACTTTATACATATTGTAAATTTGGTTTTCCATGAAGCTGGTCATTTTATTTTCTTTTGGGCACCTAGACAAATTATGGTCATTATGGGTACTGGATTACAAATTATAATCCCATTTTTCTTTATGATTGTATTTATGCGACAGACAGATTGGTTCGCATCTTGTCTGATGTCTTGGTGGGGATTTCAAAGTATCTTGGATAGCGCTTATTATATAGCTGATGCTAAGGACAGAATTATGCCATTGATTACAGGAGATCCAGATTCTCATGACTGGTGGTATTTGTTTGGGCAATGGGGATTATTGGATCACTCAGTATATATAGGGAATATAATTATGTATATAGGTTTTTTTGGTATGCTATTATCTATAATATTAATGTGTATCACTTTGTTTTTGAAAAAAGAATATGTGAATTGGATATAAATTCTTTTATGTCAAAACAATAATTCCAGAGTATTCATTTTACTTTGTACAAATATTAGAGCAAATATAGGTATCAAGTATAGCGGATATATTTAGAGATAAATGTCTATAAATATTGACATTTTGGCTATTTTATGGTATGTATAAAGGGCAAATTTGAGTTCAACTACTCATGGGTTCTTTCAGAAGATTCATTGCTGGTACTATTCTGGCGGCAACCGCCTCCATTGGGGCTTTTTCTCCACTGGAAGCCAAGGCAACTCCCTCGCCGGGAGAGGATGGGGCCTATGTGACCCACGTGGAACCTTGCGTGCCAATGGTAACAGTCAGCGACAATGTCGTGGACAATACCATTCTGATTCGTGTGGCGGAGGGTAATACCTGTCCCATCTCGGACAAGGTTTTCCTGTTCATTCAGGATAATCGCCCTCAGCCCTTGAAACTTTCGGGTTTTAAGGAAAATTTCCTTTCATCCACCTGGGTGGTGCATCCTGAGGGTGTCCGCTCTGGTCAATACCGGGTAATGGGTATCAATCCCACTCCCAATGGTATTGGGGATAACGATTACATTCGTTCTCGTGACTTCGGTATCGACCAGGTGATCACGATTGGTGGGAATCAAGGACAGGAGCAATCTGCTCCCGCCCTCCCGCCAGTGGTAACCCTACCCGTTCCGAGGCAACAAGAGTCTCGCTCTGAGCCTTCTCAGGCTCAGGGAACTGGTCAGAAAACTCTTCTCGATGTCGCCTGGTGCGTTTACGGCAAACTGGGTCACATTATCTGGAATGGTTGGAAAACCGATTTTAGTTCACTTGAGGTCTGTTTTTCTCGCTGAGTCAATCAGTCCCTTTATAACCCACCGATTCGTCGGCGGGTTTTTTCTTTTTTATAAAATCAAATGAAGAGCTAAACAGGGTAAGGATATATTGACAAAAAATAGATTTATGTTATTTTAAAGGAGCTCTTTTTGGGAAACATTTCAGATGAGGAATCCGTTAGTTCCAATCGGAATTGCTCTGATGCTCTTGTTGACTTCATGTGCTAACATTAATATTGAACATGTTAGTGAAGATGTAATCCAAATCCCTACTGGATATAGCTTTTTTACAGCATCTAGTTATGGGAGAGTTATGGGAATTACTACATTATATGTAAAAGATAATAAGGATGGCAGTATATATGAATATAAAGATGGAAAAATTGGGAGAAAAATAACTCCTCCGAAAGGGTATGAAATTCTAGCAATAACTGAGTTCGGTGATGTTATGGGTATAAGACGATTTTTCTGTAAAAATATTCAATCTGGAGCGATTTCAAGATGTAATTAATATTTAGTTTGTGTATTCTCACTATAGCTTAGGCTGTGGTGAGAATTTTTTTATTTATTGATATAAAAACCAAAAGCCCCGGCGCAATGCCGGGGACTCGAGGGGTGGGGTATTCTATAGCTTGTATCTTGTCCGCCTTCTCTAGTCCTAGTAGAGAAATTATCTCTCCATGCAATAAGTAAAATTAATAAAACCCCAATTACGGGGGGGTATATAAAAAATAGGGAGCCACTCGCGGGGGGCGAGTGGCTCTTGGACTGTTCCTCTTAACCTCCGCTAGGGAGGGTGGGAATGGATAATCATTGCTGGTTTGCCGGCTGTGGGTCAGTAGTTCAGGAGGCTACGACATCGCTTCATCACGGAAGGAGCGGGGGAAAAAGTTGGCTTCTGAAGATTTTACAAGAATTTGTCTTTGTTTAGTCGAAAATTGACTATGAGGCTAAGCAGCCTCGGGGTGACAGATTCTTGTTACTATGTCATTTCAACATAGTAAGCAGAAGCTTAAAAAATAATATACCACACTTTTTAAAACTTGTAAAGGGTTTGTATGAGATGAGGAGATCGTAGACAAAATTAAGGAAATATGATATTTTGACGGGGTTGTCTGGAGGTATTCCTCTAATGTCTTTAGATTTCGCACAACACATGCCAGGACATCCTTATGAACTGACACCCACACAGTTCTTTGATTTTTTAGGTCTAGGGGGGGCTTTTAGAAGAGCTCAGATCCAAGATTTTAGTTCAATGATAAAAGAGAGATTACTAGAAATATTACCTCAATATAGAAAAGTGAGAATAAGAACAGAGTCTGAAATTTGGTGGGAATATAAAACAAAGTCAAAAACTGTTTTCCAGATACAAATTATAAATAAAAAAATGAAGTTTTTTGTCATAATACCAGCAAATAGAGATAAAGAACGAGGACGACACTATAGTGATCTAAGAATCGGTAATCCATATGATGGTAGAGTTTTTCAAAAATAACAATATCTTGTTTAATTATACTTAAAATCAGGCTCTCCGTTATTCTGGAGAGCTTTTTCATTTGAGTGATATATCTCTCAAGCTGAGTCAATCAGTCCCATCATAACCCACCGATTCGTCGGTGGGTTTTTTCTTTTTATGAAATTCAAAATTCCTGGGACAATGCCGGGGAATTGAGGGGTTTGATAAGGTGAAAGTCTCATATAGTATACTTCCTATAGCTCTAGGCAACATATAGTATAATTATAAATAGAGAGTCAGTTTATAATGACAGCTCTGAAATTATAAATTAAATTACCAAATTATGATAAATGAATTAAAGGCAATACAATTAATACAACAAAAAATAGATGAAATTGATATAGATCAATTTACCATAGGAGTAGATAGGGACAAGATATTTAGCAACTGGAAAAATTCCACATATGAACTTCTTGTTAAGATTTTCTCTAAAGATTATCTCGAAGTAAGTAAATTTGGAAATATTAGTGGGGTAGGTAGAGTTTTTTATAAAGATGGATCTAGGTCAGATATTATACCTCATCGAGTTTCAGGAATTAAAAATGCACAACAAATTTTGAAGCAATGTATAGATGATATTAAGACTGGATTATTAATAACTCCAAATACCCAAATCCCAAATATAGTTGTGAATAATCATAATCAACAAAGCCAAGAAATGAATGTAAGGATAGATATCAATTATGTATTTAGTAATCTTGATGAAAAAGAGAGGCAAGAATTGAAAGATCAACTCAAAAAGTATCAATATAACAAAGATATGAATGGTTTCATAGATTATTTAAAAACGTTAGGACAAGGAGTTGTAGAAAGTGTTTTAGCTAATATTCTTACAAACCCTATGTTCATTAATCAAATTTTGCAGTAAATATAATTATGATTTGATGTGAATATAAGGTTAAAGATTTCGACCAATATTGAGGTGACGGGGGTATTTTTATCCAAAATATTGCTCTTTATGTACCAATTTTAGTATAAAATTCCCTCTAAAATCTCCTCTCAACCAAAATATACAATTTCTCTCCCAAAACCCTTGACACCTCTTCAGATTTCGTGTATTATAAATATCGTACTCGCAACTTCACACTCAGCTCACCAAGAGAGCAATATGGCGACAGAGATGACCTCTTAAAGTTCAACCTTTGAGATATTATCATCTGTTTCTATAAGAGGGTTCATTCACAAGTAAATTTAGGTAAATGCAATTTTACTACTTTCACCAAAAGTATAAATCAGAATTTAAAAAGATGAGTTGGTAAGCGTAAATGGGGGATGCCTTGACATTAAGAAGCGAAGAAGGACGTAGACTAGCTGCGATAAGCTTCGGGGAGCCGCTAATCAGGCTTTGATCCGGAGATTTCCGAATGGGGAAACCCACTTGGGGTAATGCCCAAGTATCCTATTATATAGGGAGCGAACTCGGGGAAGTGAAACATCTCAGTACCCGGAGGAAAAGAAAACGAATGTGATTTCCTTAGTAGCGGCGAGCGAAACGGAAGGAGCCCAAACCTCAGACTTCGGTCTAGAGGGGTTGTAGGGTAGAACATTCCGTAAGGAGGATGTATATATATTGTTAGATGAGTAAGCTGGAAAGCTTAGCCATAGATCGTGATAGCCGAGTAATCGAAAACAGTGTATATATATCGGTTCTATTCCTGAGTAGGACGGGAAAAGAAAGCCCTGTCTGAATCCACCAGAACTAACCTGGTAAGGCTAAATATTACTTAATGTCGATAGTGAACTAGTACCGTGAGGGAAAGGTGAAAAGCAGTCCGAGAGGACAATGAAATAGACCTGAAACCATTTACGTACAAGGAGTCGGAGCCCGCAAGGGTGACGGCGTGCCTATTGAAGAATGATCCAACGAGTTACGTCTCATCAGCAGCTTAAGTCTCAAAAGGACGGAGGCATAGAGAAATCGAGTCTTAACGGGCGAATTGTTGATGGGAGTAGACCCGAAACCAGGCGAGCTATTTATGGCCAGGGTGAACTTTGAGTAACATCAAAGGGAGGCCCGAACACACTAGTCGTGCAATTCTAGGTGATGAGCTGTGAATAGAGGAGAAATTCCAATCGAGCTTGGTAATAGCTGGTTCTCTCCGAAATAGCTCTTAGGCTAGCGTTAATTGATCCCTACTGGGGGTAGAGCACTGAATGGATCTGGGGCCTTCGGGTACCCAATCTAACCAAACTCCGAATACCAGTAGATTATAGATTAGCAGTTAGAATGTGGGGGCTAAGCTCCATGTTCAAAAGGGAAACAGCCCAGACCGTCAATTAAGGTCCCTAAACTACACTAAGTGGGAAAAGTTGTGTATTTTCTGAGACAGGTAGGAAGTTGGCTTAGAAGCAGCCATCTTTTAAAGAGTGCGTAATAGCTCACTACTCTATTCCCTCCTCAGTTCTGGTATAATGATATATATGTATATCGTATATCTTATTCAAAACACTTTAGATTACACTTGCTATATAGGAAGTACAAGTAATCTCAAACGTAGACTAGAAGAACATAATTCTAGGCAGAGTAAGTATACGAAAAAACATAAAGGTCAATGGATACTCATATACTTTGAAGTGTATCGAATCAAAAAAGATGCACTGATAAGAGAAAAGAGATTAAAATCTCATGGGAGTGCCAAATATCAGTTGATGGAGCGAGTTAAAAATAGCTTGCTCGATCCCAGAACTGAGGAGGGATAGGAAAATATGCGCTGAAAATGTAACGGGGCTCAAGTGTAGTACCGAAATTACGGATTATATATTAATTTATTAGTATTATAATGGTAGGAGAGCGTTCCTTGTGCACTGAAGCTGGACCCGTGAGGGCTGGTGGAGCGCAAGGAAGTGAGAATGTTGGAATAAGTAACCGCAAGTTCAGTTAAATTCTGAGCCACCGAAATCCTAAGGATTCCTCCGCAATGATAATCATCGGGGGGTTAGTCGGGCCTAAGGTTAACTTCGGAAACGGAGGTAGCCGATGGACAACAGGTTAATATTCCTGTACCGGCAATGGCTTGTAAATGTGGGGACGCATCATGGTATTTTATGTGTCTTAATGGATTGAGACATATGTGTTTCTGTAGAGCTGACTCTGAGGCAAATCTTTGGAGTCATTAAAGCCCGAAAAACGCATAAAGAAGACTCGCGAGAGAATTCAATATAAGAGACCCAAGGTGACAAGAAAAGCCACTATGCTCATAATTTATTATGAGATCCATTGTCGACCGTACCGAAAACCGACACAGGTGGGTAGGTCGAGAAGACCAAGGTGAACGGGTGAAAGTTGGTTAAGGAACTCGGCAAAACAGCGACCGTAACTTCGGGATAAGGTCTGCCTATAGCAATATAGGCCGCAGCTAAAGATTCCCAGCGACTGTTTATCAAAAACACAGCTCTCTGCTAACTTCACAAGAAGGAAGTATAGGGGGTGACTCCTGACCAGTGCTGGAACGTTAACGATGGCAGTGAAAGCTGACTGTCCGAAGCGCCAGTGAACGTCGGCGATAACTATAATCGTCCTAAGGTAGCGAAATTCCTTGTCTGGTAAATTCAGACCCGCTTGAATGGAGTAACGACTGGGAAACTGTCTCAACCAACTGCCCGGTGAAATTGCAATAACGGTAAAGATGCCGTTTACCTACAGAAAGACGAGAAGACCCCGTGGAGCTTTACTATAGCTTGGTATTGTATTTTTGTTTATTTTGTTCAGAATAGGTGGGAGACTTTGATAGCTTGTCGCTAGACAAGAAGGAGTCGCCAGTGAGATACCACCCTTGATTTATGAAAATACTAACCTCATACTAATACTATGAGAGACAGTGCCTGGTGGGTAGTTTGAGTGGGGCGCTCACCTCCTAAAAAGTAACGGAGGTGTTTATAAGGTTAGCTATCCCGATATGGAAATTCGGGAGATAGTGCAAAGGCATAAGCTAGCTTTACTGCAAGACGTGTATGTCGCGCTGTAATGGTTTTCATTACACCTCTATTGTATGTGTTTCTTTTAGAAATGGGTACTTTAGTTGAGTCACGAAAGTGGAACTTAGTGAACCGACCATCCTTTGTAGAAAGGTGGAAGATCAGCAGATAAAAGTTACCCCGGGGATAACAGGCTAGTCTGGCCCAAGCGTCCATAGCGACGGCCAGGTTCGGCACCTCGATGTCGGCTCGTCCCATCCTGGGGCTGGAGAAGGTCCCAAGGGTTTGGCTGTTCGCCAATTAAAGGGGCACGCGAGCTGGGTTCAAACCGTCGTGAGACAGGTTGGTCTCTATCTTCTGTAGGCGTTGCTACTTGAGAGAATTTGTCCCTAGTACGAGAGGACCGGGATGAACAAACCTCTGGTGTACCAGCTGTCATACCAATGGCACTGTTGGGTAGCTAAGTTTGGTCTGGATAACCGCTGAAAGCATCTAAGCGGGAAGCCGTACTCAAGATTAGGTAGCTCATGCGACCGTGGAAGACTACCACGTTGATAGGTCACAGATGTAAGCATAGTAATGTGTTCAGTCGAGTGATACTAATGTCGCTAAAACTCATCTTTTTAACTTTTGATTGATACTCAAGGTTATGTAGTGTTGCTTTACCTAAATTTACAACAATTCTGGAGTATAGAGTTATATTAATTTATAACTCTATATTCGAGAACAAAAATGTCCTTGTGATTTATCACAGAGGGGTACACCTAGTTACATTCCGAACCTAGAAGTTAAGCCTCTGTGAGTCGATGATACTCCTTGTGGGGAAAGTAGATCATCGCAAGGGCTTTTTTGTTTTGTAAAAAAAGACACCCCAACCGTTTCCGGTGGAGTGCTTGTGATGAGTAGAAGTACTATTTCTACTCATCATATGGCTAATCCTGTGGACGATCCTGAAGGAGAATAGCCCGAGTAACTGTAGCTACTCGGACCCAATCTCCTATGAGAACGACAATACCTGTATACTCGTTTGGGATCTCAATTTCCAGAAATTGTGACAACCATGTTTGGGTCATCTTAAAATCGGGGAATCCAGGTTTAAAGCACAATTTCTGGGCTAACTCATAAGGTGTGCATGGCCCTTCGCTGAGCACCTCCCTCAGAGTTTCATGTTGGCTTGGTCTGTGATCAAGGTTCCCCAATGGTTCTTCGGACATACCGTCCAAATTACCGATGGGCTCTTTTGAATACATCTTGAAGTGCCTCAAAACTTTACGAAAACAATTATATCATAAATTATTAAAAATGTCAATATACACTTACAAACTTATGTATTATTATGGGGTCTATAAAACGATATGATATTACAAAATATAATAACCATTTATTATGTTGTCTAAAATATGCTATATTATATGAAATAATTATATTGTAATATTGTTATGGAAAATACTCCAAATCCACACAAATTCTACATTGAGCTAGAAAATACATCTAAAGAGGAATTTGATAAATTATTATCTCAGTCTTGGCAGGCGGTTGGGATGGATTTACCCGAAATGTTGCCAAAATCTACAAAATGGAAGTCTACAGTAGATACTCCTAATCGTGAGCGAGACCGTCAGAGGATAGAAAAAGAATATAATTTACCAGAAAAAGGGTCAAATGAATTTATATTTTATGATAAAAATGGAAAAATTTTAGCTATAGGCTATGAGAGAGTGGTTTATGGAGACCATGGTCCATATATAGAATTTATACCAGACCAAATTAATTGGGAAGTCTTTGTACATCATCAGATAAAAGGTCCAGCTAGTTATTATCATGAACATTATAACTTAGATAGAAGTGTAATGTTATATAACCAATTCAAAACTGTGCATAATATACCAAATCCTCCAGAAGGTAAATATGCCGTGAATAATAACAGACCAGAAGGTTATGCTGATTATAGAATAGGCAGATTATATCTTGACCCCGATGATATTATAATAAAGAAAATCACATTATGACTTTAATAGAAATTTTTAATCAAGTTCGAGATATACCTTATAGAATACCCTTAGCCTTGGATGAGACAAAGGGGGGGGAGCATGGCGGGAGTTGTTTGTATAAAGTTGAATTATTAAAAAAGTTATTAGAAGCAGAATGTTTAGAATGTAGATATAGAATATGTACATTTTTGTGGAGTCAGTTAAATATTCCAGAGGAGGTAATGAAAGCTGAACATAATGATAGTGGAGAACATGTTTGGCTAGAGGTCTTGATAAATAATAAATGGATTATCTTAGATCCTACTTGGGATATTGGGCTTACTAGAATATTCAGTATAAATTCTTGGGATGGAATCTCAGATACTAAACCAGCTGTAAAATCGATTGAAATATTAGATGTCAGTGCCAGTGCAGATATAATGAATTTTGATAATTATGAGGAAGCATTTTTGGAAGACTTAACAATCAATGGCAAGTTTTATAAAGCATTGAATACCTATTTAGATCAAATTAGGTCAAAAGTATAAAATTATGGGGCTAAAAAATCCCCCTCTGGCCATTCTTTCAAAAGGGAGATATTTTAATGATACTTATTTTGTCCTCCTTTGCCTGCCTGCGGTAGGCAGGGAGGAGGTGGCACAACGTGCCGGAGGTGGATTGCTAGCACAATATAATTAGATTAAAATTCTTACATAAGATTTGTAGATTAAACTTTATCCACCCTCCCCCTTGCGGGTACTCCCTCCACCTGCCTGCGGTAGGCAGGAAGGGAGACAGAAATTCAAGTTGCAAAATACTCCACCCCACCGTCTACCGACGGTACCCCTCAAGAGGGGAATGTTGCAAGACCAAAATTCCACCTTTAAACATAGTTTTATATAATGTATAATAAAACTTATGATATACTTTATTTGAGATATAATAAAATTATGAAATTAAAAAATTCCCCTCTTGAGGGGTGGCTTTGTGAAACAAAGACGGGGTGGAAATATAATTACTCTAAATTACCAAAGAATCCCAGACTTAAAACTAAAGCAAAAGAATTAAGGCAAGCAGGTGTATTGTCAGAAGTATTATTTTGGCTTGCGTTTAAGGACAAAAAACTATTAGGCTATGATATAGATAGACAAGTTATAATAGGAAATTATATTGTAGACTTTTTGATCCCTGAATTAGGTTTAGTATTCGAAATAGATGGAGATAGTCATAATGATAAAGGGGAATATGATCTAATAAGAGAAAATTTCCTGAAAAGTTTACATTTAGAAATAGTGCATTTTGAGGATATAGCAATCAAAAAAGCAATGGACGGAGTAGTTGGGCAGGTTATTTTGTCCATACAAAATAGAGAGAATTATATAGAGAGTTTGGTGAGATAAAGTTTTTCCACCTCATCCTACTACACAGTTCACCACTCAATTTATCGACCTGCCTGCGGTAGGTAACCCATAGGGAGAAGGTGAATTTTAAATAGAACTATGCTATACTATTCTCGTATATTTTAAGAATATGATATGTTGAAGGCAATAATTTTTGATTTTGATGGAGTAATAGCGGATACATATGAGATGACAGTGAGTATTTTTCAACGATTAAATGATTCTATTACAGAGAAACAATTCCAAGATCATTTTAGAGGGAATGTATTTGATGGAAGTAGTGCTTTAGTTCTTGATAAATCAATGCAATTAGAGTTTTTCCGTATTCAAAAAGAAGAATTTCATATAGGACATTTTTTTGAATTAAAAGATATCATACATAATTTGAGTCAACAATATGACTTGCATATTATTTCTAGTAATTCGGATGAAAATATTATGCATTTTTTAGAGCTTGGAGGATATAATGGGTGCTTTGATAAAATACTAGGCTGTAATACCCATTTTTCAAAAGAAAAAAAATTCCAAATGATATTAGATGAGTATACTATTCTGCCAGAGGAATGTTTATTTATCACTGATACCGTGGGAGATTTGATAGAGGCTTTTAATAAAGGAATACCCTCCATTGCAGTTTCTTGGGGATTTCATGATAAAGAGTGGCTAGAGAGCCAATCTCCAATGGCTATTGTTCATAATCCAGAGGAATTAGCAAGTGTAGTCTATGATTATATTCAAAGAGAAGTATAGATAAAAAATTTTTGAACCAATAAACAGTATAATTGTGGATAACTTATATAGAGTAGGTTGAAATATGATATAATGAATAAAAATAACATATGATATATTATACAGATATAGATACCAATATACAGCTAGTCATTCTTATTGCCCTTTTGATTGTTTTCGGGTTATTTGTATTTTTACGAGTATTATTGAGATATAGATATCGTCGTCTATGGACTGAGGAATATATTGTAGGTGAGGATGAGGATTTAGAAAGTATATCTGAGAAATTAGGGCTTCCATGGAAAATTATGGCTCGAGTGAATAAAATAAAAGCTCCATATTCAGTGGAATCTGGGCAAAAAATAAAAGTATTCCCAGGACATCTTGCTCATCCGGATTCACTAGTAGAGCCAAGAATTACTATTATTCCAGCTCCATTGACTCATACACAAAATTCTACAAAATTAATAGATCAGACACAGTCAAATGAAATATCAGTAACTACTATTTCAGAATCATCTATTGAATCTATTGCCCTTGATTTACATCTGAATTTAGATAATAGTACTCATATTATATCTAAGTCTGAACACATAGTATCAATAGGGGATACTATTGATAGCATTGCAAAGCAATTCGGATTGGATTGGAAAACTCTTGCTAAAGTTAATAATATAACTGCTCCCTATAGTCTCATAGAGGGACAAATATTACATATTCCAGATCAAGAAAGTACGGAAAATGATTATATTGTGCAGGTTGGAGATACTATAGAAACAATAGCTGAATTTTTTGATATAAGTTGGAAAGAACTTGCTAAATCAAATGATATAGATGCTCCCTATACTCTTACCATTGGGCAAACATTAATAAAACCCAAAAAATCTCAGACTAAGTCCAAAACAAAAACGAGTAAAAAAGCTCAATAGTATTTAGTATTCTTGAATACTATGCCTAAATAAGGTATACTAACAGTTGTAAATCGAATGTCGTCTAACGGTAGGACACTGGTTTCTGGCACCAGCAATTGGGGTTCGAGTCCCTGCATTCGAACAGCGAAGCGAGAGAATGATAAAGCCAATTTATTGGCTTTAGTCAGGGCGAGAAAGTCGGAGCCATGTGTGAGTTTGTGCTATGCGCAAGGCGAACACGGCGAGACGGGGTAGCGAGAATTTACCGTCAGGTAAATTACTTGTGACCGAGTCCCTGCATTCGAACAGCGAAGCGAGAGAATGATAAAGCCAATTTATTGGCTTTAGTCAGGGCGAGAAAGTCGGAGCCATGTGTGAGTTTGTGCTATGCGCAAGGCGAACACGGCGAGACGGGGTAGCGAGAATTTACCGTCAGGTAAATTACTTGTGACCGAGTCCCTGCATTCGAACAAAGCATTTAGAGAATGATAAAGCCAACTAATAACAAATTATATGAGCCCAGATCAAAAACAAATCAATGCAATTGTAGAAGAGCAAAAAAAATATTTACAAGATCTTAATACTATTGTAGAAGATAGTATTAAAGAAGAGAGGCTTATTCTTAAACATCTTCTCCATCCACCTATGGAGACACTTACCCGTGGGCAATCTTTATCTGATAAAGTAGCTCAATTTGGAGGTAGTTGGAAATTTATTATGAGTTTTCTCACTCTTCTTGCTATTTGGATTATATTTAATATTGTGATGACGGGAGTATTCAGATTTGACCCTTATCCATTTATCCTGATGAATCTGGTATTGTCTTGTATTGCAGCTCTGCAAGCTCCAATTATTATGATGAGTCAAAATCGTAAAGAAGAAAAAGATAGGAAAAGAGCAGAAAATGATTATCTTGTTAATCTCAAAGCAGAAATTGAGGTGAGGGGACTTCACCAAAAAATTGATTTATTATTTGATGAGCAAATTAAGAGTCTCTACACTATTCAGACTCAACAATTAGAATTATTACAAACTATTCTCAAGAAATTAGATAAGAAATAAGAATATGACATATTGGTATCGCAAAAGAATAGCTATTCTTCTTGCTATATTTTTTATTTGTACACTTTGGGGTATTATTAGCTATAGAGGATATTTAGAGTATCAAATACCTACAAGAAAGACATTATCTTATACTATAATTAAGCAATATTCTCATAATATTAACTCATATACTCAGGGATTATTTTTTGATGGAGACACTCTGTATGAAAGTACTGGCTCTCCAGATTATTTGCCTCAAACGCAATCCGTATTAGGTCCATTAGATTTACAGACAGGTAATATCGATATCAAAGCTGAACTTGACCGTAACATCTATTTTGGAGAGGGAAGTACTATACTCAATAATAAAATATATCAGCTCACCTATAAGAATCAAAAAGGATTTGTCTATGATACGAAGACATTTAAAGAGATCAATACTTTTACTTACTCCAGTGCTGAAGGTTGGGGATTGACGAATGATGGGATTAATCTCATTATGAGCGATGGGACTAATAAATTGACCTATTTAAGCCCCGAGAATTTCCAAGTAGTGAAAACTCTCGAAGTAAAAAGAGGAGATATAGCTCAGTATTCTCTCAATGAGCTTGAGTATATCAAAGGATTTATCTACGCCAATATTTGTCAGACTAATCAAATTGTCAAAATTAATCCTGATAATGGTGAAATAATAGGGGTGTTAGATTTGTCCGATATCGTCTCACAAATACGAGAGAAAGACCCCAATATAGCTCAGTTAAATGGTATCGCCTATAAAGCCAGTACCAATACCGTATTCATAACTGGTAAACTCTGGCCACAAATATACGAGATACAATTAAAAGAATAGATATGAATAAGATGAGATACATCGTAGACAAGATTAGATTTGTGTAGGGGTGACCTTACAGTTGCATATATTGTCGTAACAAAAGAATTATTACTTTTGTCCCCCTTAGGAGGGGGAAGCCTGAAAGGCAGGGGTGGATAAGATAAAGACTTGAACTCTATCCACCTTCGGCCTGACGGCCACCTCCTCCCTGCCTACCGCAGGCAGGCAAAGGAGGACAATTTTTGTGACAAGCTAGGGACCCTAGGCTAGTAATGTATAGTAATCTGTTGTGTCTACCATCTCCTCATCTCATACAGATCTATACAAAACTCTAAAAATATACTATAATAATAGTATATAAGTATCGTAATCTATGATTACATCATCAAAAGAAATACAGGAAGATAGTAGTATAGATCAGAGTTTGCGACCACAGACTTTTGAAGAGTATATTGGGCAAGATCAAATTAAAAAAAACCTTTCCATTTCTATTCAGGCAGCTCAGAAGCGAGGAGAGCCCTTGGATCATCTTTTATTCTATGGTCCTCCTGGACTTGGTAAGACGAGTTTGGCTTATCTTATTTCCAAGTATCTGGGGTCTAATTTAAAAGTTACCTCTGGGCCTGCTCTCGAGAAGGCTGGGGACTTAGCCTCAATTCTTACCAATATAGAGGCGGGAGATATTCTGTTTATTGATGAAATTCATCGTTTGTCTAAGACATTAGAGGAAATATTATATTCGGCTATGGAGGATTTTGTCTTGGATATTATTGTCGGTAAGGGACCTTCTGCTCGAACTCTAAGACTAGATTTGCCGAAATTTACTCTGATTGGTGCCACAACCAAATTTGGGTCTCTATCGGGACCATTCCGTAGTCGTTTTGGTAATATTTATAGTTTTGATTTTTATACGCAAGATCATATTATTGATATCTTAAAGCGTTCTAGTAATATTCTATCTGTAAAAGCAGATTCACCAGAAGTATATCGCCATATTGCAATTAGAAGTCGTCATACTCCGCGTGTCGCAAATCGCCTCCTCAAACGAGTGAGAGATTATGCAGAAGTACATAATAATGGAATTATCAATAGGTCAGTGATAGATGAGACTTTTGAGCTCTTAGATGTGGATGCGCAAGGGCTAGAGTCAGGAGACCGTAAAATCTTAGAGACTATTATGAATATATTTAATGGGGGACCAGTGGGGCTCTCGACTTTGGCGGCTTCAACCGCTGAGGAGACTGTGACCATAGAGGAGATTTATGAGCCATTCCTTATGAGACAGGGATTATTACAAAGAACTCCAAAAGGTCGTATGGTGACGAAACTTTGTTATGAATATTTTGGTAAAATCCCTCCCACAACTCAAACTTTAACATAATTATATGTCAGCACAATTATTTATCCTAGCTTATCTTGCCATATTAATAGCTTATATTATAGGGAGTATTGTGATGTTATATCATATTTTTGCTTTTGGACTCAATACGAGAACTGCTATTATTACAACCATAGCTTATAGTATAGGAAGTATTATACTATTAGGGCTATTATATGGAAATCTTCAAGCCATTATTAATATAAATTAAGTATATGTTTGATAGAGTTACGGGGAAAAATCTTCATTTCAAAGGTCAGCATCAAGGGGAAATTGTAAAAATTGTCTTTAGAAGATCTATATTTTTGCTTATTGCTCCTTATATATTCAGTGCTATATTATTATTGGTAACATTTGTATTATCTATATACTTACCTAATACTATCCCAGTATTACAAGAGCCATTTTTAGCTACTGTATTTGATTTTGTAATTATGCTTATTATTCTATTTATCTTTTATACCGCATTTTTGACCTGGACACATTATTATCTGGATGCTTATATTGTGACGAATCAAAGAGTTCTTACTATTGATCAAATTGATTTTTTTCATCGTAAGCTATCCGAGGCGGATATTGGTAATGTACAAGATATAGAAGTTATTGTAAATGGATTTTTTGCAAGTATTTTGAATTTTGGTGATGTGCGGGTACAAACTGCAGGCGCGGATCAGAAAATTTTATTCTTTGATGATGTGCCGTACCCATATAAGGCCAAAGACATTATTCTCAAATTTGCAGAAGCTAATAGAACTGTAGAATTACATAATGCATATACTTATGATCCCAATAAACAAGATCCAAACAAAGATAGTAATGACCCGGACAATACAAACAAATCTCCTCAGAATTAATCAAATAGCCCTTTTATTGGGGCTATTTTTGTTCTCCCCCCAAGTTTCTTTTGCTTTTCAGGAGGTGGAAATTAATGAAATTAATTATACCGGTTATACCATATGGTCTGATGATACTGTGACTGACCCTAATGATGAGTTTATTGAGCTCAAGAATACTAGTAATACTCCAATCACATTAACAGGCTGGTCTCTGAGAATAGTATCTGGAGCGGGTGATAAAATTATTCCCCTTACTGGTAATATCTCAGATTATATTGTGATTCGCAAAATTGTAACTACCCAAACTAGCCTCACGCCACTCAACAAAGTTATTAATGTAACAAGTACTAATTTTGGATCTCTTAGTAATACGGCGGGAGCTTATATAGAGCTTCGTAATGATAAGGGTATTACCATAGACTCGGTCAATTTTTCTGGGAAATGGCCAGCGACAACAAACCAGGGAGAGTCTCTGCATAAAGTTAGTAATTTTTCTTGGGAAATAAAACCTTTATCTCCTCTTAATATCATTCCCGTAACACCTCCATCTCCTCCCATTGTATATGGGGGTGTGATTATATCTGAAATTTACCCAAATCCTGCTGAGGGGAAAAATGAATTTGTAGAACTCACTAATATCACCGATAAAGATATAGATATTAGTGGGTGGAAATTAGATGATATCCCAAATAGTGGATCAGCAATACAGACATTATCAGGAATTATTCCAGCTAAAGGGTTTCTGTTATTAGAAGATGGGAATGGGCTTAGTATTATTCTTAATAATGATAGTGATTCAGTTATTTTATCTGACCCCAATAATACTATACAGTCACAAGTAGATTATAGTATGAAAGATTCTCAAAAAGGCTCAAGTTATATGTTAATTGACAATAATTGGATTTGGAATACTATTCCCTCACCTAATGCGCCTAATATTGCTCCAATTATTATTCCACCAACTCCCACACCCATAGTAATACCCGCACCTACACCAATTAAGCCTTCATTACCCAAGTATAGTATAGGGAGCATTATTCTATCAGAAATTTATCCCTATCCCTTAGAGGGAGTTGAATTTATTGAGCTTAATAATACCACAGATAAGGACATAGATATAACGGATTGGAAATTATCTGATTTAGCGAAAAGCTATATATTGTCAGGTATTATCCCTGCCAAAGGATATAGAGTCTGGAATCAAGATGAGACTAAAATATCTCTCAATAATACAGGTGAGACTATTACTCTAATCGATAATTATAATCAAATCCAATCTACAACCTCCTATACCAAGGCGAAAAAAGGTTTATCATATATACCGCTATTACAAAATTGGGGTTGGACTAATACCCTTACTCCGAGTGCCCCCAATATATTTACTGAAGCAATGGATGACATAAGTAAAAATTATCGATTTATTGATAGTATTGAGGATATCATATCAATTGAAGATGGAGAATTATTAGAATTACAGGGGCAAATTATTATTCCACCGAGCACGCTTAATGATAGCAGTTTTTATATACAGAATAATAATAGAATTATCAAAATATATGATAGACAAAAGCGTTTTCCAAGTCTGAAAGAAGGGGATATCGTGAGAATAAAATCAGAATGGCATAATACTGATACGCAACAATATCTGAAAACCGTATCCAGAGAGGATATTAGTATTATAGATACTCAAAAAATTACTATAAAGCCAGAAAATATCAAAACTATGAATACTGATGATTGGGGTAAACTAGTCAAAGTAAATGGGATATTGGATACGAATACTAAAACTAAATTAGTGCTATCTAATAATAAATATACAGCTCCTATTAAATTATATTCTGATACCATAATTAAGCCCAAGATGAAAAAAGGGGATACTATTGCGATTACAGGATTTACTGAAATATATGATGGAGAAATACGTGTTATTCCATGGAATAGCTCACAAATTCGCGTAATACCAGCTGTCAAAATAGCCAAAGTATCAGATATCAAAAAGGATATAAGTATAGCTTCAAATATTGAGAATAATAATACAACAAAATCCGAATATCAGGACTTAAATAGTTTTAAACTAAAAGGAGAAGCGCAGCTTATTGAGGGAGTTGAGAGAACTGAGTGGTATAAAATCCTTGCTGAGTGGTCCCGCGAAAATATATGGTTTAGTATTGCTATAATCTTAAATATTATTTGGTGGGGATATCTTGGGATAATGAGATATAGAGAGGCTATTCACTAAAACATATAAAATATTTGCTATTTAAGCTTGGTAAAGTTGTAAAAATATGATATAGTTTTTTTGTAAACTTCAGAGGTAGTCCTTTGAGAACTTCACTTTCTAGTCTTGTTCGGGCTGCCTTAGTAGCTGGCCTACTTCTCTTGGGTGGATGTAGCCTTCTCTTTCAAGAACCTACGTTCTTACCATCCCAGGAAGATAGCTTCTTTGTTCAGGGATGGGAAGAAGGATATCTTGAACCACCTGAGGGATGGGCATATACTAAGCCTATGACTATAACAGAGCTAAGAAAGTTTTGCGGAGAACAAGTTTGTTATGTGTGGGTACACTATCTTAAGGCGGGTTCTAGTACAATATCCGCAGAACTCAAGGAACCTTCTAATTTAGCTAGAATTCTGCAAATTTCTGATTCAAAAGTGAATCAGTATTATGCAGTATATGTAGTTGACCTAAGATATGAGTATAGATATTTCCCACAAACTCCATAAGCTGCCTGCTATTCACAGCTAAAGCTCTTTGAACCCTGCATTCGTGTGGGGCTTTTTTTATTTGTCAAAACTCTGTATAAGATGAGGAGATCGTAGACAAATTATACTTTCGTAGCGGAGGGTTTATCCCTCCACTATTGTTCTTATGTAGGGGCACCCTATCAGTCGCCTGTGATATATTTGAGCTTGAGCTTTTGTCTCCCTTAGGAGGGAGTACCCGTAGGGGGAGGGTGGATAGGTTCAAAATAAATTTATATTTTAGAATATAGGCCTTTTAATGATACACCCCTCAATGAGGGGAATTAGCTCAGTCCACACCCGTCGACTTCGTCGACACCCTCGCCCAGCGAGGGACAGTTTTATTGTCCTCCCTTGGGGGAGGTGTCCCCTCCCAAACTAAAGTATAGGAGGGGACGGAGGAGGACTTGCGGGCGACTGTAAGGTCACCCCTACACAAATCTCATTTTGTCTACGATGTATCTCATCTTATTCAAACTCTGTTTCATCATAAAATCAATATATTAGAACTTTAATTATAATATAAATAAGAACAAAATATAGTGTTTCCCATAGTATAAAATATATAGGTTTACATAATACTCAATATCATATACAATATAATGTATATGAAGAGAAAGACTGAATCAAAATCTCAATTGAAAGTATTGTCGGGTATATGGAGCTCATTTGGACAAGATATTGGTATTGACTTGGGGACAGCTAATACCTTGGTTTATGTCAAAAATCGAGGTATTGTCATCAATGAACCATCAGTTGTGGCTATTAATCAAAAAAGTGGGCAAGTGCTTGCTATTGGACAAGATGCCAAGACTATGGTGGGGAGAACCCCAGCTCATATCGTAGCTACACGCCCACTCGTTAATGGAGTGGTATCAGACTTTGAAGTAACAGAGCAAATGCTGAAATACTTTATTAATAAAGTTACACAGAGGGGGTTTTTTCATCAGTGGAAAACTCGAGTGGTAGTGGGTATTCCATCAGGGGTTACTGAAGTGGAAAAGCGAGCGGTATATGATGCGACCCGTAATGCAGGAGTACGAGAAGTATATTTGATTGAAGAGCCAATTGCGGCTGCTATTGGGGCTCGTCTTCCTATTCAAGAAGCTACAGGAAGTATTATTGTAGATATTGGAGGAGGTACTACCGAAATTGCTGTTATGTCTCTTGGGGGCGTGGTTATATCCAAAAGTTTGAGAGTGGCGGGAGATAAATTGAATAGTGATATTATTCGGTATATTCGAACACATTATAAATTGGCTATTGGAGAGCGTACAGCTGAGAATGTCAAAATGAATATTGGATCTGCCTATACTCTTAGTGAGCCCCTCGAAATGGGAATTAAAGGAAGAGATATTATATCTGGACTTCCAAAAGAAATTATTGTTAATGATACTGATATTAGAAAAGCTATGGCAAATTCTATTATGCAAATTGCAAATACCGTCAAAACCTCTATTGAAGAAACACCTCCGGAACTTATCGGAGATATTATGGAAAGAGGAATTATTCTCGCTGGAGGGGGGGCATTACTCAAAGGATTAGATATTTTGATTACTAATATTACTCGAGTACCAACTTTGATTGCCTCAGACCCACTCACTGTAGTAGTAAGGGGTACTGGTATGGTATTAGAGGATATAGATTCTCTCAAAGAGTTATTAATACCATTGGATATTGAGCGTAAAGGTAAAAGTTATATATGAGAAAACAGCCTATATCACTCATATTAGCGGGGATTATACTCCTAATACTAGGAGCTCTTGTATTAACAGGCTCTATTCCTAAAATTGTGCAAAGATTACCTCTCATTAAACCTGTTTTTGCACAAAATCAGTTCAATGAATCTCCAGAACAATTACAAGCAAAAATTACTTCTCTTGAATCAGAAGTGGCAAGTTTATTATATTTAAAATCTGAAAATGAATTATTAAAAAGTGCTATTATAACCAAGAATGATACAGGAATTACTCCCATACAGGCGAAAATTGTAACATTTGATAATGATTTTACTCGTAGCTCCGCCACTGTTGCGGTGGGATCTAAAGAAGGAGTTCGAGTAAATCAACCAGCTATTTATCTCGGGTATTTGGTGGGGCAAGTGAAAGAAGTATCTGAGTTTTCCAGTAAAATTCAATTCCTAAATGATGCAAATAGTAAAATTGCAATTCAAATACAAAAAGATAGCCCCTCTCAAGGAATTTTGAAATCAGAATATGGTAATGTTTTAGAGGTTGATTCTATACCTAAATTAGATTCTATTGTAAAAGATCAAAATATTATTACTACTCCAACTGAGACAATACCCGCAGGAATATTAGCGGGCAAAATTAAAGATATTTCAGAAGGTGATTTATTCCATCGCATTATTGTTGATTATCCTATTAATTTTTATCAATTGACAGAAGTATTTATTCTAAAGACATAAATATGTTCCTTGGAACTATCATATTATTAGGGTTATGTTTACATATATATGTCCCTCTTATATGGGTTCCTATTTTATATTTAGGACCATTAATAATCTATATATTGGCTAAACAATATTGGACAGTGATGATATGGCTGATTATTATTGTGTTAGTCTTGCAACAAACCAGTATTACTTTGTGGTGGCATAATGCTTTGTATTATGGAATATGGTTATTAGGAGTTTATATTGCAAGTATATTCCTCGATAGAGGTTGGGCGGTACAAGGAATATTAGCTACAGTATTTTTAATTACAAGTAAAATGATCATTATCGGTATCCCAAAAGATTATTGGAATTTACTTATATATACAGTTATTAATGGTGTCACTATTACGATATTCTTGTATATTGCTGATAAATATAAAATATATGAAGAATTTAATTGATAGTGATATTACTCCAGAAGACTTATATCTTGATCGAGATGGCAATTCTGCTTTGTATATTTCGGGGCTCGATAATTCGCGCTATTTAATAGGTTTAGCAATTCTTATTTTGGTTGCCATAGGTATATTATGGGCAAGAGTTTTTCAATTGCAATTTTTAGCTTCAGCTAATCAACAAAAAACACAAGAGCGTATTGTAAGTCAAAGTTATATTAAACCCTTAAGAGGGAATATATATGATAGAAATGGGATCATTTTAGCTTATAATCAGGTAGTATTCTCTTTAATATTAAACCGAGAGGCTTTACCAACAGATATAGAGAAAAAAAATCAAATTATTGCCGATATGAAGGCTTTCTTTTCTCTCGATAATGTACTGGTAGAGAAAGCTTTAGAGAGTTCAGACAAAGAAATAATGTTAATTGACAATATAACACAAGAACAAGCAATTACTTTTGAAGTAAGTCAAGAAAAATATCCTGGATTTGAGCTTAAACAGTCGAGTACCCGAACATATAAAGATTCCTTTTATTTTTCTCATTTAATGGGATATACGGGAAGATTATCTGAGGCTGATATTGAAGCTAATCCTCGTTATGTAAGGGATGATAGTATTGGAAAATTAGGATTAGAAAAAGTATATGAGGCCCCTTTGAAAGGGGAATATGGACTCAAAAACCCACGCAATAGTGATATTCCTTTGAAATCGCCTCGTAATGGAGAGTCTATACAATTGACTATTGATAGCGAATTACAAAAAGTTTTACAGGATTCCATACAAGAAATACTGAATCAAAAACAATTAACACGGGGGGCTGGTATTATTATGAACCCACAAAATGGAGAAGTACTTGCCATGGTTAGTTTGCCTAGCTTTGATAATAATTTATTTAGTAAGGGTATTAGTCAGCAAGACTATACTGCATTGATTCAGGATAAAGATAAACCATTATTGAATCGATGTATTGGAGGAGAATATGCGCCGGCCTCAACAATTAAACCGATAATAGCTTCAGGTTTATTACAAGAGGGTATTGTTAATACGAATACTACAATCAATGACCCCTTAGGAAAATTAATTGTAGAAAATCCTTATGATGCAAATAAACCTTATATTTATCCAGACTGGAAAATTCATGGTATTACTAATGTATATAAGTCAATTTCAGATTCTGTAAATGTATTTTATTATACTTTTGTAGGGGGAGTTCCCAATAAACAAAAGGGGCTTGGTATCGATAAATTAGCTGAGTATTATCGTTATTATGGATTTGGTTCTCGAACACAAATAGATTTAACTGGAGAATCTAATGGAAATGTGGCTGATCCTGCTTGGAAAAAACAAGCGAAAAATGAATCTTGGCTTTTGGGAGACACATATAATACATCAATTGGGCAAGGAGGTATGTCAGCAACCCCCTTACAAATTTTGAATGGAATTAATGCCGTAGCTAATGGAGGAAATTTGTATAAGCCCTATATATATAGTGGTATTAAAGGAGAAGATGGGGGTGAAAAAAATATGAAAACAAAAGAATTATTACAAAATATACCCATCTCTCCCGAAAACTATGCTATAGTAAAAGAAGGTATGAGGCAAACCATTACTGATGGAACAGGATATCCATTACAAACATTACCTTTCACGACAGCTGGCAAAACAGGAACAGCTCAAACGGGTAAAGAGAAAAATAATTCTTGGTTTGTGTCCTATGGTCCGGTGGAAAATCCTAAAATTTCAATGATTGTACTCGTAGAAGAGGGAGATGAAAGTTTTCAAACCACCATACCTATTACTAAAAAAGTATATGAATGGTATTATCAGAATAGAGATTTTAAAGAATAGATATGAATATCGCGATAGACATACGGGCAATTGGTAAAAATAGAACGGGAGATGAGGTGTATACTCTTGAGCTGATTAAAGGATTAATGAAATTAGATACAGGGCATAATTTTTATTTATTCACTGATACGGAGGATTGGTATCAAGTAGGGAATTTACGAAATTTATCATCAAATTGGAAAGTTATTCCATTACTCCCTAAATCGAAATTATTATGGACAGAATATTTACTACCTAAAGCTTGTGAAAAATATCATATTGATTTATTACATATACAATATATTGCCCCATTATTCTTTTTACCTAAATATACCAAGTTAATTAGTACAATTCATGATATTTCTTGGAAATTTGTACCTGAACATATTCAGTTCAAGGATAGTTTATTATTGAATATACTCATTCCTCCTTCAATCAAAAAAGCTGATGCTATTATTACTGTTTCTCAACATTCTCGCTATGCAATTCAGAATATTTTTGGAACAGATGCAAGTAAAATAGTAAGTATTTATAATGGAGGGAATATTCAAAGTATTCCACCGGTTATTAATACTTCCTCAGGGGTAAGAGAAGCCTTAAAACAAGATTATATTTTGTATCTTGGGAGTTTGCAGCCACGTAAAAATATCCCAACAGCTCTCAAAGCTTTTGCCGAGTATCTCACAACTCATCCTGAGAGTAATTTGTATTTTGTCATTGCAGGAGGTAAAGGATATAATTATGATACTCAAATTGATGCTGTAATAGCAGAATATGAAATTGCAGACAAAGTTATTTTTGTTGGATTTATTACCAATGATGAGAAAATTATTTTATTAAAACAAGCAAAAGCTTTTATATTCTTAAGTCTTTATGAAGGGTTTGGAATACCTATTATTGAAGCTATGAGTTTGAATACTCCCGTGATTAGTTCCAATACATCTTGTCTTCCAGAAATTGTAGGAGATGCCGGGGTTTTAGTTGGGCCCTATGATATTGAGGCAATAACTAAGGCGATTACATTTTTTGTACATAATCCTTTATTCTCAAAAGAATATAAAGATAAGGGGCTAGAGCGCGCGAAAATGTTTACTTGGGAGAAAATGGCAAGTCAAACCTATGATTTGTATAAAAAACTATTATTAGAACAATAGTATTCTCAAATATTTAATTATCTGATATACTAGATATTATAATAAGATTTAAAATATATCAATATGGGTATGTTCGATGGTTTCAATCAAGCAAAAGAAATGTTCTCTCAATTCTCAGAAATGCAAAAATTACAAAAGAAATTAGCAAAAAAGAGAATTACTAAAGAAGAAAAAGGAATTACTATTACTCTTGATGGAACACAAGCAATTAAAGAATTAAAAATTAGTGATGAATTATTACAAGATAAGTCAAAATTAGAAAAAACTATTGTTGAGGTTATTGAATTAGCAAAAAAAGATTTACAAAAAGAAGTAGCTGCAGAAATGGGTATGGGTGCATAAATCCCTATAAAAATTGATATTACTATGCTGAATTGGCTGAAACGATTACCGGGAAATATATTGAAAATAATTTGGTATCCATTTGATAAAATAGGACTATTTATTTGGTATTGTATTAAAGGGAAAACCAAAAAAGGAAATATCATAAGACAATCAATTGGAGTTCTTGTACTAACATTATTTGCATTATTTTATATTTATCCACAGCCAATTAATAAGCTTATTGATGGGATTAATAGAGGTTCAGACAATTTATCTCAATGGGGAAACTTACCATTTAAGTCTCGAGGATTTGATCAATGGCTATCTCAAAGAGATATTCCACCATTACCAAATAATACCTTTATATTAGGTCTCGACTTACAGGGGGGAGTAAGAGTGGTATATGATGTTGATTTAAAAGGGATAGCAGGGCCTGATCAAAAACAAGCCTTGGAGAGTTTACAAAAAGTTGTAACCCAAAGAGTAGATTCTTTTGGAGTTAGTGAGCCTCATATTTATTTAGAGCAAGGGGACACAACTCGATTAGTAGTAGAGCTTGCGGGGATTAAAGATCCAGAGCAAGCAATTAAGCAAATTGGACAAACTCCAACTTTAGAGTTTTTTGATAAAGTAAGACCCCCAGAAGAAAGGCAAAAAATTATAGAGCAGATACAAAGCGGTAATCTAGAAAATCTAGAAAATCTAGCAAATCTTGATTTTATCGGATCTCCAGTATTAACAGGACAAAATCTTGATAATGCTCAAGTTATTTTTGATCCACAAACTGCGCAGCCACAAGTAGGTATTAAATTTGATGATGAGGGGAAGAAAAAATTTGCTGAATTTACCCGAGATAATATTGGAAAAATTCTTTATATTGTCCTAGATGGTCAAGTTGTGAGTGCTCCTCGAATTAATCAAGAAATACCTAATGGACAGGCAACAATATCTGGAGACTTTACTGCTCAAGGTGCTAAGGAATTGGTTGATTATTTGAATTCAGGAGCCTTGCCTGTACCAATTACCATTGCTTCACAACAAATTATACAAGCAAGCCTCGGTACTGAATCATTATATCAAAGTATTCGAGCTGGAGGATTTGGATTATTATTTGTTGCTATTTTTATGATACTCTTTTATCGAGGTTTGGGGTTGATTGCAGTAATTGCTTTAGGAGTATATGCAATATTGGTGCTCGCTATATTTAATATACTAGGATTTACTTTGACAATAGCAGGAATTACCGGATTTATTGTAAGTATTGGAATTGCAGTGGACGGTAATATTTTGATATTCGAGCGTATGAAGGAGGAACTTGCTAATGGGAGGGATTTTGAGGCAAGCGCAAAAGAAGGATTTAAGCGAGCTTGGGAATCAATTCGAGATTCTCATATATCTACCTTAATATCTGCTCTTATCTTGTTTTATTTAGCTTCTGGAGTAGTGAGAGGATTTGGAGTAACACTTACTATTGGAATAGGTGTTAGCTTGTTTACCGCTATTACCGTCAGTAGGCTATTAATCATTTTACTTGGATATCAAGAATGGTTATTAAAGACAAAATTTGGTCGCTTTATTACCTTACAGAAATAATTATGTGGATTATACGACATACAAGAATATGGTTAATAATAGGATTGGTATTAATAATTGCCTCTATTATTAGTCTTGTAGTATTTGGTCTGAGGCTAGGACCTGATTTTATTGGAGGGAGAACAGTAGAATGGAAAATTACGAGTCAACCTAATTTATCAACTGAGGAATTAACAAAAGCTCTTAGCGAAAAAGGACAAAAACCCAGAATTGTGACAAAACAAGACAATGCAGTATTTCGTATTGAATTAGAACCTATTAATGATGAGCAATATACTACATTAAAGCAAGATATTGCACTAAAATATGATACTGAAGAAATTGCAAAAGCTGATATTATAAAAGAACAATCTAATTCTCTGATTAGTTCTAGTATTGGATCAGAGCTAAAAAACCGAGCTTTAATTGCTATTGCTATTGTATTAGTTGCGATTATTATTTTTATAACCTATGTATTCCGTGGGGTTTCCTATCCAGTGCCTTCTCGCTATTATGGACTTACCGCTATTATTGCTCTTATTCATGATATTGCAATACCAACAGGAGTATTTGCCTATCTTTCCTATCGTGGAATATTACAAATTGATGTATTATTTGTGATCGCTTTATTATCAATATTAGGATCTTCCATTAATGATACTATTGTTGTTTTTGATAGAATTCGAGAAAATATTCGGCGCTATGGAGGAGATAATTTTGAAGAGACAGTAGGTAAAAGTATAGATCAAACCTTTACAAGATCCATTAATACCTCGGTATCATTATTGGTAGTATTGGGAGCTATATTCTTTTTTGGAGGAGCAACAGTCAAATATTTTGCTTTAGCTTTATTCCTCGGGACTTTCTTTGGAGCCTATTCATCTATATTCATCGCCTCCCCATTACTGGTAATTATATATAGAGCTTGGTATAAAAAAGCTTGACAAAATACAGTTTTATACATAATATATTAGAGTTGTATTGCCTGATTTTTAATGGATAACAAGATCATTGTTCCTTCTGAAGAGATCCTGTGGACGAATTTCGGTTTTCTTGAGTCTAAAGATCTGAATCATCTCCTTGAATATGCTGGGTTACAGTTGTCTGTTTCTAGGCTATCAGATCAACTAAAAACCCAGTTTCCTGATCAGGTAGATCTCATTTTGGAAAGAATATTACAACTTGTTCCAGAGGATTAATCCTTATTTATACTATTAAAAAATCGGCTTCTCCGGGAGCCGATTTTTCTTTTAATAATAAATAGATGTAGTCTATTGACAAATATATACTGTATAGATATAATTTTGATGTGGTACTCATTAATTCAAATGACACTACTCAAAATCCCTAGTTCAGAAGAAATTATCGCTCATTTCAATACTAAAAAAATATTATGAGATACAGATATTCACGATGTTATTAATAGGCATTTCCCTCTTCCTCAGATTTTATCTAGGGACTCTTTGAGAAATAAGGTTTATACGTTATTTAGCCCTAGAGACTTTGACAATGAAAATATTATTAAGAATATCGAGGAAGTTTGTATTCCATCTGAAGAAATGCAAGCTGCCTAAATCTCTGCTCACCTTTGAAGATGTTGTACCATACAACATCTTTTTTATTTGACAACTTTTGTCATTTTACTTGTAATTTTCTATTGACAAAATAATATGGATATGATATATTTAATAGTTCTCAAAGCCATATGGCAGGAGGACGCTTAATAATCAGCTCTTGAGACTATGGCGACAGAATTTATACAAGTATGGGCATTGTCCCTGATATCAATAGCAGTTACCAGTACGATAGCTACTATGTTTGTATTGGTAAGTACTGGATTTATTCAACAAATGTCTCCAAATGAAAAAGGTGAGCTGAGAAGTTTTTCTTTTATTGTGATGGGTATATGGAGTATTGGGGCATCTCTTGTACTTACTCAAGTTATACTTTTGTTAACATAATATGGCTGATAGGTATAAACTCAATCAAGATTTCGAATATATTCATACCATGACATATTTACGCCGTGGAGATATTATTGAATATATGCGAGATTTGGATTCTTATGTAAAAGTTAAGCCATATGGAATGGTTCAAATTCCAGCTTCTGTAGTCAAAAAACATACAGAAGTGTTTGAATTATTACCTCCCCATGAAGAGAATGAATATACTCAGCCTTCAATGTTAGATCATTATGCCTATATGGACTCTAGAATTGAGCCCAATATTCGGAGTTATGCCCATTCTAACGGAGAAGAAAAATTACTACAAAATGGGAATTATTTTATGGGTAAAACCAAAACTCGAGATGTAGGTATGGCAACAAGAATTATTAAAATGATTTTACTTGCCATCAAAACTCCTTTTATTCATAATATCAAAATAGGGGACCGTTATTATGCAATGCCATTATTTCAACAATCTGCAATACCTGTTTTATATACCTATAGCAAAAGTTTACAAGATTATTGCTATCGCTTGATGGGGAATTGTTTTCCCGCGGATAGTGATGGTGAATCTCAAGCTCGTAAATGGGCGGAAAACTATCAACCAGCCTTATATTATTTCCTTATTAGTAAATTCTAAACTATGAATTCAGCAAATCTCTCACCACATTATGGAGAAGCCTATAATCATATAGATAGCTATGAATTTATTGCACAAGAATTATTGCAATATGGATCTTTTATCATTAATTTTGTAAATACAGAAAACAATTATATTCCTGTTCTGATATCATATCCTCGGGCATTATTTGTAAGAGAACGATATATATATATTACTATTAATAATCAATCCATAATACAAATTGCATTGGATTCAGAGAACACTATACAAAATGTAAATTTAGATAAAGAATTATCTGAATTTATACAGGGAATAAGAGATTTATTAAGGCAAGCTTAGGAGATTGTCTTGAATAAGATGAGATACATCATAGACAAAATGAGATTTGTGTAGGGGCGACCTTAAGGTAGCATATGTTGTCGTAACAAAAGAATTATTACTTTTATCCCCCTTTGGAGGGGGGAGTCTGAAAGGCGGGGGTGGATAATATACAAACTTGAACTCTATCCACCTCCGGCCTGACGGCCACCTCCTCCCTGCCTACCGCAGGCAGGCAAAGGAGGACAATTTTTGTGACAAGCTAGGGTCCTTAGGCTAGCAATGTATAGTAATCTGTTTGGTCTACTATCTCCCCATCTCACAAATATTTTTGACTATATATAAGTATTTTGGTATAATAAGTCTTTATATAGGGATATTATATGGCTGTATCAGATTTGACATTAATGCATGAGACATTACAAAATGCTCAGTCAATTGTAATTCCGATTCCAGAAATTCATGGAATACATATATTGGGCTCAGCCCTAGCCTTAGCTTCTTTATTACAATCTGAGGGAAAACAAGTGAGTATTATATCCTCATATACTCATATACAGCAAGTATTGACTATGATTGATACTAGTATGATAACCTCAATATTACAAGGTTCTGTAGAGTCAGTAATTTCTATTGATACTACCAAATATCCTATTGAATCTCTCAAATATGATAGAACGGATTCTGAGATTAGAATTTATCTCAATTCACCTTCAGAAAAATTCCAATCAGAATTAGTTACTATTACTCCTGGCAAATATTCTTATGATTTGGTAGTAACATTAGATACACAAAACTGGACTCAATTAGGGCAATATTTTACAGATTATCCCCATATATTGATTGATACACCTTCTCTTGCTATATCAGCTTTTGATATAAAGCATCCTTATTCTGAAAAAACAATATATAATTCAGCCTATAATTCTAATGCTGAGATTATTATTGACTATATTAAAACGTATTATCCCAATGCTTGGAATGAAAATATTTGTAATGCCCTGTTATTCTCTTTATTATTATCATCTCGTACATTAGCAGTAGATAAAGCAATTATTGAGATGAGAGAATTAGGAGCTAATTATACCGCTATTGATAATGCTCTTAATAGTCTTATTACAGATAGTCAGAGATTACTTATTGGCCGTATTCTAGCTCATTTAGAGTGGATGGAAATCACTATTCAGGGAGTAAAACATCGCTACGCGTATTCTAAGCTTTTTCCCCATGATTTTTCTAAAACTCATACTAAGGCTAAGGATATACCTCTGATATACCGAACAATACTATCTTATTTACCGAGTGATAATTTGGGACTTCATATTCTCCTTGATAATGGGAATAGTACCAAACAAGGGTATCTAGATTTCCCTAAACTTGATATGGCTCATTTTCTTTCAGATTTGGATGGTGAATATGATGAAGGAGTCTTGGTATATAGTTATGCCTCAGACAAGGATATACATACAGCTGGCAAAGAGCTTAATACTAGGCTTATTGATTTGTTACAAAAGACAACTTTGTAAGTAGACGAACAAAATATTTCCTGATATACTTGATACATATAATAGACACAAATGTATGCCTAGTGATACTTTATCTTATGTAAACACAAATCAGGCATTTTTTATTTTTGAATTTATTCTATCTTTTTGGTGGATTTGGCTTCCAATAATATTGTGGACTATACTGAGAACATTTTATTTTGATTTTATTCGAGGGAATTGGATTCGTAATAATTTGCAATTTGTATTACTTGAAATTGTATTAGAAAAAGGAGAAGAAAAAACGCCTAAATCAATGGAGCAATTTTTGACTACCCTACATGGGGGGCAAACTTCTTATTCTTGGTGGGAAAAAAATATAGAAGGAGCTCTTCCAGATATGTTTTCTCTTGAAATTGTATCAATTGGAGGAGATATTCACTTTCTCATCAGAACTCATGTCAAATATCGCAAAATGGTAGAAAATAGCATATATGGGGCTTTTCCGGAGGTAGAAATAATAGAGGTCTCTGATTATACCCAAGGATTTACTAATGATACATTAGAGGTTGAATATGATCTTTTTGGGGTAGATCTTGGTATGGAAAAAAATGATGCTTACCCAATTCGTACCTATCAACAATTCCTTGACCCGAGTATTGATGCTAATATCAATGATCCATTGTCTCAGGTATTAGAAGTAATGGCTGGGATAGAGCCAGATGAGCAATTATGGATGCAATTACCTATTGAGCCTCTTGAGGATACCTGGAATAAGGTGAGTAAAAAAGAATTAGATAAGCTACTGGATCGAGATTTTGAAGATAAGAGAACATTCTTAGATATCTATATAGCTCCTATCATTGAATTTATTTCATTTGGTATTGTTAAAGCCCCATCAGCACCTACTCCAAAAGAACAAAAATTTGGAGTAAATCAAAATCTTACCCCAGGTAAACAAAAAATCATAGAAACTATTGAACTTAGTATGACAAAATCAGGATTTAAAACAGCTTTAAGAGTTGTATATGTAGCTCCAAAAGCTCGATTCAACCCAAATCAACCAAAAGCATTACTTGGTAGTTTAAAGCAATTTAATGATTCTACGCTTAATTCTTTTAAACCTAATGAAGATAGTATAACTATAGTAAGTAATTTTTTTAATAGACCTATTCGTGGCAAAGAACGTCTTCGTAAAATATTAATGTTAGATAGTTATATTAAACGCAAAATTGCAAGTACAAAATTTATTTTTAATACGGAGGAATTAACAACTATCTTTCATTTTCCAGGAGGAGCAATTACTACATCAACTCTTAAAAGAGTACAAGCTAAAAAAGCAAATCCCCCTATGGGACTTCCTATTATCAATGAGTAATTCAGTATTATGAGTGAAAATCAAACAAATAAAGATATCACCATTATTGCCAAGACTAATTTTCATGGTCAGGGAAGACTTTTTGGTATTAAGCGAGATGATAGGCGTCGACATATGCATATTATTGGAAAAACAGGTATGGGTAAAACCTCATTACTTCTCAATATGGCGGTGTCTGATATTAGAAATGGTTCAGGGTTTGCTTTTGTTGATCCCCATGGAGATATAGCAGATGCCTTGCTTGATTATATTCCAGAACATCGTATAAAAGATGTGGTGTATTTTAATCCACAAGATTTAGAATTTCCTATTGCTTTTAATGTGCTTGGTGATGTGCCAGAAAATCAAAGACATATTGTATCCGATGGTTTGGTAGGAGTATTTAAGAAAATTTGGGCTGATTCTTGGGGGCCAAGACTTGAATATATTCTTCGTAATACCATATTGACTTTGCTTGAAAATGAAGAAAGTACTTTGCTTGATATTATGCGTATTCTCGTAGATAAGAATTTCCGAGCTAATATTGTGTATAAAATGCATGATCCTGTATTAAAGCAATTTTGGCTTAATGAATTTGATGGATATACGGATAAATTATTGGTTGAGGCTATTTCACCAATTCAAAATAAAGTAGGACAATTTACTTCTTCTCCTCTTATACGTAATATTGTTGGACAGGCTAAATCTTCTTTTAATTTGCGTGAAATTATGGATCAAAAGAAAATTTTGATTATGAATCTTTCTAAAGGAGCTGTGGGTGAGGGGGGAGCTCAATTACTCGGAGCGATGATGATTACCAAAATGCAACTTGCAGCTATGAGTCGTGTTGATATACCAGAAGAAGAGCGACAAGATTTTTATGCCTATATTGATGAGTTTCAAAATTTCTCTACGGATTCTTTTGCGGAAATATTATCAGAAGCTCGCAAATATCGATTAAGTCTTATATTAGCTCATCAATATGTAGAGCAATTATCTGAAATTGTAAGAGGTGCCGTATTTGGAAATGTGGGAACTACTATTGTATTTAGGATTGGGGCTGCTGATGCTGAATTTATGGAGAGAGAATTTAGCCCGGTTCTTACTATTGAGGATTTGGTTAATCTTCCAAAATGGAAAGTATATTTGAAACTTATGATAGATGGAGCTACAAGTCAGCCTTTTAGTGCGGATACATTACCTGATCCAGAGCCAGAGTTGATATCCAATAGGGACAAAATCATTGAATTTTCTCGTCAAACATATGGAAATGTTAAATCTTCACTGAGAGGAGCTCATATTGAGAATATAGATACTAAAAAATCTTCAGAGACCCAAGCAAAAGTTTCATCAGACAGAGATAACAAATCTAGAGCTTATTCTAAACCCTATAATGATAAATCAAAGTCATATAATGCATCAAATAAACCTAATCCTATAGTTTATCCAAAATCAGAGCAAGAAAATCCTATATCTAAAGATACGACTAATAGCGCTCCTATACTACCATTACAGTCTATAGATGCTACTCCCAAAATAGATGAGAAAATAGAAAATCATCCTATACCTAAGGAGGAGATTGTTCCTCCTGTATCCACCCAACTCGCTGATACTGCCACACAAGTAGAGGAGAAAAAAGAAGAAGTTATTCCAGAAGTGAAGCAAGATATCCCTACTACTGAGCCCGTAGAATATGTAAATCCCATAATGGCAAAAAAATTAAAAGAGGTATTTAGTAGATCAACTTCTGCTTATGGAGAATCAGAATATTTAATCAAAGAAAAATTCCTAAAAGATTTACATGTCTCAAGCCAAGAAGAAAAATTAAGTGTAAATGGACTTTTAGATGAATTATTATCTGAAGTAAAATCAAATCTCATGGTACCTAAAGAACCTACAAAAAACAATATGCCACAAGGAAGATCAATCAAGTTTCGGAGATAATATATGCAGTATGTGAAATGGTTACAACAAATAATATTTCAGAAAAATTTCTGGAATATTATATTGCTCATTGGATTTTTTCCCGCTTATCTTTATACAATTCAAAAGATACAGCCACTATTGAGTTTATTTGGAATATTAGGATTATGTATCTTAGTCGCATATTTAGTGTTTTTATATCGATATAGAATAAGAGCTTATCAAATTCCTTTGCATTTTATTCTTGCATCAATTCTATTTATGCAGGTGATAAAAGGGGACACCGTACCTATTACTGTTATTGTAATTGCTCTTGGAATAGGATTATTTTTTGTACAAGATATTATTTCTCATAAAGAGTATCGAAATTCAGAATTTATGCGTCAAGTTATTATATCTGGAAGTATATTTGTATCTTTTTCGACCTATGCCTTTTTATTCGGGTCTATATTTATTGGAACAATATCACCGATATTATTGAGTATTATTGCTTTTATTTCTACACTAAATATTTCATTATATATTTTATGGATGTATGGAATTAATCGTCAATTTTATCGTATTATGTCTCTTATGCTTGCTATAATAATTGTTGAGTTGTTTATTGGTCTTAGAGTTTTACCATTAACACATCTTACTCAATCAATTATATTAACTACTTTTTTGATATTCTCGCTATCCATATTTCGAGATATTTATTTAAGAACATTAAATACTAAAAAAATATTAGCTAGAATAGTATTAATTAGTATATTATTGGGATTGCTTGTATTTACTTCTTTGGTATAATATACTATAATAGTAAGTATAAAATTAGTATATATAATATGGATTCAGTAAAATTAGAAATCTATCGTAATAGACTTCTTGAAAAAAGACAAAGAATTACCTCAGAGCTTGATTCTGTTGCAGTTAAAGACAGTGTCGGTAGTGGTTATGAGGTTAAATATCATAATATCAGTGAAGATGAAGAAGATAATGCCCAGGAACAAGTGAATTATGAGAGGGATCTTCTCATAGAGGGGACTTTAGAGGAAACTTTGGTAAAAATTGATAAGGCTTTGGCTCGGATTGAAGCGGGAACATATGGAAGAGATATTCATACGGGAGAAGAGATAGATGAGCGAAGATTAGATATATTGCCCGAAGCTGAAGAGGCTGTATCATAAAAAGTCTATATATTTTTAACATATAGCTATGGAAAAAAAACACAAATCTCATCATCTTCAAAAAGCTATTCATACAAAGCCTTCATTTTGGAGTAAAAAATGGGTAAAAATAACATATAGAATCTCATTAGGGTTACTGATTTTTGCTATAGTCAGTTTTATTATTATTTATGCGTATGTAGCTAAGGATTTACCAAGTGTTGTTAATCTTGATAATCGTAAAGTTTTTCAATCTACACAAATTTATGATAGAACGGGGGAGCAATTATTATATGAGGTTTCAGGTAATGAGAATCGTACTATTATTCCAGCTGATCAAATTCCAGATATACTAAAACAAGCTTTTATATCAATTGAAGATCAAGAATTTTATAAACATCATGGAGTGAGGCCAACAGCTATTATGCGAGCAGCTTTTCAGAATATTACAGGAAAAGGTGTTGGTGGTGGAGGATCTACAATTACTCAACAATTTGTAAAAAATGCTTTATTAACAAATGATAGATCTCTTATACGAAAAGTACGAGAGGCTATTTTGGCTATTCAAATTGAGCAAAAATATTCAAAGGATGAAATTATTGCATTTTATCTAAATGAAATTCCCTTTGGCGGTAATATTTATGGGGTGGAAGCCGCTTCACAAACTTTTTTTGGTAAAAAACCAAGTGAATTAGAGGCTTATCAGGCTGCGGTGCTCGCAGCTATTATTCAGCGACCAACTTATTATTCTCCTTATGGATCTAATTTTGATAAATTAGAATCTCGTCAACAATTAGTATTATTAAAAATGAAAGAGCAGAATTATATTTCTGCAGATACTTATAATAATCAAAAAGATCAAAAATTAGAAATACAACCATTTGCACAAAATATCAAAGCTCCTCATTTTGTATTTTATGTGCGTGAAAAATTAGCTGAGCAATTTGGAGAAGAGGTATTAGATCAGGGTGGGTTAAAAGTTCAAACTACTCTTGATTGGAATTTGCAGCAAATTGCCGAGAAGACAGTAAAGGAAGAAATAGAAAAGACTCGTGGTAGATATGATACTCAAAATGCTGCCCTTGGAGCCATAGACCCATCTAATGGAGATATTTTGGCAATGGTAGGGTCAAAAGATTATTTTGATACCAAAGCAGACGGTAATGTGAATGTATTAACCACTCCACAATCACCAGGGTCCTCAATTAAACCTTTGGTATATTCAGAAGCTTTTACAAAGGGATATAATCCAGATTCATATGTATTTGATTTATTAACTAATTTTGAAACCAATCCAGGTATTCCAGCATATGAGCCTAAAAATTTTAATTTACAATTTAATGGGCCAGTTACTATGCGAAGAGCATTAGCAACTTCCTTGAATGTCCCTGCGGTAAAAGCCCTTTATTTGGCAGGAATTAAAGATACTCTTAAATTAGGTGGGGAGCTTGGTATCACCGATTATTCGGCATCACGAAAATCTGGACTTGCGATGGCTCTTGGTGGAGCGGAACTTAAATTAATAGAACATTTTGGATCATATTCTGCCTTTGCTAATGATGGAAAGTTTAATGCAATTAATCCATTAATGAAAGTAACTAATAATAAAGGAGATACATTATATTCATGGGAGAAAAAAGAAAAGCAAGGATTAGATACCAATGTTGCAAGACAAGTTACTGATATCTTATCAGATAATAATGCAAGGTCTCCTGTATTTGGATTTACCAATAATCTTAGTATTCCAGGTATAGATATTGCTGCAAAAACTGGTACTAGTCAAGAATATAGAGATGCTTTGACAGTGGGGTATACAACAAATTTAGTTGCTGGGGTATGGGTCGGTCGCAATGATAATAAGCCAATGAAAAATGGGGCTGATGGTTCAGTGGTGGCAGCTCCAATATGGAATAGATTTATGAGAGAAGCTATTGCAGCTGGAAGAACTCCAGGTAAATTCACGAAGCCAGAAATTAAAAAGGGAAATAAACCTATGGTAAATACAGGTGGATTTGAATATAATCAAAAATTTAAAATTAATACTGCAACAGGAAAAATTGCAACGGATAGTACCCCACCAGAACTTATACAAGAGCAAGAAGTTAAAACAGTACACAGTGAATTATATTATGTAAAATTAGATGATATTCTTGGAGCTTGGCCAAAAAAACCACAAGAAGATCCTCAATTTAATAATTGGGAGGGGCCAGTACTTGCTTGGGCAAGGTCAAAAGGATATATTACTAATATTCCAGATGATAAAGATAGTGTGTATACTGATAGCAATAAACCACAAATTACTATCAATAGTCCAAGTAATGGTACTGTTATTACGGGTAATAGTGTTCCATTAGATATTCGTGTAAATGCTGTTCAGGGAGTAAAACAAGTAGATGTTTATCTAGATGATGTTGCTGTTTTATCATCACAGTCAGGTACTGTTAATCAAACTGTAATTGCTCCATCTGGGGGTGAGAAAACTCTTACAGTCAGAGCTTTTGACATTTACCTCAATAAATCAGAGGCAAGTGTTAAAATTAATATTAAATTAGACTCTATTAGCCCAGTTGTTGAAAGTTTTAGTGTTACAGGAGATAGGGTGTCAGGATTTGTATTATCTGCTAATATTACTGATATACAGGGAGTAGCTCAGGTTGAATTTTGGGATGATACAATTGGTCAACTAAATCTCATTAAAAAACCAACTATAGCACCTAAAACCTATTCATACACCTATAAACCACCTCTTGGGGCAGGACCATTTAACTTTTGGATTAAAACAACAGACACTTCGGGGAATATTACCACTACAAATAAAATTCCTAAATAATGTTTGATACTCACTGTCATATTCATTCGCAAGAATTTGATGCAAATAGAGAGGAATTATTGCAGTCATTACAAAAAAACTCAATACAAGCCATATTAGTGGGTACAAGTATTGCGGATAGTAAAAAAGCGATACAATTAGCCTCTCAATATTCTTTTTTGTATGCTGCAATTGGAGTACATCCGCATGAATATGACCAAATAGATATTAATGCTATTCGAAAAGATTTGAATATGCTCTTACAAACAAATCCTATTATTGCAGTAGGAGAGACTGGCTTTGACTTTTATTATCATAAATCTGAAGAAGTAAGAGTTCAGCAAGAAGTATTATTCAGATTACATATTGAGCTTGCATTGGAATTTAGTAAACCCCTCATTATTCATACGAGAGACTCATTTGAAGAAACCTTTCAGGTATTATCAGAATATAAGGATTTAACTATTATATTACATTGTTTTACGGGAACAAGTGATTGGGTATATAAGTTTAACGCATTATCTCATAGAATATATTTTTCTTTTTCAGGTATTATTACCTTTAATAATGCTGTATCTATACAAGAGGCTGTAAAAATAGTCCCAGAAAATCAATTGCTAGTAGAAACAGATGCTCCTTATCTAACTCCCATTCCTCATAGAGGCATACAAAACACCCCAGTATTTGTACTGTATACCATAAATAAAGTTGCTGAACTAAGACAAATTGATATACAAAAATTAACAGAAATATTAGATTATAATGCAAAAAAAGCTTTTTCGATAGATATTTAGCACTCTTGACAATAGACTGCTAATAGGTGTATAATAAAAAAGTAAAAATTAATATATGAATATATGAGTAAAATTATTGGTATTGATCTTGGAACCACCAATTCTGCAATAGCAGTTATTGAGGGAGGATCACATAAAATCTTAGAAAATGCTGAAGGAAGTCGTACTACTCCTTCTATAGTTGCTGTTTCTAAAAGTGGAGAGCGACTAGTGGGAATTGTAGCAAAAAGACAAGGTGTTGTTAACCCTAAAAACACCATTTTCTCAGCCAAGAGACTTATTGGACGTAAATTTTCTGATGAAGAAGTTCAAAAAGATAAAGCTTTATTACCTTATGAAATTAGAGAAGCTTCTAATGGAGGAGTTGAAATTAAACTTGGAGAAGACTGGAAACAACCTGCCGAAATTGCAGCTATTGTATTGCAAAAGTTAAAGGCTGATGCTGAAGCAAAACTAGGAGCTCCTGTTACAGAAGCGGTAATCACAGTCCCGGCATATTTTGATGATGCTCAGAGAAAAGCTACCAAAGATGCTGGAAAAATTGCAGGGCTTGATGTAAAAAGAATTATCAATGAACCTACAGCAGCAGCTCTTGCTTATGGATTTGATAAGAAAAAAGATCAGCAAATTGTGGTATATGACTTTGGAGGAGGAACATTTGATGTTTCTGTACTTGAAGTTTCAGAAGATACCATAGAAGTAAGAGCTACCAATGGAGATACTCATCTTGGAGGAGATGATTTGGATCAACAAATAATGGATTATCTTTTAACTGAATTCAAAAAAGATCAAGGAATTGATTTGTCAGGAGATAGTCTTGCTATACAGAGATTAAAAGAATCTGCTGAAAAAGCAAAAATTGAATTATCTACTTCAGTACAAACTGAAATTAGTATTCCATTTATTGCTAATGATGTTAATGGTCCAAAACATCTCAATATTACTCTTACCCGATCCAAACTAGAAGAATTAGTAAGAGATTTAATTGAGAGAACCAAGGCTCCTTGTGAGAAAGCCCTTGCTGATGCTGGATTTACTAAGGCTGATATTGATGAAGTTATTCTAGTAGGAGGACAAACTCGAATGCCTGCAATACAAGAATTTGTAAAAGAAATTTTTGGAAGAGATGCTAATCAAAGTATTAATCCCGATGAAGTGGTTGCTATTGGAGCTGGTATTCAAGGAGGGATTTTACAAGGGGATGTTAAAGATGTGCTTCTTTTAGATGTTACTCCACTTTCTCTCGGGATTGAGACTATGGGAGGTGTTTCAACTAAAATTATTGAGCGAAATACTACCGTACCTGTTTCAAAATCACAAATATTCTCTACAGCGAGCGACAATCAACCATCTGTAGATATTAATATTGTTCAAGGAGAGAGAGAATTTGCAAAAGATAATAAGCCTTTGGGAAGATTTATTCTAGACGGTATTCCTCCAGCACCAAGAGGTATTCCTCAAATTGAAGTTACCTTTGATATTGATGCTAATGGAATCTTAAAAGTTACCGCTAAGGATAAAGCAACCAATAAAGAACAGTCTATTCGAATTGAAGCCTCATCTGGGTTGTCTGATGCTGATATTGAGAAAATGACTAAAGATGCTGAAATTCATGCAGAAGAAGATAAAAAGGCAAAAGAATTAATAGAAATTCGTAATCAAGCCGATACTTTGATTTATGCTACTGAAAAAATGCAAAAAGACAGCAAAGATAAGATTAAGCCAGAAGATGACACAACTCTAACTGAAAAAGTAAATGCTCTAAAAGAAGTCAAAGATAAAGATTCCAAAGAAGATATTCAGAAAGCTTTAGATAAGTTATCAACTATTTCTCAAAAAGTAGGAGCTCAGTTATATCAGGCAGAGCAAGCAGCTCAACCACAAGGAGAGGCTGATGCTCATTCAGGTCATGATCATGGACAAGCTGATGAAAAACAAGAAGAAGCTGGATCTAATGCCGAAGCTCCAAAAGATGCTGAGTTCGAAGAGAAGAAATAAATTATTTTTCTCAAAATAAAAAAGCCCCCGATATTGGGGGCTTTTTTATTTGTGAATATGTTTTTTATCTGCAATATAAACCCATATTACCCAAATGAGAATATAGGCAATCAAAAACCCTATGGAATCAAATAGTAAATCAAGAGGTTTACCTTCTCTTCCTGAAACCCAGGTTTGATGCCATTCATCAAGAAGAGTTGCAAGAAATGCTAGGATAAATGCTTTGATATGAATAAAATGTATTCGAGATAATGAGAGAGAAGAAAATTTTTGAGATAAAAATCCCCAAAATAACGCTAAATATAGAATAAAATATTCTAATGTATGAGCTCCTTTACGCAAGAAAAAATCAATAATAGGCATATATTCAGATTTAAGTCCCGGCTGATTTGACCAATGCCAAATAAACCCTAGAATAATAATAGCTGGTATAAAACGAATATATTTCATAGGGATAGTATAGCATAAGGACAAAAATAGTAGAAATTATTGAAATAATATGATAATATGAAAGAAAATAGTTTTATATTACTCTTATGAAAAAAGTAGATGCTCTTATCTTGATCGGTAAGCCGGGATCTGGGAAAGGTACTCAAAGTGGTATTTTGAAGCAAAAACTTCGTATGGAAGCTATTCCTTATGGAGAATTTTTTCGTGGAATAGCAAATCAAGAGGGATTTTTATCTCAAAAAGTAGGCTCACTCATAGATAATGGAGAATTTTTACCCTATTGGATTCCAAGCTATGTATTGGTGGATTATATGATTAATGACTCCAATCCCAGTCAAGGAATTATTTTGGATGGAGCTGCTCGCTCTCGTGAAGAAGCTATCGTAGTACATAAAGTATTAACTTGGTTTGAAAGAGAATATTATGTTGTATATATTGATGTTCCTGACGATGTTGCTATTGCTAGATTATCAGAAAGATTAGATTTATTACATCGTGAAGATGATAAGCCAGAACATATTCAAAAGCGCCTAGATACTCATAATGAATTAGTAGTACCTGCAATTGAATATTTTAAAGAAAAGGGAAAGTTAATTGTTGTTGATGGAAATCAATCTATGGACTTGGTTTCAGCAGATATTCTCAAAGCTTTACAATAATATGTCACAGTTACACTCTAAAACTCCCATTGAAATAGAATCAATGAGGCAAGGAGGCAAAATCCTTGCTGAGACTTTGATATGGCTACAAGAAGAAAAAATAAAGCCAGGTATTAGTACTCATGAAATTGATATATATACACGAGAATTTTTTGATAAAAAGAAAGTAGAGTCGGTATTCTTAGGATATCATGGGTTTACTGGAGTTATTTGTGTTTCTCTCAATGATGCAGTTATTCATGGAGTTCCTAATACTAATACTATTGTACAAGAAGGGGATATTGTTTCCTTAGATTGTGGGTTAAGGTATCAGGGGCTTGTGGTAGATAGTGCTATTTCATTTGGTATGGGAGAATTACCAGAAAAGTCAAGATTATTATTGGAAAGAACCAAAAAATCTTTACATAAAGCAATTAAAGCCGTTAAGGCCGGAGCAACAACAGGAGATATTGGTTATACGGTAGAGTCATATATTAATCAATTTGGATATGGTCTTGTGAAAGATTATGCTGGACATGGAGTGGGGCATAGTCTTCATGAAGAGCCTAATATTCCAAATTATGGAAGGCCAGGAACAGGAGTGAAATTAATATCAGGGCTTACTATTGCAATTGAGCCAATGATTAATATTGGGTCGGATGATGTGTTTACTGATGCTGATGATGGTTGGACGGTATATACTGATGATGGGTCTCTGTCCGCTCACTTTGAGCATACTGTTTTGGTCACAGATAATGGAGCCGAAATATTAACACAATTATAATATGGTAAATTCTACACTTACAGCTATTGAAGTTGAGCGTAATAATCGTATAGAAAAATCTAAATTATTGCAAATTAAGGGCAATAATCCTTATACTGAACAGGTCAAAAGAGATATGACTTTGCGAGAATTAAGTGAAAAATTTGAAGCTCTCAAAGGTACAGGTGTGACGGTAGCAGGATATATCAAATCATTACGGTTATCAGGAAAAATTGGATTCACTACGGTAGAGGATGATTCTTTACCTGAGGGGTTTCAATTTATTTTTAAATCTGATTTATTAGAATCAAGCTCATTAATATTTGAGGATTTTAAGGAATTGGTAGATAGAGGAGATTATATTCAAGTTACGGGAATATTAGATTTATCTCAAAGAGGGGAGCCTAGTGTTTTTGTGTCTGAATATCGGATATTGACTAAATCCTTACGGTCTCTTCCTGAGCAATTAGATGATATAGAAATAAAATATCGTAAAAGATATATTGATATGAAACTTCATCCTGAAGTCAGAGAGATATTTAGAAAGAAAAGCAAATTCTGGCAAGCAACAAGAGAATATATGTTGCGGTATGATTTTTTGGAATTACAAGCTCCAACCCTTGAGCATACTACAGGCGGAGCTGAGGCGACTCCATTCTCAACTCATCATAATGCTTTAGATGAGGATTTTTATCTCAGAATTAGTTCAGAATTATTCTTAAAACGATATATTGCAGGAGGATTTGAGAGAGTATTCGATATAGATAAAAATTATCGTAATGAAGGTATAGATGATGAGCATTTACAAGAATATACTCAATTTGAATTTTATTGGGCCTATTTAGATTTTGAGAAAATGTTGCAATTTTCTGAACAATTAATTAAATATGTAATTCAAAATACTTTTGATACTTTAGAATTAACATATAAAGATAAGATTATTGATTGGAGTGGTAATTGGCCACGCTTATCCTATTATGCATTTGTAGAGAAATTTGCTAATATCTCATTGCAAGAATATGATACGGTAGAAAAATTACGAGCATTAGCTGATGATTTAGGATTACATTATAATAAAACAGATGGATATGGAAGATTAGTTGATTTGATTTATAAAAAAACCGCTCGACCAAAATGTATAGAGCCTGTTTGGCTTACGGATCACCCTGTAGCATTGTCTCCGCTAGCTAAACGAAAACATGAAAATACAGATCAAACTTTTAGAGCTCAACTTATAGCCTATGGCTCTGAATTAACCAATGGATTTGCAGAGCTCAATGATCCAGTTGATCAATTGGCTCGATTTGAGGAACAACAAGATCTGAGAGAGCAGGGAGATGATGAAGCTATGATGATAGATAGAGATTTTGTAGAGGCTTTAGAATATGGAATTCCTCCAACTTGTGGATTTGCTTATTCTGAGAGATTATTTAGTGTCTTGATGCAAAAACCAATTCGAGAAACTACCGCCTTCCCATTAATGAAGAGAGAAAAATAGTATGAGTAAAAAGAAAAATAAAATCGTTTTAATTCACGAATATCTAACTCGTCTTGGAGGAGCTGAGCGAGTATTAAAACATATATCAGATATATACCCTGAAGCAGATATATATACCTTATTATATAATGAGGCTAAAGTAGGGGAGGTATTTCCACCTGATAAGGTGTATACCAGTTTTGTCAATAATTTTCCTAACTGGTTAACGTCAAGAGTGAAATTTTTGGCTCCTTTTTTGCCATCTGCTGTGGAGTCATTTGATTTAAGTCAATATGATCTTATTATCTCAAGTTCTAATTCTTTTGCAAAAGGAGTAATTACCAAGCCTCAGGCTATCCATATCTCCTATTGCCATGCACCATCCACCTTTATTTGGAATGCTTTTCATTCTTATCGTAAACAACAAGAAAAAGGAAATATGGGAAATTTTTTAATTCTCCTTTTAACTCATTATTTACGTCAATGGGATAGACAGGCGGCTGACAGAGTAGATTATTTTATTGCAAATTCTAAACTCACTCAATCGCGTATCAAAAAGTACTATCGCAAAGACTCAGTAGTAATTTATCCCCCGGTAGATGTGAATAGAATTAAAGCCACAAAATCACATAAAGATTATTTTCTTATTGTTTCCCAATTAACTCCTTACAAAAATATAGATATTGCAGTAGAAGCTTTTAACAAATTAAAAATTCCGCTTATAATTATTGGGGATGGTCCAGAACGCCAAAGATTAGAAAAATTAGCCGAATCAAATGTAGAGATAAAAGGATTTTTGGATGATGAGACTACGGTAGAATATTATCAAAATTGTCGAGGATTTATTTTTGCGGGATCCGATGATTTTGGTATTGCTCCTGTTGAAGCAATGGCAGCAGGAAAACCCGTATTGGCCCTCCGAGAAGGGGGAGCTTTGGAGACTATTATCGAGGGTAAGACAGGAGAATTTTTTGATGCTCCAATAGTAGAGTTATTAGCAGATGGAGTACGAAGAGTTACAGAAAAAACCTATGATACAGCCTTTATTCGTTGTCATGCAGAGAAATTCAGCACCAAACGATTTATTGAAGAGATAAAAACATATATTAATACCGTTACGACTACTCATAACAATGATATATAATCAAGCAAAAAACCTTATATTTGAACATATTGATAATCATCATAGTCAAACCTTTTTGATTGAGGGTGGTTATAAATCTGGACAAAAATCTCTTACACAAGATATTATACAACATTATATCCCTCTCAACTCGCCCGATATTACCTGGGTTTCTAAATCTCCGGTTTCATCAAGTTTAGGTCTAAAGGATATACAGAGTATAAAGCAAAATATCTATAATTCACCTTTATACGGTAAATATAGCTTTTGTGTTATTGAAGATGCTGACTTTTTGAATAAAGAAGCACAGAATGCATTATTAAAATTAATTGAAGAGCCAGGAGAACATAGTATTATTATTCTTTTAGGTGTATATCATCAATTATTACCAACGATATATTCTCGATGTTTATCGGTATATATAGATAATGATATCGCAAAAGATATATATTTAGGGCATAGAGATTTAGTCTTAGAAATAGAGCAAAATATCGAATTAAAACAGCTTATAGATAATTTGTGGATATCTTATATCGGTATACTTCAAAAAGAATCATTAGAAATATTTGCATTTACTCAGGATATTGATCAGTATCCTATAGAATTAGTAATATTCATCTGGGAAAGTATTCATTGGTTATGTATACTTGCAACTACGGATAAGACACGATATACTAATATTAGATTATCCGAATCTTTGAGAGAATTGTTAGATAAAATTATTACCATAAACTCTCTAGAATGGCATTATACTGCATTGAAAGAATTAGATACTTTGAAAAAAACATTATTATTTAGTAATCGAAAAAACACCCTTGCAATTGAGCAATTTCTATTATCTATACACCCTTAATATATGAAGGTTTTAATTATACCACTTACTATACTTGTCGGGATATTAATTGTAGCAGGAATTATTTTGAATAATTCTTCTCCTATTTCTATTCCTTCCTCAAATAATAATTCACAAGCTCGGGTAACAGGAGCAGTATGGAAATCTATTGATGGAGGTCGTACATTTGATCCGATATCGAAAGTAAATGGAGATAATAAAATTAATCTTAGCCGTAATGCTATAGACCTCAAATATGGTGCTGGAAATGATATTTTTGCCTTCACTAATACAGGAGGACTATTTAAAAGTTCTAATTGGGGAGAAAGTTGGGATATTGTATTTAATTCACCAGTTATTGGGAATACATTTGCAGTAAATCCTAATAATAGTAATGATATATATATTGGAGCTATTACTTCAAAAAGAGCGAGATTATATAGAACTACAAATGGATCTAAAGACGCCAGTTGGCCAGAAGCATATACTGAGCCTAAAAGTGGTACAGCTTTTGTGTCAATTCGGGTAAATCCTAAAAATGATAATATTGTCTATGGATTATTATCAAGTGGAGTATTGTTAAAGTCTTATAATAAAGGATTAGATTGGGTTTTGGCATATAATTTTAAGGATACAACATTAGGCCTTTCTCTAGATCAAAATAATCCAGATATTATCTCAGCTATTGGACTTACTCAATTATTTGTAAGCCAAGATGGAGGATTTACTTTTGAAGCTTCTACTCCAAAACTGAGAGAAAGAGCCGTCACAGGATCTCAAATCACCTCATTTGCAATAAACCCGAGTGACTCAAAAGAAATATATATTGGTAGTACGGGAGAATTAATTAGAACCCGAGATTTCGGAAAAACATGGGAAAATATTCGTATACTTACTCCAAACCTATCTTTACCAGTAAATAATATTTCTATAAGTAGCTCCAACTCTAATGTGATATATTATACTGTGGGATCTGTATTATATACATCCTCTAATAGAGGAGAGAGTTGGAATACGAGTGATTTGTCCTCCACTATCAAGAATATATCTACTCTCTTAATAGATAAAGAAAAAAGTGATATACTATATTTAGGAACTAATTAAGATATATATGCTAAATACTCCAGAGATTAAACAACAATTCCAAAAAACCATTGAAGCATTTCAAAAAGATATACAATCATTGCGTACGGGAGAAGCTAGTATTGATTTGATTGATAGTATTACTGTTGATTATTATGGAACCCCTACCCCTATCAAACAAATTGCCTCAATCAGTATACCAGAGCCAAGAGTTATTTTGATCAGTCCATGGGATAAATCAAGTATTGCAGGAATTGAAAAAGCTATACAGCAAGCTACTCATTTAGGACTTAATCCTATTTCTGAGAGTGCAGGAGTTAGGCTTGTAATTCCTGTACCCACTGAAGAGCGACGACTTGCTCTTGTCAAAGAATTAAATCATAAGGCAGAAGAATTCAAGACAGCCTTAAGGCAAGTAAGAGATGAAGCTCGCAATACAGTCAAAAATCAACTGAAAAATAAAGAAATTTCTGAGGATGAACAATATAAAGACTTTGAACAAATTGATACATATACCAAAGAGTATCAAGCTGAATTAGAAACAATATCTAAGAAAAAAGAACAACAAATTTTAACTATTTAATATGCTCATAACACTTTTATTATTTTTTGGAATACTCGTAATCGTAATCATTGGTCATGAATTTGGACATTTTATTGTAGCTCGCTGGAATGGAGTTAAGGTAGAAGAATTTGGATTTGGACTGCCTCCTAAAATTTGGGGATTTAAGCCGAAGAACAGTGACACAGAATACAATATTAATGCACTTCCTATAGGCGGTTATGTAAAATTATTAGGAGAAGAGGGGGATAATAGAGATAATCCTCAGTCATTTGCATCCAAAAAACCATGGCAAAGAATTGCTATTCTCTCAGCGGGAGTAATAATGAATATTATTATTGCAGTAGTTGCTTTTACTATTGTGGGTATGCTCGGAACTCAAGTACAAATTGATAAATCTGATATAAATTCTGGCAAATATAGTAATATCACAACACTTATTACTAGTGTAGCTGAAGACTCCCCAGCAAAAAAAGCTGGTTTGAGATTTGGAGATGAAATTCAATCCGTAAATGGTATTAAAGTTGTAACTCAATCAGAAGTTTCAGATATTATTAATGCCAATGCTGGTAAATCTATAGATATTGTTATAAGTCGTGGGTCAGAGACTATTACCAAAAATATCACCCCTCGAGAAAATCCTCCAAAAGGAGAGGGTGCTACCGGTATTACTATTGAACTCACTGGATTACAAAAATTATCATTTTTTGAATCATTCAAATTAGCTTTTGTAAGAATTTATGTTATTGTCATTACCACTCTTTCTATGCTTGGACAAATGATAGCAAGTATATTCACGAGAGCCCCACTTCCACCAGGGGCAGAGGTTACGGGCCCAGTGGGACTCGTACAAGTTGTAGGAGATTTTCAAGATTTGGGACTTACTTATATAATTACCTTTATAGGGCTTATTAGTACCAGTTTAGCATTATTCAATATATTGCCTATACCGGCTCTTGATGGAGGGAGAATCGTATTTGTAATTATAGAGTGGATTAAAAAATCTCCTATGAGCCAAGCAGTGGAGAATAGATTTCATCTAGTCGGATATAGTATTCTATTGTTATTAATGTTATTGGTTACAGTCAAAGATATTATCAAGCTATTTTAAAATATGCAGTTACAGAAGATTAGAGAGGATTTAGAAAAGCAAATCCGAGTATTTTTACTAATAGATGAGGATATCAGAATTGAGTTTGAATATCCTGATTCTCAATTTGGGCATTTAGCTATTCCTTGTTTTGCTTTTGCCAAAATTCTCAAAAAATCACCTCAAGATATAGCTATTGAGTTACAAGAAAAACTCAAAGATATAGAGTATATAAAATCTGTTACCATAGTAAATGCCTATGTCAATATCACTATTAAATTAGAATATTTAGTGTGGCATGTGGGGGACAACTTACTTACACAAGCAACTACTAAGAAAAAAATTGCCCTTGAATTTGCCTCACCTAATACCAATAAACCTCTTCATTTAGGACATATTCGTAATATTGCTTTAGGGGAATCATTATATAGAATTCTATCTTCCGAGGGGCATCAAGTTATTAAAACGGAAATCATTAATGATAGAGGTATTGCGGTTGCCAAAATGATGCTGATTTATGATAAATTTCATAAGGATGAAATCCCAACTGGTAAATCTGATCATTATGCAGGAGATTTGTATATTGAATTTGAGAATAAACTAGAGGAAAACCCTGAATTTATCGATGAAGCACAAGAAATATTAAGCAAATGGGAATCAGGAGATACATATTGGTATGATATTTGGCTTAAGCTGAGAAACTGGGTCATAGAAGGACAGCAAATAACCTATCGCAAACTAGGAACTTCTTTTGACGAAGACATATATGAATCAGACATTTATAAACAAGGTAAAGATATTGTTCAAGATGGTCTTGCTCGAGGTGTATTCAAAAAACATCCAACAGATGGTTATATTTATGCGGATTTAGAAGAATTTGGATTACCGAATAAAATTGTTTTACGTTCCCAGGGGACTGCTCTTTATATTACTCAAGATTTATTTTTATTACAATATAGACTTTCAGAGAAGTCAAAATGTTATGGGGCTGATAAGATTATTTATATTACCGATTTCTCACAAAATCTTCAATTCCAGCAAAATTTTGCAATAGCTAAACAGCTTGGAATAAAACAAGAAGGGCTATATCATATTGGATATGGACTATTCAGGCTTCCAGAGGGTAAAATGAGTTCTAGAAAGGGGACTATAGTCAATGCAGACCCGCTTATTGCTGAGATAGAAGATAATGTAAGAGAAATCTATTTTAAAGACAGTGTATTATCAGAAGAAGAACAAACTCGTCGTATTGAGCTTATTGCTCGAGCTAGCTATATCTATTATATTTTAGCAATTTCTACCAAAAAAGATATAGTCTTTGATATTTCATCCTCCATTAGCCTAACAGGTAAAACTGGGCCCTATATTCTGTATGCGTATGCTCGAATTAATTCCATATTAAAAAAAGCTAACCCATATTATTATGAGGAAGGAGTACAGTTTAATGATATTGAAGGTCAAATCATTATCAAATTAGCTAAATTTAGTGAAATCAGAGATTATTCAGCTCGAGAATATGATCCATCTCATATTGCTCATTATTTGTATGAATTAGCAGAATTATTGAATTCTTATTATCATTCGACCCCTATTTTGAAAGAAAGCGATGAGAAAATAAAAAATAATCGCTTATATCTATTAGAGCGAGTAAATGGTATATTAAAACAAGGATTAAATCTTTTGACAATAGAGCCTTTAGATGAAATGTAGATATTATGGCAGCTATACAAAAATCAGCAAAGAAATATGAAGATAAAAAGCCAGTACTTCATAATAAAATTCCTCCGCAAGCAGTGGATATGGAGGAATCAGTTTTGGGTGCAATTTTAATAGAATCAGATTCTTTGATTAAAATTGTAGATATTCTTGTTCAAGATGATTTTTATCATGAGAAAAATGGGACTATCTATCAGATGATGATTGAATTATTTAATCGCAAAGAACCTATAGATTTATTAACAGTTAGCCATAAATTAGAATTAATTGGAGAATTAGATAAAGTTGGGGGTGAGGAATACTTAGCTCATCTTGTAGATTTAGTACCATCCTCAGCTCATATTGAACATTATGCCTATACCGTAAAGCATAAATCAACATTAAGACGTCTGATTGCGGTTGGTTCCTCAATTGTAGAACTCGGATTTGATGAAACACAAGAAATTGATCATGTTCTTGATCAGGCAGAACAGGCAGTATTTAGTGTAGCTCAAAAAGTGGTAAAGCAGGAATATGTCAAAATGAGTGATGCTCTTCACGATGCTTTTGACCGTATTGATGATGTCCATAATAATGGAATTGGGATGAAGGGAGTCAAGACAGGCTTTGATGCTCTCGATAATGCTCTTGGAGGATTACAACCTTCTAATCTTGTTATTCTAGCTGCTCGACCATCGGTAGGAAAAACCTCTCTTGCTCTAGAAATTATAAAAAATGTAGCTATTACTTCTGGTAAAGGAGCGGTATTCTTTAGTCTTGAAATGTCAAAAGAAGAAGTAGTGGATAGACTTATTAGCTCCGAGGCTCGCGTAGATTTATTCAAGATGAAAACAGGAAAACTTCATCCTCAAGATTTTGAACAATTAGCTCCAGCTCTTGACTCTCTATCAAAGTCTCAGCTATTCATAGAAGATAGCCCAGGAAGTAGTGTTATGAAAATGAGAGCTATATTGCGAAGAATTCTCGCCGAAGTAGATGAGTTAGGACTTGTAGTGGTAGATTATCTTCAATTGATGGAATCTAGTGTCAAGAATGACAATATGGTACAGCAAGTATCCGAAATTTCTCGATCCCTGAAGTCTCTTGCCCGAGAATTCAATGTCCCCGTTGTAGCCCTGTCCCAGTTATCTCGTTCGGTAGAAAGCCGCTCTCCACAAATCCCAAGATTATCTGACCTTAGAGAATCAGGATCTATTGAGCAAGATGCCGATGTGGTATTATTCATTTATCGTGAAGAGCGGGAAAACCCTGATACAGAGCGTAAAGGTATAGCTGAAATTCATATAGCCAAACAGCGAAATGGACCTATTGGAAAAGTAACCTTAGGATTCAAAAAAGAATATGCAACCTTTATTAATCTTGACTATCGCCATCAGCAAAACAACAACAATGAATAAATATGAATCGTAAAATAACACCTCCTGAATCAGTCAAGGAGTTAATAGAAGATATTCGTCAATTACCAGGAGTAGGTCGCAAAACTGCTACCCGCTATGCCTATTGGCTTATTAATCAAGAGCAGACATATCTTACTAAATTGGCCAAAGAAATTCATAATATTAAGTCATTAATCAAACAATGCCAAATTTGTTTTAATACCTCAGAAGGGGATATATGCTCTATTTGTAGCAATAGTGTAAGGGATATAGGCAGTATTTGTATTATAGAATATGCTGAAGATATATTGCAAATAGAGAGAATAGAAGTGTTTCATGGACGCTATCATGTGCTCGGAGGAGTAATAGACCCACTCAAAGGATCACAACCAGAAGATTTGCATATACCAGAATTATTAAAGAGGATGAAGACAGAGGATATACAAGATATTATTATCGCCACTAGCCCCACCGCACAAGGAGATAGAACCGCCCAATATATTCGCCAACAACTCAAATCATTCAAAGGTAATATCAGTAGCCTCGGTAGGGGACTTGCCAATGGCACCTTGCTCGAATATGTTGATCAAGACACCCTCATCGCTGCTTTTCAGAATAGGAAATAATATACAAGCAACTGAAGGTTTCCTCTGTGAAAAAAACCAGCCCTTAGGGGCTGGGGATTGTTTTTGATGGAAGTGATTGGGGTGTTAGCAATGCCTGAGAAATTCAGAGTCATACATTGCTTCCGCCTGTAGTCGTATATCTAGAGGAATATCTGTATCGTCAATAATTGTTTGAAGGGCTGTGAAAAATCTTAATTCTCCATCACTTGGATCAATATCAATTTTTAAAGGTTCATCAACAGTATCTGTAAGACTCTTGATAAAGACATAAATCTGGTAAGGTGAAATACACAGGATCTTAAAGACTATAATCTTAGACATTGAAACCACCTCAAGGGTAGACAACTACCAATTTATATCACAAAAAGAGTATATTGTAAATAATTTCATTATTCTCCTCCGTCCCTCCCATATTAATATGGGAGGGACACCTCCCCCAAGGGAGGACATAAATAACTGTCCCTGCCTACCGCAGGCAGGCCTCGCTGGCGAGGGTGGCACGAAGTGACGGGTGTGGACTGAGCTTTTCTAACTACTCCACATATTCCGAATAAATCTCCCCTCGGAATATAGCCTCCAGAGCAAATCTCAAGCTAGGAGCTATAGCAGAGGGTAAATTATCTTTAGATACCCAAATCACCTCATCACATTTATTGGGCTCAGCATTATAGACTTCTCCCTGATAATCTAACACTTCAAAGAATGCATCAATATAAATTCTGTCATTCCTTCTCTCACGATAGGCAGTATGTACAAGTTTACTATCTGTAATAGTAATTCCAGCCTCCTCGAGAGCTTCACGATGAGCTCCTTGTTGTAAACTCTCACCTTCCTCCAAATGTCCCGCAGGTACGGTATAAGTCCCATCAATATACCCCGTATTAAATCTTCTTAATAGACATATTTCTTGCTTTTCATTGTAAACAATTACCCAAACTGCAGCATAGGGGAGAAATCTTTCAGACATATATTTTAGGTAATTATGAATAAGATTAAATTTATTATAACATAGCTAATATTATCCAAACAAATTAAATCATTGTACTTGTGAAAAATAAAGAAAAGGTATAATATTCTTATAAGGATATTTTATGAAATTAAGTAGAATTTTTAGTGTCTGTGATAATTTAATAAGGCTATTATAATTATGTATTATGAGTTTTAAGCAAAAACATCCCGAAACTTGTTTAGCCAAATGTTTGATGATTCTTTTAGAGAAAGAAAAACATCAAAAAATACCTGACAAATATGAACTTGAGCTACTAATATTTTCCTTGAAGTACGAACGAGAAAATATTGCGAGAGGTCATCTGGAAAAAATTGTTAAAGATTTCAAAGTTAAAATTGATTGGTATGTGGATTCGCAAATATTTTTTGATTTTGTTAAGAAGATGAATCTACCCAAACAAATTTCTTTAACTCAAGAAAAAATAAAATTAAACTTTATTGATAAAATTCTAGAAAAACCTATAATACTCTATCTTGATAGATTTCATCTCTGGAATCAGGACTGGGGATTATACTACAAATATCATTACCCACATTTCATAATTGTAAATAAAAAAATTGATGATTTTTATGAAATTATTGATCCAGATGATGGAAAAATAAGAAAAATTGAATCAAAAAAATTATCCAAAGCTATTATTAGTATAAGAAATCACCTGTGGATCAGCCCCCAAGTGATACAACTTTCTTGCTAGAAATATTTGCATTAGGTTATGGGGTATTACGATCTAGTCTTTGTTTCAATCTGGAAAACTAACATTGTTTAACTGGCTTTAATCATTCACCTTCCCTAACTCTTGCATTATTTTCAAGAATATGTCATAATGTTAAAGCGTTATATAAATTCGCGGGATAGAGCAATGGTAGCTCGTCGGGCTCATAACCCGGAGGTTGTAGGTTCAAGTCCTGCTCCCGCCACAAAGATGTATCTTTCTCTTAATTGGCGATATAGCTCAGCTGGTTAGAGCGCGGGACTCATAAGCCCGAGGTCGGAGGTTCGATCCCTCCTATCGCTACCAAGATGAGCTTCGCTATAAGAAGATTCATTCTAATACTTGGGGCGATTGGCTCAGTTGGTTAGAGCATCTCGTTTACACCGAGAGGGTCGTAGGTTCGAATCCTACATCGCCCACCCCAACACATTATAGGGAGATTATATAAGACAATGATATGAGTACAGCAGCAACACCTACAGAATTACCATTTGAACCTATACAAATAGGGGATACTGTTCGAGTACATCAAAAAGTTATTGAAGGAACAAAAGAGCGAATTCAGATATTCGAAGGTATTGTAATTGCAAAACATCTTAAAACGAGTATTTCTGCTACTTTCACCGTCAGAAAAGTATCTCTCGGAATAGGTGTAGAGAGAATTTTCCCTATATATTCTCCTAATATTGCAAAAGTTGAAATCCTTAAGCATAATAAAGTTCGCCGAGCTAAACTCTTTTATCTAAGAGAAGCAATAGGAAAGAAATATCGTCTAAAAGAGCGAGCAAAGAAAATTATTACTACAGAGTCAACAAAATCAGCTCCAGTAGTAGAAGATACTCCAGAACAACAAATTACCTCAGCTGAATAATATCAGCTTCCTGAGAGTCTAAAACCTCTCAAATGCGCAGGTGGTGGAATGGTAGACACGCAAGCTTGAGGTGCTTGTGGGAAAATACAAAGTACCGTGGAGGTTCAAGTCCTCTTCTGCGCACTATAGAAAATATGCTCTTGAGGATTTATCCTTAAGGGTATATTTTATTATTAGACGTAGTATTTTATAAAAATTTTAAAATTATGATAAAATCTTTATAATGATAAATAATTATTTTAAATTAGTAGTTTAATTTTGTAGTATGAGTAAATTTAATAATTCTACAAATATTCTAATTTCAGAAAAACTCAAAAAAAGAAAAAGTAATATCAAAGATGAAGTTTCATCCATTATAAATATTCAGCTTCAAAAGCGCTATGATAGGATTGCTTCCCAATGGAATGGGAAAGCCTATGAAGGTACTCGTCGAGATGACTTAATACCTAGAATTATTGAAATATCAGAAATTGAAGATGGGCAGAAGATACTTGAAGTAATGTGTGGGACTGCATTATTATCAAAGCGGTTAAAGGTGCTTTTTCCAAGATGTCAAAATTATGTACTTGATTTTAGCCAAGGTATGCTAAATATGTCGCCAAAAGAATTAAAAAAAATCCAAGCTTCTGTTGTTGATATACCATTTCCCAATGAAAGTTTTGATCGTATTTTTCTCAGATCAGCTATATATGATTTGCCTAAAACACTTCAGATAAAAGCTTTAAAAGAAATTAATAGGGTTTTAGTCTCTAATGGTACATTTATTCTACAAACATATATTACCACTGATATTACTCATAATGCTCTCAATGATATTGTAAATATCAAAGATTTAGCCTCAGGACAATATCAAAGTATTGATACAGAAAAATACCCTCGGTATTTTGCCAAATTAAAAGAATTAAAGCAATGGTTTTATGAAGCTGGGTTTTGCTTTGAGGAAATAGATAATTTTGAAGGTACTATAACCTATATGCGAACTAAAGAAATGACAGATTTAGGCAAATCAATGTGGGTTGAATATACAGATAGTTTATCCAATGAGATTAAAGAGTCACTCAGGCTTAAAATAGAAAGAGATGGTACAGTAACATACAATTTCCCGGGGATGATTTTTAAACTTAGAAAAAGGGTATATACGAGGGATAGTTACTAGTTGTAAGCTAGTAATTTAATATGGAAAACCTTTTTTTATATACTATTTTAGGCTATTCTAGACACTATATAGCAAATCCCATTTGCGACTCAAGTCTCTCTTCTGCGCACAAATAAGTATATAGTCTTGTATGATATAAGATAAATCTATATAATAAAACTATGAAAAAAATTTATATAATATCATTATCGATTCTTTTAGCTATTATAGGTATTATTTTGTTTATCTATATTAATATTAACCAAAAAACTGTAGAAAATAATCTCTCTAATCAACAGACAAAAATAGAACCCAAATCAAAAGCATATTATGAAAGTTTTAGAAATAAATGTAAAGAATCAGGTTGTTGCTTATCTTCAGTCAATGATGCTGAGCAGGCCAACTCACTTATTTATGAAAAAGGCACCCCTCTTAGTGAAAAAATTTGTCCTGATGACTCTGAACCCAATACATTGAGATGTATTGATAGTTATACATGGTGCTCTAGAAAATAGACCTAAATAATTTTTCTAAAAGATAGAGAAAAATAATATGCAAACAGACTATATGGTAATAGGGCGCACACGGAATGCTGATAATATTCAGCTTCTTGTAGATGGAATAGAATCCAAAGGCTATAGCTGTTATAATTTTCTTGATATACCAGCAACTCCAGACACTCCTGATTTACCTTGGGAGGAACAAATGAATATTTTGGAATCTCATACCAATTTTTGGAATGATCCCATTCATATTGATCATTTCGAAACTGATATGGCCGGACTCAAGAATGCTGATACTATTGTAATGTTACTCCCTTGTGGACTTGCTGCTCATATGGAGGCTGGGGTTGCTTTTGGTCTTAATAAAAAACTGATATTAATTGGTGAGGTAGAGAAGCCAGAAACTGTATATCTTATGTTCAGCGAGAGATATCCTGATATTGAGCGCTTCCTCAAGTCTATATAAAGAAAAACACCCCGTAAATTACGGGGTGGGGTGTAGTTGGCAATTGTAAATTATGCATTTCGTAGGGGTGACCTTTCAGTTGCCTGTCTTATGTCCCTCTTTGGAGAGGGGGAACCGCTTGCGGTGGGTGTGGATAATTAAAAACCTATATTCTCAAATTCAATATGATTATCAAATATACTTTAGTTTTGATTCTATCCACCCCCGTCTTTCAGGCTTCCCCCTCCCTGCCTACCGCAGGCAGGCGAAGGGGGGCACAAACTCAAGTTACAAAAATATTCCACCCCACCATCTAACGACGGTACCCCTCAAGAGGGGAATTTAGCTTAGTCCACCTCTGGCCTGACGGCCACCCCCTCCACTTGTCTACCGTATGTAGAAAGGAGGACATAATAGTGCAGGCGACTACAAGGTCGCCCCTACATAACTCCTAGTTTACCTAGGATTTTTCTCACCTTATTCATATGCTATACTATATATAATGTAAATTAACAATATATGAATTCTATAGCTGAATATATATCACAATTCCCTGAATCAACACAAATCATCTTGAATAAGCTATATGATTTGGTCAAGACTTTAGCTCCAGAGGCTGAGGAGAGTATTTCTTATGCAATGCCTGCTTTTAAACTCAATCATAAACCTTTGGTATATTTTGCCGCCTTTGAACATCATATTGGATTATATGCCAATCCTAGAGCTCATACAGAATTTGCGCAAGACTTATCCCAATACAAACAAGGTAAGGGGTCAGTACAATTTCCTCTCGATAAACCCATTCCTTATGAGTTGATTGAGAAAATTATTGCTTTTAAAGTCAATCAAAATCACAACGAATAAAATCACTACTATATTATTTGTAAAAGTTTTTTTCTGAGAATATTTGCTTTTCCTAAATTTGAGATAATTTTTTAAATTTATGTTATTATATATTCAGTATTAAATTACTAAATAAAAATATGTATAAAATAATAAGGAAATCTATTGCTTTAGTACTAGTACTGGGTCTTTTTTTAACTAATTTTGGGGGAGTTGTTTTTGCTGAATCAAGACCTGCTCTGTATCCTATTCCACCTATACCCTCTGATACTTCCAACTCACTTTTATTTGGGCAAAAACATTCCTATAGTGTGGTTTTTCGTGGTAATGGTGAGGCTATTACCTATGCTAAAATAGTTATCCCTAATCGAGAGGAACAGGCTCTCAGCGACTTTAGTTTTGAAATTCCAAAAGTTGATCCTTATGAGATGATAATGTATCAGATGAAATTACCTCCAGAATGTGTAAGATATGATTATAATACTCAACCTAATAAGTGTTTGGAATATCGTGACCCAGATTATGGGCAAGATTATTATTACTATGGCTCAGGACAATCAGCTGAATATACTAAAATCAAATATACGAAAACGGGAAATACTTATAATTTAACTTTGCCTAATTCAGTCGAGCCTTCCAAATCTACTGCTCTTATTATCTCTTATGCTTCTAAGGGTTATGTAGATAATACTTTTGGTTTATATAAATTCAATTTTGAGACTATACGAGTAAATTCCAGAATACAATCAACGAAAGTAGCAGTAGATGTAGATAGTGATTTATTTATCAAAGGCAAACAATCATCGGTCAATTATAATGAAAGTGCTGGGACTATGCCTATGGCTAAATTAGGAGATTCATCAGCTGTATCTAGTAGGGAATTAGACAGGGTAGTTAGTAATATTGGCTCTTATGGAGCAATTATAAAAGAGGGTAAAAGTCTCGCTCCTAATGAGAGTTTTAATGTCAGAGGAGAATATGCCAAGAATTGGTTGAGGCTTTATCTCAATGAAATTATCAATACAATTCTCGTGATTGCTGCGATTATTGTATTGATTTATCTCATTTCAAAATATATCAATTCTAAACCTAAAAAAAGTTCGGATGACTCTCGCAAAACACAAAATAAGGAGCAGAATATTACCAATAAAAATTCTATTCATTTATTTGATTTGAATAATGTTTTAATTAGTCTGGGAGCAGTTATTGTAGTCATTATTATAAGTCTTATATTAAGAGTCTTGAATTATAATAATGTATGGCAATATATATATTATGATCCCACATTCAGCTCTCTGATTTCAGTCATCACAACTCTATTATATGCTCTCATTCTCCTCGCACCAGCTATTATGGTTGGTTTGAGAAAGGGTTGGGGTAATTTATTGTCAATTATCATTCTACAATTTATTTGGTTTGTAATTATATTGGCTTTGTATTTATTATTTTTTCAATCTGGATTTACTAATATTTTACCAGTTCCAATGCCAAGACCAGTCGCTTACTAATTTTTAATTTATACATTATCAGAGAAAAAAGGAAGATATTTGGTTGAAATTTATAGAGGATATTTTCACTATATAATTACTTAAATCTTGTATTTTAAAGCAATATTTTGATATCAAAATATTGCTTTTTTTATTTTAGATTATATATAAAATTATTGTCATAATGTCTACTTAACTTTTGTCAACATTTGACAAAAGTTAAGTAGTGTGCTAGTTTTGACTATGTAACTTTATTAACAGTAATCTATTATAGAAATAAGCAATGATAAACAATATATTAAGTATACTCAATCAAACAATTTGGATAGGTGCATTTGCTTTTTTAATGATTATTTTATTCATGGGTCTCAGCAATACATCTTTTGTTAAGGAAAAATCCATTCAAAATAATTATATATTTTCAAATAAAGCTATGTTAGAATCTTTATGGGAGAATTATAAAGATGATTATATTGAGGATTCATCTTTTAGAACTTTAGACCGGCAGAGGAATGATATTACTACTTCCGAAGGTCAAAGTTATACTATGCTGAGAGCAGTTTGGCAAGATGATAAAGAAACTTTTGATAAAAGTTGGCAATGGACAAAAGATAATCTGTGGAAGAGTAATAATTTATTTGCTTGGGTATTTGGTAAAAAAGAAGATGGTAGTTATGGAGTTCTTAATGAAATAGGTGGTGATAATTCTGCTACAGATGGAGATACAGATATAGCTATGGCTTTGTTATTTGCTTATGCTCGTTGGGGTAACTCTACATATCTTTTGGAAGCTGACAGTATTATTAAAGCTATTTGGAATGAAAGTGTAGTTATGGTTGATAATAGGCCATATATTACCGCTAATGATATCGAAAAATATAATTCAAATACCCTGTTATTAAACCCATCTTATTATGCTCCCTATGCATATAGAATGTTCTCGAATATAGATAAATCTCATGATTGGCAAGGAGTTATAAATACTTCTTATGAGGTAATTATAACATCCTCAGCTTTTCCTTTAGACAAGCAAAATTCGGCTGGAATACCAACAGATTGGGTGCTCCTAGATAGAAATACGGGATTACTGACGGCATCTCAAAATGGTGATATCACAACTAATTATAGTTTTGATGCACATAGGGTTATGTGGCGGCTATATCTAGATTATTCATGGTATAAAGATAGTAGGGCAAAAAGTTATTTTGAAAAGAATAATTTCTTATTATCTATTTGGAATTCAGATAAAAATATTTATAATACCTACTCTCATGATGGGAGAATATTGGATAAGGGTTCATCTCCAGCGGTAATTGGTGCTAATATCGGTTATTTTGTAATTGCTAATCCAGATATTGCAAAGGATATATATGAACAAAAACTATTACCTTTATACAATAGAGACACTCAAAAATGGAGATATCCATTAGGTTATTATGATAGTAACTGGGCTTGGTTTGGACTTGCTACATATAATGATTTACTTCCAAATTATTTTGCTACTTTATCTGAGCAAGATATAAAAGAAGCTTATGAATAATTATATGTCTATGAATGATAATCCACGTAAAATATTTTTACAAAATACCCAAGCCTCTAAAATATTACTCATAGGAGTGGCATTAATATCGCTTATTTACTTTATATTTATTACATTTTTTATAGCACCTAGTAATTATTGGTTATATGCTATTTTGATTGTAGGAGAAATATTTCATTTATGGCAAATAATTACGTATATTATTACAGTTTGGGACACTCAAAGTAATAATATATATGATGAAAACTTTTCTCCAGAAGTAGATATATTTATCACAGTGGCAGGAGAACCAATTGAAATCATCAAGGAAACCGCTATTGCGGCCAAGAATATGGTATATCCAAAATTTAATATTTATGTATTAAATGATGGCTTTGTAGCTAAAAAAGATAATTGGCGAGAAGTTAAAAAATTAGCTAAAGACTTGGGTGTCAACTGTATTACAAGGAAAATTCCACATGGAGCTAAGGCTGGTAATATAAATAATGCTTTACAGCAAACAAAAAGTGAATTCTTTGTGGTATTCGATGCAGATCATGTACCGGATCAAGAGTTCTTACAGAAAACTATGGGATATTTTATTGATTCGAAAGTAGGTTTTGTGCAAACACCACAATATTATAAGAATCATAATCAGAATCTTGTCACTGAAGGGGCTTGGAGACAACAAGAATTATTTTTTGGAGCTATCTGTAAGGGTAAGAATAAAACTAACTCGGTTTTTATGTGTGGTACTAATATGGTATTAAGAAGAGAGGCAATTATGGCGGTTGGTGGAATGTGTGAGACTAATATTGCAGAAGATTTTCTCACTTCCTTATTTGTCCACTCAAAGGGCTGGAAATCTGTATATATACAAGAGGTATTAGCAGAGGGACTTGCTCCAGAAGATTTTATGTCATATTATAAGCAGCAATTTAGATGGGCAAGAGGTAGTTTAGAAATAATATTCAAATATAATCCCTTGTTCAATAGGGGGTTATCTTTCTCTCAAAAATTACAATATTTATCCTCAGCTAGCTATTATTTATCTGGTGTCATATTCCTCTTGAATATGATTTTACCACTTATATTCTTATTCACTGGGAATGTCCCATTGATAAATTCTAGTATGATTATTGCTCTAATCTTTATCCCATATATTTATCTAGTTATGTATATATTACAAAGAAGTAGTAATTTTACCTATTCTTTTAAAGGGCTAGCTTTCTCAATGAGTTCTTTTATGATTCATATTCAAGCTTTAATCGCAGTATTGACTGGTCAAAAAAATGGATTTAGTATCACTTCTAAGACTCAAGTTTCTGGTAATTTTATTCATCTTAATTGGCCACATATTATATATATATTGATATCTTTAATTGGAATAACGTATTATCTTTCTCATAGTGGTGTCACCGCATCATTATTTGCGAATGGTACCTGGATAGTATTAAATATTATGATTATGATTCCATTTTTACAAGCTTCATTACCATTAAAACAAAAAAATATATTAATTGAGAATGAAAAGTCTTTTGAAGCAGTTCCAGCAGTAGTATCCAAATTAACTATAGATCAGTAATGTATAAACTATTTATGAATGTATCACAAGATCAAAAAATATGGAGTCTCAATACTATCATATGGTTAATATTCCTTATACTCATTAGTATTATTATCTCTATTCCCTTTATATATTTCAATAGTATTAGACTTGATGAGGCTCAAAGTATTTGGCAAGTTAGTCATAGTGTGTCAGAAATATTAGATATAGTAGGACGAGATGTTCATGTCCCCTTATATCATATAATTCTCCATTTTTGGCAAGCTATATTTGATAATACTATTATATCTGCTAGGTATTTATCTCTATTTATATCTATCATTTCAATTCCTTTTGTATATGTTTTGGCTAGTAAGCTATATAATACAAAAATTGGATTAATGACTACTGTTATATTTATATTATCTCCATTTATAAGCTGGCATGCTAATGAAGCGAGAATGTATAGTTTATTATTACTATTAGCAGTATTAAATAGTATATTTTTTATAGATATATTAAAAAGAGATAAGAGAATTAGTTGGATTGGCTTTATAATAACTGCAATACTAGGTATATATACACATTATTTTTATTGGCTATTCTTGTTATCTAATGCTTTGTTTTATATAACAAATTATAAGCAATTTTCAAGAAATTTGTTTCAAAAGTTTATCATAGTTGGTATTATTCTAATTTTAGCTATTGCTCCTTGGATATATTATGTTATTAATCTAGGCTCAGCAGCTAATACCAAACCTATTTTGAATGCTCCTAGTTCAGTTGATTTATTCAATATATTTTCTCAATATATATTTGGTTTTCAGCCGGATATTATTAATAGTATTATTTTATCCAGTTGGCCAGTTATTGTAATTATTATATTTACTACATTACAAAGGAAATTAAATTATTCGGTTTTTAATACCTTCGTTCTATTTCAAATGTTAATTCCAGTAGGATTGGCTTTTATATTAAGTTATTTAAGACCAATATTCTTATCTAGATATCTTATTGTAAGTTCTTTATTCTTATATATATACATTATCTATATAATTACGACTTATTTTAAAAGACAAATGAAAATTTTGTATATTGGTATCATACTTGTAATAGGATTATCTTTGTTCTTCCAGATTTCTAACCCCAATACTCCAGTAAAAGAAAATTTTGAAGATATTAGTATGTATCTAACAGCCAAAGCGACTGCTAGAGATGTAATTGTGTTGTCCGCACCATTTATTATATATCCATTTGAGTATTATTATCAGGGCATTACTAAAGTAGAGACATTCCCAATTTGGGATAGAAGTAAAATATCATCAATACCTCAATTTAATAGTAATACCATTTCAACACAAGTGGATAGGATTAAAGAAGGTCATCAATATATGTATGTAATCTTATCTTATGATCAAGGTTATGAAAAAGAATTTAAAACATATTTAGATAATAATTTTGAAAAGGTCGCTGAGAGAAAATTCTCTCCCGGTCTCACTCTATATCAGTATAAGATTAAATTATAATATGAAGTATTTATCTATTATTATTCCAACCTATAATGAAGAGTTAAATGTAAAAGAATTAATAAAGAGAATTCATATTAATATGACTCAAAATAAAGTGAGATATGAAATTATTATTATTGATGATTTTTCTAAAGATAGAACATTAGATATATTAAGAAAGTTAAATAGGAGATATCCTTTAAAGATATTACTTAAAAAAGGGGAAAAGGGGAAGGCACAGTCATTATTAGAAGGTTTTATCAAAGCTAAATACTCGGTAGTAGCAATGATTGATGCCGATTTGCAATATCCCCCTGAATTACTCTATGATATGTTATTCAAAATGAAAGATTATGATATTGTAGTAGCTAATAGGGTGGTACAGAATATAAAATGGTATAGAAAACTACTGAGTAGAATATATGCAAAAGTATTTGGTAAAATATTGCTTGGACTCCCTTATGATATTCAGTCAGGAATGAAAGTCTTTAAGAAAAAAATTCTGAATGATATAATATTAAACCCAACTCCATGGGGTTTTGATTATGAGTTTTTATATAAAGCCAAAAATCAGGGTTATCAAATTAGCCAAATCCCAATACAATTTGATGCGAGAAAAAATGGTACAAGTAATGTTAACGTATTAACTAGCTTTGAGTTGTTATTTGGAATTTTGAAGTTAAAGTTTGGGAAAGTGAAAAAATAATTGTATAAAAATATTTATATATCATCAATACGGTCAATATGATATACTATATATAATGTAATATAACATTATATGAAATACACCCCCGAATTATTACAAAAAGTTATCACCGAAGGATATGAAGACAATCATATAGACTTCAAGCAAGAATTCAATTGGCATACCTTTGATGAGTATCGCAAGGTGAAACTTGCCAAGCATATAGCTGCTATATCTAATATGCCTAATGGGGGAATGTTGATATTTGGAGTATCAGATAAAAAAGAGATATCTGGACTCAGTACTGAAGATTTAGAAAGTGTAGATAGAACTTGGATTGATCAATATATTAGTAATTATCTTGACCCATTGCCCCGATATACTATCAAAACTATAGAATATGAAAATAAACGACTTCTCATACTTGAAATTGAGGAATTTGAATCTGTACCCACCATTTGTATCAAAGACTATCCTGATGTACTCCGAGCGGGAGGTGTATATCACAGGCAACATGCAAGTTCAATGCTTATACAAGATGCTAATAGTATGCGAGACTTAATAGCACTTGCAGTCAAAAAGAAAAAAGAAGAACTGCTCAGTTCTATAGAAGATATCCTAGAAGATAAAGATAATATTGAAGAGGGTAATTGGGGGTAATTTATTCACAAGAACACAGTTATTTGCTATAATAAATACAATAATTCAAATTTAGATTGCTTTATGTCAACAAAACTGGATACAATTGTAAAATATGCTCATCGCAATGGATTTATATTCCCCTCATCTGAGATTTATGGGGGATATTCTTCGGTTTATGATTTTGGACCTCTTGGAAAATTATTAAAAGACAATCTCGTGCAAGCCTGGCGAGATTATATGGTGACTTATCGCGATGATGTGGTAGAAATTGAAGGAGCTATATTCCTTCACCCTAAAGTTTGGGAAGCAAGTGGTCATATTGGAGGATTTGCGGATCTTTTGGTAGAGGATACGGTTACTCATAAACGCTATCGGGCTGACCACTTGATTGAGGATGCTGGTATTATGGATAATGCAGATAGTCTTTCTCCAGAAGAGACAGATAAGGTTATTGAGGACAATAAAATTCTCTCTCCCGATGGTAATCCCCTCACAAAAGTAAAACAATTCAATCTCCTTGTACAAACGCATCTTGGAGCAACTGTCGATGACTCTACTGTTGCTTATCTAAAAGGGGAGGCTTGTCAGAATATTTATGTTAATTGGAAATTAGTACAGGAGACGAGCCGACGCAAATTACCATTTGGTATTGCGCAACTTGGTAAGGCTTTTCGTAATGAGATTACCGTAAAACAATATATTTTCCGTACGCGTGAATTTGAACAAATAGATTTACAATTTTTTGTAAAACCAGGAGAGGAAGATGAATGGTATGAATTCTGGAAAGATTATCGCTACAAATTCTATACAGAGTATCTGGGGTATAATACTGAGCATATCAAATTTCGCCAACATGAAAAACTCGTATTTTATGCAAAAGATGCTTGGGATATAGATTATGAATTTGGAGCTGTGGGATTCAAAGAACTAGAAGGTCTTCATAATCGTACTGACTATGATACCCGACAACATAGTAAATTTAGTGGTAAGGATTTGAGATATCGCGATCCCGAGACCAATGAGCAATATTTCCCTTATGTGATTGAGACTTCTCTAGGAGTAAATAGACTTCTCTTATCTTCTCTGTTTGAATTTTATAATGAGGAGAAAGTTACAGGAAGTGATGAGTCTCGTATTGTACTCAAATTCCCTTATCATATTGCTCCATATAAAATTGCTATACTCCCATTGATGAAAAAAGATGGCCTCGCTGAAAATGCAAAAGAAATCTATATGAATCTTCGTAAAAAGGGGATACTTGCGGATATGGATATGGCCGGATCAATAGGAAAGAGATATCGAAGGCAAGATGAAATTGGTACTCCTTGGTGTGTAACAGTAGATTATGAGACCTTATCTGAGGGAACTGTTACTATCAGACATCGAGATACTATGGAACAACTGAGAATAGATATTGAGGATATTGGAGCCTATCTCAATAGTGAAACTTTTGGAGAATTCTAATATATAAAAATATATGACAGTTATATTAAGTTTATATTATTTGGCACATTCTAAATCTGCCAAAAATATGTTTTGGTTTTTGGTGGGGTTATTCTTGATTCATTTTATAATTTCTGGAGTTATTATTTGGGGTTTGAAAGAGGAAGTTGATGCTATAAAAAATCATATTAAGCTTATCAATAGTTATGTCTTGATACTGATAGGAGTTATCTTGCTATTGTATTCCATAATTCCTAAAAAACCTAAATTAGATAAAGTTAAAACTTATCCCAAATATTATGGGACATTACCTTTTTTAATGGGAATTATAGCTCCTTTTATAGATTTTCCAGCTCTAGTAGAATATGTATTCTTAGCTATTCAAATTAATATTTTATTCGATAAGACAATTTATAGAGTGATAGCTAATACCGGACTCAATATTGCTTTTCATATTCCCATCCTTATATTCTGGCTCATTGCAATCACCGAAAAACATGAAATTATAAATAGTATAAAAGATAAATTACATCAATTAGGTGCAAAAATTGATACCAAACAACCTTATGTTAATTTGGGTGTGGGATTTGTTTTGATTCTTATCGGAGTATTCTTACAATATTAAAATTATTCAAAATTTTCTAGGAATTTTTGTAATTCAGACAAAGCAATTTTGCTCTCACCGCTATGAGTGCGGACACTTACTTGACTCGCCTCTATATCTTTTGGACCGACAATAATAATCACAGGGATTTTTTGTAATTCTGCATTACGAATTTTTTTGCCAAGAGATTCAGAGCTATTATCTACAATATACCGTAGCTCATTATATTTAAGAGGGGAAGATAATACCACTTCATCTAATTGTTCAATAATATTCTTGGTATATTCAGAGACTTCATCTGAATCATTTACGGTTAATACCGACACTTGAGTTGGAGCTAGCCAATACGGAAATCGCCCAGCATAATGCTCAATCAGAATAGCAAGGAATCGTTCATAAGAACCAAGAATAGCTCTATGTATCATCACCGGAGTTTGTGCATTTCCTTCCTCATCAATATATTCGAGTTCAAATCGTTTAGGAGTTGCAAAGTCTAATTGTATTGTCGCAAGTTGTCTCTCATTGCCAAGAGCATCATAGAACATAAAATCGAGCTTTGGTCCATAAATAGCAGCCTCTCCTTCGCATTTTTGGGCTTGTAGACCATTTTCCTCAGCAATAGACTCTAGCATTTCCTCAGCCTTATCCCAATCCTCAGGTACTCCAGTATATTTAGATAAATCACTATAATCTCTTACTGAAAGAGAAACCCATTTATTCTCCCATAATCCAAAACTGTTATAGAAGTCTGAAATAGTTTTGATAAGTAAATTCACCTCATCTTTAATCTGGCTGACAGCTAAGAAAGTATGTCCATCATCTACGGTAAATCCTCGAGTACGAGTAAGTCCTCCAATTTGTCCTGGCTTTTCATCTCGATATTGCATAGTGGATTCAATATACCGAATAGGCAAATCGCGATAACTACGAGGCTCAGAAGCAAATAGTTGTGTATGATGAGGACAATTTACGGGTTTTAATACAAAATCTTGCTGATAATGACTATGTACCGTTAAGAGTTCTTCTGAAAACTTTTGAGCATGACCACTAATTTCATAAAGCTCTCTTTTAGCAATATGAGGAATAGAAACTTCTTCAGCGCCATATTTTTTACTAATTTGCCGTAATAATCCTGCAATATTATTTTTGAGAGTTGTTCCAGCAGGAGTATAAAGAGGAAGCCCTGAACCTACGAGTTCTGAGAAAGTAAATAAACCTAAACTTTTCCCTAATACACGATGATCTCGCTTTTTGGCTTCTTCTCTATTATGCAAAAATTCTTTTAAATCCTTTTTGGAATGGAATAATATTCCATAAATTCTCTGCATACTCTCACGACTTTGATCTCCACGGAAATAGGAAGCAGATATACTATCTAGACTAAAAGCCGTAATATCTAATTGACCCGTAGTCTCAATGTGAGGGCCACGACATAAATCTACAAAGTTCCCAATTTTATATACACTTACTGTCGCCACTTCATTCTCGTGAGGGACAGCTTCACCTTCTCCATATATTTCAGAGAAATTGGTAGTCCCATGAGTTTTGAGATCTTGTAATAATTCACCCTTCAATAATTGCCCTGCCTGTCGGAAATGATCAATAGCATCATCAATAGCCATTTCTTCTCTCTCAACGGGTAAATTTGCCTTAATAATAGCTTTCATCTTATCCTCAAGCAAAGGCAAATCCTCTGGGATAAGAGTGCGAGGAAGGAGAATATCATAATAAAATCCATTCTCAGTAGTAGGACCTACTCCAAATTGAGCTTCTGGGAACATTTCATATACTGCAGCTGCTAAAATATGTGCACCGGTATGTCTTTTGGTATCTAGAGATAATTTTTCACTCATAATAAGTATTATATATATATATTATAGTATCATAAGAGGCTATAGAGGGCAAGATTTTTCCATAAAATACTTGCAATTATTGTAAAAATATATTATTATCATAATGTTCCTTGTTATCTGCTAAAGATGACAGCACTTTCTAATACACAAATCAGTGACTTTCGTGTTCTGAGTCCTCGGCCTCAGAAAATTAGGCTAACTAGACAAATAGTCATGGTAGCAGCAGTAACAAGCCTTTTCAAGGCTAACGAATCTTTTGCAGTGTTATTAGCATTGACTTTTCTTTATATTCTCGCTATCTTCGCCAATTCTACTCTATATCGTTTAGAGAAGAGATTGAGGAGTCTTTATACTGGAATGAGTAGTTACCAGTACAATCCAACTGTCCAAGTGGTCCAAGTGGTTGGGCTTATTATCCTGCTTTGTAAATGGATATATATTTTTGTGAGGTAAATCTCTCAACAAAGTCCTCCAAATAAGGAGGGCTTTGTTTCTTTATTGTTCTTTATGAAATTGTTTAAAAGTAGCTACAATAGCCATAGCATGACCACGCCCCAAATCAAAATCTTCATGTAACCAATTAATAATGGCCGTAGCCTTGGTCTCTGGGGTAAATAATCCCTTGGTTTTGGCTAATTTACGAAAATCTTCAGGAGTTTTACCTGTTTTGGTATAAATATTGTCAAGATAGGCTTGGAATGACATAAAAATATGAGTTTATACTATCTGTATATCTTATCATTATCTTGAAATAATCACAAAAATAGACCATAATACATACTATTGGAGAGATCGCATAGTCCGGTTTATTGCGCTGCATTCGAAACGCAGTATAGGGTCAAACCTATCGAGAGTTCAAATCTCTCTCTCTCCGCAAATATAGAAAATGGGGTATATCCCCAATTTTTTATATTATGTGTAGCAGTTGGGAGAGATTTGAAGTCAGGGAAGGGGTCGGGAAACGGTAGTTTCCCGTGGAGGATGTAATCAATACCCCTAGAGAGGAAGGCAGTGAGGTGCTTGCTCCGAATGTCGGAAACCGTGGGTGTCCGAGATGGGGTTGTAGGGGTATTGAGGAAACTGAGGTGGTTTCAAGGAGCAAATCCCATTTGCGACGAGTTCTAATCCCTTTCTCTCCGCAATTAGTAATACTTGATAATAGCTATTGACAAAAATAGAAATATATGGTATATAAGTACTGCATTCTTTAGGCTATTTTGCCTGAGGATTACACCTTCACAAAACCAATTACAAAGGAGCAGTCCCATGCAAACGATGCAATTTCTTTATCCCAATACTCTTCAATTCCCATTTGATTCTGTTTGCGAGCAAATTGTTCGCGAGCTTGAGAAACGCCATTGGCAAGTTCCCGGTGTCACTGTGGAATTTCATGAATATGGGAGTGGAGAACAAAAGTTTCGTAAAGTTTCACGGATTGAGGGTCAGGATTTCAAACTCTGGTTTTGCCGCGTACAGCGTACTATGCCAGATGGTCATTGGAATGACACAGCTGCTGTAACCGAAATCGTGATTCCACAGAAGATGATTCTCGTCCATGATGACGAGTCAGGCCCAACCTTCTATCTCTATGTCGGTGACGACTATGAGCGGGACCGCGATCTCTTTATGAACGCTTCGAAGGTCAACAGTAAACTCAGCGGTGAGCCGAAGTTGTACCTCGAGTACAAGGGTGGCTGTGACTGCCAAACAACGGCAGGGGCATGGTTTGAAGCGATCGGTTTTTTGACCGCCGCTCTTACTGACGACTCCGAAAAGTTGTCCCAGATGACTCATATTCATTCGGGTCGTCGGCCGCCGCTTCTGGTTCATACGAACGACCTCAATCGCGAGTACGATCCCGAGGGAGATGAGCCCACACTCTTCCGCACCGCTACGGTGATGGAAGAGTTCAAGCACTATCTTGAAGAAGTTGTGTTCAAGATTATTGTGTCCCACCCAATCCCCGAGGAAAAAGTGGGTACATTCGCTATACCAGCAATAATTCCTTTTCCTGATTCAATTGGTTCGATTTTCTGCTTCGCTGAAAATAGCGATGTGGTTCGAATCAAACAAGGGCAGAAGAATATGAATGCGCTGGATGCAGCGAATCGTTACGCTCTATCAGGAAGTGGTTATCGACTTATATCACTTGATACCCCCAATGATGGGAGTGTTCCTGAGATCGCATATGAGGGCTTCCTCTGGTGCGGTATTGGAGATGTGTCTCCTGATACAGCGATTGATTCGCTCGAAGTTCCCGGCCATCGGGGATCATGTCGAGATCGTTTTGTGATTCGAGTTAAGCCGAATCGAGCAGACGGGATCTACATTGCTGATCATACCCCGTATGAAAGGCGACGTAGTGAATTGGGTGACTCAATGGAGGATGACCGTGATCGTTTCACGGACGCTGAAGTTGCTGACTTTCACTGCTCACGTGCTCGCACAATCGTTCCAATCAGTGAGTACAAAGGTGGCTACGAGCAACCGGTTATTCTCATTAACCGTGAGCTCTCCTTTAGCGAAGTTGAAGTTGTGAGCGGCCCTCATAACGACTGGTAAACATCATGGTTAATAGAGCAGGCGAGAGAAATCTTTCCTGCTCCTTTTTTTACTCTAAATCCCATTTGCGACGAGTTCGTAATCCCTCCCCGCAAATATAAAGATATGCTATAATATAAATATGTAAAAATAAGAATACTATGGCTATAAAAAAATTAACATTTATAGATTTATTTGCTGGTATAGGTGGAATTAAGATAGGGTTTGAAAATGCCGGATTTAATTGTGTTTTTTCTAATGATTTTGATAGAAATGCAAAAATAACTTTTGATCTTAATTTTTCAAATATTTATAAATCTGAACAAAAAATGGTATTAGGTGATATACAAAAAATTGAATCCTCAGATATACCTGACTTTGACATTCTTTGTGGAGGGTTTCCTTGTCAGCCATTTTCTATAGCTGGATATAAACAGGGTTTTAATGATGCAAAAGATAGGGGTAATCTATTTTTTGATATTGTGAGAATATTAAAAAATAAAAAACCAAAAGCATTTTTACTTGAGAATGTAAAAAATTTAAATACCCATGATAAGGGAAATACTATGAAAGTGATTCTTGAAAACTTAGAAAAAGACTTAGGATATTTTGTAAAAGTTAAAGTACTGAATACAATGGAATATGGAAATATTCCTCAGAATAGAGAAAGAGTATATATTGTTGGTTTTTTAGATAAGCAGGCATATGATCAATTTTCTTTTCCTCATAAAATAAAACTTACAAAAACTATCTATGATTGTCTTGAGAAAGAAGAGGTTGCTGATAAATATTATTATAATAACAAACCACTTTATGAAGCATTAAAGAAAGATATAATAAAACAAGATACTCTTTACCAGTGGCGGAGAAAATATGTAAGAGAAAATAAAAACAATGTTTGTCCCACATTAACCGCTAATATGGGAACTGGGGGGCATAATGTCCCGTTAGTTTTGAATGAAAAAGGAATTAGAAAAATAACTCCTAGAGAATGTGCTAATTTTCAAGGATTCCCTGAAAATTATAAACTACCTAATATTGCTGATTCTCATCTCTATAAACAGTTTGGTAACTCTGTATCAATTCCAGTTATTCAAAGAATAGCAGAAAATATTAAGATTGCATTAAATTAATTAAAATATGTTTTTTCAAGATCAGGCATCTAAATCTAAATCAGAGTATGAAAATTTTTTAAAGATTGCTGGATGTCTTTCCAATCTTTTTTCTGAATCTGATATCCCGTACCTATATTATAGAGTAGCTGAAAAAGTTTTTTGTCGTGCTTTTGAAGCAGAAGACTTATCAAGAAGTGATGTCTCTGTTGATGCCAAAAAAGGTTCTCTTGGAATTGGTTTGAAAACCTTTCTTGTAGGTAATAATAAAACTTTTCAAAAAGTAGCGGAGTTTAATAGGGATAGGAACTTTTATAAGAATTTATCTCCTATGGAATTAGTTAAAAAGGTTTCAGAGCTAAGAAATTCTAGAATTGAATTTACTGAAAGTGTTCATTCTATAGAAAATTTAATTTACCACTGTGTGATAAGAGATAAGGGAAAGTTTTTGATTTTTGAAGAGCCAATGAATAAGGTAGATACCCTGAACATAAAAAATATAAGTCAAAAAAAGGGTTCAATTACTTTTAATGATGGTAAACATGACTACTCTTTCCTGATCTCTAAAAGTACACTTACAAAAAGATTTGTTACACAACCTATTGTTTATGAATTAGATATTGATGTTTTAGAAGATCCTCTTTTAGAATTAAAAAAATTATTTCAAAATATAGACTTGAATTTTTTGAAAGAACCTAAGATAAAACAAACGATATATTTGCCATTATATGGAAATAATCAAACAGTTTTCCCAAAAAGTGGCTTAAATCAGTGGAATGCAGGAGGAAGAATTAGACATCTAGATGAAGTTTATATCCCAATCCCAGCCTATATTCATAAGAATTTCCCAGGATTTTTCCCTGATAGAGACACATCTTTTGAATTAAAGCTACCAAATGGGAATAAGATGCAATCAAAAGTATGTCAAGATAAAAGAAAAGCTCTTATGTCCTATTCTAATAAAGAGTTGGGAAGCTGGATATTAAGAGATATATTAAAACTTAAAGAAGGTGAGCTTTTAACATACCCCAAATTACAAACTTTGGGTATTGATTCTGTCAGAATTGATAAGATAGATAATGTGAATTTTGAAATAAATTTTGCCAAAATTGGAAGCTATGAAAATTTTCAAAATATATCTAAATAATAAAACCTATAGTATAATACATAAAATAACCTCTGAATATATGGAGTATAAATGAGTATAGGACAAAGGCTTTACTCCCCACAACCCAATATGCTACTATAGTAATAAGTTACCCCCAATACCCATACACATATGATTGACAAAGAACATATATTACAAGCAATTCTAGATAAAACTGTTGATGGGAAGAAAATATTTGGGGCTTCATTTGGTATAAAAAAGGGAGATTTTACCTGGTTTGGAGCTTCGGGTAATCTTTCAGTTGATCAAAGTTATTTTATTGCGAGTACGACAAAATTATTTACTACTGCTATTATCCTATATCTCAAGTCAGAGGGGAAGTTGAAACTTGAAGACAAAATTAGTATATATCTAGATAAGTCTATTATGAATGGTTTACATATGTATAAAGGGAAGGACTATTCAGATGAAATCACTATCAAACATCTCTTATCCCATACATCTGGACTTGCTGATTATTTTCAAGGAAAGGGAAGAGAGGGGCAAAGTTTGGAAGATGATATCAAAAATGGGAATGACCAATTTTGGACTTTTGAGCAAGCTATTGAAAGAACAAAAGCAATGCCACCACTTTTTATTCCAGGGACAAAAAATAAAGCTAATTATTCTGATGCTAATTTTCAATTGCTGGGTAAAATTATTGAACTTATTACGAATAAATCCTATGCTACTAATTGCGATGAGCTGATAATCAAGCCTCTCAAATTATCTCATACTTACTTATATACAGACGCAACTGATAAGACACCGAAAACACTATATTATAAAGAGAATGAACTTGATATCCCGAAAGCTATGACTTCATTTGGTGCAGATGGGGGTGTTGTATCAACATCTGCTGATATGCTTGTCTTTATTCAAGCCTTTTTTACGGGTGTATTATTCCCAAAAGAATATATAAATGATTTACAAGAATGGAATAATATCTTTTTCCCTATGCAATCAGGTATAGGTATTCACTTATTTAAACTTCCTTGGATTTTTAATCCCACAGGGACTATGCCTTATTTTATAGGACATTCAGGACTTTCGGGTGCATTGGCGTATTATAGTCCAAAAGAAGATATGTTTATAGTTGGAACAGTAAATCAAGTTGCATCTCCTGATATTTCATTTAGGACAATGATTAAATTGGCACAAATAGTTATGGGGAAATAAGAAGTACTAGCTTGAAAGCTAGTCAAGAAAAAATTCTAGTAAAGAAGTTATGTAATATTGACAAAACATACTCTATATGCTAATTTGATCTAGTTCACAATCGCACATTTTTAACATGGAATTCATCTTCATGCTTTTGGGTGCTGTCTTCTCAGCACTATACTGCCTATTGGCAGGCTGGGATACCGTTGCCTTTGGGGTAGGAATTCCTGCCTCCCCACTGGCTCTCTATGCATGGTATATATCTGGCTACTATGCAAATATCATAAAACCTGTACGTGGAATACGTACTCAACTATTATGGAGAAATTCTCTCATAGGTTTTTGGATATTGAGTTTTTGGCTATCTCTACCGATTATGCTTCGGCTAATGTCAATTCTCTTTGAGAAAATTGGTTATCAAGAGATGAGCATAACTCTCTATACTCACCGATATCTGAGTATCATCTATTTCTATATCTTCGTATGCTCAGCGAGCGTATTCTCTGAAGACATACAAGATCTATATAATAAAATCAGGGATCGGTGGCTGAGAATCAAAAATAAGTAGATAAAAAGCATCTCACAACTTTCAACAAAGCTCCTTACAGATACTGTCTGTAGGGAGTTTTTACTAGTTTAAAACATCCCCTTCAAAAATCTCTTACGCTTATTCTCTTCTATACGCTCAATAGCATAGCGGAGTGTGGTGCGAGGAATATGAGAATAATTCTTTTGGAGGAACTCCTCTACTCGAGGGGCGTCTTTTTTCCAAGCTTCTCTCAAAGCCCAACCTACGGCTTTATGCATTAAATCTTCCTTATCTGTGAGTAAAACTTTAGATAATCTCAAGGTATCATCAATATTCCCTTTATGGATAAAATAAAAGGTAGATATAATGCTAACTCTTCGCTCCCAGAGAATAGGGGAGGGAGCGAGGGTATCGAGTATATCTTTGGACTGAATTCCATCATATATAGCTTTACCGAGTATATAATGAGCTGAGAGGTCCACGAGATCCCAATTATTGATATAATGCAAATTGACAATATACAGATTAACGATAGTTTTTTGAGCTTCTGGATTTGCTTTTGTGTTCTGATTGACAAGTATTATGAGAGCACATAATCTATCTTCATGAATAGGGGAATGAAGTAGTAACTCTATCTCATCTAATGATATATCTTTGTACTGCCTCGCGACTTTTCTGACATCGGGATTACTTACCCCAATGAACTCATCGCCCTCTCCATATTGCCCTTTTCCTGTTTTAAAAAATCTCTCTACATTAACCTTCCTCTCGGGAGAAGCATATTGGCGAAGGGAGTTTTGTATAATGGTCATAAAAACTACTTTAGTATTTTAATTGAACTCGGAAAGTATAGTGAGTAAATCCAAAAATAAATTAATAATGTCTAAATAAAGATTAACTGAGATATCAATAGCAGTTCCCCATGACTCATCTCCTGCCATTGCTTCTAGTCTATTAAAATCGAATAAGAGATATAGGGTAAAAATAACAGCCCCAAAATAAGAACTAATAAAGGTAAACATATGCGAGCGAAATATGAATACATTTAATAGCCCCATAATAACTAAAATAATTAATGAAATAAATAAAAATCCATTCAAAAAACTAAAGTCAATATTGGTTAAGAAAACTGTACCTCCAGTTGCAAATACTGCTATTGCTGTGGCAAAAAGTGCTTGAAAGACAGTATTATTCCATTCTGATTGATATTCTTCATTATCAAAAGATGTCGCAAATTCTTCTTGATATTCTTTAGGGATATTACGACCTTTTTCAATCACAACTCCATTATTCTTGAGATGTTTTCTAAACTTATATCGTTGACCTAATGCCGATATTGTAGGGCCAATGATCCAGCCCATAATAGCAGAAAAAAGTCCCACAAGAATCAAATTGGTAGGAAAAACATTGGCATAAAACATAAGGGCAATCAATAATCCAAACAATGCAATAATACTTCCCCAATACTCCAATGATGTCTCAAATCCTTTGTTGATAAGAGCAGTAATGGCGGTTATGACTAACATACCTCCTACGATAAAGAATGTTCTTGCAAATAGAATATCAAACATATTATTAATTAAAAACATATAATAAGATCATTTATATTATATACTTTCCTTTAATAATTGTATATGTGGATATCCTTATATGAGCTATATTTGATAAATAACGTATTTAACTTATGATATAATATATACATAATAATATAACATAATATGAAAATATATTTTGCAGGGTCAATTAGAGGAGGGCGAGATGATAAGGATCTCTATGCTCAAATTATACAACAACTTGAAGCCTATGGTACGGTATTAACGGAGCATATTGGAGATAGTGAATTAACTACTTTTGGTGAACAAGATTCTAGTGATATTGATATTTATCGGCGGGATATGAATTGGCTCAATGAATCAGATATTGTAGTAGCTGAGGTTACTACTCCAAGTTTGGGAGTAGGGTATGAAATTGGGCAAATGGAGGGTAAAAAACCTATATTATGCCTTTTCCGTGAGCAAGAAGGGAGAAGATTGTCCCCGATGATTGGAGGTAATGCAAATTTGCAAGTTCAAGAATATAAAACTATTGATGATATAGACGGTATCTTGGATAGCTTTTTCAAAGAATTAGGTTAATATAAAATATTGAATAAGATGAGATACATCTTAGACAAGATGAGATTTGTGTAGGGGCGACCTTATAGTCGCATATATTGTCGCAACAAAAGAATTATTACTTTTGTCCCCCTTAGGAGGGGGAAGCCTGAAAGGCGGGGGTGGATAAAATAAAGACTTGAACTCTATCCACCTCCGGCCTGACGGCCACCTCCTCCCTGCCTACCCCAGGCAGGCAAAGGAGGACACTTTTTGTGACAGGTTAGGGACCCTAGGTTAGTAATGTATAGTAATCTGTTTTGTCTACGATCTCCTCATCTCATACAAATATTTTACTAATCATATAATTTACGATATACTATATACAGTAAATAAAATAAATGCTACTATATATATGTCCATATCAAAAATTTTTACCCTATTTGTAATATGCTATATTGTTGCTAATGTATCTTGGTGGGGTTGGCAAGAACATATACACTATGAGGATACTCAAAATATGAGAGCATTGGATAATACCATTAATATAGAGGCCTCTATAATTACAGAAAAAGAGCAAGATTTAGAAAAAGCGAAGATTAATCTTGCAAAAGAAAAAGAGACTTTGGATGAATTGCTTTCTAGTAAAAAGATAGCTCAATATAATGAAGTAGTACCTAAATATAATAAGTCTATTGATGCGTTTAATCAGCAGAGGCAAGAGTATGATGAGATGATTAAAACCCATAACTCTAATATCAGGCAGTTTAATAGTTTGGTTACTAAGTCCGGTACTCGTACCTTTATTTTCCCTATTCCTCCCTATACACAGCCTCTTATTGCTGAACTAAAATAGTGGATATCTTTCAAGTTCAAAGTCAATTCCTATTCGAGTATCTTGTGATGATTATAGGTACCCTGATTTTACTTGTGATACCTCGATACTCTCAATTATTCTGGGATATTGACACTAAAGATATCAATATCCCTCCTCAAAAAAGACTTGCCTCTATTGATACTCTCAAAGGAATTGCTATTATTAGTGTGATTATTATTCACGCCTGTTATCTTTTGGGATTTGAATACAATACTCTTTTTGATAGTATACTATTAAGTGTTGTCAATAATATATTTCGATTTGCTATTCCTGTTTTTTTGTTTACATCTGGATTGTTATTAAAGCCTTTTGTATGGAGTGGGAGAGCCATAATACAATTTTATGGAAGCAAAATTATTCGTATTGCAATACCTTATATTATTATCACTACTATATTATGGCAAATAGGGTATAGTGGAGACATTACTCTTCCCAAACTCCTTATATCTGGAGAAGCAGCTATACCATTTTATTTTATACCGGTATTATTCCAATTATATTTACTATATCCACTACTAGATTATATTCGTAAAATTAGTCCCAAATATCTCCTTATAGGAGCTCTTAGTATTTCTCTCATATCTTTTTCTATCCCTGATACTTGGTATTTATGGGATATACCCTTATGTGGACAATATCTTATATTCTTTGTATATGGAATGGTGAGAAAAAATATTTTTAGTGAAGCCCCATCTTCAATCTGGCAAGAATTGATTTGTATATATTTTGCTTTACAGGCCTCTATTATTGTTTTACTCCCATATCTTAATCTTAGTGAAACAACGGTGAAGTCTTTATCATTTTATAATGTTCAGATATTTTTCGGTTTTGCTATTATATTTATATTATGGAATTATTTTCAAAAATCTAATCCTATAGCTACTATGATTCAAAATATATTATCTCCTTTAGGGCGTATTAGTTTATGGATATTTTTATTTCATTTCCCCATACAGCAACTGATTTTTATTTTGTATCCATTTTCAGATCAGTTATTAATTATACAGATTATTCTCTATGCTCTTATACCAGTAATTATTATCTTACCAATTTCTTTTGGATTAGCATATTTATATCGTAATATTGAGTTATTCATAATATCCTTATTAAAGAAGAATATATAGTTGCAGAAAAATATTCTCTATGATATACTATTTATAAAGTTATAATACCAATATAAAATAATGGAACCTAAAATTACACCCAATACATCAGTAGAACAAAAAGTACCAAAAATCTCAAAATTTACTATTGTTTTTATTGGATTTATACTTATTTGCGCTAGTTTTTTAGGGTATCTTGTATACCAATCAAATGGTGAGTCAAAAACAACTAATTCTCCAGAAATTGCTGAGCCTGTACCTAATACTGCTCCTACATCTACTACTGTAACAAATACTCCCTCAGCTGGGGCTTCTATTCCAAGTAGTCTTGTGCCTGGGCTTAATATTACCCCCAATCAAGTTGCAGAGAATAATAGTAAATCTTCCTGTTGGACTATTGTTGATGGCAATGTATATGATATTACTAAATACGTACCAAATCATCCAGGTGGAGAAGCTGAGATCCTTAAAATTTGTGGAAAAGATGGAACAGCATTATTTGCAAAACCTATTGAGCATAAGGAAGGTGGTGCAAGTGATGTTTTGGTAGGATTTAAAATTGGGAAATTAGCTGAAGCAATACAAAATTAAATATATGGCAGATACATTTAGTGCAGCAAAATATTCACCGGAAACAACTCAATCCAAGAGATGTTCTAAAAATGTTATTATACTTATTATTCTTGCGAGCATCGGATTCAGTATGACTATAGAAATTCAGGGTAAAAATACTAATACCAACCCAGATGTAGAGGTAAATTCAGTAACTAAGTCTGAGTCAGTTAATACTCCGATAGAATCTGTTAATCCAGAATTTTTAGCTAAAAATATATCTAATATAGACCCTAATAATATTGTTACTAAACAGCAATTAGAAGTCAATTCAAAAATAGAATCTTGTTGGGCCGTAGTGGATGATATAGTATATGATATCTCAGATTTTATAAAAACAAATATATCACAAACATTAAATATTAAAGCTACAGATGTTTGTGGAAAAGATGCTACCAAAATTTTGAGTAAGGAGAGAAGTGATCGTCCTCCTATGGGAGAGGATGATCTACTTAATCCTTATTCACGTCCTATTGGTATATTGGAACAATAATTAATAGCTAATAAATATATTATGGCAGATACATTTGGAACACCTGAAAGCTCACAACAAGAAGTACAATCTAATGGTGGTTCTAGGACTACTCTTATTCTCCTAATACTTGTTATTGGAGGTGGTGCTGTACTTGGGTATCTTTTATATAGACAAAATCAAGAGCCTACTCCCGTATTAGAAGAAGTATCTCAAACTATAGAGACTCCAGCAACAACCCCTGCAGCAAATCCAGCAGCGGGAATATCTGAACCAGATCCAGAGGCAACAAATCCTACAGTAAATATTCCTGGAGGGTTGCCAACTTCAGCTCAGTAATAACTTGCCATAATTCAATTTTTATGGCATAGTATGAAGTGAATACTGTATATATACTATGGCTAAAAGAGAATTAATTCGTATATATAACCTTGAGAAACATTATGGACTCAAGGTTATATTTAATACTGCTACTTGCTCTATTCATGAGGGAGAAATTTATGGTGTCCTTGGACGCAATGGAGCGGGGAAGAGTACCTTATTTCGTATGATTTTGGGACTAGAAGAGCCTGATGATGGAAGTATTACTTTAGATAAATCTACTCGCATTGGCTATATTGCCCAAGAAGATGAATTTGATTTAGAGCAAACAGGAATTAATTATTTGATAGAGACTACGCAAAGTCAAGATTGGGAAATATTCAAACAAGCCCTAGAATTCGATATGCCAAAAGAAAAGCTGGAACTTCCTATTGGGGATATTTCTGGAGGATATCGTATGCGATTAAAGCTTATTCGAATGTTGATGGCAAAGCCAAATCTCATACTTTTGGATGAGCCGACCAATTATCTTGATCTTTCCACTATTCTTTTATTAGAACATTGGCTTATATCTTTTAAAGGAACAGTATTATTGATTACTCATGATAGAGAATTCCTCCGAAGAGTAATGACCAGTACCATAGAAGTTGATCAGGGACAAATTGCTCTATATCCTGGTAATGTAGATGAATATTTTGAATATAAGCAAACAGTACAGAATCAAATTATCCGTACCAATGCTAATATTGAGAAAAAACAAGCCCAATTACAAGAATTTATAGACCGATTTGGAGCAAAGGCAAGTAAAGCCGCTCAAGCTAAATCCAAGCAAAAACATATTGAGCGATTATCTCAGGAGAAAAAAAGTATATATACCCCCAGCTCAAAAGTAAGAATGCATTTGCCTTTTATTGCCAAAAGTTCAGGTATGGGATTAGATATACCTCGCATCAGTATCGGATATGATAAAACAATAATCGCAGAGGGTCAAAATCTATATGTAGAGAGAGGGCAAAAAATTGCCGTACTCGGAGATAATGGACAAGGAAAATCTACACTTTTGAAAACTCTTTCAGGTGAATTACCCCTATTAAATGGTGAATTTAAATTTGGGAATGGACTTAAAATTGGATATTTTGCCCAAAGTGTAGAATTCGACACCCAAAATCAGTCTACTATTTATGATTATTTGAGAAAAGTTGCAGATATATCCATCAGTGATGATGATGTCAAAAAAACTCTTGGAAGTTTCTTATTCTCTAAAGCAGAACATGATAAACCTCTCACCGTATTATCTGGAGGGGAAAAGGCAAGATTGCGACTCGCAGCAGTATTCCTGGAAGGATATGATGTCTTGATTTTGGATGAACCTACAAACCATCTCGATATGGAAACCGTAGAAATTATGGGAAGTTCCCTAGCAGAATGGGGAGGAACTCTTATTTTTGTGAGCCATGATAGAAGTTTTGTTAATAATCTTGCGACAATGATTTGGCAAGTAAAAGATGGCGCCATCACCAAATATAATGGGAATTATGAAGAATATGTATGGAGTCTACAGCATCATGCTGATCAGACTAAAGAGCAGAACACCGAAGCCATTACTCAAACCGTATCTACCTATGCCGGAGATGAGAAAACACGTAAAAGAGAATTATATCAAGCTCGCAAAGAATTAAATAAAATAGATAAAAAAATTGCGGACTTAAAAGAAGATGTAAGACTAGGAATAGCAGAATCACCTGAGAAACTTGCCACACAAGAGGCACTGTGGGTAAAAGTTATGGATTTGATAGAGCATTTAGAATCCTAAATTATATGCAAGATTATAATAGTGAGAAGCGCAAGGCCTATTCTCAAAATTTTATCAAAAACCCTGCCTTAATACGGTATATTATTGATTTTATTCCCTTAAGTCCAAATTCCCTCATCTTAGATTTGGGAGCAGGAGAGGGGATTATTACCAAAGAATTAGTTGCAAGAGAATATAGAGTACAAGCAATAGAACTTGATCCAGATTTATATAGCAAACTACAAGATAATTTTGGAGATAAAGCAACTATTATCAATCAAGATATTCGCAAAATCACCTATCCCAGCGAAAGCTTTGCCATTATATCCAATCCACCTTTTGCCATATTCTCCGAGCTCATCAAAGGATTATATACTGCTAATAATAGCCCAGAATCTGCCCTCATATTCGGACAAAAAGAAGCAATAGAGCGCGTAATTGGAACCACAGAGCCTAGTATTATCTCTATTATCCTAAACTCATTATATAATTGTGAAGTGGTATATAATTTTGAAAAAACAGATTTCTCCCCAGCTCCTAGTGTTAGCGTACAGCTATTACGATTAGAGCAAATCCCAACTCCTATTTGGGAAGTAAAACAAGATTATATCAAGTTTATAACCTATGCTTTTGGACAGCAAAAGTCCAATTTGATGAAAAATCTTGAGCCTATATTCACCTATGAACAATGGAAAAGACTCGCCAAAACCCATCAATTCCATATCAAATCCCGACCACAAGATTTATCCATTACTCAATGGAAAGGATTATTCAGATATTTTTATGAAACAGTAGATGATAAAAAGAAGAAATTGATATAAGGATAACGTTATTAGATATTGACATTTTAGGCTCTTTATGCTATAGTTTTTTCGACCTCCGACAGCTTGAACATGTCACTAAGAAACCTTCTCAGTCAAGCGAAAACCGTCTTGAAAAGAGATATAGCGTCTAAAATTATCTGGGGTATCTTGTTATTCATTATAGTCTTCCTAAGTGTCTACCTAATTGAAATTATACTGACACTAATTGGAATTATACCGACAATTCCCATCAACTACTTACTTGTTGTGATAATTATAGCTCTCTTTTTCAAATGAACTCTTCTATCAAAACCCCCGTCGTCAAGGTGGGGTTTTTCTTTTATTGTTAATTTACAATAACCATTACTATTGCTATTTTGGGATAGTGCTAAAAATTCCCCTCTCTCCCTACGGGTTTATCTCCCGTAGGGGTGGAGATAAATTGAGGGGTGGCAGGCTTCGCCTGACGGGGTGGAGTATTTTGCAACCTGAGTTTCTGTCCTCCTTTGCCTGCCTGCGGTAGGCAGGCGAAGGGGGACAAAATAATAACCCTTAATGTATAATGTGTATTTATAAATCATCAACACATGTTATAATAAACGTATATTTAATAACCCTATGCAATCATTTTGGCAATCATTATCTAAACCCTTTTTTGTATTAGCTCCTATGGAGGAGGTAACTGATACAGTTTTTCGGCGTATTATTAGCTCTTGTGGACGTCCTGATGTTATGGTGACAGAATTTACCAGCGTAGAGGGACTCGCCTCTGAAATTGGAAGATCAAAAGTCATACATCGATTACAATATACCCCAGAGGAACAGCCTCTCGTAGCCCAAATTTGGGGTATTACACCAGAGCATTATTATCAGGCGGGAGTTTATGCCAGAGAACAAGGTTTTGCTGGCCTAGATATCAATATGGGCTGCCCAGTCAAAAAAGTAATCAAACAAGGAGCTTGCTCCGCACTTATCAAAAATCCCCAACTCGCCTCAGATATTATACAAGCCGCCAAAGAGGGAGCGGGGGATATACCAGTCAGTGTCAAAACCCGCATTGGCTTTACTGAAATTCAAACCGAAGAATGGATTGGACATCTCTTACAATCTAATCTAGACGCCCTCACCATACATGGCCGTACCGTAAAAGAATTATCCGATTATCCTACTCATTGGGATGAAATTGGAAAGGCAGTAAAACTAAGAGACGAGCTAAGCCCTCATACCCTCATTATTGGCAATGGAGATATTCTGTCTTATCAGCAGGGACTTGATATCGCCAATCAATATGGTGTAGATGGGATAATGATTGGAAGGGGAGTATTCTATAATCCTTGGATATTCAATCCCAATATAGACCACGATACACTCAGTACAGAGATAAAGGTGCAAAAACTCATCGAACATATACAACTTTTTGACCAAACTTGGGGACAAGAGAAAAACTTTGCAGTGATGAAAAAATGCTTCAAAATATATCTCAATAATTTTCCAGGAGCCAGCGATATCCGCTCTCAACTTATGCAATGTAATACAGCTGAGGAATGTATTACGATTTTGAGGAGTATAATGAATAAGATGAGATACATCGTAGACATAGAATAACCCAAGCCACTCTCCCAGAGGGTGGTCTTTTTAAATTCCCCTCTCTCCCTACGGGTTTACCTCCCGTAGGGGTGGAGATAAATTGAGGGGTGGACAGCTTCGCTGGACGGGGTGGAAGTGTTTTGCAACTTGCCTCCTTGTCCTCCTTCGGAGGAGGTGTCACGAAGTGCCGGAGGTGGATGTGTTCGGCTCCCAATTCAACCTCAAATATGCTATAATACAAACTTATAAATAAATATAAACTTATCCACTATGGAAAATAATAATTCACTATTCTTTAGTTATATTCTATAATAAAACCATACATTAAATTAAAATATGAAAAATGAAATTATTTTATATAGACCAGATGATTTAGATGAGCATATAGAAGTAATGCTTAAACACGAAACTGTTTGGTTAAACAGACAGCAAATGGCTTTGCTTTTTGGTAGAGATGTAAAAACTCTTGGTAAACACATCAATAATGTTTTTTCGGAAGGAGAACTAGATAATATAGCAACTGTCGCAAAATTTGCGACAGTTCAAAATGAAGGAGGCAGAAAGGTTGAGCGCCAAGTGGAGTATTACAATCTAGATGTTATAATATCAGTAGGGTACCGAGTAAAATCAAAACAAGGTACACAATTTCGCATCTGGGCAACCAATATTTTACGAGACTATTTACTCAAAGGCTATGCACTGAATAATCGGATAAACAGAATAGAAGATAATATTCAATCTTTGAGTGAAAAAGTAAATCAAATAGACTTGCAAATACATACCAATACCATCCCCACCCAAGGCATATTCTTCGAAGGACAAGTATTCGATGCCTATGAATTATTCTCAAAGATAATTCGCAAAGCCAAGACACATATAATCCTTATAGACAATTATATAGACGAGAGCACCCTAATACATCTAGCCAAAAAGAACCCAAAAGTAAAAGCCCTTATATTAACCCATCCAATAAGTAAGGAATTAGAGCTAGATATACAGAAAGTCAATCAGCAATATGGAAACTTTAAGCTAAAGAAATTCAACAAAAGCCATGATAGATTCCTAATAATAGACCAAAAAGAAATCTATCATCTAGGCGCCTCGCTCAAAGATTTAGGCAAAAAACTCTTCGCCTTCAGTCTATTAGACACAAGTTCAGTACAAGATTTATTGAATAGAGTAAAAGATTTAGAGTGATTATATTTCTTCGTAGGGGCGACCTCCCAGTCGCCTGTATTTGTTTTACCCTCTCCTTTGAACTTCTGTCTCCCTTAGGAGGGAGTACCCGAAGGGGAGGGTGGATTGCTCTTTTTTGTATTAAAAGTTGACCACTACTATTGACAAAATGTAAAAATATGCTATATATAACACGACCATTTATCTCTCCCCCTAAGGGGGGTGTACATCATGACCATTAGTACGCCTGTGTTTCTCTACACCATAGTAGGAGCTGTGATGGCGACATCCGCTCTAACTTTATACCTGTATATATGCCCGCTCTCTGAGCGTGCCACTCGAGCCGAATCCCGTTTGGAGGCCATGCGGACGGCTATCAGGGATGGAGCCAACCCTCGACCGATTAATTGTGGGGAGTATGTGGAACAACCCTGGGCAGGCTTTGTCTCCCTCGGAGACACTTGGCCGAAGGATGAGCCTCGACCCGAAGTCTGTCATCTCAAATCCGAGGTTCAGAGGCTTGGACTTGTTCCCAAAGAGCAAATCTGAGACCCTTTCTTCTCCCAAGCCACCCTCCCAGAGAGTGGCTTTTTTGATTATAAAAAAGCTCGAGTTTTATACCCGAGCTCATTTACTCAAAATGATACTTTATTTTATATAATGATACTCTATGACATTCCCGGTTCCATCTCTTCGTTTTGGAAATCTCACATTATTAGTTTGTCCATCTATTGTGAGGATATCATTGTCTCTACAATTTACTAGAAGAATATTTTGTGTGTAATTTAAATATTCTTCTGTCTCTAGGTGCTCTGCTAAAAGATCTATCAACTGAGCTTTACTTATTGTTTTCTGATTTTTTCTAACACAAATAATAATTTCTCTTATCAACAACACAGCAGACCGGTGTTTGTTAGCAATTTGTGGATCCATGGGATAATTTGGAGATAACCTTGGTAATTATATATAATTTTTCCAAGAATATCAAATACATATAACATAAAAATATAATTCCCCCCAAGCCACCCCAAAAGGTGGCTTTTTAAATTCCCCTCTCCACCTACGGGTTTACCTCCCGTAGGGATGGAGATAAATTGAGGGGTGCGTTTGTTATTTGACTTTTCCAAGTCTTGTTGTACTCTATATATTACAGTTCTACGAATGAGCTCAATAATTTGAGATCTTGCTAATTCAGGACGGAGTTTGTTCATAGACAAAAAGAACAAATTTCATGTATCAGTATAAGTATTCCCATATTGTCAAATCAAAACCTTCTACTATATATTGACAGAATAAGATAATTTGGGTAATCTAAATATGCTCTTTGCATGTGTAGTCATGAATGATTCTATGCAATTGTCAGATTTTCAGAAGTTTGAACTTGAGCGAATGACTCGAGCGATTGACGCCACTGGAGATCCTCAAGTCTTACGTGGACTATGTAAGCAATTAGCTCAGGCTTGGCAAGCTCAGAAAGCAGCTACTCAATGGGTAATGCGTCAACAGTTCGGTGCCCCTGCTCGATCTGATGCAAGTTTATACCCTGATTCATTCTCTCAAGATAGTTCATAGTCTGTCACTACAATGTTCAAACCGATGCCCCGCGCATCGGTTTTTATTTTACTCCATAAACTGTCCTCCCTTGTGAGAGGAGCTTTAAGTCCCTCCTATACGTTGTTTAGGAGGGTTTCCTGAAAGGTGGAGGAGGATGTATTCGGCTAGTAATTCAACCTAAAAACATGCTATAATACAAACAATCATTAAATTCACATAATCTATGAAAGGAGTAGTCTATATAATGACAACAGTAGTCGATGGACTAATAAAAATAGGACAAACAGGCAGTCAAAATTATCAAGAAAGGATGAGAAATCTAGAATCAAATGGATACTACAATGTCTCAGGATTAAAGAGATTCTTTGCAATAGAACTAGAAGACTATACATATAAAGAAAATCTACTCAAAGAAATTTTCACCAAACACAGAGTAGGAGACAGTGAGTTATTCGCGCTAGACTATGATTTGGTAAAACAATTACTCCTATCCTTTGAAGGAAAAGTAATATATCCAAAAGATATAGATAAAGAAAAAGAATTCGATGAAATTTCAAAATCCAGAGAGCAAAGTGCAAAATTTAGTTTTTATAGAAAAGGCATACAAGATGGAGAGGAAATAATATTCATAGCAGATAAAGATATCACAGCAAAAGTCGTAGGTGAGAGAGATGTAGAATATGGGGGACAAATTTTCAAATTATCCCCATTAACCCGAAAGATATATCAACAAAAAGGTAATAGCAATAAAAGTGGAGCCTATCACGGAGCAGCCTATTGGCAATATAAAGGTAAAAAGTTAAAAGATTTACTAGATATACAATAATCACGACACATTACATAGATAATTCTGTGTAATATATATTTTTTATGAGATAATCACTCCTCAAAAGGTGGGGGATATGGTATAATAGGGGTAAATAATATATATTTTTTTTATGGCACAAGGTCAAAATCTCCATTTTGAAGCACAATTATTCAAAGCAGCAGATAAACTTCGTAAAAATATTGATGCGGCAGAATATAAGAATGTAGCTCTTGGACTTATTTTTCTTAAATATATTTCTGAATCTTTTCAAGAACTTTATGACAAATTAGCTCAGGATGAATTTAGTGATCCAGAGGATAGAGATGAATATATTTCTGAGAATATTTTCTTTGTGCCCGAACAGGCAAGATGGAAAAATCTCCAAGCCAAAGCAAAACTCCCAACTATTGGACAAGAGTTAGATAATGCTATGGAGGCAATCGAGAAAGAAAATCCCGAGCTCAAAAATGTACTCCCAAAAGTATTTGGGAAGCCTAATTTAGATAAAGCCTCACTCGGACAATTGATTGACCTTATTTCTAATACAGAATTACAAGTAGAAAATACTAAATCCAAAGATTTGTTTGGAAGAGTATATGAATATTTCCTTGGAGAATTTGCTAATGCTGAAGGGAAAAAGGGAGGACAATTCTATACTCCAAAATCTATTGTCAAATTGATGGTAGAGATGATAGAGCCGTATAAAGGAAGAGTATATGATCCCGCCTGTGGTTCTGGGGGAATGTTTGTGATGAGTGAAAAATTTGTACAAGAACACTCAGGAAATATCAAAGATATCACTATTTATGGACAAGAATCCAATCAAACAACTTGGAAGCTCTCCAAAATGAATCTTGCAATCCGTAATATAAACTCACAATTTGTAGCTTGGAATACCGAAGGAAGTTTCTTGAAAGATGCACATCCTGACCTCAAAGCCGATTATATCCTCGCAAACCCTCCATTTAATCAATCAGATTGGGGAGTAGATATACTTCAAGATGATGCAAGATGGAAATATGGAAAACCACCAGCAGGAAATGCTAATTTTGGATGGATGGAGCATATGTTATATCACCTCGCACCTCACGGAGTAATGGCAACTGTACTTGCTAATGGAAGCCTTAGCTCCAATACTTCAGGAGAAGGAGAAATTCGCAAAACCCTGATTCAATATGATTTGGTGGAATGTATCGTTGCACTCCCAAAGCAACTTTTTTATAATACCGGAATACCCGCCTGTATTTGGATATTGAGAAGAGAAAGAACAACACGCAATAAAGAAATTCTCTTCATCGATGCATCAGATATGGGATTCCTCAAAGACCGAGTTCATAGAGAATTTACTGAAGAAGATATAGACACTATTGCCAACACCTATCATAATTGGCGAAAAAATCCTGAACAATACGAGGATATAAAAGGCTTTTGTAAGTCAGCACAAAGAGAAGAAGTAGAGAAACATGGTTTTGTTCTTACACCTGGTCGCTATGTAGGGATTAAAGATGCAGAAGATGATGGAATACCATTTGAAGATAAAATGCATAAACTCACTACTACTCTTGCCGAACAATTCGCCAAAGAAGAGAAAATGAATGCAGAAATCAAAAAGCAACTTGCTAAAATTGGATTTGATTTAGAATAAATATGAAAGATTTGAAACAACAGTCAAATTTCATTCTTTACCAATCTGATGACGGTGACGTGCATTTAGATGTTTTTTTGCATAATGAAAATCTTTGGTTGACACAAGAAAGAATGGCAGAGCTTTTTGGAGTACAAAGACCAGCAATTACAAAACACTTAGGAAATATTTTTACGGATGGAGAATTAAACGAAAATTCAGTTAGTTCCATTTTGGAACATACTGCCAGCGATGGGAAAAAATATAAAACAAAATTTTATAATCTTGATGCTATTATCTCTGTTGGATATCGAGTTAATTCAGCAAGAGCAACACAATTTCGTATTTGGGCTACCAGTGTATTAAAAGATTTTATCATCAAAGGATTTGTACTGGATGATGATAGGCTAAAGCAAGGTGAACAGGTCTTTAGTAAAGATTACTTCAAAGAATTATTAGAGAGAGTACGATCAATTCGAGCAAGTGAAAGAAGAATCTATTTACAAATAACCGATATATTTGCAGAATGTAGTTCTGATTATAATCCTAAATCTCCAGAAGCAAAAGAGTTTTATGCAACTGTTCAAAACCTGTTTCACTATGCGATAACAGGACAAACCGCAGCGGAAATTGTCTATTCCAAAGCAGATAAAGATAAGGAAAATATGGGACTGACAACATGGAGAAATTCCCCATCTGGCAGAATACTTCAATCAGATGTAAAAATTGCTAAGAATTATCTTTCCCAGGAAGAAATCAAAAAACTGGAGCGAACTGTATCGGCATTTTTTGACTATATAGAAAATATTATCGAGAATCAAACTACATTTGATATGGCAAGTTTTGCAAATAGTGTAATCAAATTCTTGAGCTTTAATGAGTTCAAAATTCTAGATGGTAAAGGCAAAATTTCCCAAGAGCAGGCACAAAAAAAGGCATTATCCGAATACAAAGAGTTTAACAAAACCCAAAAAATCCACTCAGACTTTGAAAAAGAATTGGTCAAAAAATTACAAGGCAAGAAATAATATGGCTGATAACACCTCACAGACGGTAACAAAAGATTCCCCTCTTGAGGGGTGGACTGCAAAGCAGGACGGGGTGGATTATTCGCCCACAGATTGGGTAGAGACGACTTTGGGGGAGGTTTGTGAGAAAATCGGAGATGGATTACATGGAACTCCTAAATATTCAGAAGATGGAGAATATTTTTTTATCAATGGAAATAATATAGTAAATGGTAAAATTGAAATTAAACAAGACACTAAAAAAATTGATCAAATAGAATTCGATAAGTATAAAAAAGATCTAAATGAAAGAACAGTCTTACTATCAATTAATGGAACTATTGGAAATTTAGCAAAATATAGGAATGAAAAATGTATTTTAGGAAAAAGTGCTGCTTATTTTAATATAAAGAATGATGTTAGTGTTGATTTTGTTTATTATTTAATGTTTGAAAATAGGTTTCAATATGATATTTCAAAAAATGCAAATGGAAGCACGATTAAAAATGTTGGATTGGCTCAATTAAGAAATTATTCTTTTCTTCTCCCTCCTCTTCCAGAACAAAAAGCCATCGCCTCAGTATTAAGTAGCTTTGATGATAAGATTGAGCTATTAAGAGAGCAAAATAAAACATTGGAAGAGATGGGGCAGACCATATTTAAAGAATGGTTCCTGCCTAGTCGGCAGGCAGGTGGGAAATATGGAGTGGATGACCTGCTTGCCGAAGACTCGGCGCAGGCAGGTGATTTACCAGAAGGGTGGAGAGTTGGGAAGTTGGGGGAAGTTGGACAAATTGTTTGTGGAAAAACACCATCAAAAGAAAATAAGGAATATTTTGGAGGTGAAATTCCGTTTATAAAAATTCCCGATATGCACGGAGAAGTTTTTATTGTAAAAACAGAAGATTCTTTAACAGAGCTTGGAGCAAATACACAAAAAAATAAATTCATTCCAAAAAATGCAATTTGTGTGAGTTGTATTGCAACAGTTGGTTTAGTTACAATTACAAGCAAAGATTCTCAAACAAATCAGCAGATAAATTCTATTGTTCCAAATGATGGAAAATACCTTGAATACTTGTATTTTGCACTAACAAATATGAAAAGTGATTTATTAGCTATTGGTAGTGGTGGCTCTGCAACATTAAACATCAACACTTCTACATTTTCAAATATAGAAATTATGCTACCAAATCAAGAAGTATTGGAAAATTTTCATAATACTACCAATTCAATTTTCACAAAAATTTTGGATAATTTACATGAAATTCAATCTCTCGCTCGTAGTCGTGATGAGTTGTTACCGAAATTGATGAGTGGAGCGGTGAGGGTGAATGGATTTGAATAGAACAATTTTATGGCAAATTTAACAACTATTGAGAAACAACTACTAGAAAAATTATTCCAGATGGGTGGTGGGTATGTGTTGGATTTTTCTGATCGTACTATGGGTGAATTTTTTATAGATGATGTTGGGATAAATATTTATGATAAAAAATACAACTACGCAAGTGGCTCAAAAGCAAATCGTATTCGTGGATTTTGGGCTGTTGCTGATGATAGGATTGTTGGAAAAAGTATTTTAAAACTTATTGAGTATATTGAAAATCAGATTCTCATTCAAAACTTGAATGTAGCTGATTTTAATGAAAACTTAATCAAAAAAGGAAAAGAAATTGGACAAAAACTTTTTGGAGAAGACATTAGTATTGAAAAAATTTCGGAAGCCAACTTCTTAGATAATACAATTTCAATTGTTTTACAAAAAGAGGTCTTCGATCATGTTAAAACTTTGCTCAATTCAGGACATTATTTTAATGCTGTGGAAGAATCATATAAAATAGTTAGAGAGAAGTTAAAATTGATTACTGGTAAAGAAAAAGCTCATGAAGCATTTAAGGAGGATAATCTTGAAACTATTTTTGGACATAAACCACAAAATGATGCTGAGAAAGATTTTTTTGAAGGAGTGAAATATTTACACATGGCTATACAGAATTTAAGAAATCAAAAAGCTCATACCCCAGCACAAGAATTAGATAAAAATTTAGCAATTCATTATATTGTTTTAGCAAGTCTAGCTTATGATTTGATAAATAGATGAAAGTAAAAGTAATTTTTGACACTAATATTATTAAAGATACTAACCCCGAGTCCTTTCTTGGGGGTAGAGTTGAGCTTCAAAAGTTTGCAGAAATAGCAGAAATTATTTTACCAGACCTAGTAATTGAAGAGTTAAAATGTCAAAAAAGAAAAGAGCTTGAAAAGAATAAGGGATTATTTTTGAAGAATCCTTTTCATTGGTTAAGAAATATCAATCAAGAAGATACGGAAAACTTTGATAATGAAGCACATATTACGGAATTAGAAAACAAAGAAGATATAAAGTATACCATAATACATTTAAAAAATCATTCAGTATTGGATCAAATAAGAGAGTTAGCAATTAAAGAACTTCCACCATTTCAAACGGGTGGAAAAGGGTTTAAAGATACTTATATCTATTTTACAATTTTAGAATATTTACAAACTATACCAGATAAGTATGTTTTTGTATGTACAAAAGATAAGGTATTTCAAACAGCATTACAAAAACATCCAAATATTAAAGTGATAGAAAACTTTGAAGAATTTGAAAAAAATATAGGTTTAAATATACCTAGTGACTATATATTGCAACAAATCCAAGAAACATATGAGGGTATTGAGTATGAAGAAAAATGGTTAAATATTGAGAATAATTGGGTATTGTCTTTTAAAGAAAAATCTCAGAAAAGGTTAATTATATTTGACTCTGTAGCGAATGAGACAATAGGTACTATTGTTACAACACAAGATTTAAATATTGTATTAGCATATTTAAATGAAGATAAGTCTTATAATGATATGGGGGAATTTATAAAAGAATTACAAAAGTATTATCTATTTTTTTCAAAAGACCATTTTATACAAATATTACACAGTTCAATGGATAATTATTGTATTTATAATTCTACTATTGCAAATAAAGAGATTGTTAAAATTTTTAGAAGAGATGAAAATATAAAAGAGTTTTTAAATATCACTGATGATTTATGGGAACAGTTTGCTAAAAAGTATAATTTGAATCATAATATTACTTAGATACACTACTTATGACTACCCTCAACGAATTCCATATAGAACAGACCTTGATAGATATCCTTGTAGCTCAAGGCTATGAGTATTTCTATGGTCCAGATATTGCCTGCCTGGCTGGCAGACAGGCTCCGTATTCTAATAATCCCCAAAGAGAACGATTTGATAGTGTCATACTCGAAAATCATCTCAAGGAGTCACTCAAAAGATTGAATCCAGATATTCCTGAATCAGCAAGGTATGAGGCGTATCAACATATTATGAATCTTGGGTCTTCTGATGTGATGGCGAATAATGAAAAGTTTCATACTTATTTGACTGATGGGATTACGGTTGAATATGTCAAAGATGATGCTACAAAGGGTATCAATGTTAAGCTTCTTGATTTGGAGAATGTCTCAAATAATAGCTTTTGGGCGGTGAATCAATTGGTGATCAAAGAGCATAATAATGAGAAGCGATTGGATGTCGTGATTTATGTGAATGGGCTTCCTTTAGTTGTAGTGGAGTTGAAGAATGCTACTGATGAAAAGGCGACTTTGGAGAGGGCTTTTACACAAATTCAGAATTATAAAAAAGCTGTTCCGAGTATTTTTTATTATAATGCCTTATGTATTATCTCAGATGGAATTGATGCTCGTATGTCGAGTGTGTCTGCTCCTTTTGAGCGATTTGTGGCTTGGAAATCTCCTGAGAAAAAGGAGAATGGTATTGTGCCAGAAATGCAGATTATGGCTGAAAAAATGCTTGTTCCTGAGGTGTTACTTCGATTGATTCGATATAATACGGTTTTTGAACAAGAGGAGCAAAAGGATGAAAAAACGGGGTTATTATCGGTGGTGAAGATTAAGAAAATTGCAGCCTATCATCAATATTATGCAGTGGAAAAAGCGGTTAAGGAAACCTTGAGGGCTACTGATGAATCTGAGGGTAATAGAAAAATTGGAGTTATTTGGCATACTCAGGGTTCGGGAAAATCTCTTTCTATGGTGTTTTATACGGGGCAAATTGTGGTGGAGCCGATGATGAAGAATCCGACTATTGTTATTTTGACGGATAGGAATGATCTTGATGATCAGTTATTTACGACTTTTGGAAATTGTAAGCAATTATTGAGACAGACTCCTGTGCAGGCGGAAAGTCGTGAGCATTTGAAAGAGCTTCTCAAGGTTGCGGGGGGTGGTATTATTTTTACGACTATTCAGAAATTTGCTCCTCGTGAGGGGAATGTGTATGAAACTTTATCTGAGCGTTCGAATATTGTGGTTGTGGCGGATGAGGCTCATCGTAGTCAATATGGATTCAAGGGGCGAGAGGTAGAAACGGTGGATGGGTCTGAAATTCGATATGGGAATGCTAAATATTTGAGGGATGCTTTGCCGAGGGCTTCTTTTATTGGGTTTACGGGGACTCCGATTGAGAAGGAGGACAGGTCAACGCGTAATGTATTTGGGAATGAAATTGATATTTATGATATTAAGCAGGCGGTGGATGATGGGGCTACGGTGCCGATTAGTTATGAGTCTCGTTTGGTTAAAATTAAATTGAATAAGGAGTTGGTCAATAAAATTGATTATGCTATTGATGAAATTGTTGGTGCTACTGAGGAGCAAAAGGAAAAGGCGAAAAAGAAAAATGCTCAAATTGATGCGGTGGTTGGTCATCCTGATAGACTAAAGGATTTGGCTAAGGATATTGTGGAGCATTTTGAGGCGAGGCAAAGAACCTTTGAGGGGAAGGCTATGGTGGTATGTATGACAAGGCAAATTGCGGTTTGGTTATATCAAGAAATTATTGCTCTTCGTCCTGATTGGCATAGTGATGAATTGATGCAAGGGAAGCTTAAAATTGTGATGACTTCGAGTAGTGATGATCCTGAAGACTTTCAAGCTCATCATACGAATAAAGAGGACAGAAAGAAGCTTGCTCTGAGGCTCAAGGATTCTCAGGATTCACTTCAGATGGTGATTGTTCAGTCTATGTGGTTGACGGGATTTGATGTTCCGTGTTTGCATACGATGTATATTGATAAAAAGATGCAGGGTGCTAATTTGATGCAGGCTATTGCTCGGGTTAATCGGGTATATAAGGATAAACCAGGAGGATTGATTGTGGATTATATTGGTATTGGTCAGGATCTGAGAAATGCGATGGGTGTGTATATTCAAAGTGGTGGTGAGGGTGATGCGGTTCTAGATATTGCTGAGGTTATTGCGAGTATGAAGACAAAATTTGAGATTGTGGAGCAAATGTTCCATGGCTTTGAATACAAAAATTATTTTCAGGCTGAGAGTAGTGAAAAATTACATATTTTATTGGGGGCGACAAACTTTATTTTATATGATGAAAAACTTAAGCAGAGATTTTTGACGGAAGTGACTGCTTTGTCGAAGTTATTTGCGATGGCGGTTCCAAGTTTTGAGGCTGAGCAAATACGAGATGAAGTTGCGTTGTTTCAAGCGATTAAAGCTCGTATTAATAAATTCACTCCTAGTGGGGGTGTTTCAGATAGTCAGGTAGAGACGGCGGTAAGACAAATTGTAGAGGAGGCTTTGGCGAGTGATGGAGTAGTGGATGTGTTCGAGGCTGCGGGGATGAAAACTCCGACACTGGATATTTTGTCAGAGGAATTTTTGCTTGAGGTCAAAAATATGGAGCAAAAAAATCTTGCCTTTGAACTTCTGCGTAAGCTCTTGAATGATGAGGTAAAATTACGAAAAAGAAAAAATATGGCTCAAGGAAAAAAGTTTTCTGAGATGCTTGAGAGTGTAATCAATAGGTATCATAATAATCAAATTGATACGGCTCAAGTGATTCAGGAACTTTCAGAAATTGCTCGGGCAATGAAATTGGAGGATAAAAAGGCGGAAGATATTGGACTTACTCCAGAAGAATATGCCTTTTATAGTGTACTGGCTCAGAATGATTCTACGAAATTTTTAGATGATCATAAAATGAAAGAGTTGATTCATGTTATTGTTGATATTATCCGCAAAAATGCTACGGTTGATTGGGAAAAACGAGAAGATGTCAGAGCTAAACTCCGTCTTACGGTCAAAAAAATTCTCATGAGATATGGTTATCCACCTGATCTTGCAAGAATAGAAGCTGATAAAGTTCTGGAGCAAAGTGAACTATTGGCTCAAGAATTAACACAATAAAGATAAATAATCATTATGAAACTCTTCCGTTACCGCAAACCATCCATCAAAACATTGCTCGGAGTGACAAAGTTGAAGCGAAGGATAAAGAAGGCTACGGGAATTTCTGCAGTACAATCTTTGAGCCCTTCTCGAGTTAAGCAAAAAATAAAATACAATATAGGGTATAATAAACCTATTTTTAAACATACCAGAGAACTGAGCAAGGGCAAAGTCCCAAGTTTATTCGGCTGGTTTTCAAAATTGTTTAAGTAATAAAAAAATCCCCCGGCATAGCTAGGGGGATGGTAGAAACACTCATCTGTTTACTGTCTCCAATTGATTGCAGATCGTTTGGCGCTGGTGGGTCCAAAACGGATTCCCCACACATCTAGAGATATTTCCGATCCTTTGGAGAGATTAGAAATAGCTCCGTACATGTCAGAGCTCGTGAATCTGCCTGTCCACCAGTCATCCTTGATATCGAATGTTTCCTGCTTACAGAAAAGCCTATAGGAACTACTTTCATCACTTGTTCTAACATTCTCTGCCTTGATCACTGTGCAAGGAACATTCGCGACATAGGTTGTTAAGCGTAACCCATTTGATATAAGAATTAGTAACAATATTAAACCAAAGCCAACTCCGAATATGACAAGGGGACCTCTGGAAATGGAATTGGTACTCATGATGGGTGCTCATGGGGAACAAAAATAGAATAGCACATTTCCCTAATTTTATCAATAGGTTATAACTAGTTTTATGAAATTTATCCACCCCCGCCTTTCAGGCACCCCCTCCTAAAAGGGGGACAGAATACGGTTCCACCCCGTCAGGCAAAGCCTGCCACCCCTCAAGAGGGTAATTAGCTCAGTCATCCTCCTCCAAAGGAAGATAAAATACAAAACCTTCCTCTATGAATTTATATTATAAATTAGGCTATTATTATGGTATAATGGAGTATATATAAATTATTATGAATACAAAACCGCATACAATTATTTATCAAGCAAAAAATGGTGCTATTGAGTTGAAGGGTGACTGGACTCAGGATACGATTTGGGCTAATCAAGCTCAGATTGCTGAACTTTTTGCTGTAGATAGATCAGTGGTAACAAGACATATTAAAAATATTTTTTTAGATAGGGAATTGGATGCAAAAGTGGTTAGTGCAAAATTTGCACAGACCACTCCTCACGGAGCTTTAAAAGGTAAGAGTCAAACAAAAAATGTGACTTTTTATAATTTAGACATTATTCTGGCAGTTGGTTATAGAACAAAATCTTCTATGGCAGTTACCTTTCGTCAATGGGCTACACAAACATTAAAACAGTATATTACGAAAGGATATAGTATTAATAAAAAAGTATTAGCCCAGAATTATGATGAGTTTCTCAAGGCTATTGAGACGGTCAAGACATTAATCCTTGTAAATAGTGAGGTTAAGACTAGTGATGCTTTAGAATTGGTTAAGTTTTTTGCTGAGACTTGGTTTGCTCTTGATGCGTATGACAAATCTGATTTGCCACAATCAGGTCTCAATAAGTCTCAAGTGGAATTCACTGCTGATGAATTAATACAAGCTTTGGTTGAGCTAAAGCAAGATTTGTATAAAAAGAAGATGGCGACCAAGTTATTTGGACAAGAAAAACAACCTAATGCTATAGCAGGAATTGTTGGTAATATTTTTCAATCTGCTTTTGGGGAAGAGATATATCCTTCTATTGAAGAGAAGGCTGCCCATCTATTATATTTTATTATTAAAAACCATCCTTTGAATGATGGGAATAAAAGATCAGGTGCTTTTGCTTTTATTTGGCTTTTGAATAAGACCAAAACATTGAATACTTCTAAAATAACTCCCCAAGTATTGACTACATTAACCCTATTGGTTGCTGAAAGTGATCCTCACAATAAAGATCAAATTATAGGTTTCTACAAATATTGAAGTAATAGTTAGTAACTATTATATATAAAAGGCGACTGAGAGGTCACCCCTACGAGGACAAAAACAATCCACCTCCGGCACTTCGTGCCACCTCCTCCAAGGGAGGACAGAATACCCCTAACTCAATTTTGGTGTTATTATAACTTGACAAATAATATAATCTATGATATAATCTTCTTCAATGTGGTCATAGATGGCGTTTATACAAGTATGTATATGATTGGTATCTATATTCCATATCATATTCATAATCATATTTTGTATGGCGTACTCTAATAATAGTAGTAGTCGATTTTCTAATCGCTCTAACTCATCTTCTCGATATAATAATAGTTCTTCTCGCGATTCTTTTGGCGGACGACCTCGCTATGGCGGAGGTGGTGGCCGAAGATATGGCAAAAAATCTGGTACTAAACAACTTGACCATTCTTTATTTGTGAAGGTTGCTGAACCTCTTCCAGAGGCTGAGACCAAAATCACCCATACTTTCAAAGACTTTGGTTTTGCATCATGGATTGATGCTGCTCTTACTGAAAAGGGTATGATTAATCCTACTCCTATTCAAGATCAGGCTATTAAACCTGTAATGGCAGGAAATGATGTTATTGGACTTGCTGGTACTGGTACTGGTAAAACTTTGGCTTTCTTGCTTCCACTTCTTCATAGCATGACTTTAGATCCTAAAAAGTCAGCTGTGATACTTGCTCCTACCCGAGAATTAGCTCTTCAAATTGAACAAGAGCTTCACAAAATTACTAATCGTGGTCAGGGTATTTATAGTACCGTTTGTATTGGAGGAACTCCTATTCGTAAGCAAATGTTCCGATTATCTCGGCATAATCATTTTATCATTGCAACTCCTGGACGATTCAAAGATTTGATTAATCGTAAGGCTATTCATATGGATAGTTTTTCAACCATCGTATTGGATGAGGTTGACCGAATGCTTGATATGGGATTTATTGATGAAATTCGATATATTCTAGAATTACTTCCAAAAGATACTCAAAAATTATTCTTCTCTGCTACAACTGAAGGAAAAACTCGTCAATTGATGGAGACTTTCCTTGTGAATCCAGTTAATGTATTATTATCTAGCAATGTATCTAGTAATAATGTTCATCAAGACATTGTGACTGTTACTCGTAATGATAATAAAATGGACTTATTGATGGATATCTTGAATAAAGATGAAGTGAAAAAAGTTCTTATTTTCTGTGAGACCAAAATGGCGGTAGAGAATTTGTACCGAGATTTACAACAACATGGTTTTGATGTGGAATCTATTCATGGTGACAAGACTCAAATGCATAGACAAATTGCGTTGAAGAAATTCAAGAGCAATGAGGCTTGGATTATGATTGGAACCGATGTGGCTTCTCGTGGAATTGATGTTGGGGATATTACTCATGTTATCAATTACGAATTGCCTCGAACTGAAGAGGATTATATTCACCGTATTGGTAGAACTGGACGAGGTAATAAAATTGGTTGGGCTCTTACTTTTGTAAAAAAGTATTAATCCAAGATAATTAGCCTCTCTAACAAAAGCACCTAACAATTATATTGATAGGTGCTTTTGTGTTTTTGATAATTAACTATTATTTTATAATTCGCATTTACTTGCTTACTATGCTATAATTGTGATGTATATGCAAAATACATTTAGTTTATTATCTTACAAAATATTATATGACTGCAATTTCATTATTGTGGTTGACTTCAAGCTTATTAATAGGTACTGGTATAGGATATGGTCTCAGACTATTCATTGTCAAAAGATTAATCAATTCAAAAGAAGCTAAAATTCAATCACTGCAAACTCAATTCGAAGAAGAGTCTAAAAAACTCAAAAAAGAAGCCGAGCAAGAGGCGGAAATACTAAAAGATAAGGCTAGAGCCGAAGCCTCAGAAATTAGGAAAACCGCTGTTCTCCTAGAAGAAAGTGTTTTGAGAAGGGAAAAGGACTTGGAAAAACAAGTACAGGAATTAGAAAATCATAGACTTGAACTCAAGACAAAGGGGGAGAGAATTAAGGCTTTGTATCAAGAGGTTGAAGGGCTCAAACAAAAGCAAATCACTGAACTTGGGCATATTGCTGGGCTTAATACAGAACAGGCTAAATCTGAGCTTCTCGAAAAGGTAGAAGAGACTTCTCATGAGGAATTATTATTACAAATAGAGCGTTTAGAGGGGATTAGGCATAATCAATTGGAACAAAAAGCCAAGAATATTATGGTTCTGGCTATGCAAAAATATGCTCAAGGTCAATCTGCTGAATTTAATACTGCAAGTGTGTCAATAGACAGCGAAGAGGTAAAGGGGCGTATTATTGGAAAAGAAGGTCGTAATATACGAGCTCTCGAGAATGCTACAGGAGTGCAGGTTATTATAGATGATAGTCCTGATAGTATTGTATTATCTTGTTTTGATCCTATACGGCGGCATATTGCAAAGCTGGCTCTAGAAGCTTTGATTGAAGATGGGCGTATACAACCAGCTCGTATTGAGGAATTTGTGATTAAATCAAAAGAGCTTGTACAACAAAAGATTAAAGAGGCAGGAGAGGCTGCTCTCTATGATACTGGTATTACAGGTATAGACCCTAAACTCACCTATATACTCGGACGATTGCAATTCCGTACCAGTTATGGGCAAAATGTTTTGATGCATAGTGTAGAAGTTGCTCATTTGGCGGGAGCTATTGCGGCAGAACTCGGGGCTAATGTGATGATTGCAAAGATGGGAGGTCTTTTCCATGATATTGGGAAGGCTCTTGATCATGAAGTTGAGGGTACTCATGTGGAAATTGGACGCACCGTACTCAGTAAATATGGTATCAAAGAAGAGGTAATCAAGGCTATGCAGTCTCATCATGAGGAATATCCTTATGAGAGTCTAGAATCTCGTATTGTGCAGGCAGCAGATGCCCTGTCAGCTTCTCGACCTGGAGCTCGGCGTGATTCTGTGGATAATTATATCAAAAGACTGGGTGAATTGGAGGCTATTACTAATGCTTTTTATGGAGTGGATAAAAGTTATGCCATTAATGCTGGTCGTGAGATTCGTGTATTCGTGACACCATACAAAATTAATGATATACAAGCCAAAAAAATGGCTCGCAAAATTGCTCTCAAGATAGAAGAAGAGCTCAAATATCCTGGTGAAATTAAGGTTACTTTGATACGAGAAACTCGTATTATTGATTATGCAAGGTAAAAAACCTTTACAACTCCGCATATATACTATATGATGAAACAAGGATAATAATATCCAATCAAATACTAAGGAAAACAATATGAGAAAGGAGGTGTGTGTAGATGGCAACTAAAGCAGAACTAGTATCAGCAATCGCTGATGTAGCTGGAACCTCAAAGAAGGATTCTGAAGCAGTACTTCAAGCTTTCATTGATGTAGTGACCAAGACCCTTTCTAAAGGGGAAGATGTTACTCTCGCTGGATTTGGGACTTTCTCAGTAACCCAACGACAAGCAAGAGATGGTGTTAACCCACGAACTCTAGAAAAGATCAAGATCGCTGCAACCAAAACTCCTAAATTCAAAGCAGGAAAGAAGTTGAAAGATGCAGTTAAATAAATATATTATAACTTGCACTCATAAAAAAGCACCATATAGGTGCTTTTTTATGTTGAGTAGATTTAGTAGGGGTAGTAAAAGTATATTGTCCTCCTTTCTACCTACGGCAGACGGGTGGGGGAGGTTGTTTTGCGATATATATTTTTGTCCCCCTTCGCCTGCCTGCGGTAGGCAGGGAGGGGGAAGCCTGTAGGGCGGGGGTGGATATAGAAAAAAATAATTCACCCCTCTCATCCCAAGTAGGATTAAAAGGCGAGGGACAGAGAGCAAGTTGCAAAAATACTCCACCCCGTCTCCCTCCCATACAAAAGTATAGGAGGAATACACCCCTCAAGAGGGGAATTTTCTCGTGCATTAAATTATTCCCCTCTTGAGGGGTGGACAGCTTCGCTGGATGGGGTGGAGTACTTTTAGAATTCTCTATCCACCACCGGCCCCTCTTGAGGGGTGTCAACAAAGTTGACGGGGTGGAAATAAGACTATTCTCATATACTATATCTATGCTACAATAGCCTATATGATTATTCCTATTAATAAGCCCGCTGGAATCACTTCTCACACCGTAGTCAATAAGCTACGCCGATTTTATGGTATCAAAAAGATTGGTCATGCGGGAACTCTTGACCCTTTTGCCACTGGAGTATTAATTCTGCTTGTAGGACGTGAGTCTACCAAAAAAAGCAATACTCTTATGAAACAAGATAAAATATACCGCACAAAGCTAAAATTAGGCTTTATAAGTGATACTTATGATAAAGATGGAGTCATACAAGAGTATAGTACCGATATTATCCCTACCCGAGAACAAATAGAATTGGTAGTCAAGCAATTTATAGGGGAAATACAGCAAATACCACCTATGTATTCAGCTATCAAAATCAATGGCAAGAAAATGTATGAATTAGCCCGTAAAGGTGAACATATAGATATACCTGCGCGTAATGTGATTATTACTCGTATTGATATATTAGAATATACCTATCCTTACATCACGTTAGACATATATTGTGCTAGTGGGACTTATATCAGGTCCCTTGGATATGATATTGGTATTAAACTCGGAACAGGAGCTTATCTCGAAGAATTGGAACGCAGACAATCTGGAAAATTCAATATTGAGAATTGTTATACTCTGGATAATTTACCTGAATTGAAATGAAAAAGCCGGAGCGCGTAATGCGTCCAGCTTGAAGGGATGATGATCAATAGTAGTCATCATCCTTTCTATCGAGATAACAAACACCACAAAACAAAATCAGGATCAGTACACCTGCCGTCCAGTATATAGCATGTGGATGAAAGGTAGGGATAACAACCTCTTTTCCTTTCGCATAGACTGGCAAGTTTGCAAAGAACAGAAATGAAATGATAACCAAAATTAAATAACGAGCTGATTTTAGCATGAGGACAATCCCTCTAGAGGTCGAGAGAACTATACCATACTTTTTCTATTTTATCAATAGTTAATAACATTATATTTAAAAGTAAATAAAAAAAGCCGGACCGTGCAATGCGTTCCGGCGAGAGGATCTGTCTAATCAATCGATACTTGGGAAGGAGATAGGCTCTCCCCACAGAGGTTGGCAACGAAGCCCATTAGGCTTGTCGCAGGAGTAATCCCGGATTATTGTCGGGAGAGAAGACTTCTTGACATAGAAGCATTTCTTAGGACTGCCATTTCTGTCCATTTCACACAGACGAGAGGTCTCGCCTGCCTGTACTGGAGCAGCGAGCCCGATGGCTGCTGCGGCGGTGGTTGCAAGGAGAAGAAAAGAACTAAGTTTCATGATCGGATGAGGGATATCCCTCTGAGGGTCGATAAAACTATAGCATATTTCTTCTATTTTGTCAAGGGTGGATGACATCACCTTTTGAGAGGGAAATGAAAAAGACCGGACACTGGGTGCCGGTCTTAGTCTGGGTAAGTTGATAAGATTAGTGAGGATTAGTAGGACGAATTTTCTTCCAGTCTAAAATCATCCACGCTACAATCCCACTAGATGCTACTAGCAAGAAAACAAGACTTCCCCAGAAGAGAATCCCACTTTCATAGGCATCACTTAATAAAGGGATATGTATCTCCTTTACCTTAGGCTTATGTCTTTGCATCAAGCTGATCAAAGTAGGATCATTGTATGGAACTCGATAGCAGGAAGATGCATCCTTTTTTGTTACACATACCCTGACATCAGGATAAATCACTCTATTATTTGGACCAGAAGCCGGTTGAGCAGAAACCGGAGCTCCTGATACGAGCCCGAGGGCTGTGGAGGCGAGAAGGAGAAGGGCTGATAATGAACGACGCATGGATTGATCCATTGACAACTTCAAAACTATAGCACATTTCTTCTATTTTGTCAAGAGTAGATAACATCACTTTTTAAGAGGATGGAAATTCTCATGGGTTTCTTCGGCAAAGGTATCGGAGGCATGTACATATTTGGTTGTGGTCTCGAGAGACTCATGTCCGAGTAATACTTTGATAGCGGCGGGATTGGCTCCAGATTCAGCTAAGTATGTTGCAAATCCATGTCGGAGGGTATGGGCGGAGATAGGGTAGGGGATATTGAGTAATAATCGATAGGATTTGATTTTGGATTGAAGATAATTCTCGGATATATGGGAATTCAGTAGGGAAGAGGGGAGACTTTGATCTTTTATTTGTTCTTTGAGGGTATCAAAAGTTTTTTTGGTAATAAATACATAACTAAATTGATTAATATACTCCCCTGCTTGATATTGAGAGGGGAGAGCTTGTTTGATAATTTCATATCTCTGTTTCAAATATTCATCTAATATAGTATGTGCTCGCGGGGTTAAATAAACAAATCTTTGCTTATTACCCTTGCCTTTTATCAAAATTTTAGAATCATCTTGATGAATTTGATCAATGGTTAGATGGGTAACTTCAGAAATTCGCATTCCTGAGGCAAAAATTAATTCTAATACAGTTTGATTCCTGAGGCCAATAAATGCATTGGATTCTAATTGTTTTGGTGATTCGATGAATTGAATCAAAGTCTCTAACTCCGGTAAATGTAGTTTGTACTTCCCTAGCTTCATTAATTTGATTTGCTGAGGTAATAAGGGGCATGGGTGTTCATTGTCTATGAGGTAAACAAAATATGACCTGATACTGGTTAGCATTCGGTTTATAGTTTTGGGTTCTAGGGGTTTAGCTTTTTGATACTGTGATTTAGCTTTGAATACTTGTCTGTCTTCAGCTAATAAATCTGCCTGATATATAATTATGGTTTTTTTGGTAATGTTATGGAATTCAAAATCATTATCGCTCAAAAATTTCTCAAAAATCAATAAATCTCTTTCATAATTATGAATAGTAGCCTTTGAATAGTTACTAGTAGTCAAAAAAAGTAAAAAGTCTTCTAATAAGGGCAGTTTTTGGCTTCTTGGCATATATATGCTATTTAATTGGTATTAGGGTTAAGATCTATGATCTGATTGGAGTAACATGGTATAGAATCCGTCCACACCCGTCGACTTCGTCGCCACCCTCGCCAGCGAGGGACAAAGATAACTGTCCTCCCTTGGGGGAGGTGTCGCCGAAGGTGACGGAGGAGGACTTATAGTTTAGATATAACTAAGTCCACACCTTTGGAGGGAGTACCCGTAGGGGGAGGGTGGATAGAATATAGCTTTGAATTACTCCACCCCGTCCAGCGAAGCTGTCCACCCCTCAAGAGGGGAATTTTCTAAAAGAACAAATTCACAAGAAAGGGGAGTGGTAATTATATAAAATGAACTATGTATCTTTTTTTCTGTATATCTAACGGAGTATAATAATGATTATACTCCGTTGTAATTATATTGTCAAATGAGATATTATTACAAAATGAGAATACTCCCCTTCTATAAACTCTGTATAATCAGTGATACTATACAGAGTTTATAATTATATATATGAATAATATTATTTCTTTGAACTAGATTCTTCTCTCCACACGACTTCTGGTATAGCTGCCACAATAGCAAATATTAACCAGGTAAATCCCATTAAGAAATTATCATTAAACATTCCTGTAATAAATGTTGCAAGTAAACTCCCAAATAGTATCGTAGCTAGCTTAGAATCTGTCTTTAAGATAAGAAATCCTTGTTTGGTAATAATATACAAGAATGATAAAAATAGAGAAATTGCAATAATTCCACCTGATACTGCTACAGCAAGGAGAATATTATTGGTATTATATCCATTTGCTACCCTATTTTCATATCCAGTAAGTCCAACTCCCGTAAAAATATTATTATATATAATATATCCTGCATAAATATATCCATCTTTGCGACTTAATACATTGACATCTGATTCTTTGCGAACTTTAACTGTATCTGATTTTTTATCTACCTCTTTTGGGTTTACTGCTACTTCTTTTCCTGTCTTTTCATCAATTTTATAATAATAAGTGGTCTCTTGGGTGATAATAGAGCTAATACGATCTTTGAGATTAAAATTAGTAAGCCCTAATTGAGACATACCTGCAGCTCCAAATAGTATAGCAAAAAGTATAATAATATATTTTCCTAATTGCATATATTGTCTCACAAATATTGCTTGATACAATATATATAAAGCTGTTATTACAATAATTGCCAGCCAACTTGCTCTGGTGACTGAGAGAATACTCATCAAAACAGTTCCTAATATCAAAAACCATAAAGCAAATTGTTCTTTAGATTTTTTGGCATAAAAAGCTAGAGGTAAGCTAATAGCATATATGGTAGATAGCCACATTCCAAACCAATTTGGCTCTGGTAAAAGACTATCTACTCTACCAGGAAATACCTGCAAACTATTCCATCCTAATTGAAAGGCAATTGCCTCATATAAACCAATTAATATCAATACCCCCGTACTCAAAAATATCAAATTTAAAGCTTTGTACAGTCGTTTTCGAGTATTGATATATTTAAATATAATATAAAATACCAAAATATATCCTAATAATACCAAATTTCGAATCATTACTGCTTTCAAGTCCCCTTCTCCCCTATTAAAAACACCTCCTATGATAATCATAAGCCACATTCCTGATAATAAAACTAAGTGGATATTATTATAATACCAATCAAGTGAAGTTATATTATTCCAAAGTGTAGAGATTGGTTCTTTTTTGAATAAACGAGGTATAAGTGTAATTACAATAAGAGCAAGCAGAATTTGATGTATTCTAATATCGAGAGTCCCAAATGATATTTTTACTATTTCAAAGGGAAGGGTAAATATAAGTAATGATATGAGTATATTGAGCATATATTTAGATTAATGATTTTGTGATAATAGTATAAGCCTCTTCTATTTCCTCCTTACTCGTATATTGAGATAAGGATATACGAATACTATGAGTAGCATAATCAGATTCAGGTGGACTAATTGCCTGAATAACATAGGATTCCTGAGTGGCCCCACTATGGCAAGCTGATCCTGCCGAGATAGCAAGCCCAGCTAAATCAGCGGCGATCACAAGACTATCTGAAGATTTATGTAAAAATGCAATATTAATATTTTGTGGCAATCGATTTTCTCTATCTCCGTTTAAAGATATCCCCTCTAATTCGAGTAATTTGTCTAGAAGATTGTCTCTCAGAGCCCTGACTCTTTTTAATGATTCTTTATGCTCTGGAATAGTGAGTAGCCGGAATGCCTCCCCAAGTCCTACAATAAGGGGGGTATTAAGTGTACCTGGTCGCATAGCATATTCTTGCCCACCCCCATAGGTAATTGCTTGTATAGGGGTATCTTTTTTGATAAATAAGGCTCCTATACCTTTGGGAGCATACATTTTATGTCCCGATATACTATATAGGTCAAGATTAGCATAATGTAAATTGATGTCTTCTGACCAAATTGCTTGAGCTCCATCAGAATGAAAAAGTGGATATACGGATTCAGGATTATATTTTTTGAGCATTCTACCAATATCTCGAATTGGTTGTATAGTTCCGATTTCATTATTAGCATGAATAATACTTACTAATACGGTATTCTCGGTCAATAATGCTTGTATATCCTGTACCTTTACAATACCAGTCTCATCAATAGGAATTGTTTTTATGGTGATTTTCTCTGGGTATGCTATTTGTAAAGCTTTAATAGTCTCTATAACTGAACTATGTTCTATAGGAGTGGTGATAATTTCTATTTGCTCTTGTGTCTGTAAGGCTTTTAAAATTACTCCCTGTATTGCAATATTATTGCTCTCAGTAGCTCCACTGGTAAAAATAAGTTCTGAGAATTCTACTCCTAAATACTCAGTAATAATGCGGCGGGCTTTATCTATACTATGTATTGCTTGTTGCCCTCCTGAATGCTGACTATGGGGATTTGCAAAATTATCTTGCATAACTTGAGTCACAGTTTTTAATACTTCAGGATGAATTGGGGTACTAGACTGATTATCAAGATATATCATAAGCTTGCAAGTATATTCTCTAATTTGATATTCTCTGAGGCTGAAATATCTCCAATTAGGGCTAAATTGAGATGTTCTGATTGAGCGTATTGCTGCAGAAAATCAAGAATTTGCTGTTTGGTAACTGCTCCATATAATTCCATTTCTTTATCTAAATCAAATGGTTTTTTTAATAATAATTCATTCATACCAATAATAGCTGCTATCTCGTCACTGGATTCAAATTCCATAACAGTTTGCCCCTTTATATGCTCTTTCGCTATTAATAATTCTTTATCTGATACTGGTAAATTTTTCATATTTTGTAATTCCTGAACTATTCGCTTTACTGTCTCAATAACTTTGGTATTTTGAACACCAGTATTAATACTAAATACTCCTGTATCATCAAAATGATGACTATCAGCTCGAATATAATACGATAATCCCCTCTTTTCTCGAATTTCTGTAAATAATCGAGAGCTCATATATCCTCCTAATATGGTACTTGCTATAGTAGCAATATATCTCTCCTCATTATGAATAGATGGAATATGAAATCCAAGCATTAAATGAGTTTGATCTGTTTTTTTACTCCTAATTGCAACTTGTGGTTTAGTTTGCTGAATAGTAATACTATCTCTTGTCGGTATATCTTTTTGATTACGAGCATACCTAAAAGACTCCTCTACTCTATCGATAATTGCTGTATCTACTTCACCTGCAATAATAATATAGGTATTTCCCGTTACATATTTTTGAGACACATATTCAATAAAATCTGGTCTTATAAATGAATGTATAGATTCTCGTGTTCCTATAATTGATCTCCCGAGAGGGGTGGCTCCATACAAGAGAGACTGAAAATCACTATGTATTTGCCTTGTTGGCATATCTAAATACATATTAAGCTCTTCAGTAATAGCTCCTCGCTCTACTTTGATATCGCTTTCTTGAAGAAGAGAATTTTGAAAAATATCCGCAATAATATCAAGGGCTATATATTTTTTTTGATTTCTTACTTTTACCCAATACCCCGTATACTCGTAGCTCGTAAAAGCATTATAAGAGGCCCCAAGTCCATCTAATTCCTGGGCAATAATTTTAGCATTAGGTCTTTTTTGCGTACCTTTGAACATCATATGCTCTAAGAAATGAGATAATCCCTGCTCAGTATCAGACTCATATCTTGAACCAACTCCTACTAAAGTTAAGACAGTAGTAGTTTTGGAATCTTTTAAGGGGATACCAATTATAGTAAGTCCATTATCTAATTTACGAGTTTTATACATAATATCTCTTCTTATCTATCTAGCCACAAAGGAATCTAATATTCTTTGATATAATTCTTGATATTGTTCATTTCTATTATATCATAAATATAGAGATTTAACATTTATATTTATAGTATAAGGAGCCTTGCTTTTAAATTTAATAATTAGATCTAAAAGGTTGTATTTAAAATCGATTTTTTAGTATTTATACATCAAAATTTATTTTAACTTTTTGGCAATGATATTTGCTTGTCTTTCGCCTGACTCAAGCGCTCCCTCTACGTATCCTCTCCACTGTCTTGCAGATTCTGTTCCGGCAAAGAAAATCCTTGCTTGTGGCTGCGCTAGAATATCTCCGTACAAAGACCAATATCCTATTTTTCGACGAGAAGAATAACCACCTAAAGTAAATTTTTCATTTATCCAATTCATGCAATGAATCTCTACTGGTTGGTACGAAGCCCTATGTGTTCTATTTACCTGTTCGATAAATTTTTCTTTTATTTCAGAGTCAGATAAGTTTTCGAGTTTCTTTGCATAGGTACTTACAGCAAGCCCCACTAAAACCCCTTCTTGTAAATTTGGAAAAGACGAGTCGATGATAAAATCAAAAGGACCAACCTGCGACTGTATTAGTCCAGAATTCCCCATGTCTCTCCACCAAGGTTCTTTATAAAATGCGACAACTTTTACGACATTACCTTGTTGAAAAGAATGAATTACTTTATCTAAATCTTCAGATAGTTTTGGTTCAAATGAAATCCGAGAAAAAACCTGCGGGGGAACAGCGACTAATGCAAATTTTGACTTTATCTCACCAAAACTTCCGCGCAAAGTAACGGAATCTTGACCCTGATTGATATGAGTGATTTCAGAGTTATAGCGAACTTCTATATCATTATCTTTAACTATCTTGGAAAAAAGGTTTGAAAGACCCTTATTAAAATAAAAGTGGTCAGCTTTTTCAAGTAAATCAAAATCTCCGATAGTGCTTAAATTCAATAAACCCTCAAGGACAGATACATTACTAATCTCACAACATAGTGCCTGCTCAAAAAGAATTCTCCAATATTCTCTTGAATCTTTAGTCCATAGATTATTATTCAACCAACTCTGAATATCTATCTGATCAAGTTCCTTATGTTCTTCTATAGTTTCAAGATTTACATCTTTAATCTTTCTTGAAAGATAATATCTAAACCGCAAAGAATCAATTTTTCCAACAAAAGATAAAGGAATAGAGCCTTTTGGAAGCTTTTGTAAACCATTCAAATCTTCTGAAAAAACATATCCTTTTGTTGAATTAATAAAATGTTCATATTTATATTTTTTTACAAGTGCTTCGAGTCGCTTTTGCCCTGACATCGCAAGCCACTGACCACCTAGCTCAACAAATGCACCAGAATTAGTTTTGACACTTTTTAAGCGCCCCCCAATTCTATCACGAGCCTCTAAAACACAAACTTTTAGACCTTTCTTAACTAGAACTTCAGCCGCAATTATCCCAGCCGCTCCTGCACCAACGATAGCAACATCATATAACTCTAACTTACGAGTTTTATACATAATATCTTTTCTTATTTATCTAGCCACAAAGGAATCTAATATTCTTTGATATAATTCTTGATATGCTTTTGTTTTATTATAGCACAAATATACTCCCAGGGCATCTACATCCTCTTTTTTCTCACAAGTACCAGAGTCATATTGCGGGGCTTTACTATCTACATAAATAACAAATTCAAATCCCTCTTCACCAGTGAATTTGACTGGATATCCATTTTGATTAGCTACTTGTACAAAATCAGGATATTGTAATTCAAAATTAGGGTCAGTAAAATTGAGCCATTTTTTTACTGTGGTAAATGATTTGACTTCAGTTTGGGGTAAATTTACAATTTCAATATTAGCTAACCAAGGTTTTGTTGGATATTTTTTAAGTAAATAATCATATAATTTGATATATGTTCCCTTAGACTCATCAAATAATGGAGTTCCTCCTGTATACATAGTATCTATACTATCACCATATTGATTATAATTATTTTTCTCTAACCAAGCTTCAATTGGAGCTTTTTCAATTTCTGGGAGGTCGAGATTTATTCCCTCACCATTTGGATTCGTGTCATCTGGTTTTGTCGCAACTTCTTCGGTATATGTTTTACCATCGTATAGGCATCGAGGTGGAATTACTTCTTGAATTTTACCCTTATTCGAGTCGACACAGGATTTGAAATCAGTAACTTTACTATCTGGCTTCTCAAGGAGAATAAAATATGTATATGAGCCTCCTATTGCAAGAAATAGGAATAATCCTATTGGGAATATGAGCTTTGGGTTTTTATTTAACCAGTTTTTCATATTTGTGATATTATATTATTTACCGTGACATTTTTTATACTTTTTTCCACTTCCACAAGGGCAAAGATCATTGCGGCCTACTCGGGGCAGAGATTCTTCCATAGGGCTTGGAATAGATATATTCTGAGCTGTTTGAGGAGTTGGCTCAATTCTCAAAATCGTATTGATATAATTATCTCGAATTGAGGTTAATAGTTTTTCAAATAACATAAAGGCCTCATTTTTATATTCGATAAGAGGATCTCTTTGCGCATAACCTCGGAGTCGAATTCCCGTTTTTAGATAATCAATTACCTCCAGATGTTCCATCCAAAGATTATCTATTGTTTGAATATATATTGAGTTCAATACTCCCTGATATTGCTCATCACTAACTGATTCAAATCGCTTTGAAAGAATACTCTCAATAGTATTTACTAAGGTATCAATAATAGCTTGTTTTTTAGTTTCTATAGTACCTTCTTGATCTCGAATATTCTCTAGAGTAGAATTAAAATCAATGGTATTACCAATAAGTCCTTGAATATCCTCTACAATTGCATTCAAATCCCATTCTCGAGTACTTTCAATAGTAGTGTAAAATGATACAATTTTATAGATATTTTCTCGAATTAACTCTGAAGTTTGTGATTTGATATCTATTTGATTCAAAAGAATGTCTCGTCTCTTTTTATAGATAATTTCTCGCTGTTTATTGATAACATCATCATATTCGAGTAAATGTTTACGAGAATCAAAGTGAAACCCTTCAATTTTGGTCTGAGCTCCCTCTATAGATTTTGCAATAAGAACATTTTCAATTGGCTCATCTTCAGGAAAATTGAATCTCTCCATCAGAGACTTAATTCTATCTCCTCCAAAAATCCGCATAATCTCATCGTCAAGAGAAAGATAAAATTGAGTAATACCAGCCTCACCTTGCCGACCAGAGCGACCTCTTAACTGATTATCAATACGACGAGCTTCATGCCTTTCACTTCCAATCACATATAATCCTCCAAGCTCTAATACTGCTTGTTTTTCTTCTTCCGTAGCATTGGCTCCTCCCAGTTTAATATCGACTCCTCGCCCTGCCATATTGGTTGCAATAGTAATAGCTCCACGTTTCCCTGCATCAGCAATGATAAGACCTTCTGCCTCATGCTGTTTTGCATTCAAAATAGTATATTTGAGCTTGAATTTATCAAAAACCTTACCAAGCTCTTCGCTTTTTTCAATAGAAGCCGTACCAAGCAATACTGGTTGTCCTAACTCAGACACCTCTTTTACTTTTTTTGCAATAGCAGTGAATTTGGCTTTCTCATTTTTATAGACTACATCAGCTAAATCCTGTCTCTTTATTTCTTTATTGGTTGGCATTATGACCACATCAAGATTATATACTTTATGCAATTCCTCAGCACTGGTAACAGCCGTTCCGGTCATACCAGCTAACTTATCATACATACGGAAATAGTTCTGTAAGGTAATAGTTGCCAAGGTCTTAGATTCTTGTTGTATAGTAACTCCTTCTTTCGCCTCAAGAGCCTGATGTAGTCCTTCCGAATAACGCCGTCCTGGAGTCATACGACCGGTGAATTGATCCACAATAATAATTTCTCCATCCTTTACTACATATTCTTTATCAAGATGAAATAAAGCTTGAGCTTTGAGAGCTTGTTCCAAATGATGCACAAAAGCTAAACCTTTTTCCTCATAAATATTAGTAATATTGAGAGATTTTTCAACTTTATCTATACCTGATTCTGTAATATTCACGGTACGCATTTTCTCATCTACGGTATAATCTTTTTCTGGCTTGAGAGTAGGTACAAGACTCGCAAATGTTTTATATAAAGCTGGAGACTCTACATCAGGCGCTGAAATAATAAGAGGAGTTCTTGCCTCATCAATCAAAACACTATCTACCTCATCAACTATTGCAAAATAATATTCTCGCTGTACCATAGACTCCTTGGAAGTCGCCATATTATCGCGCAAATAATCAAAACCAAATTCATTATTAGTCCCATAGGTAATATCAGCAGCATATGCCTCTTTTCGACTTACCTCTATCAAAAATTCTTGTTCTACTTCATAAGAACCTTTTTCATCTCTCTCCTTATCCTCTGCAGGAACTTCAGTATAGAGATATGCTCCCTCTCCTGTAACAATACCAAGAGATAAACCTAAAAAGTTATAAATTTGTCCCATCCAAACTGCATCTCGCTTTGCAAGATAATCATTTACTGTTACCACATGTACTCCTCGTCCTGTAAGGGCATTGAGTACCGTTGGCAATGTAGCTACTAAGGTTTTACCTTCTCCAGTTCTCATTTCAGCAATTTTCCCTTGATGCAATACAATACCTCCAATTAACTGTACATCAAAATGTCTCTGCCCAAGAGTACGGCGAGAAGCTTCTCTTACAAGTGCAAAAGTAGGAACAAGAACTTCATCGAGATGAATACCTTTATCTTGTACTTCTGATTTGAGCCTTGTGATTTCTGCTCTTATTTCCTCATCAGATTTATCTTTATAGGTATTTTCTAGAGAATTAATTTGGTCTACAATTGGTTGAATTTTGGATAATGTTTTTGCATTTGGATCTCCAAATATTTTTTGTAAAAAAGTCATATATACTATTTTCTATCATTTAATCTATCTTTATAGTATACGCTGATTTTGGGGAAAATTCAAATAATGATTTATGAATTTTGTCCAATACATTTTGGACTACCAGTAGTTTTAACTTTTGATGGGTCTGGATTTTTACCAGAATCAAATATTACAGGTGCTGGATCTACAGGATTATTGTTTTGATATACTTCAAAGTGAGCATGGATCACTCCTGGACTACCAGCATCACCCATTTTAGCTATTTCTTGTCCAGCTTGTACTTTTTGCCCTTTAGTTACAAATATTTTGCTATTATGTACATATCTGGTTTCTAATCCACCGCCATGATCTATCCCAACAACTCCAAATCCACCTCCTACCTCATTAACTGTACCGTCTCTAAATGCTAATATAGGAAGTTGTAAGGCTTGAGCATCTGAAACTGTACTTAAGGGAGGAGTAAGATCTACTCCGGCGTGTAATCTACCCCTTGCATTACCAAAGCTTGTTCGTGGACCAGGACATTGATAAACACCAGTTATCGGAAAAACACTTTCTCCTGGCTTTGGTTGAATATCAGATTGTCCTGATTGTCCTCCCAGAGTTTGTCCTCCTGTTCCAGGGGAGGAAATACTACAATTCCCTTGTAATAATCCTGGATTAATAACATTAATGATAATAAATATAGAAAGTCCTATAATGAGTCCAGTGATGGTATTAGTAAAGATTTCTTTGGCTTGATTAACTTTTCCTGCATTTACTCCTGCTGTTACATACATATATCCTCCATATATAAACATACCAAGTACCGCAGTAAAGAGAGTTGCAAATCCAAGATACCAAAGAGCAGTAATCAGTTGACACAAATTACTAATTCTACCCGCTCCAGGGAAATTAGTATAGGATTGATAAGTTACTTGGGCAAGAGTATTTGTAGTAAATACAAAGTAAGATACTATAAGTAAAGTTATAGATAATAGTATATATTTATATCTCATTTTAATTTTTTACTATTTATGAATGAGCGGGTAGAGGGATTCGAACCCTCATCATCTGCTTGGAAGGCAGAGATAATTAGCCCTTATACGATACCCGCTGTATGTATAGCTACTATCTAATAGTATCAAATATCTGTTTTGATGTCAATAATATATTCCTCACTTTTCTGTCCACCCCGCCCACTCCCATACAAAAGTATGAGAGTGACCACCCCTCAAGAGGGGAATATATACCAATGTCCTGTACGAAAAATTCCCCTCTTGAGGGGTGCCCATAGGGTGGGGGGGATAAAATACAAAAATAAGCTCTATCCACCTTCTCCGAAGGAGGACAGTATATTGCAAAAATAGGAGTTTATAGGTATAATGTAATAACTTAGGTGCATAGTTAAATGGTATAACAATGGTCTCCAAAACCATCGTCGTAGGTTCGATTCCTACTGTGCCTGCCAATAATTTTATTCTATGTCTATTAATGACAAGATATATACCTATATTCAAAAGTCGCATATTCGCTTAACTCAGCATATGAGAGCTGTTATTGATATTATCATTAAGAGCAAAACTCCTATAGAAGCTAAAACTATTTATACTCAATTAAAAAATAATCATAAATCAATTGACTTATCCACAATTCATCGTATTCTAGAAAAACTTCATAGCATTCAATTAATAGTTGCTATTTATAGAGAAAAGGCCACTTCCTATGAATTATCATCTCAATTTTTACCTCATCATCATCATTTTACTTGTTCTGAATGTAATACTATCATTGATATTGATGAATGCCTCATTGATCCCCTATTAAGCTCAATTTCTCATATTGGAAAGCCTATATCTCATTCCTTTGAAATACAGGGTATATGCAAATCTTGCCAAAAATAAAAAGGAGCTAATTAGCTCCTTTTTATTAGATGTATTATTTCTTCATTTCTCGATGAAGAGTATGTCGCCGTAAATCAGAATTAAATTTCTTTAACTCTAATTTTTCAGTATTTTTCTTCTTATTCTTACGCGTATAATAACCAATTTTACCGGTTTCAGTACATTGTAATTTGATTAAATTCTCTTGACTCATAGTAATATCATTATATAGTTTGGGGAGCCGATAATCAGGATTGAACTGATGACCTCACCCTTACCATGGGTGCGCTCTACCAACTGAGCTATATCGGCGCACAGTCTTGTAGAATTATATACTAAAACACAAGTTTTGTCAAAGCTTACTCTACAACTACAGACTGATACCAGAATTTACCGTTATTACTCCCATCATAACTAAGCTCCTTATCCCCTGCAGTCACAAATACTAATTTATTGGTTGCAGTCCCCTCTTCTTGAGGTTTTATAAAGAATCTATTATTTCCCTTAGCATATTTACCACAAATTGAGGTTGAATCTTTTACTTTAGTATCTTTAGCAATAACACTATACCTCGCATCTTTTTCTGTTACTTGACAATTGTTATTCTGTGCTGGGGTTAATAGTTGAGTGGCAATAATGTCTGGAATAGTATTAAATCTCTTGTCTGAGTCTATAGTAATAATTTCTATTGATTGACCTGAGTCTTTTAGAGTATCAAGAATATGTAAGTATATCTTATTATCTTCAGGAGAGACTGCAATATATTTGTCTGAGGCAATAGCGACTACTTCATACGAAAAAGCAATTCCTAAATCTTTAGAGTAAAAATAATCTAAATTTGAATTCTCTCTAGGAGTCAAAAATTTAGATTGTAATTTGGTTGGCATAATACTCCAATAATAGTAGTCTCCACTCCCTTCTCTATTTTCTGACCCCTCAGATATATTGGTGTTTGGATCAGTGTTGAGTTGATTTAATTCCTCATTTTGATTCTGTGAAGTAGTATTTACCCTATCAGAAGAGCCATTATTACGAAGAAGAATATAGGTCAACATAATACCAATAATGGCTATTATACCTACAATTCCCCAAATAATAATGGCTTTTCGATTCATTATCTTTTTATTTTAATCCTATGTATAGTACTAGTATACATCAGAAAACATATTCTGCAAAATATTATCGCTCGGTTTCGAATCCAGTTCCTGCTGGGATAAGTCTTCCGATAATGACATTTTCTTTCAGCCCTCTCAAATGATCTTCTTTTCCAAATAAGGCAGCATCAATTAATACCTTGGTGGTATTTTGGAAAGATGCAGCTGATAAGAAACTTTCAGTATTAAGAGCAACTTTGGTAATACCTTGCAATAGAGGGTCTACTTGTATCAAATCATCTTTATTCTCGGTGAATCGATTGAATTCAAGAAGTTGATCACGTGTAATAGTTTGTCCCTTCAAATAACTAGATTTTCCTGGTTCAGTTACCATATATCGTGAAGTCATTTGTCTTACAATCATCTCAACATGCTTAATAGCAATTCCAGCTCCTTGAGAATTATAAATTTCAAGAATTTGCTGAATAATATATCGAGTTAAAGTATCAATACCTGCATGCTTATAGAGTTTTTCAAGATCAAGATGTCCTTCTGTAATTGGTTGTCCTACTTCAACAGTATCTCCTACTTTCACAAGAACAATATCTACTACGGGGTCAGCCACAAGTTCCTTGATATCTGCTTTTGACTTCTTAGCTTCTTTAGAATCATCGGTTTTAATCTTAATTCTAATTTCTCCAGCTGTTTCAATCACATCTACTACGGTTCCAGCTACAGTTGACATCATAGCTTGAGTTTTTGGATTACGAGCTTCGAAGACTTCTTCTACTCTTGGAAGTCCCTTGGTAACATCAGCAGCTCCAGCTGAACCTCCTTGATGGAAAGTACGCATAGTTAACTGTGTTGCAGGTTCTCCAATAGCTTGAGCAGTAACAATTCCTACTGCTTCTCCAATTTTTACAATTGCATTACGCCCAAGGTCAATTCCATAACAAGATTGACATACTCCTCGAATGGTTTTACAACTTACCAAACTTCGAATTCTTACATTATCAATACCAAGTGTATCAATAATTTCAGCTTCAGCATGAGTAATGAACTCTCCTGCTTTCACAATTGTTTTCTTGGTCTCAGGGTTCACAATATCATCTACAGTTTTTCTTCCGAATATGAAATTGGTAAAGCTATCTCCTGCTTCTTCAGCATCCCTACGTGATAATACGAGTCCAGTTGTATCTCCACAATCTGATTCTTTTACCACAATATCCTGATTTACATCGACGAGTCTTCGAGTAAGATATCCAGATGTAGCTGTCTTCAAAGCGGTATCTACAAGTCCTTTTCGAGCTCCATGAGTAGAGATGAAATATTCTAATTCAGTAAGACCCTTGAGGAAACTAGAGGTAATCGGAGTTTCAATAATTTTTCCTGATGGTGATACCACCAGTCCTTTCATTCCTGCCATCTGATTTAATTGTCCCCAAGATCCTCGAGCTCCTGAATCAATCATAGAGAATACCGGTCCGTTTACATCAACTTCTGATCGTACTAATGCTCCAATTTCGATAGAAGCCTTGCTCCATACATCTACAATTTGTGCATAGCGTTCTTTTTCAGTCAATAATCCATCTTCAAATTGATTGGTTACCTCCTCAACACTATTTTGTGCATTGGTAATAAGCTTATCTTTTTTATCAGAAACGGTGAAGTCACTAATAGCCCAAGATAATCCTGATCGAGTCATTTCAGCAAATCCAAATTTCTTAAGTCTATCTAAGAATTCTCCTACTTGTGGTTGAGTGAATTCATATAAAGCTTTATTCAAGAGATTCTTCAGCTGTTTTTTACCAACTACTTCATTTACATACTCAAATCCTTCTGGCAATATTTCATTAAATGAAATTCGCCCAACGGTTGTTTTGATTGGAGTATTTCCAACTTTTGCTTCATTTCGAATTTCTACTAATTCTCTTAGAGCAAGTTGCTTATGATCATAAGCAGTCACAGCTTCATCAAAGGTTCTGAATACTTGAACAGGTTTATCACTCTCATCAGTAACGGTGGTATAATAAATTCCCAATACCATATCTTGTGATGGTGCTGAAGAAGGACTTCCATCGGATGGTTTAATCAAGTTATGATCAGATATCATTAACTCTCCCGCTTCTCGTACAGCCTCTTCAGACAAAGGTACATGTACCGCCATTTGATCTCCATCGAAATCAGCATTAAAGGGGCTACATACCATAGGACTTAATTGAATAGCTTTTCCTTCAATCAAGACTGGTTTGAAAGCTTGAATACTCAATCTATGAAGAGTAGGTGCTCGGTTCAAGAGAACATATCGATGCTCAATAACTTCATCAAGAATATCCCAAACAATATCTAATCCTTGTTCAATTAATCGTGTTGCACTTCGAATATTATGTGCAAATTCATCTTCTATTAATCGATTGATGATAAATGGTTTGAATAATTCGAGTGCCATGGTTTTTGGAATTCCACACTCATTAATTTTAAGATTAGGTCCAACAACAATTACTGATCGAGCAGAATAATCTACACGCTTTCCAAGAAGATTTTGTCGGAATCGCCCTTGCTTTCCTTTAAGAGAATCGGCAAGAGATTTGAGAACTCTCTTTTGTCCTGTTGAAGCTACTGTAGTTGATTGACCCTTTCTCATTGAATTATCAATAAGGGCATCCACTGCTTCTTGTAACATTCTCTTTTCATTACGCACAATTACTTCAGGAGCTCTTTGTGACATCAATTTCTTTAATCGATTATTTCGATTAATTACACGTCGATACAAATCATTAAGATCTGAAGTTGCAAATCTTCCTCCATCAAGAGCTACCATTGGCCGAAGGTCTGGTGGGATAACTGGAAGATGAGTAAGGAACATCCATTCTGGCCGAACATTAGCTTGATGTAATCCTCCAAGGAATCGAATTTTCTTGATAATTTTCTGAGCTTTGAGCCCATCAGCAACTTCTAATTCTTTTTCTAAATTCTTAAGTTCTGCCTCCAGGTCAATTCCAGCAAAAATAGTACGAAGTACAGCTGAACCTGTTGCAGCCTTGAATACAGGAGCAAATTTCATTGACATCAAACGATAATCAATTTCTGAAATAATATTCCATTTCTCAAGAGTAGCAAGAAAATCTAAAGCCTGTTGCTTGGAGTCCAGTAATTCTTGTAAAGCCTGATCACTATCATTACCACCAACACCTAAATCATTAAGCTTATATTTATATTCTGCTTCCACTTGTTTGATATAATCTTTTTTTAGATTCTCATCAACTTCTGTGATAATATAGCTAGAATAATATACTACTTTTTCAACATCTGTTAATGTTTGATTTAAGATTAAAGCAATTCGGCTTGGAATATTTCGTAAAAACCAAATATGTGCAACCGGAATAGCAAGTTCAATATGAGCCATTCTCTCTCTTCGAACGGAAGATTTGGTAACTTCAACTCCACATTTATCACAAATAATTCCCTTATATCGAATTCGTCGATATTTTCCACAAGAACATTCATAATCTCTTACAGGTCCGAAGATTTTTTCTGAGAATAAACCATCTTTCTCAGCTTTCTGAGTTCGATAATTGATAGTTTCAGGTTTAGTAACCTCTCCAGATGACCATGCAAGAATATCTTCAGGAGAAGCCAGGGTTAATTGTATAGAATCGAAGTCAACTACATTCATAGATATAGTCTCTTTCTCATTGTTTGGGGTGATTTGATTATTCATAGAGATATCGTATTAAATGATGATTATTCTTCGTCTGACTCAACTATTGTCTTGGCATTCTTGAGAGCAACATTAATTCCAAGTCCCTTTAATTCATTTACCAATACATGGAATGATGAAGGAATATATGGAGCTTGAATTTTTTCTCCCTTAATGATTGACTCATAGGCACGAGATCGTCCAATCACATCATCAGATTTAATGGTCAACATTTCTTGAAGCATATGAGAAGCCCCATATCCTTCGAATGCCCATACTTCCATTTCTCCAAGTCTCTGGCCTCCCATTTGAGCTTTTCCTCCTAGAGGTTGCTGAGTAATAAGAGAATAAGGACCAGTAGATCGCATATGAAGCTTATCTTCAATCAAATGGTTTAATTTCATCACATACATAACTCCAACTGTAGTCTTTTCAAGATAAGCATCTCCAGTTTTTCCGTCATATAATTGAACTTTTCCATCTTCAGGAAGATTTGCTTCTCGAAGTAATTCTTTAATCTTATCAAGACTTACTCCATCAAGGGCTGGGCTTGCAACTTTTAGTCCAAGAGCAGATACTGCAAGTCCAAGATGAGTTTCATATACTTGACCAAGATTCATACGGGATGCAATACCAAGTGGGGTTAACAAAATATCTAGTGGAGTTCCATCAGCTGAGAATGGCATATCTTCTTGAGGAAGAATTTTTGCAATAACTCCTTTATTTCCATGTCGTCCAGCTAATTTGTCTCCAACGCTTACTTTTCTTAGATGAGCTATACTTACTTGAACTCTCTTGATAACTCCACTAGGAAGTTTATCTCCATTTGCTCGAGTAAATATTCTCACTTCTACAACTTTTCCTTGATGACCATTTGGCATTTTGAGAGAAGAATCTTTTACTTCTCGAGATTTTTCACCAAAAATTACTCGAAGCAATCGCTCTTCTGCTGTCAAATCAGTCTCTCCTTTAGGGCTAATTTTCCCAACAAGAATATTTCCTGGCTTTACAGTAGCTCCAATTCTTACAATACCTTCAGCATCCAAATCTTTTAGGCGCTCCTCTGAAACATTAGGAATATCTCGAGTAACTTGTTCTTCTCCAAGTCTTGTATCTGAGACATCTATTGAGAAATCTTCAATATGAACTGAAGTAAATACATCTTCTTTTACTAGTCTGTCTGAGAGAATGATAGCATCCTCAAAATTATTTCCTTCATAAGACATAAATCCTACTCTCAAGTTTTGTCCAAGAGCTAATTCTCCATTTTGCATAGATGAACCATCAGCAAGAAGATCGCCTCTTGTTACTTTTTGTCCAGGAATACATCGAATTTTTTGATTAACGCTTGTATATGCATTAGACTTTAAGAATTTAGTCAATTCGAATAAAGTTCTCTTCTTTGACTTAGTTGCCTCAAAGAGAATATGCGCAGCATCAGCCTCAATAATAATTCCATCTTCAGGGGCTACAATAATTTGACCACTATATCGAGCAGCATCTCGCTCCATACCAGTTCCTACAATTGGAGAGTCACTTATAATAGAAGGCACTCCCTGCTTCTGCATGTTTGAGCCCATCAAAGCTCTAGCAGAGTCATTATGCTCCACAAATGGAATAAGAGATGTAGATACAGAAATTAATTGTTTTGGAGATACATTGATAAATTCAATTTCATCTCGCTCAACAATAATTACATTACTATCTCTACGAGCAATAACTCGCTCATTGATAATCAGTCCCTTATCATCTAAATCTACCACTGCAGATGCAATAACATATTTTTTCTCCTCAGCGGCATCAAAAAATACAACTTCATCAGTAACTTTTCCTTTTACTACTTTTCTAAATGGAGTTTCCAAGAATCCATATTCATTAATATGAGCATAAGTAGCTAATTGACCAATAAGTCCAATATTTGGACCTTCCGGTGTCGCAATAGGACAAATACGTCCAAAATGAGTAGGATGAACATCTCGAACCTCGAATCCAGCTCGGTCTCGAGCAAGTCCATTTGGTCCAAGAGCAGACACTCTTCGCTTATGCTCTAATTCGGATAATGTATTAATTTGATCCATGTACTGAGACAATTGGCTTGAAGAGAAAAACTCATGAATAGCAGCTACGAGAGGACGTGCATTAATTACACTAGTAGGAGTAATAGTTTGAGGGTCCGCAGTACTCATTCTATCTTTTACAATTTTTTCCATTCGAGCAAATCCAACTCGAGCTCGCTCTTGTACTAATTCTCCAATTAATCGAATACGTCGATTGCTAAGATTATCAATATCATCGGGCATAGCCTGAGTATCATTATTAAGACGAATAATTTCTTTTACAATTTTAATAAAGTCATCAATTTGTAAAATTCTATGCTTTGGATCTTCAGTTAAGTCAACACCTAATCGATTATTAACCTTGTATCGCCCAACTTTACCAAGATCATATCGACTAAAATTAAAGAACATTCCTTCAATTAATTGCCGAGCATTATCATCTGTTGCTAAATCCCCTGGTCGAATTCTTCGATACACTTCTACAAATCCTGATTTTTGGTCACGAGCAGCATCTTTTGTAATAGTTTCTCTGATAAATTTTACTTTACCTGTATCAACATCAGCAAAAGTTGAAATAAGATCCTTATCCTTACCGAGTCCAAAGGCGCGCAAAAGAGAAGTAAGAGCAACTTTACGCTTACGGTCAATTTTTACCCACATTACTCCAGTACCATCAGTTTCAATTTCAATCCAAGCTCCACGAGTAGGAATAAGCTTGGCTCCAAAATATCTTTTATCTCGAGAAATATTTTCAGTAAAGAATACTCCAGGGGAACGCAAAATTTGAGCAATAATAACTCGCTCCGTCCCATTGATAATAAATGTTCCTCGCTCCGTCATAAGAGGAACATCTCCCAAGAATACTTCTTGGGTAATTTTCTTATTAGTTGTATTATTAATCAGAGTAATTTTAGCTCGAAGAGGAGCCTCAAAGGTAATATTCTTTACGCGAGATTGTACTTCAGAAAGTTTTGGCTCATCCAATCGATATCCAACAAATTCTAATCGATATTCGCTACCTGTCCAGTCAAGTACGGGATAATGTTCCTCGAAGAGGTCACGAAGCCCTTCTTGTAAAAACCATTTATATGAAGCTAATTGTGGCTCTATAAGATTTGGTAATTCTAGATCAATAGTGGGCTTAAAGAAAACTCTCTGATTTTTTGCCATATGCATATACTTAATCTAATAGTGCTTTGATGAGGACTTATTCGGAATTACTTATAAACGCACAAAATAAGCAATGGTAAATCCATTACTTTCTTTTGTACTAAGCAATATGTATCTGTATCGTCATTATTTGATAGCCAATCCAATAAATTCTCACGTGTCATCACTCATCCGTTGCAAATATTATACCCCATTTTAGGTATAAAGTCAAGGGTATGTACAAGGTAAGAGGCTTCATTACAAGACTTTGGGAGAAGCTGTATTTTTGTCCCCATTTGGAGGGGGGAGCCTGTAAGGCGGGGGTGGATAGACTTCAAGTTCATATTTTATCCACCCCGGCTCCTCCCAAACAAAAGTATGAGAGGAGCCACCCCTCAAGAGGGGAATTTTTCGTACAGTACATTTTTATATATTCCCCTCTTGAGGGGTGCCGTCGCTAGACGGTGGGGTGGAATACGGGCGACTATAAGGTAACCCCCACACAACTCATATATTGAATATGTTACTGACATATTCCTTCTATCTGTGCTCCCGCAGGGGTTCGGTCACAAGTAATTTCCCTGACGGTAAATTCTCGCGACCCCGTCTCGCCGTGTTCGCCTCCCCTTTCAGGCAAACTCACACCAGGCTCCGACTTTCGAACCCCTATAGGAATATGTCACTGACATATTCCTTCTATCTGTGCTCCCGCAGGGGTTCGAACCCCGAATGACGGTTCCGAAGACCGTAGTGATATCCAGTTTCACCACAGGAGCAGTAATTGGTAGCCTCGACGGGATTCGAACCCGTGTTACCAGGATGAAAACCTGGCGTCCTGACCGGACTAGACGACAAGGCCAACTAGATTATAGTATAGCAAGATTTCACAACTCGGTCAATATGTTGTATGAGATGAGGAGATAGTAGATAAGTTATGCTTTCGTAGCGGAGTATCCCTCCACTATTATCCTTATATAGGGGCGACCTTAAAGTCGCCTGTGTTTCATAAGAATTATTTCGGGCGACTGAAAGGTCGCCCCTACGATTACAAAACACAATGGAGGGATAAGACCTCCGCTACTAACATATAATCTTTATCTAAAAATTTTGCTGATTTACCCCCTCCCAAACTAAATCAGGGGAGGGGGGCTTAAAGCCCTCAGCGAAGGACGCAACGGAAACCAATACTGCTGTACGTAAAGGATGGAGTATGAGTAAGATCCAGAGTAAAGACCCCTGCATCAGTGGAATTAGGAGTCCAATCACCACCGCGGAGGAAGGCGAAAGGTCCTCCTGTAGTGCTTCCTACAAAGTATTGCCCCATATTCTGTGTACTATTCCAGGTATTACTTGGTCTGATTAAATCATAGCTTAAACTTCCATATCCTGTCATAGCTGTAAATTCAGAACCTCCTGTTGGTTTATTTACTCCCATTATGGTATCATTTGTCCATTCCCATACATTTCCAGATAAGTCCCATATTATCTCTCCATTGCTAAGAGTATGGGTTCTCCTCTCTATACTGAATCCACTTTGTCCTGTCCCTATATACCCATCAGTATCTGGTCCTGCTGCTAATGCTGTATTTGGGCTCGTATCACTATGTCCTCTATACAGTCCTCCTGTTCCTATGGCACTGGAGGTTGCTGTTCCTGTGGTCCAATTACTTAATTGGGCCTCTATATTCCTTGCTATGGTCATCCATTCGGCATTGGTTATAAGGCTTGCTCCTGCTGTACTACAATAGCTGGCGGCTGTGGTCTGACTTATATTTGCTATTGGATATCCACTTGCTACACTGGCGATAGCCCGGTTATTGGCGGCTGTCGTGGCTATATCATTATTGTCGATGGTGTTAAATCCTGTCTCGGGATCGTCGAGTCCTGTTGTGGTATCTGTGGTACTTACTGCCTTGGCTTCATATTTCATTACACAAAAGTCTTTGGTTTGATAAAGACTATTTCCAGGTACTCGGATATAGCCTGTTGGACAAGTTCTAAATGATGGCAATGTCTCTGCCATATTTATATTTATTCTTCCATCATTATTTTTTGATGCGGTATATATTGCTC